>JBEVXD010000001.1:0-243849 GCA_040506275.1 Candidatus Thiodiazotropha sp. DIVDIV
GAGTCTGGTGGTGACCTTCAAGACATGGTTCGTCAGGCGATTGAAGATGTTGTACGTGAGCAGATTGGTGGTGCTGAGGATGGTGGTTGTGAATCTAATGGTGGGGCTGCGGCTGGTGGTGCAGATGATACTCGTTCTGACTTCAGCAAGATGATGACTGATATGGTCATGGATAATGTTGAAGAAGAGGCAAAGAAAGATAAGACTTGTAGTTCTGGTGAAGGTGGAGGTAGCAAGGGTAACTGGTTGGTCATGCTCGCTAAAGCGATGTCAACGATTCAAGGTGAGCACCTGAATAAAATGCTTGATGCTTCAGATAGAATGCAAAAGAATACTGGTGAGGACGAAGAAACCAGACAGGCATTTTTGGATGCACAGGGTGAATTCCAAGCAGAGTCCAAGCTTTTTGGTATGGCATCTGAAGCTACTGCAACAGCAATTAAGTCAATTGGCGATGGCCTATCATCAATTGCTAGAAAGCAATAATATTCTTAGTACATAGGAAGCTTTCCCTAAAGCCAGGCACCTAAATTGTTGTGCCTGGCTTTTTGTGTTTAAAGAAGACAATGGTATGTGTGGAGATTGTTAGTATGAAAACTGAGTATTCGCCGTTACTGATTCTGTTAAACATATTTGTCATGTTCCAGTTTGGGTGTGGTGGTGGCGGAAGTGCTGACACATCCGCAATTGATACTGGCGAAGTAGAACAGGGTGATAGCAATATCAACGGAGATACTATTTCAGGTCGTTTATTCATGGGCGGCGATAATGATGGATTGATCCTTAACCTTGCGACTGGTAAATACTCAATTGTACCTGGAGTGGATTGGTCTGAGAATGAAGATAATGAATATCACCCTATGGCTCAATATGCTGCGCTACCAAGTATAGATGGAAGCGAATTTGTCGTTACAATAAGCAACTGTTTAAGAACAAATGATAAAGAGTATCCGTCACTTTTTGATGATTGCATTGAAATTCATGATAGTACAGGGAATATTATTGGTTCAGGTAAAATGTTAGAAAATATTTCTCGCAAAACCAGAATGTCGCGTGATAAGCAGTACATTGCTTTTTTCTATAATGATGGAAGATATCAAGGCCGAAATGATGAACTGGTGATATTTGACAGAAATTTTCAGTTTATTAATCGTTCAATGCTACCAGGATATCTAGCGCGCTCATTTGACTGGCTAAATGATAATGGTCAACTGGTATATATTCATGATCAAACAATATATGTAACCGCGCCTTATGATACTGATGGAACAGCAATTTATACTTTTTCTGAGGATGAGGGTAGACCAGATTATATTGCTGCAAGTCCAGATGGCGATAAAATTGCATTTACACTAGTCTCAGAGGCGTCTTACCGTTCAATTCACGGAACAACATGGGTTATGAATAGTGATGGGACAGATTTGCATCAGTTAGCTTATGTGCCTGGTAATGAGTATCCTATAATAAATTATCCAACTTGGTCTCCTGATGGCGCATATATCATGAACATGGTTGGATATGTGACTGGTGCAGATTTTATTGATATGGGTGTGCTCGGTGGATTGTATGCTATACCTTCAGCAAGTCAAAATATTGCAATAAACGACAACGGTGAAAATGGTATCGTCCATATAAAGAGCTATTTTCATTCAAATGAACTAAATTATGATTTTACTTCAAATGGTAACTTAGTATGGATACCATAGTGATAGCAGGACACAATAAATATCAGATAAAGATATGTGACACGTAAAAATACCCTTTTAAAAGTTTTGTAACAAATATCAAGGACGTATATGGACGTCCGGTAGTTGTCAAGCCAAACTCACCCGTTGGGCTACTCAACGCAGCCCTTAGTTACACTATTTTTCATAGTTGTTGGTTTACTTGATCGCGGTTGTTGTGCTGACATATATCCGGCCTATTTAATGGAAGATTCAATATTCTTCCTGGCCCTGATGAAGATCCGCACTTGACTGTCTAAAATAGTCACTCGGCTTTTGCTCCATGGACCATCAAACTGCGTAAATATCGGTTTCTTCGTTTACTGATACCAGATAGATAACCACGATAAATAGATATCAAGAATAGTCACCGTTTGAAAACAGTTGTTTTCCGCTCCATGAGAATAAAAAGCAGTTGTCCTGCAAACACATACAGTATATTTTCAGATTCTAAGTTGATGTATGGGTAATCCCTAGTAGCCAACTATGAGTTCAGTGGGATAAGGTCGGGTATAAACCGAAAGTAGCGGAGGGACCCGTGACCACACCTAATCTATTCACAAGCAGCGCCCCTGCCCAGTCATATACGGCTGTAAATGGTGGTATGGACGGCGCAGATCAGACAGAGGGGCAGTCCCTCTTCCAGCAGGCCAGTCAAAGCAACCAGCCGGACGTGCTGGTCAAGCGTCAATTTGAACAACGAAATCAAAATCAGGAGAGCAAACTCGCCAATGAGTTTGTCGCATCAGCAGGTCGAGAGGGTGTCAGTCAGCTGGCGGCAACCCCGAATGGCCAACATGCTCTGGCTATGGTTTACGATCATGCTGGGAGTGATGGCAGAGGCTTGATGCGTCAGGTGCATGAGGAGCAGGGGAGTACGGCGGTTGACTATACAGGCACACAGAGCGACAGCTCAGGTAGACAATCTGATGATCCCCTGAGTGTGAGTGATGTAGGTGTGGAGATTGGGCCTTGCACAAATAAATCGCAATACGGGGACATGATATCTGGAGTTCGAGAGGATTTGAGCTCAGCTCAAAATACAGAGGTCACATCGCAGAAATATTTCGAGAATAAACTGGTTACAAATAGTATCAACACTAATCCACCTGCCGGTGCGGCTGCTGGTCTTGGCTTTCCACCACTCGCCAACGTAGTGGAGGGCAGTCACGGAACGGCTGCAAAAACTGCCGTTCAAATACTCGAGACAATGGCCAATGGACAACCACCGTTCAAACCCGAAGTAGGATTCGCAGGTACGCAGTGGTTCGTAACCGAGGGTTCTCCATATGTTGGTCGTGGTGGAGAGATTTCAGTGATGATTCCGGTCGAGATCGAAGCACCGCAAGGTGTGGTTCAGTTTAATGAAACCGAGTTGACTCGGATTTTCAAATCTGAGCTTGAACCGGCTCGCCAGGTCGCCGAGCAACAGTACCGAACACGCAATAACCTGACGCAGGATGCACTGCTCAACAGCAAAGCGCGAAACACGATCCGCTTTAATACAGATCGAATCGCGGAACGGCAGATGTGGACGCGCGTGGGTGAACTGGTCATCCATTCCGAGAGTGGTGTAGGTCGAGTAAAACTCAAGAACAGTCGGTTCAGTCGTGGCGGCGATGGTACATTTATGCTTACGAAAAAATCCGATGCAGTTCGCATTCGTGGTGGAGCCAACGCCCTCATTGATATCATACAGCGCACGGGTGAACCCGTAGAGCCGGCTCTTGTAGAAGCGGCTGAAAAGCTTGCTACGCGTGAACGCTGGGCTGGTCGAGTCCAAAGCGTGTCCCGTGTTGGGGGGCGTGTACTAATCGTCGTAGGCGCTATCACCGATGGCTATCGCATTTACCAAGCCGATGACCGCGTTCGTGAGACGACCAAAGTCGTAGGTGGATGGGCCGGTGCCACTGCGTTTGGCGGTGCATTCGCGTCATGGGCCTCACCATCTCTTGCGACGGGGCCGTGGGGATGGCTAGGGTATGGTCTCGGTACGCTCGGAGCTGGTACCGTCGGCTATTTTGCTGGAGAATCGATTGCGGAAGAAGCGTACGAGCTAATTGTCGATGGTGACCCGATCTACGTTGGACCAGGAGATTAATTTATGTCGCACGATCTCGACTGGGCTGTAAGTGGCCCTCCCGTTGGAACGTGGACCACGAGCAATGGAACCTTCGATGGTGTGATGCTGGACACGCTAACCATTGCGGCCGATGGTACTGGATGGCTCAAAACATTCTCACCGATGCGTGGTGCAGAGCTGTTTCCCTTGATGTGGATACAAGCTTCCCCTGGTGTCCTGAAGCTAGCGCTGCTGTTCCCTGACGATGATCCCACAGAGGCGCCGCAGTACGAAACGGTGCGCTACAACGCCGTTGAGGTTTCTCGCGATGTCGGCAACACCAGCGTTGTACTGCAGAACGACGATGACGACGTCTTCTGGAATCTGGTGGGTCCCGTAAGTCTCGAGTCACGTGTTCCACGTGCTCCATAAACTGTTCTCAATCGCATTTGACTTAGAAAGCAATAGTTTAGATTTACCTTTGTTAGAAAAATACCAGGCATAATACGTGTCTGATATTTTGTTTTGAATAGTTCTTTTGTAATTGAATATTAGCCATGAAATATATGTACTATTTAGAAACAACTTTAATCAGTGTTTTAATTATGCTATCGCTTGCTTCATGTGGCGGTGGTGGTTCTGGTAGCGATGATGAAGGTGTACCGCCACCTGATGACAATGGTAATGTAAATGGTGGTTTTGCTGGTCGTCTCTTTGTTATTGATGGTTGGGTTATAGATATCCCTAGTGGAAGAAGTAAACGAGCACCTGGTGTTGCTTGGGATAGATGGTGTTCTACATTTTACGATGACTCCGAACTTAAGTGTACTGACGCGACAGATTATGATTTTGATGTGGAATCCGATTTCTTGGGGTTTCCAAGTATTGATGGCGAAGAGTATGTAGTTACTGTTGATGATTGCAATGGACGATCCTTGGATTGTTTTATGTCACACAATTTAAGTACTGGTGATGTTACAAGCTATAGAGGCGAAATAACCTATGGATTAAGTGACGCTAAACTATCACGAGATAGAAATTATTTTGCATACATTTATAACAAAGAATCTAATGGCGCTTATGCGAATACTGAGTTTCATATAGTTAATAGAGATTTTGAAATAGTAAGCTCTACTTCTATGCCCGATCACTATGGGATTGGATTTGATTGGTCTATTAACGGTCAGATAGTGTATGGATATAAAAGAGGAATTTACTTGACTTCTCCATATTCCACTCAAGGTGATAGGATATTATCACTTGTTGATTATCCTGAGTTTAATAATTTGGATTTAGGTGGGCCATTTAGAGTTAGTCCCGATGGCACCAAAGTGGCTTTTAAACTTGTAGAGGAAGATAATCGTTTTTCATACAAGGTCGCTACTCCTTGGGTTATGAATATTGATGGATCTGATCTTCATAGATTGGCACATGTACCTGATGAGGATTCGGTTTTTCAGTTATTTGGATCAATAGCATGGTCACCTGATGGTAAGTACATAATGTTAACAGAAGGTTACTCACCACAAGCAACATCAATAGATACAGGTGTTCAGGGTGATTTATATATCATACCATCTGATAGTAGAGATATTGAGATCAATGATGACGGTGAGGGTGGTGTGGTTCGTTTAAAGACAAATTACAAGAACGAAAGTAAAAATCTAAGATATGAATTTAACGGGAGGGCTATATGGTGGATACCACAATAGGATATCCACCCAGATATAAGCAGTACATTCACCAAATGAAATAATATGAACGGTAAATCGTTAAACCTTCAAGTAACATCTAAATCCTTATGCTTGGTTAAGAAGTATCAAATCATAAACATAGAGACTATAACACTGCGATTGGAGTGATTGACAGGTCAAAAGTTTGCATACAATTACTTGAAAACGATGGTTCTATGGTCAGATATATTTCGGGACACTAGATATATTTCGGGACACTCATCGTTTAAAAAGACCTTTCAAAAAGATATCATGGATAGTCACTTTTTAGTAAAGGGGATTGGTTAGTTGCACTTTTTTGTGCATTAGCTAAAGTGCAACAGAAATTTCTCAATGCAGCTTGGATAATATGAAAACCATGGAAGAGAATCGTTCTGGAGCTGTGTCAGGTGGAGATAATGCACAATCTGATGAAGCCAAAGAGAAACAAAGAAATGAATTTATTGAGGCACAGTCTCAATATCAAGCAAACATGAACATGTTCAATATGGTAGCTAATATAATTGCGACTTCACTGAAGTCATTGGGTGAAGGTCTTACATCAATTGCTCGTAAGCAGTAGTAAGTTAGCAGTCTTTGCATTGTATACCAGAGGCCATCTTGGCCTCTGGTATTTTGCTATTTAACTATATGGTGGGTGTAATGTCAGATAAGTTAATATTACTTTTAATCTGTGCGGTTATAGTAGTTATAACTTCATGTGGTGGTGGCAGTGGAGGAGATAGTAATTCAAAGTCTGATAATAATTCTTCTAATAAAAAGCTAACCGGTTCTCTCTTTTCTCAAGGTACTGGAAGTTATGCTTATTTACTTGACGCATCATCTGGTGATGCGCATTTGATACCTAATACAGATTGGTCGAGTCAAGATGATAGATATCCTGGAGGTCTTGTTAGCTTCAGAAAAAGGGCAATTCAAAATAACCATACTTATTTTTTAGTTAATGCAATAAACTGTAAGAAAGAAAATGAAGATGCCCTATCTAGAGATTTGTCATGCATTTATATGCAAGATTTCAACGGTAATTATATAAGAGGATTCGATTTGTTGCATGATGTCTATGAATTGCAAATGTCAAATAACTATCAATATATAGCTCTTTTTAGAGATTTTAACCCTGGTTCAACCAATCGAGAGTGGTTTGAAATATATACAATAGCTGGTGAATTAATCAGCGATAGAAGAATGGATAGCAGAAAGTTGAGATGGTTTCGTGACGGAAGGATTATGTATCTAGATGGGAATAGATTTGTAATAACTAAACCTTATTCTACTGATGGTGATTTTACAATGACACTACCAGAAAGTATTAGTAACGGCGGATGGTTAAGTGATTTTGATATTAGCAATGACGAAATGCAAGTAGCGTTTACTGTTGCAAGTGATTCAACAGCTTTTACTTCGGTTATTGCAAAAGCGTATATAATGAATATTGATGGTTCTAACATTAGATTACTTGCAGATGTTCCCGAGGGTGAGCCAAAAATCACTTCACCTTCTTGGTCGCCTGATGGGAGATGGATTTTACTTGAGGAAGGTTATGTATCTGGTCAAGACCTTAATGTGCCTGGTACTTCGGGTCACCTATACATTGTACCAACAGAAGACCAGGGTAAAGTATATATGCTATCAACAGTTTCTAGTGAAAGATCAGAGGAGGTAATACCATTTATGCATGATATTGATGGCGTTGGCTCTTCAACAATCTATGATACTAAATCGTACGGAGAAGCATTTGAGTGGATTCAATAACAATGATCTGCTAAATAATTCACCAGAAAAAAAGAGGCTTACTAGGTTAATAATTCAAGGACATATATTGTAAATGGATAAAATTCGGGACAGTCAGTCACCGTTTTAATATAGAAGTAGACCCGAGAGAGAAGCACCCGATATTAGTATATGCCGCTGTATTTGCTCTTGAAATAAAAGACACTGAAACCAGCGATTGACTACGGGGTGGAATTGAAAGGATGACATCTCGTTCTCATGCTCCATGAGAACAATAAGCGGTTATCCTGCAAGTTCACTCAAAAATTTTCAGATTCTAAGTTGATGTATGGGTAATCCCTAGTAGCCAGCTATGAGTTCAGTGGGATAAGGTCGGGTATAAACCGAAAGTAGCGGAGGGACCCGTGACCACACCTAATCTATTCACAAGCAGCGCCCCTACCCAGTCATATACGGCAGTAAATGGTGGTATGGACGGCGCAGATCAGACAGAGGGGCAGGCGCTCTACCAACAGGCCAGTCAAAGCCACCAGCCGGAAGTGCTGGTCAAGCGTCAATTTGAACAACGAAATCAAAATCAGAAGAGCAAACTCGCCAATGAGTTTGTCGCATCAGCTGGTCGAGAGGGTGTCAGTCAGCTGGCGGCTACCCCGGATGGGCAACATGCCCTGTCTGTGGTTTACGATCATGCTGGGAGTGATGGCAGAGGGTTGATGCGTCAGGTGCATGAGGAGCAGGGGAATACGGCGGTTGACTACTCCCAGAAAGAAAAGGGAGATGGTTCTACAAAGGAGCCCTCCCAGGGAGTGACGCAAGCATACCGGAATCATGAAGAATCGCTCGCTTCTGACTACAAAGAACTGGTGCAACAGTATGCCTCAGTCATTAAGAAACTAGCCGTCAAGCATGAGAACCGGGTTGAAGTGAATGGGGTTGGTGAAACCATCTATAGAGATATTGTAAATACACTTCACACATTGGCTGGTAGTCCAATGAGGATAAATAACGATGGGCAATATCGGTCTTCTATGCAGAAACCAGCCACAGAGAAAGAGCAATTCAATCAGTTGCGGCAAAATGGTATTGTGCTTGAGCTTGTGATGAATGAACCTGAAGCCCGAGCTATCTTCAAGAAAGAGTTTGGTGAAGCATGGAATAAAGTTGCAGATTGGGGTGTCCAAGAATGGACTCCGCTCATAGCTGAAGCTACTTTAGTAGCAGGTGCTAGTATTTTCGGAAAAAAAGCCGTTCAAAAGTTCGATATAAGTAATGATGTTGCTTTCAAAAACAATAATACAATAAATAACAACGACTTAGGGCGCGTGAACGACGGCGATTCACCGGTTTCTGAAAATGCTAAGATTTATGAGGGTAGAACTGCAGGGCAGAGTGAGGTACATACTCAAAATAAGGTATATACGGAGCAATCGGTATTTAGCGTCTATCCAAAGAAAACAACATTATCTACTACAGGAATTGGTGAGCAAAGTAAATTTTTATCTAAGCATGTGCCTGGTTTAACAGAAGCACAAGCTAGAATTATACTTGAAAAAGGTTTCGCTAAAGCAAATGCGGAAAGTCCTATCGTATTTGGGGGTAGCCGTATTCGTGGTGATTTTAATCCAGGTGGCTACGTTAGTGGTAGTGATATAGATGTAGGCTTTGGAAACTTGACGGCAAATCAAGCTGGTAAGGTAATAGATACTTTGAATAAGCAATTTGCAAAATCCCCTGATCTTCTTAGGCTTGAAAGTACCAGAATCACACCGGGAAATGTTACTCCAACAATTGAAGATCCCATAAAGTCACCAGAAGAGTTTTTCCAACGCTCAGGTATTCGTATTTCTCCAGATTCAAAGGCGGGTCAACCCTTTATTCCTTCAGGATCAATTACTGTCAAGCCAGGTGGTACAATAACTTTGATCCCACCGGGAGAAGCGTAATGATTTCTTATGTTGATGGATTAGAGTTTCCGAATGGTAGTATTATTTACAATGATCAAGGGTTTGGTTGTGATCCTGGGTTGCCTGTTCAAAAATTCTCTGTAAATATCCCGATGGGTTATTTTTTAGAAAATTTCTCCAATAAGTTTAATGAATTCATAGGAGAGTGTGAGCAGGATGATGATAATATCGAACAAGAATCCGACATACCTGAAGTTAAAGAGTTAGGTTATCCTTTATTAAAGGAAGCTGTAGAGGAGTGTCCAAAGTTAGTATCTGACTTGATTTGTGATTATTTATATTTTGATTTACTTGAGGCTATTTATGGGCGAAATAAAAGGGAGTGTTGGAAATTTGCCATAAACAGTCTATCGAGTGCTGCAGTGCATGGTCAGGTAGTGGAACTTGTTGGGAGTGGTTACCGAATTAATCAGAAATAAAACAGGGCAAGAAAAAAGCATGGAAAAAAGTATATTCGGTAGATATCAAGGACATATATGGACACCCCAACCAAGTCAAGAATTAATAACACATAATTATCACCTCTTACCCAACGGCTACGCAGAAGAGAGAAAACGGTCTTTGACATATATCCGGCTTCAGTAAGGTGTATTTGACACACCGAGCCCTGATGAGATTAAAGAAACCCCAACGCCTCTGCAGTCACAAAGTCTTAAAGACCGCTGTCCTCACTCAGGCTCTGGCGGGGATAAACCGTTATTGTTTCATCACCGCTGTTTTACCGTGTTGGTGAAAGCTCCTGCAATATTTTCAATATTTCGTTGACCAACCTATTTTTCACAACGCCTGATAGGCTTTGTCGGTTGCCAATACCGCCCTGGCTACCCGCGCCAACTTGTTGGCCAAGGCGACAATGACTTTGCAGGGATGAGCGCGGCTGCTTAGTGCTTTGAGCCAGAGACTAAGTTTGTCCGTCTTGGATCCAAACCAATTCAATACGGTTCGTGCACCATGGATAAGCATCTTCCTTAAGGTTCGGTCACCGCGTTTACTAATCCCCAGCATACGACTCTTCTCTCCACTAGCATGCTGGCGAGGCGTGAGGCCTATCCAGGCAGCCATCTGGCGACAGTTCTTGAAATAGTGCGCATCACCAACTGAAGCGAGCAACGTTGCAGCAACCACGGGACCGATTCCAGGGATGGTTTGTAATCGCTTATAATCATCATTATCCACAAGTAACGTAGACAGCTCAGTCTGAATCTCACTAATCTGCTTGTCATGCCCGACAAGCTCGCGATAGAGGCGATGGATAAAACCTCTGGCGACAGTCGTCAAGGTTTGATCGGCATCTTCTAGAATCAATGTCACCTGAGCACGCAGGTAATGCAAACCCTTGGGCAGGACAATGCCGTACTCAGCAAGCAACCCTCGTAATTGGTTCCCGGTCGCGGTGCGATGCTTCATCAGTCGCTCACGAATTCGTTGCAGTGATTGGAGATCCTGCTGCTCTAGTGACTTTACCGGAACAAAGCTTGCCTTAGTTCTGCGTGAAGCCTCTGCAATAGCGATCGCATCATTGTGGTCATTCTTATTGCCTAACACAAAGGGTTTAACCTGATAAGGCGGTACCAGTTTGACCGTATGCCCGAGTGATTGAATGGCGCGTCCCCAGGGATGAGAGGTATAGCAAGCTTCCATGACGACAGTGGTTGGTTCATATTGGCTTAAGGTCGAAAGTAGTTTCTTACGAGAGATGTTTTTATTGACCGTGATTTTTTGATCAGAATCCATAACACAGACTTGGAAAACATTTTTTGCTAAATCGATACTGATTAAACTATTCTTCATAGTGGACACACCGCTTCAAGTTTGGCACATATGATGCCGGATGGCGGGGTGTCCATCTCAGCACTCACCTTTTGAAAACATCATTTTTGATTGCTAACATGCTCGGCATAAAGTGGATAATGTGGCGGTGAAGCCCATTATTGTGACTGTTTTTTATGCCTTTGATATAGGCACTGTTTTTCTCATTGACCATATTCCATCTACATCGCAAGCTGGCTGTAGGTTTCAACAGTCTTATGGCAGTTCAGTTATAATAATCTAATCTCTCTGAATCGCTTATGTCCGGGAATTATATCTAGAACCAGAAACAGAGTGATGAGCGTCGAGACTGGTGTATAGTATGCCTAGAAGACGATTATGAACCTATGAGGGCGTCAGCCAACAAACCTCTTGCTCTTTCAGAGGTAATTTAACTATTTTCAATTGTAATTATTACACGGATTTAAAATTAAATTTTAAAATAGTCGGTTTATAAATGAGTAAATGCCTGGAACTGTTTTTTAAAGAATCGGAAAAAATAAGCAGTCCTAACGTATTAGAGTTAGGGACAAGGAGAAGTAAGCCCAACCGCTCAACACTGCACAAAAACTGGGTTCCTCACGCATCCCGTTATGTCGGAACAGACTTTGTGGATGGTGATGACGTTGACGTCGTAGCTGACATTCATACCCTTTCAAAAACGTTAGGGGAAAATGCATTCGATATTATCATTTCCTGTTCTACATTTGAGCATGTTCAGTACCCATGGCTTGCAGCTGAGGAAATTTCACGAACTTTAACAGTTGGTGGGCTTATTGCCATACAAACCCACCATGCATTTCCACTGCACGCTTATCCTTACGACTATTGGCGTTTTTCAACTGAAGCTTTAGAAACACTTTTCTGTGAAAATCTTGGTTTTGAAATAATTGGAGCATCCTATGATTTCAAAAGTCATATATTTTCATGGAGGTTACCATGGCTAGCAAGACATAAGTGTTTTTTAAACAGCTACATCGTCGCTAAAAAGGTAAAAGATATAAGCGTTGATTTTTCTTGGCGGAACAGCAGATCGCCATAAAAACCACTCTCTATTCAGCGCCTGTCAATAAATCGGTATTTATTTGAATAGCTGGAAATATTCTAAAGCGCATTATTAATTTATTATGTCGTGGCAGGTTACAAAAACTAACTCTATTAGTAGATCGTTTTGGTGTTGAATGTGATCAACTGAAATTCAGCTTCCGTCGAAAGCTTGTCAGCATGAAAATGAGTAAAATCACACCACTGATAATTGCCATTAGCTCCATCATTTCAGGTGGTTCCTGTGATGATAGTACCTCAACAGGTATGTTGAAGTTGTTGATTACTGCATCCGTAGTTAGACCGATGAGAATACTGGAGACGGAGATCCCCACTAAATATAGCAACAGGGTTCGAAGTCCCATCTCCCTTTGGATTACTCCGATGGTGGCCAGGTTGGTGGCTGGTCCTGCGAGGAGGAAGACCAGTACGGTACCGGGTGATATACCGGCCAGGATCATGGCGGCAGCCAAAGGTGTGGAAGCTGTGGCGCAAATATACATAGGTATGCCTATCACCAGCATCATCAGCATTGCAGGAAGTCCGCTTCCCCAGCTGCTCATGCTTTCTGGTGGCAGGTAACTCATGACGAGAGCGGCCAGGACCAGGCCTGCTAACAACCATAACCCGATATCGTCTAGGATTGCAGTGAAGGCGTATTTCAGTCCTTGAATACTACGTTGCCAGGCACCCTCCTTTTTCTCTGTGTTTATTGCACAGCACGCTTCCTTGCTACAACCAGAAGCAGTATCGAGGACCGGTAGAATATTTGAAGGCCTCTTTGTCTCCTGAAGAGGATCGAAGAAATTATTGAGCAATCCGGTAAAGAGTGCGCTGACAATTGCCGCAATCGGCCGCAAGACAGCCATAAACGGGCCTAGCAGGGCGTAGGTGATGGCGATGGAGTCGGGGCCAGTCTCTGGTGTGGAGATCATGAAAGAGACCGTAGCGCTTTTTGATGCACCACTCCGACGCAGAGCCATAGCAGCGGGTAATACGCCACAGGAGCAGAGGGGGAGCGGGGCACCGATGAGAGAGGCTTTGATAACAGGTAGAAAGCGGCCCTGACCAAGTTTCTGTTGCAACATGCCTGGGGGAAGCCATGCTTTAAGCAGTCCAGCCATTACGAGTCCCAGCAGCAGCCAGGGTGCAGCTTCGAGATAGAGATCGAATAGATTGTGGAGCAAGCTCATATAAGTTTAATCTGAATTCGTGGGTTCATAGCTTACGCTATGTGCCGTCATGAACTCTCGGATTCAGGTTTAAGATCAGAAAACATCAATTACAGGCTTTATCTGGACGGTTTCTATTGTTCATTCTTACTATCCTATGCTCAACTTGCTATCTGGAAAACCCCATTATTTTTAAGAGAAATAGAAAGGGGATTGTAAGACCGTGCTGTTGGTTAATAACAATATAAGATCGAATATGGATGATCTAATTTAACCATGATTGGTGGGGCATGGCCCCACCCTACGCCTTGGATATTTGCTGGGTGGGGCCATGACCCACCCAGATGTGCTGAAAATCAAAGCAAGTACTTTGCTGTTCAATTGCAATGATTGCTGTTTTTACCGGACAGGTTGCAGCGAAAAAATAGCATTGGAGACAGTACACTAGGAAGTGTGCTTAGCATGTCTCCTGTCGTCTCCTCTGAGTGCAAGAAGAATCAGTATCAGGCCGCCTGCAATGAATGGCAGGCTGAGTATCTGCCCTGTGCTTAACCAGACATCACTGCTGTAAGCGGCCTGCTTGGTTTTAACAAACTCAACCAAAAACCTGGTGCTGAAAACTGCCACCAGAAAGAGACCGAAAATCAATCCATCTTTAATCTTCTCTCCCATGCGTCTATAGAACATTAGCAGCGCTATGAATATCAGACCATAGGCAATCGCTTCATAGAGTTGAGCTGGGTGTCGGGGTATCTGGTCAATCCGCTCAAAAATAAATGCCCAGGGTAGATTGGTAGGTGTACCGTAGATTTCCGAATTGAAAAGATTCCCTAATCGAATCAGCATGCCCACCAGTGCAGTTGGGATTGCAAAATGATCGAGAAGCCAGAGATAGGTTTCACCTGACTGTCGTTTATGGATATAAAGTGCGAACAATACACCTAGGCCACCACCATGACTGGCCAATCCACCCTCCCAGAAGGCCAGAATCTTCAGTGGGTGGCTCAGATAGTAGCCTGGATCGTAGAAGAGACAGTGGCCCAGTCGTGCGCCTGCAATCGTGGCGATGACCAGATAGACGGATAGACGTTCCAGGTGCTGGGTCTCCCGCCCTTCATTTTGGTAGATCCAATGAATGGTTTGGTAGCCCAATAGATAAGCAAGTGCAAATAGAGCGCCATACCAGCGGATTTCCAAGCCAGCAAAAGAGATTAACGTAGGGTCGATATTCCAAACGATGAAATCGAGAGTTTGTTGTTCCATCTAGGTTTTTTTCCTGGAGAGTTACAGCTAGGGAAGAATTCTAATCAATCGCTGCCACGATTGGCAGTCGTTTTTTGTTACTTTCACGTTTTATAGGGTTTCTGGTAGTGTTTATTTGAATCCACAGATTCAGGTTGATCCTACCTATTAAGGTGCAGGGTTAATCACCTCATCATCTGCTTTGTTGTGAGGAAACACCACCAGGGAAGCAAGATATAAGATTATCGCGAATATCAGTACCGCTTTGAATCCAAACTGGATGGCAATTACGGTAGACAAGCTGGCACTGATTACTGATGCATAGCCATTGATACCCCAAGCCCATGGAATCAGTTCTGTCTGACCCTGTTTCATAGCTGCAAGTGCCAACGGAAAAGGCATGCCCATGCAGATTGCCATTGGTGCGATCAGCAGGATGGAAGTAATAATTTTCATTGTCATGGACAAGTGAGACAAAAGATCAAATAACAATGGCAGCAATACAAGATATATCAAGCTGATAGTACAGAGAGTAATAATCGCCTTGAGTGCGATCTGTTTGTGGCTTTGTCGATATCTCAATCGTTCACTCAGATAACTGCCCAGACCGGAAAAGCATAAAAATGCACAAAGAGATGCTGTGATGGCATAGATTGGATGATGGAGGAATAGCTGAAATTTTTGAATGATTCCAATTTCTATCAATAGAAATGCCAAACCGATAAAAGCAAAATATGCCAGTACCGATCCGCTTGTGGCCGGTTTGGTGACAGTTGATGCGCTTTGTGGCATGTAGATCAAAGGAAGTATAATCAGTAATGCACTGAGCAGAGTGGTAATGCCAAGACTCAGCAGTAGCACTACGTATCCCCATTCAACCAGTGGCATGCCACCGCTACCGCGTAGTTTAAGTGCTTCCTTAAAACTCTGCCATTTAAAAAAGTGATGGAAGTAGGGACGATCATCTGTAGCAGGTTGTAGGTTGAATTTATAGTTATCGAATAATAGGTCGCTGTTACCCGATACTATTTGGTGTGTTGCCTCATAGAAGATGGGCTTATTAAGTAAGTTGTAGCGGTTGCTTTCACTCACTTTGAGCTGGTGATGGTAGGCCTGATCGAACAGTCGCTCTCGACAGAAATTTTCAACCTGAACCAAATCTGATTTCGTAAACAGCCCGTTTTTAATTAATAAGGTACTGGTCTGCCAGTTTCGAATCATCAACAGCCGTTTATCGATCTCCTGAAGCTGTAGTAATTCAAGTGCTTGATGAGCCGTGGCGAAAAGTTTCAGACTATCGCGAGGTGGAATTTTGAGCCATCGGGTGATGGAGAGCATGCCTTCCGGTTTTAAATGTGAGAGATAGTCTTGCATTGCCTCCAGGGTATACAGATAACTCTCATTGAGAGCATAG
The DNA here is from genome assembly GCA_040506275.1 of Candidatus Thiodiazotropha sp. DIVDIV. Classification (GTDB taxonomy): domain Bacteria; phylum Pseudomonadota; class Gammaproteobacteria; order Chromatiales; family Chromatiaceae; genus Thiodiazotropha. The sequence goes on from JBEVXD010000001.1 coordinate 15,896, forward strand.
AGCCCTGATGAGGAGGCTGTCGCGCCATCACTCAAGCCAATCTGGATCAGATCGTATTGTTTCCGATTTTCAAGCAGGAAATCACGGGCATCTTTTGCGTAGACATGGGTAGATCTGCTGTTGTAGACCGGCCCTGCAAAGTCAGCATAGTCGTTTTTAATAAGCTCGATAATTTGAGGATTGAGTTCGACAGCGTCAATTGATGCTATTTGATGGTAATTGGCCTGCAGCAGGTCTGATCCAGTACCGCTGCCGATAATCAATATCTCGGACGGCGTACTCAGATGGTAGGGTAGGGCAGAGGTTGTTTGGTCAAGATAACTCAAGGAATCGATAGTTTCTGGATAACGGGTGATTGCGCTCATATTATCCCCATCGACAAATAGTCCAATCTGTTTCAGTGGTTCAGTGGTATTTGTAAGACTTAATCCAGGTGCATGCCGTAGGGGTACCTCGTTATTTATAACCAGGGTCAGATGACCCATCGGACTGGCGCGCTGATCTATGATTTGAGCGCCTTTGACTTTTAGTGTCTGAGCCAACCCTTTGTATTGGGAATAGTTCATAGTCACGTCTGGGATAATGAATAAGAGTAGAGCGATAACACCTAGTGCCACCAAATGTAGAAATAATTTTTGATTTGTTGCAGTTTCCCTAATGGCAATGAGCGCTGCCAGAATTGCAATCAGGCTAATCGCAATCAGTATCTTCTCTGGCATCAAATGATACATGGCGAAAAGTATGGCGAGTGCACCGAAACCTGCTCCCACTAAATCTGCAGCATATATTTTTGCAATCTCCTGTGCCTGATGGTTCATGAAAGTCATACAGATTGCAGAGGCTGCAAAAGTGAAAGGTAGGGCGAGGATAAGAAAAATCATGGTCAGATAGGCGATCTGGGTCGGATCCCAAAATAGCTCTTCGATATTGAATTTGATTGATTGAGCCAGTAAAAAACAGCCTACGCTGCTAAGAGCAAATAGCAGAATCAATGCAACATAGATCAGATTGTAGTGTCGTAGAGCCACTCTCTGTTGTAAGAAGAGCAAGCTACCGCTGATGCCGTAACCCAGTAGCGCCAGGGCAATCACAAGATAGGCAAAGTGGTGCCACTGGATGATAGAAAACAGACGCATCAGCAGAATTTCGTAACTCAAGGCTGATGCTGAGAGCAAGAAGAGAGAAAAATAGGCTGGGCGATTGTGGTTGGTCACAATTCAGATTTATCGATGAGTGGCACAAAACGAACTGGTAGTACTTGCCGAACAGTCACTTCCTCCTTTTGGTCTTTAGTCACCAGCAGCAGTTGCTGTGTCATGAAGCGACTACCCACCGGAATGATCATTCTTCCACCAGGCTTGAGCTGTTTCAGTAGTGGTGGAGGGATATGGCTGGCGGCAGCAGTGACGATAATGATGTCGAACGGGGCTTCAGACTCCCATCCATGATAGCCATCCTCAATGGCAATCTCGATGTTATGGTATCCAAGCTGCTGGAGGCGCTCTCTGGCGAGATTGCCAAGAGGTTCCACGATCTCCATGGATAAGACCCGGTTCACGAGACGGGATAGGACTGCAGCTTGGTAACCTGATCCGGTACCGATCTCCAGTGCCTTGTGTTGGGGTTTGGGTGCAATCAGATCGGTCATGATCGCGACAATATAGGGTTGTGAAATAGTTTGTCCGTATCCTATTGGGAGTGGGCGGTTTTCATAGGCTGAATGGCGTTGACTCTCTGGTACGAATAGATGCCTGGGTACGATTTCAAGTGCCTGGAGTACTCTCTGGTCGAGTTGTTTTTTTTTCAGGTGATCGCTCGTTAGACGTACATCCTGTTCAATCGCGGATACCATCCGGCTTCTGGAATCAGAGAACTGCTCTTCTGTCTGTTTGGCAACTGTGACGCTGATGCATAGGCTTGCCAGAAGTGTTCCTATAAGGAGTCGATTTAATAACATAGATCTTGCTCCCCGCTTATAATATTTAACTACATCGAATGATCCATCGTTGATATATGCTGCATACCATGTTGTTTGGAATATTGGGTGGTGACTGCCCTTTACACCTACTTTAAATATAGCTTGGAGAAAGCGTGTCGTTACACAATAAAATCGGTGAGTCAGTGGTTACGGGTGTCCAGCTCTCATTGTTTGTTTCAGAGCCGATTCAGTCAATTTTCTGTTTTTATAGAGGAACCAGCTATTGAACCACCACCTCTATCCGGATTGTGCAAAACAGACTATTGGCCACTTCAGCAGGCGGAGTACTAATAAGGTGCCGGGTTAATAATAGAGTTGCAGGCGTTCGGGAAGGTGAAAAAAGAGGATCTAGTCAATGAAGTCTCAGCAGGTTCGAAATTTGTAACAAATATCACGTGATATCAAACTAAAGCTCGTGAGTGAGACCAATGTTGTCATTCACTGAGCGGATGTATCTTATATTGAGATCGATGATCATTCAGAGAACCATCGGTTATTTGAATCTGATAATTACTATATCAAGGCTGTTTTTCCCTATAGCTTTCTCTCTCCAGTTACATAATCGGATTGAAGGCAGTCAAACTATCCAGCATCGCCGCATTACCCAGGCTGGTGCCGAACAGTGAACTGAATTGTCCCTGCTCACCATGCAGGGCGAGGTAGTTGAGCGCTACAGTCAGTACCAGCTGATTGACGTTGTTGGCGGCTGGGCTTGAGCCATTGTCCACTGCGCCATCGGCAGTAAAATAGCCAATCTGTTGATGGGCAAGCTGTTCGTCAGTCGTGCCTCCTGTAAGTGTTGGCTGACCTGCCGGGTTAAACACCAGGAAGAATGAGGCAGCTGTGGACTGGTTATCTCCTGTCCAGACGCCTTTGCCTCTGCCGTCTGCAGAGTTATCCACCGAACCATTGCTTGAGACAGATCCGTCACTGAAGACATACAGCATCAATGGGGTGCCGATACGGGCTGCATATTCGATGCAGGCCCCCATGCAGCGGCCAGCTCGTAAATCACGAATCTCACCTACTGCACGATCACCTGTATGGTAATCGTAGCCGCCCATCGTTACGGTGCCAGCACCTGCGTAGCCATTGATCACTAACTTCATTACCGAGGCGGTTTTGCGAAATTCTCCATCGCTGTCAAACTCCTCCTGGGTAAAGATCGGGCCAATGATATCGGTGTCTGCGGTAACATCCAGTGCTGCAGGATCACCATATCGGTCGACCAGGTCTGCACTCTTCACATACCCACAGCGGACCAGTTCTTTCACCACATCATCAGTGGAGATACCTGTGTTGACGCTATCAAGTTTCATGTCTGAAATTCGATGAATCGCTTCCATGACAGCGACAGCATCGGATTGATCAAGCATGCCCACAAGCTTGCCTGTGTCGACCAATCCGGTGGTGTCACTAGGGCGATCAACTTTTGTTGGGCGTACTGAGGGGTCTATCTGATCCGCAGGTGCCAAAGAGTTTCCTCCAGAATCTGAGCTGCGTGAACCAATCAGGGTCAGCAGTTCGCCATCAGCACCACAACGATTGATAGCATACATGGGGTTGTGAGGATTATTTGCGGTATCGTTTTCCGATCGTGCAGGAATGATTGCGCCATTGATGCTGGCACGGTTTCCAACAGAGACCTTTTCCAGAATGCCACGTAGGAATGCGCTGTCTGAATGGAAAGCCAGGCCCAGTTCGCTATTGATGAAATCGCTAAGGCCTGTGTCCGGGTTGGTGATGGATGGGACCATATCCCCTGGTAGCCCCAAACGGTTATATCCGGCAGTGGTCAAGAAATCGAGTTGTCCTCCCTGTCGTCCCGACAGGACATTCGAACCTGCAATATTGGCTCCTCCAGCAAGATCGAAACAGATAAAGGGGATCTTTCCACCACCCAGTGTATCGATGCCGCAGGAAGATTTAAGGATTTCAAGATCAGAAGATAAAGCTGCCTTGGCCTCCCTCGGGTTGGCAAACAGCCCGAACAGGGAAGGGGTGGTTACTGCCCCCAATCCTGCCATAAAACCCTGACGGATGAAGTCCCGCCTTGTCACTGGGCGGGCATGATCAGGATGCAGCAGAGGAGCATCCGGCGAGAGGTTTTTCACTTTTCTACGCATAATCTGTCTTTCCGTCTGGTATCTTCAGTCCGCTTCGCGTTTTCATCTGGTGTCACTGCAGTAGTATCACTGCGCTGCCCAGGATTGAGGCACAAGCCGCCTTTGTGGCTTTTTCTGTACGGTCTGTCGCACACTGTCCACTACAGCGGGCCAAACCAACGCTGCCTGTCAATAAGGTCATCAACTCACTTTCCACCATTGCCGGGTCAGGTTGGGTAGCCAGGTTTTCACCCATAAAGTTAACGATCAACGGTGTGACCACCTGACTTTGCCAAGTGGCAGTGGTTATGTCATTGGCGTTGGTATTGAAGTCGAAACCTGGGAAGAAGCTGGATCGTAGTGCAGTATCGTCAACCATAGCGCTGCAATACTCTATCGCCAGCTGGGAGACCGCGACCTGATGGGAGGAGAGAAATCCATTGATATTCTCAGCCGAGGGCAGTTGCTCCCTGATCGTGGTGTAGGTTGTCAGAACTGCACTGAGAGCCTGACTTACACCGGTGAGTGATGCCATGGTGGCATTGATCTCATCGAAAGTACGTAATCCTACGGTGGAGGCCGGTTCTCCGTCGGCGGGCTCACCAGGTGGGACTACTTCGGGCTCGACATAGACATTGGTTTGCTCACCTAACCTTTCGAAAGTCAGGAAGAACTGATCATTTTCCGCACCTTTCTCCGATGCGATGGTGGTGCCGATATTCGAAAGAAGTTGTCCGTTTACTGTGTATTCTGAGTCATTGACTGTAATGTCGAGTGAGGCATAGGCCTGGCCGATGGCTGCTTCCTTACCATTGATACCGATCCGCATACCCTGCAGTGGGATAGACCCAGGCAAAACGCTGTCATCAAGGCTGATGAATTTGGGTTGGCGGAACAGGTAGCTGTAGTTGTCGTACTGGCTCACCTCGAACATCACATAGCTCTGGGGCAGGTTGACCACGGAGCTGACATTGAACAGCAGAAAGTATTTTTCACCGACACCGGCATCGAAGTTTTGCTGAATCTGTGCATCGGTCAAAGCTCTGTTGTGAATGGCGAGCAGGCGAACCTTTCCTGCCCAGGGCCGGTCACTGGAAGCTTCATTACCCAGTACCAGCGCATAGGTATCGTCCCAGTCGTTGAGATTGCCAGGAGCGGTCTCGTCCAGATCGTCTGTGAATATGCCGTTGACGTAGAGTCTGCGACCATTCTCAGGATCGAAAGTGGCAACAATATGCTGCTCAGTGGCTTGCAGATCCTCGTCGTCATCCGAAGTGGAGTGGGCTGGCTCACCATTACCATCCGTAGAGCTCGAACGATGCAGGAAGTTATAGTTGTAGAGGGTTTGACCTAAAGTGAAATTCCGATCGTCGGTTCCCGCTGAATAGCTGATGATTCTAGCTGGGCCTTCCTGGGTGACGTTGGCTGGAACTACCCAGGCTTCCACCGTGTATTCACCAGTGGCCTGAATCAATTGGCTCAGTTTTCGACTGTCACTGGTGCTGCCCTGAGCCTTGCCTGTTTTGAACTCCAGGCCCCAACCTTCAACCCAGGTTGTGTCTCCACTGAGGGAGAGATTGGCTGCGGGATCCACGCCACTGGTATCGTAGGCTGTGTTGCCACTGCCAGTCTTGAACTCATACAGGGCGACAATGTCGTTCTCCTGACGGCTGCCACCACTGGCTACCGTACCCTCTGGTAGCGTCAATGCTCGACTGACTACCAGATCAGGATCGACCGGCGTCGGAGAGATATTGTTCGCCATATTGATAATGGCTGTCTCCATCTCCTGGGCATTGCTTGGGCAGTCATCCCAGCAGTTGTGCAGCTCGATAAGACGCTGTACCAGGCGGGAGTTGCTGGGGGTGTCGAGGTCGATGGAGTTCTTCACTGCCGCATAGGCGGTCTCTGCATCTGGGGCTGCGAAATAGGGGGATTGTGGTGAGGCGGCATCCTCTACATGACACTCGGAGCAGTAATCAGTCAACAGGGGATGGACATTACTTGAGAACAGGCTTGAATCGTCAGGAAAGGTCTTGCTTTCGCCGACGACGTTTTCTGGTGGTGCTTCGAGTTCTATCTGTCTGCCAGCGCTGGCGCCATCACCAACCCAGGATTCGATATAGTTTGTAATGATCGTGGCGCAGGCGCTGTCACTGGCTTCCCAGCAGTTATGCCCATTGGCAACTTTTGTTACCAGGGATGATTCGTCGGGTTCAGAGCGATTGATATGGCCATTGACCGATTCGTAGGCCTGATTGACATCATCTTCCCGAACAAACACTGGGGCTTGTCCGCCCGTGTTATGGCAGGCGCCGCAGCGGTTCTGTGCTCGTAAGGGTTCCCATAGGCTGACCCTGAAACCCTGTATATCACTGGTACGTGCGGCGGGGCCGCTGTAAGTGCTCGAATTGACGGTGGTCTCTTGCTGAGACTCGTTCGAGACGCCATCCTGACAAGCCGGCAGTCCACTGAGCAAGAGTGCAGGTAAGAGCAGCCAGGTAATGCCACGACTCCATTTCAGAAATTTGTTGTATCCGTTATGTATGCTCACTGATCAGTCTCCCGCACAATAGACGGCCGCTTCCGCGAACACATTTTTCATGTTGTAACCGGATTTAAAGCTGCTGGTGATTTCAGCAATCTTGTTACGGTCGGCTCCATCCACAGGAGAGCGTAGACAGACTGCCTGAAAGGCCTTGGTAACCTGACACTCTGCAAAGGCATGGCTATTGGCCAGCTCCTCCCCCATCGATTTTGCCCCATAGCCTGATCCCGGCAGAGTGGAATCCCAGCCGAGAATGGAGTTGGGTCCTTCACGCCAGTAGTTGTCCCACTCGTCGTCAGGTGTGGCGAACCCATCCTTGAAGACAGAGCTGTTGATCAGATATTTAGGCTGCACATTGCCTGGGGTGTAGGAGAGGTGGCCTGTCTCCATGTCATCTGTATATTCGTAGTTGTAGTAGGCGTAGGCTTGGCCCAATGGCTCCATACCGGCATGGCACCCGACACAGTTATTGAAATATACCCGGCTGTCACCACCAGGACTGCGTGATGCATCCTGACGAACCCGGTCACTGGGGCGGGTAGGGTCCTTGATCTGCTCCAGATCCCTGCAGAGATGGTTGAGCATGGTGAAGCTGAACATGGCCCGATTGGTGCCATCGATAAAGAAGGCCCGGGCGGCAGCGCGGGTGGTGATCACGCCAGCGGTACCCTCCGGTGGCAGGCCGGTTACGCTGGATTGGGTTTGTCTCTGCAAGGCTTGTTTGAGGTTTATGCCCTGAGTCTCCATCGCCTCGTAGTGGCTGTTGTCATTATTGGAGTAGGCGGGGCTGCTGTTACCGGTGTAGATGATGTCGGCTGACAGCAGTTGGTTGAAGGGCACCTCGTCGCGTACCATACCGATGACGGTAGCGCTGTAGTCGTTGAGTGGGGCAAAAGGGGTCTGCTCCTCGTTGGTCCAGGGTGTCGCCCAGTTTTTCAGGGTCACGTTGTAGAAATCGGGGTGTTCAATTGCCAGCATGGCTGCCGTCAGAGGGTCGTTGTTCTCAATTTCGGTGACCATCTCTGCCAGGGTCTCGGTACTGGGTGGTACACCAGCAATGCGGTCGTGCATACGTTTTGCTTGTTCCCGTGGCCCAGACATGACTGGTAGCGCAAACAAGAGTGCAAGGCTCAGTGTGAGCGCGTTGGTCGCTAAACTGCCGATATTGCACTTGGGAGTGGATGGGTGTTTTCCCGACATGATTTCTCGCCCTCTGAATCCCTATTCACCACATTGCCGGAAATAGAATCCCCGGCAGATTGGAACTTACCTTCCCTCTTCTATATCAGTCGTTATTTTTGTCAATCCAAAGTCATGGATTCGTGATCTTTGTTTGTTCAGGTTGTGAACTTGAGCACTGATTAGTGATTTCGATAGGGTAGACTCTCAAGTCCATGATTTTATTAGCCGATAACAAAATTCAACTTTATTCAATAAAAGGCTCTGTCCGAGCTGCAGCGATCGGATTTTGAGGGAACGGACTGTTCATGAAACCAGTTAACCGCAAGGCATTTCTGAGCCTTATCTGTGCGCTCTCAATAGCCCTTGTGCTAATGAGTTGTGGTGGTGGAGAGAGCCAAGATCCTGATCCAGTGGTTGTCGACTATCCCATTGCCTATGTTAAACGTCCTGTCACCGAAGAGAGTAATACCGATATCCGGGTCAGTCAGGCCACAGAAGTCGGTGGTGATCTCTATCTGAAGGACTATGCCTCTGCTGGTGCGGATGAGGTCAATATCACAGGTTCTGTTACCGGTGGTGAAGGGGATGTGCAGGATGTTTCGGTCTCTTTCGATGGTACCAGGCTGCTGTTTTCCCTGAGGCTGCCTCTGATCGAGGATGCTGAACCTGAAGATCAGCCTACCTGGAATATCTGGGAGTATGACATTCCCTCTGCAGACCTGCGGCGAATTGTCGTGTCGGATATCACCGCTGAGGATGGCCACGACCGTTTTCCCCACTATCTGCCCGATGGGCGCATTGTCTTCTCTTCCACTCGGCAGCGTCAGGCCAAGGCACGTTTACTGGATGAGGGAAAGCCTCAATATCTGGCCATGGAAAGATCTGTGGATGAGCCCGCCATGGTTCTGCATGTGATGAACGATGATGGCACCAATATCAATCAGATCTCCTTCAATCGCAGCCATGACTTCTCCCCGAGTGTCTTGACCAGTGGTCAGATTGTGTTCAGCCGCTGGGATAATGCAGATGGCAATAACGCAATTCATCTCTATCGAATCAATCCAGATGGTACTGAGTTGGAATTGCTCTATGGATTGAACAGTCATGACACCGGTACAGATGGCAGCACGATTCAGTTCATGCGGCCCCAGGAGATGCCAGACGGTCGTATCATGAGCTTGATCCAACCCTTTGATGGCACTCAGGCGGGTGGGGCGCTGATCTTCATCGATAGCGAAACCTATTTCGATAATGAACAACCCACCTGGGACAACCAGGGGATGACCGGTCCGGCCCAGACCAGTGCAACAAATCACCAGATTACCACTGACGGCACCCTCACCATGGGAGGGCAGTTACGCAGTGCTCACCCGCTATTCGACAACACAGATCGCTTGTTGATCAGCTGGAGTCCCTGCCGATTGGTCGAAGACGAGAGAATTGTGCCTTGCAACGATGAACGTCTGGCAGATCCTGATGCGGAGCCGGCACCTCCCCTCTACAGTCTGTTCATCTATGATCCCTCAAAACAGACTCAGCTGCCGATCGTTAAGCCGAAAGAGGGGGTGGTCTACACAGATGTTGTGGTCGCAGTGGAACGTCCTGAGCCCCTGATCATCCATGACAAGACAGCTGGTATAGATCTGGATCCAACACTGGTGTCTGAAAAAGCAGGATTGCTGCGCATTCGCAGTGTCTATGATCTGGATGGGGCCGATACTGCTGAGCCGGATATTGCGACCCTTTCAGATCCGACACTGACATCTGCTGCCAATCGTCCAGCCCGTTTTCTACGGCTGATCAAGCAGGTCACCATCCCGGATGATGAAGTTTTAGAGTTTTCCAATAGTGCCTTTGGCAGCACAGCCCAATTCGGTATGCGAGAAGTTCTAGGGTATGCCCCGATCGATCCCGATGGGTCGGTACAGGTCAAAGTGCCTGCCAATGTGCCGATCAGCTTCAGTGTGCTCGATGCTGATGGCAGACGCACCAACGAGGTACACAGTTTCTGGTTACAATTCCGGCCCGGTGAGGTTATTGAATGTGGTGGCTGCCATGCCGGAGACAGTCTCCTGGCCCATGGTCGTCTCACTGCAGCTCCTCCTGGTGTGAATAGTGGCAGCATGGAAACCGGTCAGCCTTTTCCCAATACAAACCCGGAACTCTGGACCGATGTGGGCGAAACCATGGCGCAGACACGTAACCGTCTGCAGTGTGTCGCAGCAGCCTGTGATCCAGACATGGATCTGGTATTTGTTGATGTCTGGAGCGATCCTGAAGTTCGGCAGGTCGATGCTCCATTCTCATATCGTTACGCGGATCTGGAAACCGCATCTCCTCTAAACGATAACCTCTGCAGCTCATCTTGGAACGAACTCTGCCGCTCGATGATTCACTATCAGCAGCATATTCATCCCCTCTGGGCAGTTGCCAGACCTGTTCTTGATGGCGAGGGGAACACCATTGAAGACCATACCTGCAATGTGTGTCACGACACAGATGATGCCGGGGAGACTGTAGTACCCGATGCTCAGCTCGACCTCAGTGATGGTGCTTCAGAAGATGAGCCAGAACACTTTTCCGCCTACCGTGAGTTACTCTTTCCTGACAATATTCAGGAGGTAGTGGATGGCATCCTTGTCGATCTACTGGTGCCCGCTACCGATGAAAATGGCAATCAGCTCTATGAGCTGGATGAGAACGGTGAGCTGATCCTTGATGGTGAAGGTAATCCGATACCCTTGCCTGATGTTCCTGTGCCTGTACCTGGTGGTGCCTCGATGGTTGCGGGTTCTGCCAACGCAAGCCGGTTTACCGAGGTTTTTGAGACAGGTGGTGTGCATGCCGGATATCTCAGTAATGCTGAATTGAAGCTTATTTATGAATGGCTTGATATTGGTGCACAGTACTACAATGACCCGTTTCTAGCTCCTGTGGATGACTGAAGTTTGCAACTGAATAGGTTAATTTCCCGTCTCGCGGCCTTTAGCTTTTTGCTCGGCCTGTTGCTGCCTGGATTGAGCAGGGCGGATGATGATTTGTTAAGGGTTCAGGTGATGGCGCCCTACATCGAGATGCATACCGGACCAGGTGCTGTCTATCCTGTAGATCAGGTGGCGGAGCGCGACGAGTGGGTGGTTATTTTAAAAAGACGTACTGACTGGTTTCTGATTGAGACTCGGCGTGGAAAGCAGGGTTGGGTGGTGATTGAAGAGATGCGCCAGACCCGCATGGAGGATGGTTACCCCTTGCCCCTCATCGCCTATTCGAAGGATGATTTCAGGGATCGAACCTGGGAGTTCAGCTTCTATGGTGGTGATATGGAGGGTGCCGCATTGCTTGGACTCTATGCCGGTTATGCCTTCAATGAAAACCTTTCAAGCGAAATCAGTTTTTCTCAAGCCCTGGGGGATTTCTCCAGTGAATACCTGTTTGATGTGAATTTGGTCTCACAGCCCTTTCCTGAATGGACATTCAGTCCGTTTTTTACCCTTGGGGGTGGCGTGATCCGTACCAATCCAAGCAGTACCCTGGTGGAGACAGAAGACCGGACAGATACCACCGCACATGTGGGTGCCGGGTTGAAGGTCTATCTGACCAGACGCTTTTTCCTGCGTGGTGAGTTTCGTCACTACGCCGTGTTTACCAGTCGTGATGACAATGAGGATTTTGACCAGTGGAAAATCGGACTCGGTTTCTTTTTCTGAGTACAGCGGCCCTGTTGGGTCTGTTTACGCTGTCAACGAGCCATGCAGAGGAGAAACTCCTGGGAGGTAGCCTACGGGAGGAGTTGCTGGTCGAACCGGAGATTGCCCGCCGGGAGATATCTGAACCCGATTTTGACGAAGAGGATTTTGAAATCGGCGCTTATGTCGGGTTGATGAATATCGAAGACTTTGGAACCAGTGCGGCCTACGGTCTACGCCTTGCGTACCATGGTACCGAATCGATCTTTCTCGAAGCAGCAATTGGTACATCAGAGGCAAATGAGACCAGCTATGAACAGCTGAGTGGCGATGTGCAATTGCTAACTGACAGTGAGCGCAAGTTTACCTATTACAATCTCTCCGCTGGTTACAATATTCTCCCCGGTGAAGTGTTTCTCGGTGGCAAATATGCCTACAACAGCCAGTTCTATCTGGTTGGTGGTATCGGTAGTACCCGCTTCGCAGGTGATGATGAATTTACCGTCAATATCGGAGCCGGTTATCGGCTTTTAATCAATGATTGGCTGACCATCCATCTCGATGCCAGGGATCACATGTTTGAATCGGACCTGTTGGGTGAGAGTAAGACCACTCACAATTTCGAAATGACCGGCAGCCTGACCTTTTTCTTCTGAGGATAGTTAACGTGAAGATGACATCTTTTGGTTTATTGCAGACATTGAGATCTACTGTTTTGAGTTGCCTTCTGATCGCTTTTTGCGGATCTCTTATGGCAGCCAGTGAAGCAACACCAGCACCGGATTTCACCCTCAAAAGCCGCACTGGAGAGAACATCAAGCTAAGTGAGCTTCGGGGAAATGTGGTGATGGTCAATTTCTGGGCCTCCTGGTGCGGGCCCTGTCGTCAGGAGATGCCGATTTTACAGCAGCTGTATGATCGCTATCAGGATATGGGCTTCGTATTACTGGGTGTTAATGTGGATGAAGAGTCTGCCCTGGCAGACAAGATGCTTAAAGATATCCCTGTTAATTTTCCTGTCTTATATGACAACGAAAACAGTGTCAGCAAGCAATATCAGGTTAAAGCAATGCCCAGCACTTTCATGGTGGATCGGGACGGAAAAATCCGCTTCCTGCATAAAGGGTATAAGCCTGGCTATGAAGACGATTATCAACAACAGATTCGAACCCTGCTGCGAGAATGAGCCCTGCCATCATGTCAATTTTCCGTCGACTTACATTGCTACTACTCACCCTTTATTTATCGGGGTGTAGTATCGAGCCCTGGGTGCAACCCTATGAAAGGGCACATCTGGCTGATCCAATAATGAGTTTTGAACGGGACGCGATAGCCAATGGTTATCGTCATCATGTTTACCAGACACGCGAAGCTGCCCGAGGTGCTGAGGGCGGTGGCGGTGGTGGATGTGGTTGTAACTAGTGTGTTTTTATCGACTATGAAAAAAAATACTACTCTCCCTGGTCCAGGACGACAATGGTTGCTGATGATCATGGCGGCCATACCTGGCTTTGGTCTGTTTGCTACGGTGCTGCCTGAGGATAGGGCCGATATCATGTACCACCGTTACGATGGCGGTGGTGTGGAAGTCGATGGTCCTTCTATTCTGGTGCGAAAATCGATAGGTGATTCGTTTTCTTTGAATGCCAACTACTATGTTGATTCCATATCCAGTGCTTCAGTGGATGTGGTCTCTACCGCTTCGCCTTATACCGAAGAGCGCACTGAAACCAGTCTGTCGATGGACTATCTGCATAACAAGACTTTGATGAGTCTGGCGCTGACCAAGAGTGATGAGAGTGACTACTTATCTGATACCGGTAGTTTCAGTATCAGTCACGACATGTTTGGTGATCTGACAACAGTTACCCTGGGTTACTCCGTAGGTAATGACGATATAAGTCGAAATGGAGATCCTGATTTTGGTGACAAAGTTAAACGACAGAATTACAGGGTCGGTCTGAGTCAGATATTAACCAAGAATACCATTTTGGGTGTTGGCTGGGAGACCATCACAGACGAGGGTTTTCTCAACAATCCCTATCGCTCCTATCGTTACCTTGATCCCCTCGCCAGCAATGGATTCAGTTATCTCCCGGAGATATACCCAAATACCCGTACCAGTAATGCACTGGCACTCAGGCTTAAATATTACCTTCCTTACCGAGCGGCTGTTAGTGGTGAATATCGTTACTTCAACGATACCTGGGGTATTGATGCCAATAATCTGGAGTTTGCCTATACCCATCCCTTCAAGGAGAAATGGGTATTCGATATACGCTACCGTTACTACACCCAGGAAGGGGCTGATTTTTACAGTGATCTATACTCACGGCGTGCACCTCAGACCTATCTGGCAAGGGATAAAGAGTTGAGTAGCTTTCAGAGTCATACCATTGGTCTGTCAATGAGTTACGAAATCAAACCGGGCTTTTGGCAATACATCGATCATGGCAGCCTGAATCTGGCTTACGATTACATTCGATTCGATTATGACGATTTCCGGGATCTGACTCGGGGTGGGGTAGTTGGTGAAGAGCCTTTCTACTCATTTTCTGCGAATGTAATCAAAGCCTACGTATCCATTTGGTATTGATTCACTTTTAGTGATATTGATCGAGACGCTGAGTTCGTTTTGTGATCAGAATAATTCATGATTAGCTAGGGTTGATAGATCATTCCAAACCCTATCAAACAGTGTTACAAAGCCATTACCTGCGAGCTACGCCTTGATCTAGGGTCTTCTTGTCGCCCTGAACCTACCAAATTAAGGTGCCGGGTTAATATTTTTCCCCGGCAGATGTTGGCGATGTCTGAAAACTACACTCAGAAACTGCGCAACGCCTGATTCTTACTCACTTCTGTGTCATAATCGGCGGCTGATTTTTTGCCCAAGGTTTGCTTAGGCACCCTGGGCCGGTTTTTTAACCCCTATTGAGAGGTTGATAGCAATGAGTTTTTTTATTTCCGATGCGATGGCGGAAGCACCCGCCGCAGCTGGTCAGGCCGATGCAATTACCGGATTACTGCCTTTGGTTATTTTTGGCGCGGTGCTCTATTTCCTGATGATCCGCCCTCAGATCAAACGTCAGAAAGAGCATAAGAAGTTGACCGAAGCTCTGGCCAAAGGGGATGAGGTTGTGACCTCTGGTGGCATCGCAGGCAGAATCTCTGATTTGGGTGAGAACTTTGTCCTGATTGAGGTTTCAGAAGGGACTGAAATGAAGATTCGTCGTCAGGCTGTGGACACCGTGCTTCCCAAGGGTTCTCTAAAAGAACTCTAGTCCAAGTCGTATCGATACGCATGGTCAGCCGATCAGGCTGCCCGTTATTACATGGCATAACTTAAGTTAGAAGAGATAATGAACCAATATCCACTTTGGAAGAATCTAATGGTTCTGGTGGTGGTCCTGATGGGCGCACTATTCGCCCTGCCTAATATATTTGGACAGGATCCCTCCATGGAGATCTCGGCAACCCGTAATGGGGTGATCGATGAAGCGGCCCAGAGTCGTGTCGAAGAGGCTCTGGAACAGTTGGGTATCACCGCAAAAGGTATGGAGATGCGTCAGCAGAAATTGCTGGTGCGCTTCAGCAGTTCTGAAGACCAACTCAAGGCAATGGATCAGATCACAGCATCGTTGGGTGATAACTACACCCCGGCGTTGACACTTGCTCCCGATCTGCCCGACTGGCTGAGAGGACTCGGAGCAGAACCTATGTATCTGGGTTTGGATCTGCGCGGCGGTATTCATGTGCTGATTGATGTGGACATGGAGTCTGCAATTCAGCAGGCGGCAGAGCGCTACAGTAGTGACGTCCGTACCCTGTTACGTGAAAATAAACTGCGATATGTCCGTATCAGTCGGGAAAATGATCAGGTCTTTGTAAAGTTCAATACCGCAGAGAAACGCGGAGAGGCCACTGAACTTATTGGTAATGAATTCCGTACACTGAATGTGCAAGAGGTTGATGAAGCCGATGCCTTTCTGGTTGTGGTCAGTATGTCTCCTGCTGAGAAGCAGGATGTCCAAAAGTTTGCGCTACAACAGAATATCACTACCCTGCGCAACCGGGTTAACGCCCTGGGTGTCTCCGAACCATCCATAACCCAACAGGGAATTCGACGTATCGTAGTGCAACTACCCGGCGCTCAGGATCCCGCCAAGATAAAGGAAATTCTAGGCGCTACAGCGACCTTGGAGTATCGCTTGGCAGATACCGAGCATAGTGTTGAGGATGCGGTTAACGGAAGGGTTCCACCTGGTTCCAGTCTCTATCACGAACGTAATGGCCGACCAGTGCTGCTGAAAAAGCGGGTTATCGTAACCGGTAATCAGATCGTAGATGCTTCATCCGGCCTGGATCAGCAAAATGGTTCGCCAGCTGTGTTTGTCAGTCTGGATGGTGTAGGTGCAAAGCGCATGCGCCGTATGACCAATGAGAACGTAGGCAAGCCGATGGCTGTGGTTTTTATCGAGAATCGCACCACGACTCGCATGGTAGACGGGAAAGCAGTTAAAACAAAGAGGAAGGTGGAGGAGGTTATCTCCATTGCGACAATACGCGAGCCTTTCGGTAAACGCTTCCAAACCACAGGACTGGATAGTACTGAAGAGGCCCATGATCTGGCGCTGTTGCTTCGGGCAGGTGCATTGGCTGCGCCTATCGAGATTGTTGAAGAGCGTACAATCGGCCCCAGTCTTGGACAGGACAGCATAGATCAGGGTTTTGCCTCGGTAATGATCGGCTTGGCTCTGGTAATGGTCTTTATGGCGTTCTACTACAGAGTTTTTGGTCTGGTGGCAGACATGGCCCTGTTAATGAATCTGGTGCTGATTGTCGCAATACTCTCGTTGTTGCAGGCTACACTGACCCTGCCGGGCATCGCGGGTATCGTATTGACTGTCGGTATGGCAGTGGATGCGAATGTGTTGATCTTCCAGCGTATCCGCGAGGAGATTGCTAACGGAAACTCTCCTCAGGCGAGTATACAGGCGGGCTATGAAAAGGCTTTCTCGACCATCATCGACGCCAATATCACAACCCTGATAGCCGCGATCGTGTTGTTCAGTTTCGGAACCGGACCGATCAAAGGTTTTGCAGTGACGCTGGCTATTGGTATTTTAACCTCCATGTTTACAGCCATCATCGGAACTCGATCGGTGATTAATATGATCTACGGTCGTAAACGCGTTAAATCTCTGGCGATCTGAAGAGGCAGAACAGATGCAGATATTAAGTAAAGGTAGTCACATTGATTTGATGGGAAAACGCCGAATGGCGATCATCTTCTCTGGTGTATTACTGCTGATCGCCATTGGTGCGATTGTTGTACGAGGTCTCAATCTGGGTATCGACTTTACTGGCGGCACCTTGGTTGAAGTCAAATATTCTCAAGCTGTGGAGCTATCCTCTGTGCGTGAGGTGTTGAATAACGATGGCTTCTCAGATGCTGTTGTACAACATTTCGGTACTTCCCGTGAGGTTCTTGTCAGACTTGCACCCAGGGAGGATGTAGAGAGTGCGGAATTGAGCGATCGAGCCTTTAAGGCAATGCTGAGCATCGATTCCGCTGCCGATCTAAGACGAGTGGAGTTTGTCGGACCTCAAGTTGGCGATGAGCTGACAGAGGATGGCGGCCTGGCTATGCTATATGCACTGATCGGCATTCTCATATATGTTGGCTTGCGATTTGAGTACCGATTCGCTGTGGGTTCTGTGATCGCTCTGGTTCATGATGTTCTGATAACAATCGGTTTCTTTGCTCTGTTTCAGGTTGATTTTGATCTGCCTGTCTTGGCTGCTGTGTTGGCGGTGATCGGTTATTCACTCAATGACACGATTGTTGTATTTGATCGTATTCGAGAGAATTTCCGTAAGGTGCGCAAAGGTGAGACGGTTGATATTATCAACACTTCAATCAATCAGACTCTATCCAGAACCCTGATAACCTCAGGAACGACTTTACTGGTGTTGGTAGCTCTGTTTCTGTTTGGCGGTGAGATTATCCACGGCTTTGCATTGGCACTCATCGTTGGTGTTGTAATCGGTACCTACTCATCCATCTATGTTGCCAGTACATCTGTGATCTCGATGGGGGTCAGTCGTGCCGACCTGATGCCGGTGAAAAAAGATGATGAGATTGTTGATGAAACACCATAAGGCGGGATACCAGCTGCTGATAGATTGATTTTTTAGATCTTACTAGGTGATAACTGTGCAGCTGGTTTGTGAGTGTTCAGCTCTAAAATCAATTGATAACTTGGCCGCCGGGCTCTGCTGATGACAGAGTCTGGGGTTTGGATTACAGATAGGACTATCAGCGTTTATTCAACTCTTCATTGCCTTTAAGTATCTCCTCCTGGTTGTTGTGAGAGGTGAGTGCAACCTCGGTCGTTGGTGTTTCCAGGCACTCTTTTCCTAGCTGTAGAGAGACATCCATCATTCCGCTCATAACATCTTGCATAACCCGCTCGAGTGCACGGTCGCTGAGTGTCTTCTTCTTTTTACGGTCTTCTAACATTTGACGTAGTCCGGCTGGGTGAGAGTTTCTCTTCAACCGAACTAACGGTTGCAACGGACTAATCTTGAGGGTCAGACAGGCAACTGTCCTAAATCTGTGAACTTTATTCTTGAGGCTGGGAATTAAGCGGTGAGTTTGTCGTCCAGGTGGGGTCGGATGCGTCTGAGCATGGCGTTGTGGACTTTGACATTGCCAGCAATCACATTGCCTGTTTCAAGGAAACGTTCACCACCGCCGATATCGGTCACCAAGCCACCTGCTTCTCTCACCAGTACAGCGCCAGCTGCAAAGTCCCATTCGCTGAGTCCCAGCTCCCAAAATCCGTCGGTGCGGCCAGCAGCCAGATAGGCAAAGTCAAGTGCCGCAGATCCTGGGCGGCGGATGCCGGCGCTATCCTTGATCAGATCCCGCAGCATACCCATGTAATTTTCTTCGAACCTGAAGTCCCGATAGGGCAAACCTGTACCCAGGAGAGCGCCGTCAAGACTCTTGCGGTTTGCGACCCGAATTTTATGGTCGTTCAGCAAAGCCCCTTCTCCCCGGCTGGCGGTGAACATCTCTTCGCTGATAGGGTCGTAGACTACGCCGAGTTCAAGGCGCCCTTTAACCTTCAGCGCAATTGATATGGCGAATTGTGGAAAGCCGTGAAGAAAATTGGTAGTGCCATCAAGAGGATCGATGATCCACTGATACTCATCACCGGAGTGACTGCCACTCTCTTCTGCCAGAATGGCGTGGCTTGGAAACTTTTCTCGCAGCACATTGATAATGGCCGCTTCAGCATTGCGATCCACTTCAGTGACGAAATCGTTACTGCCCTTATCAGTGATGGTCAGACGGTCTATACGGTTGAAATTCCGGGTGATGACTCGACTGGCCTCGCGGGCCGCGCGTACTGCGATGTTTACCATGGGATTCATGGCGGGCGAGGATACAGCATGTCGCAGGAAGGATAAACCACTTATTCAGTCTCCTCCTATGGTGATTGGTATCGATGTTTGCTTTTCACTGGTGCCCAGAGCGGTTGATTTGAAGTCAGATTACCTTCAAGCAGTTCAGCAAAATCAGAGGCACGCTTAGGCTGAACCTGCCAACTAAGGCGCCGGGTTAATAACTACAATCTGGACATCATATCAGGTACCCTTGCGCAGCTATGCTGAACAATATCCGAATCGTGCTGGTTGATACCAGCCATCCAGGCAATATAGGTGCTGTGGCCAGAGCCATGAAAAATATGTGCCTGCAACAGCTCTATCTGGTAAATCCACTGCAATTTCCCGATGCTGAAGCCACTTCCCGTGCTTCAGGGGCTGATGATCTGCTGAATGATGCCTGTGTGGTCAACTCCCTCGATGAGGCGTTGGAGGGTTGTCGGCTTGTTGTTGGGACTAGTGCGCGGGCTCGTACTGTCAATTGGCCAGTGGTATCACCCCGAGAGGCAGCCTCTAAATTAATGAAAGAGTCTCAGGAAGGAGATGTGGCATTGGTCTTTGGTCGGGAAAGATCAGGCTTGACGAACAGTGAGTTGGATCGTTGTACCTTCCTGGTGCATATCCCAACCAATGAGGCCTACAGCTCGCTCAACCTGGGGGCTGCGGTTCAAGTGTTGAGTTATGAGGTCTATCTGGCATCACTGGAAGGGGGAGGTGCAGAGCAACAGCCTCATCGGGATCTGGCAACCGCAGATATGCTTCAAAGCTTCCACACCCACCTTGAGCAGTCATTGGACGACATAGGATTTACCGACACAAGGCAGTCGGAAAAGCTGCTGAGACGATTGCGCAGCATGTTTCAAAGGGCACGTCTGGATAAAGACGAGGTGAATATCCTCAGGGGCATCTTGAGTGCTATGCAAGGGCGCAAATCGATGCGCCGCTGATATTCTAAAGGTGCCGGGATAGTGATTGACTGCGGTACGGATCTAAATTTCATTAGTTTACAATAAACAGTAGCTTATCATGGCGGAAGGCACTCGCTTTGCTGTTCCTTGATTAATACCCTAGTAATTTGTACGGGATTGTGGATAATCTGCTTCCCTCATGCCACCATTATGTTTATAGGGCCATTTCAAAATCTGGATCTAGCCCAGGGCTTGATGGAAGAGGCCGAGTCAGGGCGATAGCTGTTCTGGTGGTGCAGTGGCGATATGCCACCAATGACACTCTCCGGAGTTTTTTTCATTTCAAGAAAAACCAGGCATCTGGATTCCAAACATGAAATGGATGCTCGAATTCTTACTTTAGCGTGTTGCCCATCATCGCCTGAATCGCGAATTGAGCAGATCGTTAACACAATCAGTCGTAGGTATGCAGTTGGATAAATCAGGAGTAAGAGGAGTCTCGCGCTGGAAAGAGGATATCCAGAGTGTTTTTGAGCGTGATCCTGCTGCCCGAAACACTTTTGAAGTCGTTACCACCTACCCGGGTGTTCACGCGGTGATTTTCCACCGCCTCTCGCATAAGTTGTGGCATCTGGGGCTTAAATGGCTTGCAAGGATAATCTCCAATCTGGCCAGGTTGCTGACGGGTATTGAAATCCACCCAGGCGCAGTCATTGGACGGCGTTTTTTTATCGATCACGGGATGGGTGTGGTGATTGGTGAAACTGCAGTGATTGGCGACGATTGTACGCTCTATCACGGTGTGACCCTGGGTGGAACAAGCTGGGAAAAGGGTAAACGTCACCCAACCCTTAACAACAATGTTGTAGTGGGTGCAGGTGCTAAGGTTTTGGGCCCGATCGAAATTGGTGAAGGCGCCAGGATTGGCTCCAATGCAGTGGTGGTAAAAGATGTACCGGAGGGTGCAACAGTAGTCGGCGTCCCCGGAAAGCTCATTACGCCCAGAAAACAGGAAGAGAGTGGCCACAGGGAAGAGATTGCGAAGAAGATCGGTTTTGACGCATACGGTGCAACCAAGGATGCAACCGATCCTGTAGCCCATGCAATCAACTGCATGCTGGATCATATACACGTCATGGACAGCAAGATGCAATCGATGTGTGAAGCCATGAAGAAATTAGGAATTGATGAGGATGGGTCAAGACTCCCAGATCTCGATTCCTGTGAAATCATATCCACGGCTGAAGAGCTGAAAAAGCTCGATGAAGAGGCTACTGGAGATGGGAAAACCACCGAATGATCATGGTGGCATATTCTTGACTATTTTGGTTGGGAATGTATATTAGCGTTTGAAAATATTGATGGAGCTGATGAAGTGAAGCTTACCACAAAAGGCCGCTACGCGGTTACTGCGATGCTGGATCTCTCTCTGCACTTCGGAGAAGGCCCGATAACCTTGGCTGACATCGCCCAACGGCAGGGTATATCGCTCTCTTACTTAGAGCAGCTGTTCTCAAGACTGCGCAAAAAATCACTGGTAGCCAGTGTGCGTGGGCCGGGAGGTGGCTACAGTCTTGGTCGCAGTGCAAATGAGATCTATGTAGGTGAAGTGATTTCAGCTGTAGATGAGAATATAGATACCACTCGTTGCAATGGTGCCCACAACTGTCAGAACAACGAACGTTGCCTGACCCATGACCTTTGGTCCGATCTGAGTAATCAGATATACGGATATCTGAATAAAATCAGCTTACAGGATTTGATGGATCGTCAGGCTGTAAGGGATGTTGCACAGCGCCAGGGGCAACCGGAGCAGGATTCCGCTCCTGGAATGGATATTTCCATGACAGACATATCCAGTGGCCCGGCCGGGGCCTGATCAGTTCAAATGTCGGAGTTTGAGATGAAGTTACCCATTTACATGGACTACTCGGCAACCACACCGGTTGATCCTCGCGTGGCGGAGGTTATGTGCAGCTATCTTACGCCGGAAGGTAATTTTGGTAATCCTGCATCCCGTTCCCATGCCTTCGGTTGGGCTGCGGATGAGGCAGTTACGAAATCTAGGCGAGTTGTTGCCGATCTGGTCAATGCTGATCCGAAAGAGATTGTATGGACCTCCGGTGCCACCGAATCAAATAATCTTGCCATCAAAGGTGTTGCAGAATTCTATGCTAAGAAAGGCCGCCACATCGTAACTTGCAAGACTGAACATAAAGCTGTTCTGGATACCTGTCGTCAACTTGAGCGCCATGGATATGAGATTACCTATCTTGATCCTGAACCGAGTGGTTTGATTGATATGAAGAAGCTGGAGTCGTCCCTGAGGGATGACACAATTCTGGTATCGCTGATGCACGTCAATAATGAAATTGGTGTGATTCAGGATATAGCAGCGATAGGTGAACTCACCCGTGAGCGGAAAATCCTATTCCATGTAGATGCTGCTCAGAGTGCTGGAAAGGTGCCTATCGACCTGGAAACCCTGAAAGTTGATTTGATGTCTTTTTCCGCGCACAAGATCTATGGACCCAAAGGGATAGGCGCATTATATGTAAGGCGCAAGCCGAGGGTTCGTCTGGAGGCTCAGACTCATGGTGGTGGGCATGAGCGTGGTATGCGCTCAGGAACTTTGGCAACCCACCAGATTGTAGGAATGGGTGAGGCATTCCGTCTCGCTAAGCAAGAGATGGGTGCTGAAAATGAGCGTATAATTGGTCTCCGCCAGCGCCTATGGGATGGCATTCGAGACATGGAAGAGGTCTATCTGAATGGCGATGAGAACAGCCGTGTTGCTGGTAATTTGAATGTCAGTTTTGCTTTTGTCGAGGGTGAATCCCTGATTATGGCACTCAAAGACCTGGCGGTCTCTTCTGGTTCCGCCTGTACCTCAGCAAGTCTGGAACCAAGTTATGTACTACGTGCCCTGGGACGAGAGGATGAGCTTGCACACAGCTCGATCCGATTTACTCTGGGACGATTCTCCACCGTGGAAGAGGTGGACTACGCGATCAATAAGATCCGTACCGAGGTGGAGCGACTACGTGAGTTGTCGCCGTTGTGGGAGATGTTCAAGGATGGGATCGACCTGAAATCTATTCAATGGGCGGCACATTGACCGCTTCATTCAGAGGTTAGACTATGGCATACAGTGACAAGGTCCTGGACCATTATGAAAATCCACGTAATGTGGGTGCCTTCGACAAAGAAGACAACCAAGTAGGCACCGGCATGGTTGGTGCTCCGGCATGTGGTGATGTGATGCGTCTTCAAATCAAGGTCAACGAAAGTGGTGTGATCGAGGATGCCCGCTTTAAAACCTACGGTTGTGGTTCTGCAATTGCGTCAAGCAGCCTGCTGACTGAGTGGGTGAAGGGTAAAACCCTGGAGCAGGCTCAAGAGATCAAGAATTCTGAGATTGCCGAGGAACTGGCTCTGCCTCCCGTCAAGGTGCACTGCTCAGTATTGGCTGAAGATGCGATAAAGGCTGCAATCAAAGACTATTCAGACAAGAAAGAGAAATAAACTCGGCACCCCTAAGTGCCGATCTGATAGAGTATAGATATGGGTATCACTATCACAGAAGCTGCTGCAAAGCGCGTTAGAACCTTTCTTGATAATCGAGGTAAGGGCATTGGGATTCGTCTTGGTGTACGTACCTCGGGTTGTTCCGGCATGGCCTATGAAATTGAGTTCGTAGATGAGCTTCTAGATCAAGACCAGGTATTTGAAGAGCGGGGCGTGAAGGTCATCATCGATCCAAAGAGTCTTGTCTATCTGGACGGAACTGAAGTCGATTATGCTAAGGAAGGTCTTAACGAAGGTTTCAAATTCAACAACCCCAATGCGAGCGGCGAATGTGGTTGTGGTGAAAGCTTTACAGTTTAATACTTCATTAACAGAGGATTTGGAACGGCTGCTCTTGGGCGGCCGTTTTTTTCGATATGCTGGATTTTTCGAAAAATTACTTTGACCTCTTCGGGTTGCCAGTGGGATTTATTGTGGACGCCACATCTCTGGCAGACCGGTATCGAGATTTACAACGGGTTGTACATCCTGATCGTTATGCCAACGGGACAGAGCAGGAGAGAAGACTCTCCGTGCAAGGGGCATCATTGATCAATGAGGCCTTCGAAACGCTCAAGGACCCTGTCGCACGAGCAGCCTATCTGCTTTCACTGCATGGGATTGAGATGGATGCACAAAATGAATCGACCCATGATATGGCTTTCCTCATGCAACAAATGGAATTGCGTGAGGAGTTGGAAAGTCTTAGAGAAGCATCTGGTCCCTATGAGTCCCTGCTCGATTTGAGCAGTCGGATAAATAAACAGATTACCGATCTGGTTGCTCAGATGGCGGTTCAGTTTGAAACGCCGTGCGACGAGCAGTTGGAAGAGGCCCGTGAAACATTGAGAAAAATGAGATTCCTACAGAAACTTCGCACTGAAATAGAGAGTGTGGAGGCTGAACTGGAAGATAAATTGAATTGAGTGGAATGAGATAGATGGCACTTCTTCAGATTGCTGAGCCTGGTCAGGCCAAGGCACCTCATCAGCACCGCCTTTCTGCGGGCATCGATCTCGGCACAACCAATTCATTGGTTGCCAGTGTGCGTAGTGGTCAAGCAGAGACCCTGCCGGATGAGCAGGGGCGTCATCTGCTGCCTTCAGTTGTGCAATATCAGAAAGCATCTGTCCTGGTTGGCCATGAAGCCAAGCGCTCTGAAGTGGATGATCCACTCAACACCATCTCATCAGCAAAACGTCTGATTGGCCGTGGCATAAGCGATATCAAAACCTTGGGTAGCCAGCTTCCCTACCAGTTCGTGGATCAGGAGAGCAGTGTACCCCGTATTAAGACAGAGGCCGGGAATGTCTCACCTGTGGAAGTCTCAGCTGAGGTGCTTAAGCAGCTCTCCGAACGGGCTGAGCACACCCTTGGTGGTGAGCTTGAAGGTGTCGTGATCACGGTTCCCGCCTACTTTGATGAAGCCCAACGCCAGGCAACCAAGGATGCCGCCAAACTTGCAGGTCTGCATGTCCTGAGACTGCTCAATGAGCCAACCGCAGCTGCAGTAGCCTATGGTCTGGATAAAGGGGCTGAAGGGATTCATGCAATTTTCGACCTGGGTGGTGGTACATTTGATATCTCAATTCTCAGACTCAACAAGGGTGTATTTGAAGTCCTGGCCACAGGTGGTGACTCTGCCCTGGGTGGGGATGACTTCGATCGCAATCTGGCCGAGTGGATTATGCAGCAGGCTGGTATTGATGAAGATGTAGATCAATCGATGATCAAGCGCCTGATGCGCGCAGCCTGTAATGCCAAGGAGTCCCTCACAGCGAGTGATGAGACTGAGATCGTGGTTGCCCTTGAGCAGGGTATTGAGTGGCGTGGTACGTTGTCACAAGCGCAATTCAATGAACTGATAGATCCTCTGGTGACAAAAAGCCTGATGGCTTGTCGTCGAACTTTGAGAGATGCTGGTGTAACCGTTGAAGAGGTTCATGAAGTTGTCATGGTTGGTGGTTCCACCAGGGTGCCTCGGGTAAGGGAAAAGGTAGGTGAACTGTTTAAAACCGAGCCGTTGGTCGATATTGATCCTGATCGGGTGGTGGCTGTGGGCGCTGCGATTCAGGCGGATATTCTGGTAGGTAACAAGCCTGGCGATGAAATGTTGTTGCTGGATGTGATTCCTCTCTCATTGGGTATCGAGACAATGGGTGGATTGAGCGAAAAGCTGATCAGCCGCAATACAACCATTCCAGTGGCACGGGCACAGGAATTCACAACCTTCAAGGATGGCCAGACAGCAATAGCAATCCATGTGCTTCAGGGTGAACGCGAACTGGTAGCAGATTGTCGTTCATTGGCCCGCTTTGAGTTACGTGGTATCCCACCGATGGTGGCCGGTGCTGCTCGAATCAGGGTAACTTTTGAAGTAGATGCGGATGGGTTACTGAGTGTCAGTGCAATCGAACAGAGTAGTGGTGTACAAGCCAACATAGAGGTGAAACCCTCATATGGTCTGACAGACCAGGAGATCGAAACCATGTTGCGCGACTCGATTGCTCATGCCAGCGAGGATAAGCGGGCTAGAAGCCTGAGAGAGCAACAGGTAGAGGCTGAACGGGTAATCGAGGCCCTGCAGGCAGCCTTGGCAGAAGATGGGCACTACCTGCTCAATGATGTTGAACGACAACAGGTGAATGAAGCACTCTCATCCCTGCAAGCAGTGCTCCAGGATGGTAGCCTGGAACAGATCAAGAACCAGATCGCAGAGCTCGAAAAAAGTTGTGGCTTCTACGTGGAAAGACGCATGAATCAAAGTATTCAGCAGGCCATGTCAGGGCACAGTGTCGATGAATTCGAATAGAAGTTATAGGAAGCCGTATGCCTCAAGTCATCTTTCTGCCACATGAAGAAATCTGCCCTGAAGGGGCGGCAATCGAAGTGGAGCCGGGAACAACGATCTGTGATGCCGCTTTGAAGCAGGGTATAGAGATTGAGCACGCTTGTGAAAAATCCTGTGCCTGTACAACCTGCCATGTCATAGTGCGCGAGGGTTTTGACTCCTTAGAGGATGCTGAAGAGATGGAAGAGGATTTGCTGGATAAAGCCTGGGGACTTGAACCCGAGTCTCGGTTGAGTTGTCAGGCTACGGTTGGCGATGAAGATCTGGTGATCGAGATACCCAAGTACACCATTAACATGGTGTCTGAGCACCACTGATCCACTGATTAGGAGATTGTCATGGGCTTAAAATGGGTTGATAGCATCAATATTGCCATTGAACTCGACGAGACCTATCCGGATGTTGATCCACAAACTATCAATTTTGTTGATTTACGTGGCTGGGTCATAGCATTGGATGAGTTTGATGATGATCCACACCATTCGGGTGAGAAAATTCTCGAAGCCATCCAGGCTGCCTGGATAGAAGAACGGGAATAGATTCGGGAATTACTGAACCGGTTGTCAGGGCTCAGTAGCAGGGTGCAAATTCGCGCTTAATGGAAGAGTTGTGGTGAAACAGGACAAGTCAGCAAAGCTACCGTTGCGTCGTCGATTGATGGGGTGGGCATTACAGTTAGCTGGGCTTGTTCTGATCCTGTTTCTGATCCACCTGTGGCAAACCAGGAATCTGGTGCAAGGGGTTGCCCCGCCACTGATAGCAAATACTCTGGATGGTTTGCCTGTTGATCTGACCTCCCATAAGGGCGGACCGGTGCTGCTGCACTTCTGGGCCAGCTGGTGTCCGGTATGCAAGGTGGAGGCTTCCAGCATTGATCAGTTGTCTGAAGATTACTCGGTGTTGACTGTGGCAATGCAGTCAGGGCAAGACCAAGAGGTCAAAGCCTATCTAAGAGAGCATGAGTTGGGTTTTACGACCGTAAATGATCCAAGCGGCATACTCTCTTCGGACTGGCGTGTGAGAGGTCTACCGACCAGCTTTATTATCGACAAAGATAGCAATATCAGGTTTGTTTCAGTGGGTTATACGCCTGAAGTGACGCTTAGACTACGTCTCTGGCTCGCTGAGCGTGATTGGTAGGGATTTATCCGGTTACCCATTTCGTTCTCTACCCACGGCCTAAAAAAATCATCATCCAATGCATTAGAGAAGGCACTTGCTCTACCAGGAATCGCCGCCAGTCTAAGGCAATGATATGATGCCTCCAGAAAATGCTCGAGAGGTAGAATGTTTATTGATACAGCCTCCTTGATGCTTCGAATTCCCAGGAGATGTAAGCTATGACGCTTTTACAAAGATGTGCTTCTCTCATCATTGTGAGTCAGCTCTTTTTTGGTTGCACCACTGCACCAACCCTTTCTGAATATCAGGTTATTGAGACCTATGAAGAGATATCCGTCTTCAGATCCCGTTTAGCTGAGGATAGGCAGAATGGGCTATACAATCTTGCACCACAAGGATTTGAACAGGCTCAGAAAAAGCTGGAGCAAGCGATCTTACTTGGCCGATCTAAGAAGGATGCTCAGGTCACTGAAACCATAGCCGAGGGTCGCGAAGTTCTTGACAAGGCAGAACAGGATGCCGCACAGACCAAAGCGTTGATGCGCGAAGTCATAGAAGCGCGTCGACTGGCAAAAGCGGCTGGTGCAGACAGTATGCTGCAGGATCGCTTTAACACCCTCGACAACAAGTTACGACTGGCCTCTGAAAAGGTAGAACAGGGCGATATCGAAGCCGCCAAGAAGTGGCGTCCTGAGATGTTGGAGGGATATGCAGAAATCGAACTGGAAGCCCTAAAGCAGGATGCAACAGAAAACGCCCGCTATGATATATCACAGGCGATACATAGCGAAGCGGATGAGTTCGCACCTAAAACGCTTAAACAGGCCAGGGAAGAGCTCGCATTTGCCATCGCGGTGCTGGAGACAAACAGGACGCACCGGGAAAAGGCGAAAAGCCATGCGCTCGAGGCAAGCAAACAGGCAAGAAGAAGTATTGAAATAACTGAATTGATCAAAGAGTTTGATCGAAGAGAGTACTCTCCAGAAGATACTATTCTGTGGTATCAAAAGCAGTTGGCTCAAATCAATGAGGCATCAGATGAAGCCTTACCCTTTGATCGTCCCAATCATGAAGTGGTGAACGTACTACATGGCAAACTGGCCCATTTGGCCGACTTGAGAGAGACTGAATTGGCGACCAGGATTGATCTGGAGACCCGTTTGGCCACTGTAGAGCGTCAAAACCAGGAAGCACAAGCCCGCTTTGATAAGATCCAGGATCTGTTCTTTGTCGAGGAAGCCAATGTCTATCGCCAGGGACACAACATATTGCTTGAACTAAGAGGCTTTAACTTTTCCAGTGGGGGTAGTGACATCCAAGCTGAAAACTTTGCGCTTTTGGATAAGATCGTAACAGCTATTAAATCCTTTCCAAGCCCTGATGTTGTGGTTTCCGGACATACCGATTCAGTAGGGGGGGATGAGCTGAATCGAGATCTATCCCAACAGCGTGCTAAGACAGTAGCCTCCTTCCTTGAGAAGGTAGGTGGGATTGAGAGGACCAGCTTGACTGCAATTGGATATGGCGAGTCTCGCCCAGTAGCAAATAATGAGACCGAGACTGGCCGGAAAAGCAATCGCAGGATAGAGGTACTCATCATCAATGAATAGCCAACAACCTGCTGCAGAGCCCAAACTCTATTCTGTTGCAATAACCGGTTCCGGTGGTAGTGGTGCTGTTACCGCGGGTCGTATCCTTCTTGAGGCAGCGGCACGGTGCGGTTTTCAAGGCTTGATGACTCGTTCTGCAGGGCCTCAGATAAGAGGTGGCGAATCGGCTGCCATGGTTCGATATGGTCCCATGCCGGTCGAGTGTATGGGGGACCAGTATGATCTGCTGGTAGCGCTTGATTGGCTCAATATCGAACGTTTTGCTGATGAAATTCCCCTCTCGGAAAAGAGCCTTATACTCTTTGATCCCATGGCTGGTGAGGTGCCTGCATTACTACGCAGCAATGGTGCTGAAATTCGGGAGATTCCATTCAAAACCTTTGCTTCAGGACTGCCTGATGGCCGCATCAATATGGTTGCACTGGGTGCTGCCGCTGTTGTGTGCGGATTATCACTCGAATCAATGGAAGAGAGCGTTCGTCAGGTACTGCATAAGAAACAGCCCGAAGTAGTGGAGAGCGCACTTCGAGCACTTGAATTGGGGTTTAACCATGACAAGCGTCCCCAAATAAAAAGCGTAATCCCAGGTAAACAACCCAATCGATGGAGTATCACCGGTAATCAGGCCTGTGGACTCGGTGCACTACGTGGTGGCATCAAATTTGTCGCTGCTTATCCGATTACCCCTGCAAGTGAAATTCTAGAATGGCTGGCTCCGAGATTGGAGAAAGTAGGTGGTTCACTGTTACAGGCTGAAGATGAACTCGCTTCGATCAATATGATAATAGGCTCATCCTTTGGGGGAGTGCCCTCGATGACCGCGACTTCCGGGCCAGGGCTCAGCTTAATGGTAGAAGGTCTGGGGTTGGCGCTGGTGAGTGAGACACCGGTTACGGTTATCAATGTAATGCGAGGAGGGCCATCCACAGGCATCCCGACAAAATCAGAACAGTCAGACCTGAATATCGCACTGTATGGACTGCATGGTGATGCCCCTCACTTGGTCTTCGCTCCGCTCTCAATACGGGATGCGGTATTTACAACTCAGTGGGCAGTGCAGCTGTCAGAATATCTACAAACCGTCTCTCTGGTGCTTTCAGATCAATCATTGGGTCAATCACAAGCAATCATTGAAGCACCTGAGAATATAGATTTGCTACTGCATCGTGCAGTAACTGATGCACCGGGTGACGACTATCGGCGCTACCAGATTGTCGCTGATAACGTTTCACCCATGACCCTGCCGGGGACTCCGGGAGGTATGTATACCGCCGACGGCCTCGAACACAACGACCGGGGAACCCCTTCGAGTATGGCGAGTGACCATCGGGAACAGTTGAATAAGCGATTGCATAAGTTGGAAGATTTCGATTTTGGTGACTATTGGGCTGAAATCTCAGGTGAAGGTGACACCTGCTTGGTCACCTGGGGTTCAAGTACAGGGGCAGTCAAAGAGGCTACTGAGTGGCTTCTTGAGCAGGGCAAAAAGGTTAAAGTGATCGCGATACGCCTACTTGCTCCGCTTCAGCGTGAACAGCTTGTCGACGCCCTGCAGGGGGTAGGCAAAGTGATGGTGGTTGAACAAAACCACAGCGGACAGCTTTTTCACTATCTTAAGGCGGAATCGGTATTACCTTCGTCAGCGGAATCACTAGCTCAACCTGGACCACTACCCTTGCGACCAGGCCGGATTATACGGGAGCTTACCGAGCTTATTTAAACAGACTATATGGTTTGCATCGCAGGAAGATGTATAGCCATTATTTAAATATGGTATTTTCAGTAAAAGAAAAGGCGACAATTGCCTTGGGTTATCCAGACAGAAAATTAGCCTGCACTACCTTACTTTTCAACTCGATCAGGAGGTGAAAACAGTTTTTTTCTTAATTAACTTATTGAATTATAAGGACTTAATGATTTATTGTTTGACTAGCTTCCTAGTAGCGGAAGGCAAAAAAAATACAAAAAAATATCAGCCAATTGATCAGTTGATATAGAATCAATTGACGCTGATATTTAATGTTTCGGCAGGAGTTGTGATCTTCACTGCATACCAAGCTCTTACACAAATTGGGTATGCAGCGATTTACGGTCTTAAATTACAAGATCACTTATTGACAGGCTCATGTTATTACAACTTCCGTGTTGTGATGATTGCTCCTGCGAAAAAATTACCCTGCTGATGCTGAATCCGCAGTGTTTAGGGATCTCCTAAACCTGCTTCAATCTTTACAGCAAGATAAATATCTACCGGTTTAGATCTCTTTTACTTTTGTAGCGCAAGGACCTTTTTGACCCTGACCTACAATATATTCAACTTTCTGGCCATCTTTCAAAGTGGCGTAGCCGCCATCATTTTGGATTTCAGAATGGTGAACAAACAAATCCTTACCACCATCATCAGGGGTAATAAAACCAAAACCTTTGTCTGCGTTAAACCACTTTACTGTACCTTGACTCATTACTTTATGCCTTTCTCTTCGGGTGTAGATTGTATGCGATTGAATTGCTGTTCAGCTAACTCGGTCACATTCTTGCTTCTGGATACATTTTCCGCTGTAAACGGCGCTGAAGAGCACGCGATAGCGCGCGATCCCCTCCTGAGCGCAGTTATAACACATTTTGCGCCATGGCTTCAGCAAGTTTGTGCCATCCCAGGGCCCTTAATTGCCCTATTATTTGCAATTGATCATGTTGGGAGCGATTTTGACTCAATTTGTACTTGCTTTGGATCTCCTCAATAGTGATTTCGACCCCAATAATGGCTTGCAGAATTGACGCCCTATATTCAGGTGTCCAAGGGTTTTCAAAAGCTGCTTCATGCTTCCTGGTAAGGGAATCTACTATCTGCTGAAGCTCCTTGGTACCCTGAAATAGTCGACACTCCCCATAAACATGTACTGCTTGATAATTCCAGGTGGGAACGCCAGGGCTACTGCACCAAGAGGGTGAAATATAGCCATGGGGACCTTGCAGGGTAATCAATACCTGCTGACCATCAATTTCAGAGTGTTGTGGATTCGCCTTAGCTAAATGGCCGATTATTTTTGTTCTGTCTTGGCTCAAAAGAAAGGGTATGTGGCTTGAAAATGGTCTGCCATCAACTTGCGATATCAGCTGGCCAAAAGAGTATTCCTCTATAAAGGCAAATATTTCTTCATTTTTCGATGTTTTGAAATGGTCTGGGATATACATTTTTATTTTCCAACTGGTTCGAGATTGGATGTTGAAGCATCACTATATGTTACTGCCCACAAACCCCCGTAGTTTTACGATGATGTGAGGAGCAACCCTTGCCTCGAGCGTAGGGTAGGGCCCAGCCCCACCAAAAGGGGTTGGAAATCCACTGATTGTGGATGAATAGTATAGATATCGAGTAAACAATAAGTCACCTGATGTTATTTTCGAGACTCTATGGTGGGGCAAGGCCCCACCCTACAGATTTTTGATATATTGGTAGATATGATTTACTAGGTTTTATCCTGCAGGCTTTGTACATACCAGCTGAATGATCCGACGCAAGCCGTATTGTTTTCAGTATCCTTTATATCTACATCTACTTTTATTATCGAACGTCCCTTCCTTTCAAGTTGTCCGGTAAATTTTTCAATCGCCTCTTCATCTACTCTTGGATATGCAGTTATTGGTTTTGTTGCTGGATGTTTGTATTTAATTTGAGCCTCTCTTACTACAGGTAGGACTTTGCCAGCCAGGTTAGGGAAGAGATGCTGTAGTAGTTCACCACTAGCTGCTTCAGCAAGAGCATAGAGTGCACTTGCATGAATGGTTTGTATGTGATTTATAACCGTTTCGTTATAAGGGAGTGTTAGTGCTCCGTTACCATTTTTCTCTAGACCAACCTTTTTAATAAAAGGAATATGTAAAATATCCACAACTGATCCTTTATATAAAATTTATAAAACCCAAGAGAGGAGAAAGGGTGCGCAAAGTGGTTTCGATGAAAGCGAAATTGGAATACCAAATATCATTTGCTTAGCAGCAGGCTATCCTCGATAGGTATATAATTTGATGCGGAATTGATTAGTGATGCTGCGGTTAGTTGAGGAACACCATAGACCTCCACAAAGCAGCTGTATGCAGAAATCAGTCTTTTTGCCAATAGATCAAAGTCACCATCGCCTGAAACCAACACGATGATGTCAGACTCTGCAGCGTATTCCATTGCATCAACTGTTATTCCTACATCCCAGTCACATTTAGCTGATCCATCAGATCTTTGGATATAGGGTTTTAGTTTTACTTCAAATCCAATCGCTTTAAGTATGTTTTGAAACTGCTTCTGTTTTTGGTCGCCTTTGTCGCATGTATATGCTATCGCATTGATTACTTCTCTGTTAGATGAGACCTTTTTCCAGAAACTATTGTAATCAAAGTTTTGTCTGTAAGCCTGCTTTGTTGTGTAGTAGATATTTTGTACATCAACAAGTATGGTCGTTTTTTGCATGTTTAGTTTTTTCTTTAATGCGATTAACTCGGTAATCAATTGAAGCACTTATAGCCGTGTGTGTCTGTCTCTATATTGTTTGAAACATAATATTTGGTAGGTAAGTTATATGTATCATATATATAAATAGGATAATTACTAAAGCACAATTTCAAGATGATACTGTAAAGCCAGCCCTGTATCGAGAGTAGGGTGGGGCGTGCCCCACTACAAGGCATTTGGAGATCGAAAATGGTGGGTAATTAGGGCCGGTCTTTATAACAAAGTAGTAAATCATGCTGTTTTTTGACTTCTATGGTTGGGTAGGGCCCCACCCTAGGGATTGCAATGGGGTGCAATATCCACTCAGACAGAATCCAATTAGCATTATTTAATCTATCACTGCCTCTCCTTACCTATCCATTATTGACCTGTAAACGATGTTACCGGTTTGTACGATAGCTCCCTTGCGAGTGAGGGGGCATGAGAGAGAGGATTTTTTATCAACACCACCATCTGCATCAATTATCAACACAACAAGGATTGGTGGGTTTGTGATGACTAGACATCGATTTCATCAAATCCTTGACGCGTACCCTCTCCCTGACCCCTTTCCCGTTAAGGGCGAGGGGCTTTTATGCTTGCTTCTAGTGTAAAGGAGAGTTAAGGGTTATTGAGTATGGCAGAGCCGCAAGGGGTAAACCCACCCGACGAATAATCTGGTTGATGGCAGGGCGAGGTTTGATGGTCTATTTAGAGTATTGGTATTAGATACTCGCGGATTAGAGCAGAGATATCTTACCCTCCTGGCTGATATGTAGCTTTTCAACATCTATTTTAAAACTTGTCTGTAAAAGTTGTTTGGCCAAACCTTTGATATTATTTATCGTATTTTGATCAGGATTTTTTGTGAAAGTGTCCTGAAACATCACCATCCAATTACCCGTCATAGCGAGATATTCGTAGAGTTTCTGGCGCTTGGATAGGTTTGCGTTTTGGATTCCATTACTAAGAGCCTTGTTACTCGATATCAGTTCACCTACTTGCTTGTGTAGTTCCAGAAGATTCTCTTCAGGAATCTCAGCACCTTCGTTGTAAGCAGACCAGGTACCGTAGAGGAATGAGGCAGTGGCAGTTGGAATATCACCTTCAGGAACTTTTGCTGCTTTTTCAATACGCTTTTGAACATAGAGGGCTATATTGAATATTCTCTGCATGTCATCCCTGTTCTGTTCAGGAAATTTACTCGCCAGCTCAGTTGCTGAATCAGATTGATTGTTACCTGCTGCCTGTAGTTCTTCAGCAGTAATGCTGCTTAGTTCCCGAACAAAAGCTTTACCAGGATCATCTTCTGCTTGAACTGCACCATTAACGGGTTGAGAAGGCTGTTCAAACAGTTTGTCGAATCCATCAATCATGAAGGATGGTGCGCCGGCTGAATTCTCAGAGGGTGCACTGTTGATCATTGTTGAAGTGGTTGACAGAAGGGAGGCCAATATAAGACGTGGGATTACTAACCTGGTATTCATGAGTAGTCCTTTATTGCTCTTTGAAGTTTTGGGAGGAAATTGTCAGGTCGCCCTGCTGTGAGATTGCTATGGATTCCGGTTCGAGCTTCAGGCTACGGGTGATGATTTCTCTAACCATGATTTTGACATTGCTAAGTGCGGTTTCATCAGGTTGAGAAGTAAGATGGTGCTGGATCATCAATAACCAGTTCCCAACCATCGCGAAAGTTTCGTAGAGTGCTTCACGGTTGTCATTCGATGATTTTTCATACTCTTTGATAAATTCAGCACGTGCGCGCATGATCTCTGTTGTACTGTTTATCAGGTTCTTGAACTGCTTTCCTGGTATGGATGAGCCTTGGTTGTAGATCGACCAGATACCATACAAAAAGATAGTGATTGCGCCGTGAATATCCTGCTTTGGCAGTTCATGAATCTGCTCGAATCGTTGATGTATATAGAGGGAAATATTAAAAAGATTTTCCATCTCACCTCTGTGCTGTTTTGGTGCGTTACGAGCAAGTTTGGATGCTGTAGACGATTTTTTACTCACTGCACTGTGGAGTTCAAACTCAGTCAGATCGTTAAATAGGCTTTCATGATCCTTATAGATTGCTTGCGTATAATTGACTTTTCCAGAGCCATTATCAGTTTCATGTGTGTTGAATGTATTCACGATTAACCTCGTTGAATATTGTGGGTTCCAAAATTATCTGTTTCTATTTCAGTACGTTATATTTTGATGCAACTGATACCTGCAGAATCGGATTTGCAGGCTTGTAGTTAGGTTTAAGCCAGTGTGGTTGATGAAGGGTGCATCTTGACTGATCGGTGCTTACAGACTGACACATGGTCAGTTGTTGATTGTTCCTGCAATAGAGTTTGCCCGGAATATTAAGTAGCCAGGCTTGAAAAGACGCGCATGCAGAACCGCTGCCGATACTTCTGGTGGCGTAATGCGAGGAGAATTTATTAAAGGGGAACAACGCACACTCCATGTAAGCTATCTATCCCTAATTAAACAGTAAGTTAGAAGTCTATAGTAAAGACTCGGCAGGCTGCTGCTGTCGAAAGTCGGTCAGAATCCTGTGCGATATTATGACATGAGTCAATATAGGTGGTATCAGGGATAACCCCTATGCTTGCAGAGAACTAGTGGGCCATGCGGATATTGGTATATGCTATCTAATTGTACAGTAATCAGTATCGATATTTTTGAATAGTGCTCAAACATAGCGCATCAACACTATTGGCAACTTTGGTCAGGGATGCCGATAATTTTAGATTACATAAGCGAAGCAGGTTATCCAATCAAGGCGATACCTGCCAGCTAAGAGTGATTTCAACAACAATCATCTGTTCCGAAATTTAGGAGGGCAGTTATGCCGGTACCTTCGCTGAAAGCAAAAGATTATAAATCAGGTATCAAGCCGGTATGGTGTCCGGGATGCGGACACTTTTCCGTTTTGGCATCACTGACCAAGGCGATGGCGCATCTGGGGTTGGTAAAAGAGAATGTGGCCGTGGTTTCTGGTATCGGCTGCTCTTCCAGGCTGCCTGCTTATATCGACAGCTTCGGCTTTCATGGCATCCATGGTCGTGCGTTAGCGGCTGCGTCAGGATTGAAGGCAGCGCGTCCCGATCTAACTGTGATCGCTGCTGGTGGTGATGGTGATGGATTCTCAATTGGAGGCAACCATTTTCTACATGCCTGCAGGAGAAATATGGATATGACCTATATTGTTATGGATAACGAAGTCTATGGTATGACCAAAGGTCAAGCTTCGCCCACTACCAGGCCGAACTGGGAAAAGAGCAAAATGACACCACACGGTACAGGCATACCCAGCTTTAACCCCGCTGCTATTGCATTGGCTGCAGGTGCGGGTTTTATTGCGCGGGCATTCTCTGGCAACCCTTCTGATTTGACCCGTATTCTGGTGGAATCGATAGAGTATCCTGGATTCGCCTTTGTCCAGGTACTCAGTGGTTGTGTGACATTTCGTCCTGAGCAGAAGGAGTGGAAGGAGCAGGTACACCCATTTATAAACGACATACCGACAGACGACCGTATCAAAGCGGCTCAGATCATCCAGGCGGATGATGGACTGGCAACCGGCGTAATCTATGCCAGCTCATTTCCGGTATGGCAACCGGAGAGTGTCAATAATACTGAGGTAGTTGAGTTGGAGCAGGAGTTTTGTTTATGAACGATGAGTTAGTCGATCCTATTGCAAATATCGAGGAGTTTCTGGTCCATGCCCTGGAGTTGGAGGAGGCCTCATACGACCATTATGATGAATTGGCGGATAGTATGGAGATTCATAACAACCTGCAGGTGGCAGAACTGTTTCGTAAGCTGGCTGGTTATAGCCGTCAGCATGCCAAAGAGGTTTTTGAGCGTACCCAGGGGTTGGAATTGCCAATATTGAAACCATGGGACTTTAAATGGCGCTGCCCATCTTCACCTGAATCTTTCTGCATGGAAGAGGCTAATTATATGATGACCGTTACCCAGGCAATGGAGATTGCGCTCTACAACGAAATCAGAGGACGGGAATTCTATCAACAGATTGCTGAGCACTCCCCCAGTGACGCAGTACGCAAGTTGGCTGAGGAGATGGCGGAAGAGGAGGGTTGGCATGTGGCGATGCTGAAGGAGTGGCAGAACAATCTGAAGGATGAGCAGCCGATAGAGGATCTTGATCCGCCCAATATGCCCGAGTAGAAGCTTATTGGACGGATATATTTCTTAGGGTAGATCTGAATGGGTCATAGGCCGACATCCTGCTGTCAAAATGGGCCGTTTTTACGTTGCGATTCGCACCTTGAATCACGCTATATTGTAGGACCCAGACCTATTCAGATGTTCCTTAGTTTATTTGTGTTCCTGTTTCACTATGGGAAGCATGATCTCTTTGTTCGCTCTCCTTCTCTTCCAATTCCATCTTTTTAAGCAATTGCCCGAAATAGAAGGCGAGGTATGTTGAGGTGTTGAGGGTGAACCAAAAAAAGATGAAGACCCCTAGATAGATCTTGAAACTGCTGGTTTGCACTTCACTCGACAGGTTCATCACTGCGGCAATAGCCGATGGATCAATGAATGAGAAAAAGATAAAAGATAATAGACCTGCTGCGATCGCACTGGTCCATAAAAAGCCAATCAGACATTTACATTTAAGTAGATTCAGCACAGATTTCCTCCGGTTTTGTGGTGTTGCCGAAATTGTTTATCGGCAGCGGAACCTCAACCTATTTCTTGCTGAAGGGTGATCCAGCTTGATCCTTAGCCAATGGCAAATCCCACAAGTATCGATAAGATTGACCTAGGCAAAGGGGTAAGAAGCAGGGTTCCTTATTGTTATGTTCTAATTATTTGCCCTTGTAGGTTAACAACTTAGTCACCCAGATAAACCATAAATAAACTCCGGGAATTGATTTTCTTGATAATCTGCAGGTTATTGAGTGACTAGAAGGCTTCTTTTCAGGGTTTTGCTGGAGAGAATTTAAACTGTTTGTCTGTGGACAAGTGTCTAATTCTTTGTATTTTACGGTGTTATTTGTAATGTTCTCTATGGGTTGGGCATGAGATTGATAATTATGTGATTTTTTTACACATTTTTAATGTTGAATTAAGGTTTTATCGCTAGGATTTAAAAGATTCTGTAGTAAAGGACTCTGCTCACTGCTTTTTTGAGCATAGTAAATGATGGTTGAACTTGGACAATACGAAATAATCGGTGTAAGCGGGTTAATCGAGCAGTGCCAATGGCATGCGATATGTGTATAAGCCTGAACCCATACATAATGCTTTAAGGAACAAGGTCATCGTTATGTTGAATTATCTATTTGAAAAGAGCCAGGAAAGGAAGCAGTTAAAAACCGCACTCTGGCAATACAACCTGGGTCTGGATGACCTGGATCCCCATGACCTGAAAATGGTACTGGCCTCCCTTCACAGGCATGTCAATATCGTTTCAAAAAAGTATGCGCAACCCCCAGCTACGGTATCACACCATGTCATCACTCCGGTGACTTGGGCGATAGCCTATTGTCTGCAAGGTGCGTCGAGGATTGTTCAGATCAATCCAAGCTTCCGTGACGATATTGACGAGGTTGAGACTGAACTCGTACTCTACCTGTCAGGAGAAAGTGACGGCGAACAGAGCATCTATCCTGAGGTTTTCTCCATCTTACTTGCTTCTACTGCCTGCCACCCTGAGGTATTGGATTTCAGACGCAATCTGGGTTACATCAGTCAACTAGAGAATCCTCGAAGTGCCTATGCGCGGTAAGTGATCATCTGGATATCGACTATCTGATCTCTACTCTCCTGCATCCAAACCTCTTAAAGAGGTCATCCCTCACTTCAGTCAGCGATGATGTTGGCCTCTCTTTGTCATGCTGTCGTCATAAATTAGGGTCTTCTACCCAGTTTACAGGGTAGGGTATGACTTTATTTCCTAAAGAACTCTTGCTACTTGGACTTTTTCCCTCTGGTAGGATCGGTAAAAGTTTTTTTATTAAGGAGAAACTCGGTAATGATCAGTTTCGTCTGAGATCTGAAACCTTCGCTGCCTTTGCCGCAGTTTCGCAAGTTCTCAAGCGCGTTAAGCACAATCTGGTCAGAGACTATTTCATGGAACAGCTAGAGCATATGTCAGAAGACTTAAGGGAGACTTCTCTCTACCCAAGATTCAGTCTTGGTCCTTATCAGCGTTACGTTTCAAAAGGGGCGTATGTGTTCCCACTAAATGCTTTGGACCCGGAAAAACGTGCGCGGAAATATCGCTGGGTAGTACCGGCAATTTAGTTTGTGTTGGGCACAACTCTGATAGGGTTTGAAAGGAAGCGATTCAAGGATGGGAAAAAGAGATACCCCAGTTTTCAAATGCCGGGAACTTCTGAGTGCTCCTGACTCTTTCCTTGCGTTGTTGAATAGTTATTTTAGTTAGTGATTCATTACAATATAGCTAAAAAAACTTATGATCTTCCTGCTTTTTACCTGGTTTTTCAGGGTCATCACAGTTGGCGGATTTGCTTGTTCTGCCAGACATGAAGAGGGCGGCCACGGCAACAATAACCATAAGCAGTAGGGAAAAGGCGATAAAAGGCGAGGCTTCCATAGTGCAACTCACTTCATCAGATTGTTCAGGGTGTATGCCACGATTATAGGAGGTATATTCTGGGACACCCAACATTTATCAGTAATACAAACGATGGGTTATATTCTGGGACACCCAACATTTATCAGTAATACAAACGATGGGTAACTGCTTTGTATATTATTGATTATTTGTTGCTTTTGGTGAAATTAAATTATGGGTGTCCATGATTGCTTTTGTGGGTGTCCATGAATGCTTTTGTGTAACCGGGATGGCCTTCCAGTCTGTCGTCTGTTTCTAAAACGCTTTCGATATTCGCCCATGGTCATGCCGATACTACGCTTGAACAGACGCCTGAACGAGCTGATATCCGTGTAACCGACACTGTTGGCCACGCTTTCGTGCGACTTGCCTGTACTTTCAAGCAGCCACTTTGCCCGGTCGATCCTTAGGTTTTGCAAACAGGCATTGGGTCCCTGACCCGTTGCGTATTTAAATCGCCGGATCAATGTCCGATCACTGACATTCAGGTGAGCGGCAAGTTCAGGAACTTGTTGCGGATCACTCAGATTCTTCTGCATCAGTTCATGGGCCTTGGTAACCACTGGATCATCATATTTACGCACGCTGCTGACACGGAAGGCGGCCTGCGAGTGTCGACTGCTGTCGAGCAACAGGTAACGGGCAGTCAAATGGGCAACTCGGCTATGGCTGAAACGTCTAATGACTTCCAGCATCAGATCCTGATAAGAGGTGGATGCACCAGCGCTGAGTATAGAATCCGCCACTACCAACAACTCACTGCTGTTCAGCTGGATATCCGGATATCTGGCCGCAAAAAGGCCTTCTACGGGCCAGCCAGTGGTAGCTTGCTTGTCTTGTAACAAACCTGCTTCGGCAACGAAAAAGCTGCCGGTGCAACTGCTGGTGATCAGGCTCTTCTCGGCGGCGCGCTTGGCCAGCCAGTTGATCAGCGGTCGGTTGTTTTCAAGGATGTTGACCAGGCGGGTTTCATCGATGACAGACATTCCGGGAATGTAGACCACATCCACATGGCGTACTCCCTTTATGCTGCAGTCCACCGCCTGCTGCATGCCATTGCCTGTTTTCACCGGCAGGCCTGACACGGAAACCACTTTCCACTCGAAACGGGGCAGTTGCTGTTTGCCCATCGCCTCAATGATTCTGTTGGCTGCGTAAAGCATGTCGATGGTACCGGCGATGGCCGAGGCCATGCACTCTTCTATGACGACTATGGCGACGGTTATGGTCGTTTTCATGATGGCGAATATGGCATTAAAGATGTCATTTATGACTCTTACTAACACCCTAGTCCAGGGCTATATTTTTTTCAACACCGGCAATCTGCCATGAGGAGAACGAAGATGCCCCTATCGACCACACAAGCCATATCCGCACCGTGCAAGCGCAAAATCATGCTTAAGCGCACACCGATTCAATTTGCCTTCTCCGCCCTGACGCGGGTATCTCCCTATCTGGCCGGACGGTTGGCCACACTCTTCTGGTATCGCACCCAGCATCGTTCCGTGACAGTTGAGGAGCAACGGGTGTTGGAGCGGGCCAGGACTGAAGTCAGAAGATTTGGCACTAAGTCAGTCTGTATCTATCGATGGGGAGAGGGTGCGCCTGTACTGCTGACTCACGGGTGGAACGGCAATGCCGGGCAGATGGCCTTGCTGGTGGAGACGCTGGTGGGTCAGGGCTTCCAGGTCACCGCATTTGATGCACCTGGACATGGTCAATCTTCAGGTAAAAGTACAGACATCCTTGAAATCAGCGGCTTTATC
Organism: Candidatus Thiodiazotropha sp. DIVDIV; assembly: GCA_040506275.1. GTDB lineage: Bacteria > Pseudomonadota > Gammaproteobacteria > Chromatiales > Chromatiaceae > Thiodiazotropha. The sequence goes on from JBEVXD010000001.1 coordinate 57,776, forward strand.
ACTCAAATGCTGCAAGAGTCCGGGGAACATACGGCAGTAGTCGCCCACTCCTTTGGCGGCATGTGCGCACTGCACGCAATCGCAAACGGTGCCCGTGCGGGCTCTGTGGTCTGTATTTCACCACCCAAGGATGTCACCACCCTATTGCAGCAGTTTACTAAACTGCTGGGAATGAACACTGCGGTAGTCAATCAGGTAAGGCGCCGTCTTGAGCTGCGTTTTGGCGAAGACATGTGGTCTAGGTTATCTATGCAGGAATGGGTCCGTGCTGCCGATATTCCAGGTTTGATCATTCATGACTCGCGGGACCGATATATCCCGGTCTCCAACGGCAGAGCGGTACACGCCGCCTGGGCGGACAGTGAACTCCAGATAACCAGAGGGCTAGGCCACATGCGCATCCTACAGAATGACGAGGTCATCACCAGCATCAAGCGTTTCCTGGTCAAACTCAGTCAGTGAATCAGGGAGAGAAGATAGCCTAGGACTCGGTGGGGCAGAACCCCACCGTCCCGGTAAGTTGTGTTTTCTATGGGGCAAGCCGCAGCTTAAGTACCGTGATAGTCATTCGGACGTTATGACTATCTGATATTGATAACTAAATAATTCTGGGACAAAAATGATGGCTGTCCATGTTTGCAGTTTGCATCTGCCAGTTCATATCCAAACTCATGGAAATGGTCACCTTATCCTATATTTATCTTCATACCCTATTATTCAACGCTTGAAAGATAGTATAAACATCCTCCTATCTTGCGTATTTGCCCGTCAGAAAACCAACCAGACTTCCTAGAGCGATTGTCACAACTATCATCGGGATAACTGTATCTGGATCAATCTCTGACATAATGATTGTGCCAGGTATCGCAAGTAGAGAAGCGACAACTATCCCTTTCAACCAGTCTTTCATGGGAAGTGATATAAAGGCGATCGTTGGGCCCATTACCACCCAAAATGAAAGTCCTGTGAAAGTAATATACGAATCCACTCCTTGAATTAAACCAGGTGTAATATCTATCAAACCAGCAATAAAACCGATGAGGAATGACGTCAGTATCTTCTGTCTCATGATCTATCACTTGGCCTTTCTGCTGCGATGAATTAGGGGAATTCATGATTTGAAATTCTAGGGATTTGTTGGGTATCCCAATTTTTTTTACTCGATTTTTAATAGGTGGTAGGTCCGGGGTACCCACGACTTATTTGGGTGTACCTGAAGTACTTTAAATCTCTGGGTCAACTATTGTTGATACAAGTTATTATTGTTCAGGTAGCATGAAAAAATCAGACATTGCCTAAAATTTTTTCTCGATACTCTCTAGGTTTTTGTTTTACGCAACTTGCCTTCTGTCCCAAATTATCAAATTAAAAAAAATTATCGCGGCAATCGTAGTGTTAAGTCACTAAAAGATTCCAGCAGATTACTAACTCATGCCCTTCGTAAAACAAGAATTGGTGGCGTATTAAAAAGTGACCAGCTGGCCATGGTACCGGCGGCGCCTATACCCATTGCCCCACCTACAACTGCCAACAGCCAAAGCAGGGGATTAAAGTGCCAGGGTAGATTGAACACACCGGTGGAGAGGCTGTATCCAATGACACTGGCGAGTCCGGCAGAGATCAATCCTGCAAGGCCACCCAACAGGGCGAACTCCAGGGTGATGGATAGGATCAGCTGTTTTCGGCTAAGTCCCAGGGTTCGCAGGATGGCTGTCTCCTGTACCCGTTGCTCATGACTCGCCTGTATGCCTGCGTAGAGCACAATCAGGCCGGCCGCCAAGGTAAACAGAAACACCGATTCCACCGCCATGGCGCCCCGGTCCATGATGCCACGCACCTGCTTCATCAGTGCAGTGACATCAAGAGCGGTAATACTAGGATAGTTTTGAATCAGCTCATGCAGCAGTTGACGCTTCTCATCCGGTAGATGGAAGCTGGTGATATAGGTCGCTGGCAGATCCCGCATCAATCCTGGTGTACCCACCACAAAAAAGTTGACGTTAAAGGAGTCCCATTTCACTGACCTGAGATTGTCCACTTTGCCTGTGACTTGTTGACCGGCAACCTCGAATACCAGGGTGGCCCCGATAGGTATGCCGAGGGTATTGGCAATACCCTCCTCGACAGAGAACCAGGATTCACCCCAGTCTGCTTCCGACCACCAACTGCCGGCAACTATCTTGTTGTCGGTTTGCATACGGGTGGCCTGACTGAGATTGAAATCCCGGGTAGCCAGACGTTGTGCTCTTGGTGAAGGGTAGTCATCAGCAGAGACAGGTTTGCCATTGATGCTGATCAGTCGCCCCCGCATCATTGGATAGAGTCCAGCTGAAGAGATGCCACTGCGATGGAGATGATCGTCGACCCCATCCACCTGATCCGGTTGTATGTTGATCAGAAACTGGTTGGGACTGTTATCCGGCAGGGCCTCCCGCCAGCTGCTCAGTAAGTCGATCCTTACCAGGGCCAGCACCAGCAGTACGGTCATACCCAGTCCAAAGCCGCTGAGCTGAATGCTGGTGGTGGTGGGGTTTCGAGAGAGGCTGGCCAGGCCATAACGCCAGGACCCGACGGTCCGGGTGCGTAGCGGGGTGAGGAGGGTGACCAGCAACCTTGAGATCAGCAACAATAGCAGTAGCCCGGCCAGTAGCCCGCCTATCAGTTTGAAAGCCAGCTGGTCGTCGCCGATCTGCCAGATCAGCAGGATGGCCAAGGCGACAACTGCAGCGGAAACAAAGAACAGGTAGCTGATAGGCGGTGCGCCCAGGTGACGTCGGAAGACACGCAATGGTGGTACTTCCGCTAAGCGGGTCACTGTGGGAAGAGAGAATCCGATCAACACCAGCACACCTGTAGCAAGACCGGACAAGAGTGGCCAGGCAGAGGGTGCCGGTATCTGGTGAGTGAACCAGTGTCCGACCAGTTCCACTAATACACTTTGCGCGGCCAGTCCCAGCAAGCTGCCGATAAGACTGGCGATCAGCCCCAGCCCCAGCAAGCGGATCACGAAGATCTGCAGAACCTGTTGGCGTTTAGCCCCCAGACACCGTAGCAGGGCACTGGTATCCGCTTGTCGCTCAACGAAGCGTCGACTGGAGAGGGCCACCGCAACCACACAGAGCAGTATCGCGGTGGCAGCAGCCAGTCGCAGGAAGCGTCCGCCCTGGTCGAGGGCAGATCGCAACTCAGGACGGGCGGCGCGGATATCCTGCACTTGAATACCTGAGAGATTCTGGGCATCCACCCACTCCCGGTATTCACTAAGCTGGGTTGGGGCGCCGGCGACTAAAAGATTGTGTCGGACCCGGCTGGCTGGTCCCAGCAGTCCCGTCGCAGCCACATCCTGTTGACTGATCATGACTCTGGGGGCCAACTGAAATAGGTTGGCGGATCTGTCGGGTTCGTAGGTAATGATACGTGTCACCGTGAACTCAAGCTTGCCCAGCTTGAAGTGATCACCAATCTGTAGTTCTAACAATGGCAGCAGTCGCTCTTCGAGCCAGGCTTCTCCGGTGTTTGGCAAGCCATTGGCGTAGTGTGTCTCTCCATTGATCTGATCTCTGATCTGCAGTTTTCCGCGCAGAGGGTAGTTTTCCGAGACCGATTTGACCTGAACCAGCTGGGTATTGCCGCTGTTCAGAACAACGCTTGGAAAAGTCAGGGTTGTAGCCAGTTGCAGCTGACGTGTTTCTGCCTCTACTCTGAGCGCATCATCAACGGGTTTGTTGCTCTCTATTCTGAGATCTGCAGCCAGAACTTCTGTCGCCTGACGGGCCATGGCACGTTCGATGCGATCGGTAAAAAAGCCCACAGCTGTAACTGAGGCGACAGCGATTACCAGGGCGGTGGCCAGCAGCCGCAACTCCCCTGCACGCCAATCACGACGTAACAGTTTCAAAGCCAGCTGGAGGGGATTCATCGAACTGTCTCCAGGCGGCCCTCTCGAAGATAGAGTCGCCGATCGCAGCGTTGCGCCAGCATCTCATCGTGGGTGACCAGGATCAGTACCGTGTCGCTTTGATGCTGAAGTTCAAACAACAGCTCAGCCACCTTTTCTCCGGTATGGGCATCCAGGTTGGCGGTAGGTTCATCGGCAAACAGTACTTTCGGGCTGGGCGCAAAGGCTCTGGCCAGAGCTACACGCTGTTGTTCGCCTCCAGAAAGTTGTGAAGGGTAGTGGGTAAGGCGTTGAGCAAGCCCGGCTCGCGACAAGGCCTCCTTTGCCGCCTCTTCTGCTGATCCCTGTCCAGCAAGTTCCAGAGGAAGCATGACATTTTCCAGGGCGGTCATGCCACTGAGCAGCTGAAAAGATTGAAACACAAAGCCAACCTGACCTGCGCGCAAGGCAGCACGGCCATCTTCGTCAAGTCCGCCCAGTGGGGTGCCAAACAGACTGACATCTCCACCTGAAGCTTCATCCAGTCCAGCCAACAGACCCAGCAGAGTCGATTTGCCTGAGCCGGATGCTCCTAGGATCGCTACCGCTTCACCGGATGCGACTTCCAAGTCGATCTGATGCAGAATATCGAGCCTGCCTTGGGAAGTTTCAACGAACTTCATCAGGCCTTTGGCGGTCACAGGATGAGGATTGGGAGATGTCTGCAACATGAAAAAAGTCCTACGGGTATGGTTACACTTATATCTGACTTGTTTGCCGGTTTTCTGTTTGGCAGAGACTAAATTGATGGTGGTCGGTGATAGTCTTAGTGCCGGTTATGGGGTAACTACAGAGTCCCGCTGGGTGAATCTTCTGACGCATCAGTTGAATGCTCATTGTGGCCCTTTTCAAGTGATCAATGCCAGTGTCAGTGGTGACACCAGCCAAGGTGGTCGCAGCCGCTTACCCGCATTGTTGGAAAAACACCAGCCGATCATTGTGATTATCGAGCTCGGAGGTAACGACGGTCTGCGTGGCATCGCGAGTCGCGAGATGCGCGACAATCTGCGACAGATGGTCAGATTATCCAAGCAGGCCGGGGCAGCGGTTCTGTTATTGGGCGTTCGTCTACCTGCCAACTATGGCCCTGAATTCACCAAAGCCTTCCATCAAGTCTACTATGACGTCTCCGAAGCGGAATCGGTTCCCTTGGTACCTTTCTTTCTCGAAGGGGTAGCATTGGATATGTCTCTGATGCAAAACGATGGTATTCATCCCAATGACCTGGCTCAGCCGATTCTGCTAGAGAATGTTTTCTCAGGGTTAAGCCCTCTGCTCAATGATGCCGGGTTTACAGATTCTGCATGTTTGAGGGTACGGTAGCGCTAAACTTCTCCTCATTAAACCTTTTATGGATACGATTTATCGGTATAATCCCCCGTCTCACCTTTTATGGCGGTTGGTATCGGTCCCCCCGCAACGATAAGCTGTGAACCCCGTCAGGCCCGGAAGGGAGCAGCGGCAGCAGTGGATTCGTGTGCCGGGGTGTGGCTGATACCCGCTGCCACCCAATTCCCATCACCAGTGAACCACACAGGTCAGCATCGTAGGTCGGATAAGCGTAGCGCCATCCGACATTTACATAGGATTGCCGGATGCACTGCGCTTATCCGACCCATAATGGGTTATCTGTTCACTGACATTTCCCTTTCTCTCTTTGCGTGAGAATTAAATGTGATTCATTCAGGTTGCTCCTATTGAGTTTGACTCGTGTAAAGTTGCCAAACCCATTGAGAAATACCTGATTATCCACAGTGCTCAGCTACTGATAATATAGAATCAGTTTTGGACGCACATCAGGCGATGGTTATCCGTTGTGGAAACATCACTCAAATCCTCCACTCGATGGGAGCTTATGCTGAGCAGAAAATGGATTATCGTGCTTCTGGTTGCGATGATTTACCTGGTAATGCTGCTACAGGTCAGCAGTTTTGTTCGCGCCCGTGCTCAGAATGAGACCTCACTCTCCGGCGAGCGTCAGCTCAACATCTATGTCAACTATCTGCAGGCTCAGCTGGAAAAATATGAATTCCTGCCAGAGTTGCTTTCCACCAATGCACGTTTGGTTGAGTTGCTTAAACGGCCAGGGGATCGAGAGCGAATTAATGCTCTGAATCGTTACCTGGAGACAATCAATAACATAACCAGCGCCTCTGACACCTACTTGATGGATCAAGAGGGATTAACAATTGCTGCCAGCAATTGGCAGTCAGAGAAGCCCTTCGTCGGTCGCAACTTCAGCTATCGACCCTATTTTAAACAGGCGATGCAGGGTCAGCTTGGGCGGTACTATGCCCTGGGAACAACTTCTGGCAGGCGGGGGTACTATTTTGCCTATCCAGTGCGTCACGACGGCGGCATTCTGGGTACTGTAGTGATCAAAATTGATCTGAGTAATATTGAGAAGCAGTGGCAGGGACGGGAAACCGAAGTGATTGTTACCGATCCAGAGGGTGTTATTTTTATCACAACCCGACCGAGATGGCGTTTTCAAAGCCTCTCACCACTCTCGGATGCTGAAAGGGAGCGTATCCGTGAAAGTCGACGCTACTCTGGTGCTGAGGTGGAGACACTGGAGGTGGTCTACCAGGAGCAATTGGAAAATGCTACACAAAGAATCGATATAAAAGGCGAAGATAAGCGGGTCAACTCTTATTTGATGCTCAAACAATCGATGTCGGATGCCGGTTGGCACATCCATCTGCTTATCCCGTTGAAAAAGGTCAAGCAGGAGGTCTTGCATGCTATGGGTGCCACCAGTTTTGCATTCACAGTTCTGTTGCTGATCGGGGTGTTAATACAGCTGCGGTTAAGAAGAAACAGGGAACGTGCAGCCTATGAGGCAGAGGCAAACCAGTCACTGCGGGAGGCCCGTGATCGACTGGAACAGAGAGTTCAAGAGCGAACTGTGGATCTGCATCAGGAGATCGAGGAACGAAGGCGTACTGAAGAGGCTTTAAGAGAGACCCGTGATGAGTTGATTCAGGCAGCCAAGCTTGCAATGCTCGGTCAGATGTCTGCCAGTATCAGTCATGAAGTGAATCAGCCTTTGGCGGCAATCCGCACCTATACGGACAATGCACGGAAGCTACTTGAACAGGAGCGCTGTGCCGATGTGAGCTGGAATCTGGAACAGATATCGGAACTGATCGAAACCATGACCCAGATAAGCTCACAGCTGAAGCTGTTTGCTCGAAAAACAGATGGATCCAGGCGACCGGTTTCACTGCATAATGTCATAGAGTCGAGTAAGCGTATTCTACAACCTCAGTTACGTAAATCCGGGACGGAGATACAGATTGCACTCGCCAAACAGGACCCTATGGTGATGGCCGATCCGGTGCGTTTGGAGCAGGTACTTGTGAATCTGATCGGTAATGCGGCCAATGCAATGGAAAACCAGGATAACCGTTGGGTCTCCATTGAAATGGCGAGGCGGGATGGCAGCTTGCAGATCGATATATTGGATAACGGACCAGGGATACCTGCGGATCATCTTGCAAGAATTTTCGACCCCTTCTTCACTACCAAGGAGAGTGGACTTGGTTTGGGGCTCTCCATCTCACATCACATTATCGAAAGCATGGGTGGTACACTCTCCGCCCGGAACAGCCACCGGGCTGGCGCTCTGTTTACCCTACAGCTACCCCTGGTGGATATGAAAGCAGATGGTTTTATCGGACCTGAGGATTGAACTGATATATGTCGAGCAAGCCCCCTGTCATTTTTATTGATGATGAGAAACACATACGCATAGCCAACACTCAGACACTACAGTTGGCTGGCTTTGAGGTAAATGCCCTGGAGCGTTCCGATCGGGCATTGCCATTGCTCTCCTATGACTGGCCCGGAGTGGTGATTTGTGACATCAAGATGCCGGGCATGGATGGTATCGAGTTCCTGCTCAAGGCGCAGGCGATAGACCGTGACCTGCCTGTAATCTTAATCTCCGGTCATGGGGATATTGCGATGGCGGTAAAGGCGATCCGTGACGGGGCTTACGACTTTATCGAGAAGCCCTTTGGCGCAGAATTGCTTATCGAGACAGTCAAGCGGGCGATGGAGAAACGGGCGCTGACATTGGAAAACCGTTCGTTGCGCAATGAATTGGATGCTCAGAACAATGTGCCAGGCCCCCGGATCATCGGACGATCACCGGCCATGCAGCGCTTACGCTCAACAATAGCTCAGATTGCTGATACTGATGCAGATATTCTGTTGTTGGGAGAGACAGGAACAGGTAAGGAGTTGGTCTGTCGTTCTCTACACGAACACAGTCGCCGGCGGGAGTATAATTTCGTAGCTGTGAATTGCGGTGCAGTACCTGACAATCTTATCGAGAGTGAGCTGTTTGGACATGAGCCCGGCGCATTTACCGGTGCCAAGGGACGGCGTGTTGGGCGTTTCGAACATGCCAATCACGGCACACTTTTTCTGGATGAAATCGAAAGTATGCCGACACCGGTACAGGTACATCTGTTACGGGTTTTACAGGAGCGGGCAATCGAGCGTTTGGGTTCTAATACCTTGGTTCCTCTCGATCTGCGTGTGGTGGCGGCCACTAAAATTGATTTGAAGGCAGCTGGGGAAAGAGGTGAATTTCGCGAGGATCTCTACTATCGGCTGAATGTGGTGACTTTGGAGATTCCCCCTCTGCGTGATCGTCGCGAAGATATCCCATTGCTGTTTCAACATTTTCTGTTGATGGCGGGCGCCAGGTATCGACGTGAAGTACCACCACCCAACAGTGAGCAGATTAGGGTGTTGTTGACTCATCCCTGGCCAGGAAATGTGCGAGAACTGTGCAATATCGCTGATCGCTATGTATTGCTGGGGGAGAATGTCGGATACGATCTAACGATTCTGATGCAGCAGGTGGATAATGAATCCGCCATTACATTGCCCCAGCAAGTTGACTGTTTCGAGAAGAGTCTGATCAAACAGCAACTTGAAATACAGAAAGGCAACTTGAAAAACACTATGGAAGTGCTTGGCATACCCCGCAAGACACTGTACGACAAGATGCAAAAATATGGCTTGGACAAGAGCCACTACAAATAGCAGTTATGATATTGGAAATATCGGTGGCTGGATTGTCCTGACAAAAGGCTCATGTTTTTTGAGCCCTTGAAAATCATCTCTGAAGGATGACCTATAAAGAGTAAGCCTCTTTATAGCTATTGTAGCTATCCACTACCTGTCGCATGCCTTCTTCCTGGTATGCTTGTAAACCGCGCAGCGCCATGAATTTGGTACCATGGCCTACTTCCTGACCCTGCTCCATGATATGAAAGTCAAGTTTTGCCATGGCTTTTTTGCCCTGGACTTCGAGATTGGAACTGGTGGGCTCCAAAATTGGTTCATGCATCTCTTCGAGATGGTCGAGTGTTATCTCCATGCTCTGGTACATGACCAGGGGTCTGCCAGGATTGATCATGACATTCTGTTGTGCCATCAAGGGTACCAGCAGGTGAGGGAAAGTCTTACCAGAAAAGGCGACATAGCTCTCGGTGAGTTTACTGATCAAGGAGTGGTCGCGACTGATCTCTCCATCTCTCTGAATAGCCAGGAATTTTTTACCGTCGTCGTCAATGATGTCAATTTTTGAGGAGCCGTTATCGGAAAAGATCAGCTTATGATCGGTAACCATACCTGAAAAATGGAAGCACATCTTTTGACTCAAGCCGAAATGATCAACAGCAACTGCGAATAGCAAGTCTCCAGGCACGCAGAACATTTTTGCGTCTGCGTTGTGTAATGGGTTGAAATCATTAGCAATATCCTTTGCAAAATGACTTGCTTGATCCCGTGTAAAGGTGACACGATCGTTTTCTGTTGTATAAAAATTAGCCAGTATCATGCTAAAAACGCCCCCAAAAAAAGCAATGCGCGATCATATCAAGAGTGGGCCTTGCTTAATAGTTGCCATAAAGCGTCAGATAATCAATTTGTTAGGGAGTCGCTGATTAATTCAGGTTCGCTACAGTGTCACTGAACAGGAGCATATTTGCCGCTGTGTTTGTAAAAAGTCAGCAATGGCTCAAGCTCAATTTTATAGGTAATATGAAGTGAAATATCATCAATCAGGAGTCGCTCTTGTCAAACTCTGAAATCCAGACGGGTCATGCAAAGTATGGAGTGGGTGATCTGGTGCATCATCGTCTTTTTAACTATCGCGGAGTTGTGGTGGATATTGATCCTGTGTTCATGCATTCAGATGAATGGTATGAACAAGTGGCCAAATCTAAACCCCCTAAGGATATGCCCTGGTATCGGGTGCTGGTGCATGGCTCCAGCGATGAGACCTATGTGGCCGAACGCAACCTGACTCACGATCCTGTGGTTGAGCCGATTGAAAACCCGCTATTACAAGAGTTCTTTAGTGCCTTTGATGGTGGTCGCTATATCACTGGCCAACGGGTAAATTAATAGACCTCCCTCTGGAGAACAAACGACCAATGGGTGAGTATTACGCGTGTCCTTATTGAAGAAAATTTCAGCCCTGCTGCTGCTACTCGCTGCGGGCTATGTTGGGTTATGGTCCCCAAATGATGTTGTTACTCCTACGGTTTCTGAGTCAGGACAAACCTCTACCCAGGATCAGATCGAGTTGGCGTTTAAGACGCAGGCTCAGGATCTGCAGCTTACCCTTGAGGGCAGGGTGAAAAAGTTGCTGCCCGATGATCGAAAGGGTAGTCGTCACCAACGTTTTATTATTCGGGTCGACTCAGGGCGTACTCTTTTAGTGGCCCACAATATCGATTTAGCGCCTCGTATAAATAGTATCGAGGTGGGTGACCGGCTTCAGATTCACGGCGTCTACGAATGGAATGAAAAGGGCGGAGTAGTCCACTGGACTCACCATGATCCACAGGGGCGGCATGAAGGGGGGTGGATCAGGCATAACGGCCAGATTTACCAGTAGGGATAGAAGTGACCACAATTTTTTTTGAAGATGACTGTTGCCCTGTTTAAAACTCATTTCTACAGATTTGCAACATGTAGTTCCTCGATACCGAATCAAGGCTATCCAGCTGAGCCACTCACTGCTGATTATTCCAACTATTGCATGCCGATGATCTGTTTTATCAATGCTATGACGCCTGGTTATCAACAAAATGCAGCTTGAAACAAAAAACCAGGAGATTCAGATTCCATTGGAAGTGGCCAGGCGTCTGATGATCCTGCTGGCTCTATCAGGTGGATTGTTGATTGCCGGTCTTTGGTTGCCGATGTTGACCCTGACCAAATTTCTATTCATTGCCAACTCCTTCTCTGTCATTTCCGGTGTTGTGGAGTTGTTTAAACGGGAGCACTGGTTTCTGTTTGGCGTAGTGGGTCTGTTCAGTGTTTTGTTACCACTATTTAAAATAGTATTTTTATTTCTGCTGTTGCGCAGTCGCCAGATTGAATCGCCCCATTTTGCTCGCTGGCTTAAATGGATGCATGACTTCGGCCGCTGGGCTATGTTGGATGTCATGGTGGTGGCAGTTATGATCGTGACTGTAAAGCTGGGGGTGGTGGCCCAGATCGAGATACATACTGGTCTCTATCTTTTTGGCGCTGCAGTCCTATTGATTATGTATATCACCCACCAGGTAGTTGGGTATACCACGGGAGATGATTGATGACACCGGCTATCGAGATGGCCAAGCGCGCTGGGATTTCCTACTCCACCCATAGTTATGACCATGATCCGAAGCATCAATCCTTTGGCATGGAAGCGGTGGAAAAGCTCAATTTGCCTGCTGCTCAGGTATTTAAAACGCTTGTGGTTTCCCTGGAAGGGAAGGGATTGGCAGTTGGCGTGGTGCCCGTCTCATCGAAACTTGATCTTAAACTTCTGGCAAAAGTTCTGGCAGTCAAAAAGGTTAGCATGGCTGATGCACGAGCGGTGGAACGAAGCAGTGGCTATGTTCTGGGTGGCGTAAGTCCATTGGGACAAAAGCGACAATTGCCAACTGTGGTTGACGCCTCAGCGGAAAACTTTTCAACTATCTATGTGAGCGCCGGAAAACGGGGGCTTGAGATTGAATTAACTACTCGTGATCTTGTGAAACTATTGAGTGCATTAGTCGCAGAGATTGCTAAATGAGTTACCAAGGAGACGATATGGAGATACCTCAATCAAATGCAGGCAGATGGTTGGGGGTACTGTTCTGCCTATTTAGTGTGGCTGGGCTTTGGTTGATAACACCAACGGTTTACGCTGGTTTTGACAAGCCACTTGCTGCATTTCCTGGGGCAGAGGGGTTTGGCGCGGCATCAGTGGGTGGACGAGGTGGACGAGTTATCAGAGTGACCAACCTGAATGCTCAAGGGCCAGGCAGTCTGCAAGCTGCAGCAGCAGCTGAAGGACCGAGAATTGTATTATTTGATGTTGCTGGAGTGATTCGGGGAGATTTGCATATCCAACACTCCAATATCACCATTGCTGGGGAGAGTGCCCCTGGCCCCGGTATTACTCTGGTGGGTCGGATTGTTGCCGCACCACAAAATGGTGAGCGTTTGCATGATCTTATAATCCGATTCTTACGTATTCGCCAAAAGCCGGTCAAAGGCCATACCGGGGATGTGATTCAACTCCCCAAGTCTGAACGGTTCATACTCGATCATCTCTCCCTCGCCTGGGGAAATGATGAACTGCTTGATATCATTCACTCATCAGAAGTCACTGTACAGTGGTGTACTCTGGAAGAGTCAGATCCGGCAGGGCACAGCAAAGATGTGGCACATAATTTTGCATTGCTCAGTGCCTATCCTCAAAGCGGCAATATCTCTATTCATCATAATCTGTTTGCTCATAATTCGAGAAGAAATCCTTCCCTCTCCCCTTATGTAAAAGAGAAACCTGCAGATTTTCGTAACAATGTCATCTACGACTTTAAAGAGGGGCTGGGGCATGACGGCCATAAACCTGCTGCAGGCATTAATCTAGTTGGCAACTATTATAAGCGTGGGCCAAGTGCTGATCGAATAACGCTCTACAATTTTAGTGATCATGGAAAATACTATCTGCATGGAAACCACTTGGCAGGTTATGGAGAGGTTGATCATCCTGGAGACGTAGGCTTTTTCTCCTCTTTTAAAATTGGTATCAGTCGTGAGGGTGACCTGGTAGAGAGTGAGTTTCCTGTGGCAGAGGTTAAAACTGAAGAAGCAACCAAAGCTTATTTGAAGGTATTGGCGCTGGCTGGTGCATTTCCCCGGGACAGGGTGACCCGTCGTACTATCAGTGAGGTAATTACCGGAACGGGCAGTTGGAGAAGAGGGGCGCCGTCAAATCCCGATGATGATTGGTTTCTCATGGGGTTGGCAGACAAGAGCAGGCAAAAGGACAGCGATATGGATGGTATGGCGGATGCTTGGGAAGTACTTAACGGCATGGATCCAAATCATGATGATGCGGGGCAATCTTTAGCCAGTGGTTATACTGCTATTGAAGCCTATCTACACTATCGGGCAGAGGGGCTTATCAAGGGAGCACAAAATGGCCGAACAATTCAGTTATCAGTGGATTGGTGAGTCTTTGGTACTGAAGTATACCTATTGGGTAGCACGCCTTTTTGGTGGGGCATGGCCCCACCCTACAAAATAGCTAAAGTGTAGTAGGACACGGCTCCACTCAACAAATAGTTAAAGTGTAGCGGTTCATGGCGCCACCCAACAAAATAGTTAAAGTGTAGTGGGACATGGCTCCACTCAACAAATAGTTAAAGTGTAGCGGTTCATGGCGCCACCAAACAAAATAGTTAAAGTGTAGGGTGGGGCCATGCCCCACCAATCAAGGTTGAATAATGCTTCACCAATTCACAATTTGTAAGTAGTCCTCTGCTCAAAGCAGTATGATTGCTTGACTCGATCCAGATTTACAGCTTAGAAATTTAATGGTTGTGTATTGAGAGTAAACAGGAATACTTAGAATCAGCGTCCCTACTTCTTCTGAGATAAGGAGAAGATGTGGGGTCTAGGAAAAAACAAGGTTTAAGTTAGAGAGTTGTTTATTATGAACCAAGACCAACCTGTATTGTTAAAAAGAGTTTCAAATCTACGGGTCTCCAGTGCCCAGCCGTTGATTCGACCATCAGAGCTTCTGGAGGCCATGCCGGTCAGTGATGAGATATACGATCATGTTGTCAGGGTTCGGGAGAGTATCCATCGTATTCTGGTTGGGGAGGATGAGCGTCCCTTGGTGATTGTCGGGCCTTGTTCTATTCACGATCCTGATTCAGCGATGGAGTATGCGCATCGACTGAAACCACTGGCTGAAAGTCTTAGTGACAAGATGCTGGTGTTAATGCGCGTATATTTTGAAAAACCTCGAACCACAATCGGCTGGAAGGGTTTGATCAATGATCCTGAGATGAACGGTTCATTCGACATGAGTCGCGGCTTGAAGCTGGCCAGACAACTGCTGCTGGATATCAATCAGCTTGGGCTGGGAACGGCGAGCGAAATTCTGGAACCCTTCACGCCCCAGTATATCGGCGACCTGCTGGGTTGGGTGGCGATTGGCGCAAGAACCACTGAGAGTCAGACGCACCGACAGATGGCTTCGGGTCTTTCAACGCCTGTGGGTTTTAAAAACTCAACTGATGGCAATATCAAGGTTGCCATCGATGCTATGTTGTCCGCTGCGAACCCCCACACCTTTCTGGGTATCAATGAGTCGGGGGAGACATCCATTATCGCTACTACGGGCAATGAGGATACCCACCTGATACTGCGTGGTGGAAGCCAAGGTGAAAACTACGACACTGCGGATGTGCTCTCTGTAGCTGAATCTCTTCGTAAGGCTGGTCTGGCACCTAGGTTGATGGTCGATTGCTCTCACGCCAACAGTAGAAAGAACTATGAGCGCCAAGTAATCGTATGGCGCGATCTGATCAAACAGATTGCCCATTCAAGAGCTACCGATGAAGGAGATGCGCTGATACTCGGTACGATGCTGGAGAGCCATCTGCATGCCGGGCGACAAGATATCACCAAAGATCCAGCTGACTTGAAATATGGAGTTTCAGTAACTGATGAGTGTATAGACTGGGAGACAACTGAAAAACTACTACTGGAAGCCTACGATAGTTTGTGAAGGTGTCTTGCTACGGTTACGGAATAGTATCATTGAGAATATTGATTACCCTCTGTATCTCAACCTGCCTCTACATGTTGACTGGGTGCCAGATGGATTCCAAACAAGGAGAGACTGATATGTCACAGCAATTTACAGCGGATTTGGCAACGCTGAAGAGTGCGAGAGTATTTTTTGGTCATCAGTCTGTGGGTGAGAATATTATCACCGGCTTGCAGGAACTTGCTCGGCAATCTCAACAATATCTCCCTATTCTTGACCTTGAAAGTTATCTTGCAGAGCATCAGTCTGGATGCATGGTACATACGCCGATTGGTCAAAATCTAAAACCGCTGACAAAGTGTGAAGACTTTGAACGTATCATTGATCAGGAACTCTCAGATAAGATTGACTATGCATTGTTGAAGTTCTGTTATATCGACATCAATCGCGAATCTGTTGTGACCGAACTTTTCGCAGAGTATAGAAAGTCCATGGATGGATTGATTCAAAGACACCCTGACATAACCTTCATTCACACCACGGCTCCTCTCAGGCACAGTCCTGGTGGGGCAGGCGTGTGGATCAGAGAGATGCTTGGCAGACCAAACAATAGCAAGCTGGATAACCGCAAACGTAATGAGTTTAACCAACTTCTGCTTGATACTTATGGGGATACTCGGGTTGTCGACATTGCTCGAGCTCAATCGACTTATACCAACGGCCGACGGGAATCATTCAGAATGGATGGAGAAGACTACTACGCCCTGATTGGAAACTATACCTCGGATGGTGGCCATTTGAATGAGCTAGGCAGGCGCCAAGTCGCTCAGGCATTTGCACAGGATCTTGCACGGATAATCCGTGCTGTTGATACAGAGTAGTTTTTAAAAAAAGACTTTCAGAAAGCTCCTGGGAATTTGTGGTCAGACTTCGCTGATCACCTCATTCCTGTCGATTACCACTACTCTCCATAATATATCCCAGCGATGTAGGGTGCGGCCTGCCGCACCATCGGGTGTTGATTCTCGAGGAACCTCAGATACTTTGTTCACTACCAGTAGTCTCTACAGTCTGAATTGTCAGGTGTTTTCGTTTCAGTCGGACATGGTGCGGCAGGCTGCACCCTACACCATCACACTTCTATGAACCCGGTGACCTTACATTAATCGTTCAATCGCAGATGCAGGAAAACTTGATTCATCAACTGTGAAATTAAACACTGAGTGCATCAAATACCCCACAATATATAGGGCACTTGGGAATTTATTTCATTCAAGAGGCGTGCATTTTTGCCGCTACATTCTAATAGAGAGAGGCCAGCAGCTGTGCCATGTCAAGAATTCACAAATTTACTAAAAAATACTATTTTTTATGAATCAAATTGATCCTCAAGTTTCGTGCAGCTCTGCAAGTAAAAATCATAAGGAGTAGCAATGCCTTTAAACGATCCACTCAATGAGAGCATGCAGGATGATATTGCCAAATTGGAAGGCAAGAGAAAAATTCTTCAACAGATTGTCGAGATCACCAATGCCATTGAGGGCATGCAGGAGAGTCTCAATGCTGTATTGGTGCTGGGTGTCCCCTCCAAGGATCTACCAGAGAGTGCACTGAATCTCTTCAGCTCCTTGAGCGAAAGTCTTCGCAACCTGCCGGTTAAGCAGATTCAGGGCTATTTCAACAACCTGGAAACCCTGATTAAGAGTCAGCTGGAAAAGATACTGCACTATTCAGGCTTGGATTATTCGCAGGATGAGAATATCGAATTCATCTCCCTCTCGAGTGATGATGAGGAGCCTAACCCCCTGGATCTTCTCGATGAGTTCAAGCGTACCTCTCAGACCGCTGTATCGATGCGGGTTTTACTGCGCAAAAGAGGTGTGCCTACCCCTGGCTCTCCTGTTCCTGTCTCTCCTGAAGTGATCAAGAATCAGATTGGTGAACTTGATAAGCAGGAAAAACAACAGCGGGATAAGGCGGGACAGAAAATTGATGAGATGAAAGCGGATGTCGAAAGTATGTTGGCCAACCCTGTTTATCCGGATGAAATGAAAGAGATACTTAAAGGGGTTATCTCCAATCTCGACAAGGATAAACAACTCCTTACGTCTGGAGCCTCTCTGAATAAACTCAGTTTTGTGACTGAATCTGAAGAGATTGTTGGTGTTGATGAGGTTGCGGTAGAGGAGAGTATTGAGATCACTGCTGTGCCTGAGCCGTCCAACTCCGACGGATTTTCCGATAGAGCGAGTCGCTGGCTCAACAGCCCCTGGGATGTGTCATGGAAGGACACCGTCGACCGCTGATCTCACTTTCGGAATGTGTGAATATACCCCGTCCTGTTAGCCAAAACTGGCGGAAATCCGCCGATTTTGGCTATCTTTCCTATTAATCCACTCCGATTCACTCGGTTGCTGCTCTGGCATTCACGGTTTTCTCAACAGTTGGCCTCTTTTTTGCTCACTCTGACCCCAATCCGTTGATTTCGGGTTATCCAAAATAATTTAAGATTTCTTTCCGGAGGATCATCATGAGAAGAGCCTGTATTCTATTTGCATTGGTGGCTACATTGCTGGCGGGGCCCCTGTCAGCTGCACCTATTGTGATCAAGTTTTCACATGTGGTGGCTGAAAATACACCGAAGGGTCAGATGGCCAATAAATTCAAGGATCTGGTAGCAGAACGTCTTGCCGGCAAAGTGGTTGTTGAGGTCTACCCCAACTCCCAGCTGTTTGGCGATAATAAGGTTCTGCAAGCTATGCTGCTGGGTGATGTGCAGTTGGCGGCGCCAGCCTTGTCAAAATTTGAGAGCTTTACCCGTTCACTTCAGCTTTTTGATTTACCCTTCCTGTTTAAAGACATGCAGGCAGTCGAACGCTTTCAAAAAAGTGAAGCTGGGATAAAATTATTAAGCTCCATTAAGAAAAAGGGTTTAACGGGTTTGGGCTATATCCACAATGGTATGAAACAGCTCTCTTCCAGTAAACCTATCCATGTTCCAGCAGATGCCTCGGGACAAAAATTCCGTATCATGACTTCTGATGTATTAGCAGCTCAATTCAAAGCGGTTGATGCGACACCTTTGAAAAAGCCATTCTCAGAAGTCTTTACCCTGTTGCAGACCAAGGCGATTGATGGTCAGGAAAATACCTGGTCCAACATCTATTCCAAAAAGTTCTTTGAAGTACAGCCCTATATTACTGAGTCCAATCACGGTCTACTCGACTACATGGTGGTAACTTCCACCGAATTCTGGATGGATCTGCCTGATGATATTCGTGGTGAAGTCAAAAAAGCGCTGGACGAAGCTATTGTATTTGGTAACTCGGTTGCCGAACAGAAGGGTGTGGATGACCGTCAGAAGATCATTGACTCCGGACGGAGTAAACTGATTACACTCAGCGCTGAAGAGCGTGCCCAATGGGTTGAAATAATGAAGCCTGTTTGGAAAGAGTTTGAGGATGAAATCGGTAAAGACCTGATCGACGCAGCTTATAACTCAAACAATATGTAACCCTCGACTACACTTGTGTGATGTGACCAGTTGTTTGATGGCCAATAATCGTGCCAGTTCATCAACTGCAAAATATAACTCAGTATTTAGAGCGCCTTTAACTGAGTGGATGTTGAGCGGGTGGTGATGGGCGTCAGCCTTACAAGCCGCCAGGTCTATATTTACAATATAAGACATTACACAAGCCTACTGATTTCAATCGGGTTTTCATGCCCGGTTGAAATCAGCAACTAATAACAATCACAAGTCCGGGCAGGATAGGGATTTCCAAGATTGCCGTACGATATGGCACTACGGAGGTCAGAGGAGAATCTTGATGCTTAAGCAAATACTGAATAAAGCGGAAGAGGGGATTATCTCTCTACTGCTGGTTGCAATGACCCTATTGGTTTTTCTTGAAGTGGTGCTACGTTTTATATTTAATACAGGCTTACTTTGGGCTCAGGAACTCACTCTACTTCTCTCTGCCTGGTTTGTACTCTTTGGTATCTCTTACGGATTGAAGGTTGGTGCTCACATTGGAGTGGATGCCTTCGTCAAGACACTTCCCGATTCAATCCATCGATTCGTTTCTCTTATCGCAGTCCTGCTCAGCCTTGTCTACTGTGGCCTGTTTTTATATGGTTCCTGGATCTATCTCTATAAGATGAGAAAGATCGGTATAGAGCTTGAGGATATCCCGGTGGAGACCTGGGTCGCCCATAGTATTCTAATTATTGGATTGGTTTTTTTCTCTGTGCGATTACTACAACTGCTATGGCGTGTCGCTAAAGGTGAGGCAATGGGATTCTCCCATACCAACGAAGCGGAAGAGAGCATGCAGTTGGCTGAAGAGCTTGCCGCTGAACAGCAAGATCTGAATGGGAGAATGAAATAATGGCGACAGCAACACTGTTTCTTCTGCTATTCATTTGTATGTTGATCGGTATGCCGATCGCGGTGGCTTTGGGTATGTCAAGCATCGCCACAATTCTGTTTTTTTCCAATGACTCGTTGGCATCAGTTGCACTAAAACTGATGGAAGCACTTTCTGAACACTATACTTTGTTAGCGATTCCATTCTTTATCTTATCATCGGCATTTCTTTCAACTGGTGGGGTGGCGAAGCGTTTAATCAATTTCGCTGTCGATTGTGTTGGACACATTCGCGGTGGATTGGCGATGGCATCAGTTATGGCCTGTATGTTGTTTGCTGCGGTATCTGGTTCTTCGCCGGCCACTGTGGCTGCAATTGGTACTATCGTGATAGCCGGGATGGTGCGATCGGGGTATCCAGAATCCTTTGCTGCCGGAGTTATCGCAAATGCGGGTACCTTGGGTATTTTGATTCCACCATCAATTGTTATGCTGGTCTATTCAGCGGCAACTGAGGTCTCTGCCGCAAAAATGTTCATGGCTGGCTTCATTCCTGGGTTGATGATGGGATTTCTGTTGATGGTAGCTATTTACATAGCTGCTCGGATTATGAATCTACCTTCGCAACCCTGGCCGGGTATAAAAGCGCTGATGAAATCCGGTTTGATCGCCTCTGGTGGTCTGATGTTGATAGTGATCGTGTTGGGTTCGATTTATGGTGGTATCGCCAGTCCTACTGAGGCAGCAGCAGTATCTGCTGTTTATGCCTTCCTAGTCTCAGTGTTTGGTTATCGGGACATGGGACCTTTGAAAGGTAAACCCTGGCGCCATGATGGTGAACATGGTGTCGGTATGTTGATGCGCAATCTGACTCAGTCAGTGGTGGCACTGCCAAAAGCCTTCATCGATGAAGAGGTCAGGCATACCGTACTGGATGCTGCAAAAGTCAGTATTATGCTGCTGTTCATCATCGCCAACGCAATGTTGTTTGCCCATGTTTTAACCACTGAGCGCATTCCACATGCTATTGCAGATACCATTGTGGGTTGGGGATTGGATCCATGGATGTTTCTGATTGTAATGAATCTGCTATTGCTTGCTGCCGGTAACTTCATGGAGCCTTCGGCTGTATTGTTGATCATGGCACCTATTCTGTTTCCAATAGCCACTCAGCTGGGTATAGACCCCATTCATCTTGGCATCATCATGGTTGTAAACATGGAGATTGGTATGTTGACACCGCCTGTGGGACTGAATCTGTTTGTTACGGCAGGTATTACTGGAAATTCGATCGGTTGGGTTATACGTGCAGCACTCCCCTGGCTAGGTCTGTTGCTAATCTTCTTGATGATGATTACCTATATTCCGCAGATTTCCCTATTCCTTCCTGATTTTATCGATCAGATGAAAGGTTATAAGTGAGGCATATATAAATGAGTTCAATACCTGAGATCAAAACCATACTTTATGCCACCGATATGGGTCGACATATGCGCCCGGTTTTTAGACAGGCTATCAGTTTGGCCCAGAGTTACAATGCAGAGATCATCATGTTGCATGTATTGGAACCTCTTGGGAGTACAGGTGAAGCTGTACTTTCCACCTATCTACCAGGAAAAAAGTTGGAAAAACTTGAACATGAGGGCATGAAGAAGGTCCTCAAAAAAATGAAGGAACGGTTGGAAAGCTTTTGTCATGAAGAGATGGAGCTTTGTGAAAAAAAGAACTCTATGGTAAGGGAAATCCTGGTTACTACCGGCCATCCTGCAGACCGCATTCCGCAAGAGGCAGAAAAACATAACGCCGATGTAATCGTCATTGGCAGTTGCAGTAAAGGTTTTATTCGCAGTGGTCTGTTAGGATCAACAGTTCGCCACGTCACACAAGTCAGCCACCTTCCCGTATTGGTGGTGCCGAACTGTAATCGTTAACCCAGGAAAAGTATTTTTATGTCTGAAGAGTTGAGAAAGGCCGCGCTCGAATATCATCGATCTCCAAAACCGGGCAAACTAGAAATCAAATCGACTAAGCCGATGGCCAATCAAAGGGATCTTGCATTGGCTTACTCTCCCGGCGTTGCAGCTGCATGTGAAGAGATAGCATCTGACCCTAATAAAGCGGCTGACTATACCGCCAGGGGTAACTTGGTGGCAGTGATCACCAATGGAACCGCGGTACTCGGTTTGGGGGCCATCGGTAGCCTGGCCTCAAAGCCGGTTATGGAGGGCAAAGCAGTTCTGTTCAAGGAGTTTGCTGATATCGATGTGTTCGATATCGAGGTTGACGAAAAAGATCCGCATCAATTCATTGAGACCGTGGCTCGTCTGGAGCCCAGTTTCGGTGGCATCAATCTTGAGGATATCAAAGCACCAGAGTGTTTTATTATTGAGGAAGCACTCAAAGAGCGAATGAATATCCCGGTCTTTCATGACGATCAACATGGTACGGCTATTGTTGTTTGTGCGGCAATACTAAACGGCTTGAAAGTGGTTAGTAAAGAGATTGGTGAGGTGAAGTTGGTCACAGCCGGTGGCGGGGCTGCAGCTTTAGCCTGTCTCGGTCTGCTGGTTGACCTGGGGTTGAAGCGGGAAAATATTATCGTTACCGACATTGCGGGCGTGGTGTATGAGGGTCGTACTGAAGAGATGGATCCATATAAGGCGGTGTACGCTGTCGATACATCAATGCGCACATTGGAGGAGGCTTTGGATGGAGCAGATATTTTTCTCGGCCTCTCTGCAGCTGGAGTATTAAAAGCGGAATGGCTGCCGAAGATGGCAGCGAGTCCGCTGATTATGGCTCTGGCCAATCCAAATCCTGAAATTCTACCGGATGAAGCAAAGGCAGTAAGAGCAGATGCTATTCTGGCCACTGGTCGCACGGACTATCCAAATCAGGTCAATAACGTACTCTGTTTTCCCTTTCTGTTCAGAGGTGCACTTGATGTAGGCGCGACTGAGATCAACAGTGCAATGAAAATGGCCTGTGTAAAGGCGATTGCTGAGATGGCTCAGGTTGAGTCATCTGATATTGTTCGCTCCGCTTACGGTGGCCAGTCTCTTCAATTTGGTCCCGATTACCTGATACCCAAGCCCTTCGATCCTCGCCTGATGGTCTCTGTACCCTTCGCGGTTGCTGAGGCAGCTATGGAATCAGGTGTGGCGTTGAGGCCGATCAGTGACCTGGAAGCCTATCGTGCTCGACTGCAGAATCGTGTATTCCGTACCAGCATGACCATGCGTCCTATGTTTGAACGGGCTCGTTCAGATATCAGACGGGTGGTCTATGCAGAGGGAGAGGAGGAGCGGATTCTGGAAGTGGCGCAGCAGGCGGTAGATCAGGGCATTGCCAGGCCTGTGCTGATTGGGCGTCGGAATGTAATTCTCTCTGGGATCAAGGCCTTAGGCTTACGCTTAGTAGAGAACGATGACTTCGAAGTGGTCGATCTGTTAGAGAACCCCAATTTTGAACGTCATGCGCAAGTATTTTTCAAACATGTCGAGAGGCGAGGCTTTTCACCAAAGGAGGCCCGCAAGTATCTGCATAGAAATCCCACTGTATTGGCTGCTGTGATGCTCTCATTGGGTGAAGTGGATGCAATGATCTGCGGCACCGTTGGACGTTACCAGAAACATCTCAGACATATCGAGGAGATCGTCGGTAGAGAGAGCGGGGTGAATAAATTGTCTTCCATGAATGCACTGGTGCTGCATACAGGAACACTATTTATGGCAGATACCTATGTTCAGGAGGATCCTACTGCAGAAGAGTTGGCCGAAATCGTCACTCTCTGTGCAGAAGAGGTGTTGTGGTTTGGTGTCGAGCCTAAGGTGGCACTGCTTTCTCACTCCAATTTCGGAAGCCATGAATCGAGCTCTGCGCGCAAGATGCAGTACACCCTGGAATTGGTTCGGGAGCGAATGCCTGACCTTGAAATCGAAGGTGAAATGCATGCGGATCTGGCACTGTCAGAAGAGATTCGAGTGAGTCGCTTCCCCAATTCGCGCCTCAAAGACAGTGCCAATCTGTTGGTAATGCCCAATCAGGATGCGGCCAATATCTCCTTCAATATGCTCAAGGTTTTGGGTGAAGGAATAGCGATTGGACCGATATTGATTGGCACCGCAAAATCAGCTCACATTGTGACGCCAAGTATCACTGTGCGCGGCCTTTTGAATATGACTGCGCTGGCTTCGGTGCGTGCCAGCTGCATGATGAAAAGTGGTTGATGAGGTATCGTGAGCTTGGATGAATATTGAATATTGAGGTAACTAATTGTTCTGGGTTGGCATATTTTGTCAATGTATTGTGCGGCGCACAATTTAAAAATCCAACATCCCTTCTTCTATCGGGAGAGGGTCAGGATGAGAGATTCCTTAGTTAAAAGCATCAGCTTTAGAATCTCCTCAGCCTAAATCTTTTCCTGAGGAAGAGAGCGTTAATGGCCAGCAGTGATAAGAGATCGATTAATGTCACTTATAAAAATCAACTGCTTCATTAACATACAGTTAATAACTTGCTACTTAGAGGCTTGTTTGATTCGTTGACGGGTACAGCGTTTTTCGTCCCCCATCGTTTATTTTGAATTTAATTTTGGAATACACCACTATGCTAGACACGAAACCAAGACCTGTCTTTCTTAATCTCGTTAAAATACGTCTGCCTATGGCAGGCATCATGTCGATTATTCATCGTGCAACAGGGGTGGTAATGGTGCTCTCCATTCCACTACTTATCTATCTATTTGATCTCTCCCTCTCAAGTGCAGAGGGATTTGCTACGGTGAAAGCTTTTTTCAGCTTAGGCTTGGTTAAGCTTGTTCTATTTCTGATGTTGTGGGCACTAATGCACCATCTGCTGGCGGGTATACGTTATCTGCTGATTGATATCGATATCGGCGTTGATAAACCACTCTATCGTCAAACGGCCTGGGGAGTGACCCTGGCGGCCCCGGTGTTGGCACTGATAGTTATGGGAGGTCTGCTATGAGTCGTCGTGCGAGTGGTTTGAGGGCCTGGTTTCTGCAACGTGCCAGTGCGATCTATCTGATGCTGTTTTTCCTCTATTTGCTTCAGCATTTAATCTTTCACGCACCATCAGATCATCTTGCCTGGCAGGGCTGGGTGGCTCAGCCGCTGGTAGGTTTTGGTCTGCTACTCTTTTTTGCCTCATTATTGTTACACGCTTGGGTCGGTATACGGGATGTGTTGATTGATTATGTGCATCCCACTGCAATCCGCGTCTCCTTGCTGACCCTGATCGGCTTTGTACTTACCGGCTGCGCACTCTGGGTGCTGCAGGTCATTATTCTTGCGCATGTCGCTTGAACAGAAAAGGTTATCCCTACATGGCACTTGAAAAACAACGATTCGATACGCTCATTCTTGGGGCCGGTGGAGCCGGACTGAATGCAGCTTTACAACTTGCTAATGCCAATCTGAAGGTGGCAGTTGTATCCAAAGTCTTTCCTACCCGCTCTCATACGGTTGCAGCGCAGGGTGGTGTTAATGCGGCCTTAGCCAATGTACTGCCGGATAACTGGCATTGGCATATGTTCGATACAGTGAAAGGTTCCGACTATCTGGGTGACCAGGATGCTATTGAGTATATGTGTCGTGAAGCGATTCCGACGGTCTATGAGCTTGAGCATAACGGTGTACCCTTCTCCAGATTGCCAAATGGCAAGATCTACCAGAGAGCATTTGGTGGTCAGAGCCAAAATTTCGGAGGGGACCAGGCGGCCCGAACCTGTGCTGCGGCTGACCGTACCGGCCATGCAATCCTGCATACACTCTATCAACAGAATATTCGTGCCAAGACACACTTCTACGATGAGTACTTTGCGGTCGACCTGATCAAGGATGAAGAGGGGGTGATTCTTGGTGCCCTGGTGCTTAATATCGCCACTGGTGAACCGCTGCTGATCGAATCCAAAACCACACTGTTAGCCACCGGCGGCTGTGGACAGGTATTTCGTACTACCAGTAACGCTCATATTAATACCGGCGATGGTATGGCGATGGCACTACGTGCCGGTTTACCGCTTATGGACATGGAGTTTTTCCAATTTCACCCAACAGGCATTGCTGGTAAAGGTATGCTGATCACTGAAGGTGTACGTGGTGAAGGCGGTTATCTTATCAACAAGAATGGCGAAAGGTTCATGGAAAAGTACGCGCCAAATGCCAAAGATCTGGCCAGCCGGGATGTGGTAGCCCGCTCAATCGTAACTGAGGTTAGAGATGGTTTTGGTTGTGGCCCGGAAGGTGATCACGTCATGTTGAAGGTTGATCATCTCGGTGAAGATGTAATCGCAAAACGTCTGCCTGGTATCCGCGAGAGTTCTAAAATCTTTGCTGGTGTCGATCCAGTTCAAGACGCCATTCCTGTATTTCCCACGGCTCACTATGTGATGGGGGGTATACCTACAGATCGCTTTGGCCGCGTAATGCCAAGCTCGAGTGATGAAGGTGATCCACTGCCAGGTCTCTATGCAGCAGGTGAATGTGCCTGTGCCTCCGTGCATGGTGCGAATCGGTTAGGTGGAAACTCGCTACTTGATATTCTTGTTTTTGGCCGCTTGGCAGGACACAACATCATTGAA
Source organism: Candidatus Thiodiazotropha sp. DIVDIV (assembly GCA_040506275.1). Taxonomy (GTDB): domain Bacteria; phylum Pseudomonadota; class Gammaproteobacteria; order Chromatiales; family Chromatiaceae; genus Thiodiazotropha. The sequence goes on from JBEVXD010000001.1 coordinate 83,757, forward strand.
TATGTGAAGGATAATCGCTCACATCGTCCCTTAGATAGTGCCAGTGTTGATCAGTCTGTGAGTCGACTTGAAAGATGGAACCTTAAAGGAGATGGCATAACCGTTAGCGAGCTACGCAAGGAGTTTCGCAAGACCATGGAGGATCATGCCGGGGTATTCAGAGTAGAAGAGATGATGGCGGAAGGTGTGGAAAAGGTTAAAGCGATTCGTGAAAAGCTCAATGATGTTCGTCTTACCGATCACTCCAATACCTTCAATACAAATCGTACAGAAGCCCTGGAGCTTGAAAATCTGATTGATGTGGGTCTATCTATTGCTGTCTCTGCATTACACCGAAAAGAGAGTCGAGGTGCCCATTCACGTCCCGATTACCCCAACCGGGAAGATGGTGAGTGGATGAAACATACCCTGTATTGGAAAGAATCGGATAAGTTGGAATACAAGGGCGTAAGAGTACAGCCCCTGACTGTAGAGAGTTTTCCTCCAAAAGAGCGTGTGTATTAATTGAGATCTATCTGGTTGATGCCATTAAGCAATTACACAAATCAACCTGATGAAAAAACTCAAAATACATAATTAGAGATGAGGTTTAATATGAAAGTCAGCGTATATCGCTACAACCCTGAAAAAGACAATGAACCCTATATGCAGGAGTTCGAAATTGAAACTCGTCAAGGCATGATGTTGCGGGACGCTTTATTGGCAGTTCAGGAACAGGATGAATCATTCACCTTCAGACACTCTTGTGGTGAAGGGGTTTGCGGCTCCGATGGTGTTAACGTCAATGGCAGTAATAAGCTTGCCTGTATTACCCCGTTGAGCGAATTGAAGGAGCCCGTTGAAGTGCGACCCTTCCCCGGTCGCCCGGTGATCCGTGATCTGGTCGTGGACATGAGCCAGTTCTATGCCCAGTACCAACAGGTTGATCCCTGGCTGATTCGCAAAGAGCCTTTGCCAGAGCAGGAAATACTTCAATCCCCTGAAGATCGAGACAAGCTGGATGGACTCTATGAATGCATCATGTGTGGTTGCTGCTCTACCGCCTGTCCCTCTTTCTGGTGGAATCCTGACAAGTTTCTTGGACCGCAGGCGCTGTTGAGTGCCTGTCGTTTTCTGGCAGACAGTCGTGATCAGGCCAGTGATGAGAGACTGGATAATCTGGAAGGGCCATACAAGTTATTTCGTTGTCACACCATCATGAATTGTGTGGAGTCCTGTCCCAAAGGGCTCAATCCAACCAAGGCGATAGGCCATATTAAAGCGATCATGCTTAAAGATGCGATTTGATATCTAGTGTAGTGCTTCATACTAATACGTGATTGTAGAGGCACGCACAGATCTCAAGACAAGGGGCGCAGCGCAGGCAATGGCAGGCTCTTGTCAACCGGCGCAACGCAGGATTGGCGTCACGCTATAAACGCGCATTGATATGAAACACTACACTAGTTTCGAGAGGTAAGTTTCAGTGGTGATAGAGGATAGTGATTTAGGCAATATAGATCGTTTACGCTGGCAATGTCGAAGAGGCATGCTGGAGCTTGATGTATTGCTGGAGGCCTATCTCGATCAACACTATTCAGAACTACCGCCGCGTATGCAGAGGCACTTCATACAACTACTCGATTTTCCTGATCCGATTATTCACGCCTGGTGTGTTGGCGGAGAAAAACCAAGTGATGATGAGTTTGCTGAGTTGGTTGATTCGATTCGGGCGACTTCAGTAGCTTGAATAGAGAAGACGCATGGATGTTTATTGAAAAACAAGCTTTGTACTCCAGGTGAGGTGGAGCATCGCCTCACCAAACGGGATTAGACGTTCACTAGCTATTGGTTAATTAGTCTGGTTCATGAATGAGAATAGAAGCGACTTGATACTGTTTTTCACCTTATCTGGTGGGGCCTGGCCCCAGCTTACAGCGCACGAAGGAATGGAAAAACAACGTATGTCATATCTTGGGGTAATAGTATCTATAAAAAAACCAACCCTGTTTTCTTAAAGTGAAGTTGGAGGGAGGTTGCCGCTCTCAATTCATATCTGACTTGTCACGCTTCCAAACCAGGATCCAAGCTGTAGAGCAGTGCTTCGAGTAGTATCGAGATATCCTTTTTTTCACGGGCATCGACATCAAAAACCGGTATCTTCACCCCGGAGCTTTCAAGCTGGAGGTGGTAGTCTTCTATCATCGGTGTATTGGCAAGATCCATTTGGGTCACTCCAACCACGACTTTTCCCTGGGCAATGAAATCTTTGAAAGCATTTAGAAAGAAGTGGAGATCCTGAAAGGGGTCTGGTCTCTGGTTACTAATCAGTAAAACCAGTCCAATGCCTCCCTGGGTTAATATTTCCCACATGAAATCGAAACGTTCCTGACCCGGTGTGCCGTAGAGATGGATTTGCTCATTACCTTGCAATTTGATCAATCCGTAATCCATCGCCACAGTGGTGCCATTTTTTTTTAAACGAGTCATATCTGTGGCCAGCTCATCAGTGGAAATCGGTGCGATATCACTGATGGTTTTAATGGCAGTGGTCTTTCCTGCTCCAACGGGGCCGCTAAAAATAATTTTGAAGTCACTCATGATTCATCCTTATGTCCTCTTAAAGTGTTCAATAGACGGCTGAATAGTCCTCGCTGCGAGGAGCGTTCTACAACAGGTGGTGCGATAAAAGTATCAACAGCGCGTCGGGTCTCCCCCGCAAGTTGAACTGCGTTGGCTGCGCTGTAAAAGGCAAAGACATATCGTTGGGGGATATTCAGACTGACTGCAGTGTCGATTAGTGAACGGGGATGTTTAGTCCAGAGTGCTGTAATCGCTAAAGCATATGGTGTGACAACCAGACGACTGAAATTGGGCCAGCGGCGTAAATAGATAGGTTGGGTCAGACTGGTACCCGCGGGCAGACGGCCCCTGGATGCCCATAAGGACAATTGCCAGATGAAGGCATATAGAGAGTATTCACGTCTACCGGTGGTAGGTTTGGTAATGTCATTAACATGTAGGTCCACTTCAAGGGTCGCATCAGGTATTGTGCAGTAAGGACGTAACTGACGCTCTCCTGAATCGACCAGTACCCGCTGATGATCAATGATCAGGTCAATTGCCGGCCAGGGTCCCTCTACGGATACATTCTTGTTATAGCGCTTTGCTTGATTCAAAGCCTGTTGCATATGTCCCTGTAGGTAGTGCTCAGGGTTGTAATAGATCTTCGCCAACTGAGTAGCATCATCCGGGTCTATATCTGGTGAAGTTCCGATAAAGGTCTTCTCCTGGGCCTTCGTCATTAAAGCAGCAACCTTGTGCGTATCCAGATTGGTTGCTGGCACATTAGTTTTTTGTTGGTCGGATGGGGATTGCTCAAACCCTGTGGTCAATTGTGGTTCACAAACGTCTGGAATGATTTCCTTATCGAGGGTTTGGGCATGTTGATTAATGGCGCTGATAAGTCGAGTTACCGGGATTGGCTTCTGCACAAACAGGGTGTGGCTATCAGTCACTTCACGAGGTTTGAGGGAGACCAGTATCAGAGGGCGTTGAGGGTTGCGCTGACGGAACTCTTGCCACACACGCTCACCACCAAAGACGTCCAGGTCAAGTATGCAGATCTCTGAGGATTCCTCTTCCATTAAGACATAGCGGTTACAACATTTGGTATCAAACAACATACGTAATGCATTACGCTGCCTCTGATCCATACCAATTGCAGCCAGTCTTATTGGGGAGTCTTGCCTATTGCCCATGATCTATCTCCTCCATTTTGAGTCTATCGATGAAACTGCACCATTCTGCTTCTGCAGGGCAGTTTTTATATTGGGTTGGCGCCATAGTCTCTTTACCTGCTTACAGCTACAGGTATGGTGTGGTGCTGATTGTTTCGGGTCAGAGCCGATGGATGTTGTAATCCAGTACATCGAAAAAAGAGACGATATCCTAGGCATAAGGGCATGTTCATCGAATGATGATTGGGGGCGGGATATCAGTGATAGCATTGTCTGCTCAGCTGGTCCATGCCATTGTCATTCCATGTTGTATTTGATCAGCAGGTAAGGATGAGGCGATGATGTTTCGCCCGTCAACGTCATACCCGACGCTCCGTTTGAGTGCTCTGTAACATCCCTGGCCTGAAAATTCTGATTGACGTAGTGGGATTTCACTCTAGCTCTTCATAGCTTAGCGTTAGGATGAGGTAACTCTTTAATTCACTCTCATATGAGCAATCTCTTTCACAGGGCTCTGATCGATCGTGAATCCACCCTGGATTCAGGTTAAACTCCCCATTTAGTCGGTAGTTTACAGAGCGATTTCTTATGTCATACCAGGTTCTTGCCCGCAAATGGAGACCACAACTATTCGGCCAGTTGGTCGGGCAGCAACATGTGGTAACCGCGTTGAACAATGCCCTGGAGCATGAGCGGCTACACCACGCATACCTTTTTACCGGTACCCGGGGCGTCGGTAAGACCACCTTGGCGAGAATTTTTGCCAAATCTCTGAATTGTGAGAAAGGAATCAGCGCCATTCCCTGTGGCGTTTGTGATGCCTGCCGTGAGATCGATGAGGGACGGTTTGTTGATCTGCTTGAAGTGGACGCTGCCTCACGCACCAAGGTCGATCAGACCCGTGAACTGTTGGAGAATGTCCCTTATGCGCCCGTTCGGGGGCGATATAAAGTTTATCTGATTGATGAAGTTCACATGTTTTCTGCCAGTAGTTTCAATGCGTTATTGAAAACTCTTGAAGAGCCTCCTCCGCATGTAAAATTCATTCTGGCTACAACCGATCCGCAAAAAGTTCCGGTGACAGTGCTTTCGCGCTGTCTGCAATTCAATCTGAAGCGTCTCAGCCGGGAACAGATCGAAGGCCAGCTGAGACACATTCTGGGTGAGGAGAAAATACCTTTCGATGATGAGTCCCTGGCGTTGTTGGCAAGAGGGGCTGATGGCAGTATGCGCGACGGTCTGAGTCTGCTGGATCAAGCTATCGCATTCGGTGGTGGCGTCGTTGAGGCTGAAGCAGTCAAGGCGATGATCGGTGTCATAGGAACCGATCGCATCGACAGGCTTGTGGAAGCTCTGCAAGAGGGACAGGGCCAGACACTGCTGGAGCGCGTCGCTGAGATGGCAGAGATGGCGGTCGATTTCAGTCAGGCCCTACAGGAGTTACTTGCCATGCTGCATCAGATTGCCGTATTGCAGTTGGTATCAGGATATCAGCCCGATGACGGCTACGATGTGGGACGTCTAAACCATTTTGCTGATGCGATTTCCGCCGAAGATGTACAACTCTACTATCAGGTTGGCTTAATGGGGCAGAGAGAGTTGAATCTGGCCCCGGATCCCCGCAGTGGATTTGAAATGGTACTGTTGAGGATGTTAGCGTTTCGACCCGAAACTGATGGTTCTGACATCGAGCGACCTGCCGGTAGAGACTCTGCCCGGCCTGCCCCGTCCAGACCCCGTTCTGTTGCTCCCACATCACAGGCACCAACCAAGCCCAAGCCGGTACAAAAAGCAGTTGAGCAAGATAAACCTGTTACTCAGTTGTCAGATCCAACTGATTGGGAGGCATTTTCGACCTCCCTGCAACTTGGTGGGATTACTCGTCAGTTGGCACAAAATTGTGCATTTGGCAGTTGGGATGGTCAAACTCTCAGTTTAACCCTGGATGCCTCAAGAAAGCAGCTCAGGGTAGGTCAGTCGGAAATGCGCTTTTTGGAGAGTATTCGTAAACGGTTGGGTGAGTCAGTACAGCTGGCGATTACCGAGGCAGTTCCTGAGAATGAGACCCCGGCCATGCGTCAATCTCGTCAGCAGGAGGAGCAACAGCAGCAGGCAGAGTCGAGCATGGCGACCGATCCTATGGTTCAGGAGATGGAAGAGCGTTTTTCCGCAAAATTGATGCAGGACAGTGTGCGACCTGTAGATGATGCTTCTGGATGAGTTAGCTGATTCTGGTTGAGATGAGTATTATGTAACTTGTTGTATTATCGGTGGATAATATGCGAGTTAAACCTGAATCCGTGGGTTGATGGCGAGTGCAGAGTGTAAGATATTGGTTTCCCAGTGGAATCAAAAAATCTTAGCTTCACCCATAGGTTAAGCGGGCATTTTTTTGAACCGCTGGGGAAGTAATAGGTTGCGCTATGCGCCGCCAGCAACCCACGGATTCAGGTTCAAGTGAATTATTAAGATTGTTTTACGTGCTCGTGAGATGCAATTGCATCAACGACTGACTAATTTGAATAAGAGGTGTTCAGCATGAAAGGCGGTATTGGAAATTTGATGAAGCAGGCGCAAAAGATGCAGGCTGAAATGCAGGAGACGCAGGAGCGACTGGCTCAGGAAGAGGTAACCGGTGAATCTGGTGGCGGCATGGTCAAGGTGATTATGAATGGAAAACACGAGGTGCGTCGCATAGAGATCGACGATAGCCTGATGGGTGATGATAAGGAGATGCTTGAAGATCTGGTTGCCGCAGCCGTCAATGATGCTGCCCAACGGGTCAGTCATAAGATGCAGGAGAGTATGTCCGGATTGACTGCCGGTCTCGGATTGCCCCCTGGCATGAAACTCCCTTTCTGATTTTTATGATGCAAGACAGTTGTTGTTTGGTTGTCCCCGTGGTTTTGGCGTACAGGCCTTTTGATGCCTAGTCCTTCGTTGCTGGATCAGTTGATGCTAGCCCTTCGCTGCCTACCTGGAGTAGGGGCAAAAAGTGCCCAGCGGATGGCCTATCATCTACTTGAGCGCGACAGGGAAGGGGGGCGAGCTCTTTCGCGGCTGTTGGCGGATGCTATGGAGCAGATTGGCCACTGCAGTCAATGTAGAACGTTGAGTGAAGATGAGTATTGTCAGCTCTGTTCCAATCCTCGGCGTGATCAGAGTCTGCTGTGCATTGTAGAGAGCCCGGCTGATCAGATGATCATAGAACAGGCGGCTGACTATCAGGGAGGCTATTTTGTATTAGGTGGCCACCTCTCTCCTTTGGATGGTATCGGCCCAAAGGAGATTGGACTCGATCTTTTACAGCAGCGATTTGCCTCCGCTGCTGTCAAAGAGATTATTCTCGCGACCAACCCTACGGTTGAAGGGGAGGCAACAGCCCAATATATCCATGACATGGCTCAGCAGTATGACATCAAGACGACCCGTATTGCCCAGGGGGTGCCTATGGGTGGAGAATTGGAATATGTAGATGGCGCGACGCTGGCCCATGCCTTTCGCGGACGATCTGAATTTTGAGGAGACATTATGAGCGACTGCCTGTTCTGTAAGTTTGTCAGCGGTGAAATCAAACCCCAGACTGTCTATGAAGATGATGATGTGCTGGCATTTCGGGATATCAATCCACAAGCCCCCTGTCATGTTCTGATCGTGCCTAAAAGACACATTTCAACCCTGAATGATCTGATCCCTGAAGATGCTGAACTGATGGGCAAGCTCTATTTGGCGGCTGCTAAAGTTGCCAAGCAGGAAGGCTTGGACGGGCCGGGTTATCGCACAGTCGTAAACTGCAATGAACAAGCGGGACAAACCGTGTTCCATATTCATCTACATCTGCTGGGTGGCCGGCAAATGAAATGGCCTCCAGGGTAATCCTTAGGGTTCGGCATTTTTATTGACTGCCGGATCTCACCTCAAATAATTGCAACGAGTCCAAATCGTGAACAATTCTGTTGTCTCAAAATATCGACTGTCGGTCGACGGCATGTCCTGTATGCACTGCGTTGCCTCTGTTGAAAAGGCAGTCTCTAAACTGCCGGGGGTAAGTCAGGTTGAAGTAGACCTTGAATCAGGTATTGTCACAGTGACAGGGGGCTCTCCCACAGAATCGATTTCAGCCATTACCGAAGCGGGATATGAGGCAAGTCCACTACCCGATGACGAGCTGCCTATTCTGCAACCCAATCCAACCGATCGCGAAGTTGAAACTCCAGGTAATGGCCGGTTTCTCGATGAGGGCTATCAACTGGTTGTGGAGGATATGAGCTGCGCCAGTTGCGTGGCAGCTGTAGAGCGAGCTATCTGTTCAGTGCCTGGCGTGGAGACAGCAGCCGTCAATCTGGTGGAAAAACGGGCTCAAGTGGTGGGTGGGGCACCTCAAGCGGTGGCTCAGGCAGTCGTTGATCAGGGATACGGCGCCCATTTAGTTGAGACTCATTCGGATAACGCTGAACTCCAGCTTGAATTCGATCAACAGGATCTAACCCAGCTTGATCAACAGAATGCGCTGCAGACCCTGTTTTCTAATAGGGACATCCAGGCAGAGTATTATTTCGATGCCCCTCTTTGGCGACTCAATACCTCGTTGCATCCAGCTGACCTGCTGATCGAATTGCAGCAGTCAGGCTATCAAGTCAGGTTTGTAGAACCATTTGATGATCCTTATGCTCAGGAGGCGCTGGCTGCGGCAAATGAGGTCAGACGTTCCTGGCAGAGGGCCTTGTTAGCCGGGGTTGTGGGTATGGGGCTGATGGTAATGGAGATGACTGGCCAAACACCAGGGTTACAGGAAGCTGGCGGTCAAAGCTATTGGTTGGCGGTGGCCATCATCTGTCTGTTGGTGATGCGTTTCAGTGGTGGCCACTACTATCTTGGAGCCTTGAAACAGCTCAAACACTACTCTGCCAATATGGATAGTCTGATTGCCCTGGGTACAGGTACCGCATGGCTCTCTTCTCTGGTCATTGTGATGCAGCCTGAGGGACGGGTTATCCAGGGTGAAAAACTCTATTTTGATGCCTCGGTGTTGATTCTGGCTTTTCTCCAATTCGGTCATATGCTTGAGACCCGCGCTAAACGTACCACTAGTGAAGCGGTTGGCAGCCTGGTGGGTTTGGCCCCGAAGTTGGCACAGGTAGTCCGGGGTAAGGAATCGGCTTCCATTCCGGTCTCCATGCTGTCGATTGGTGATCTCATACAGGTGCGACCAGGCGAAAAGATCCCTATTGATGGTGAGGTGGTAGAAGGGACTTCAAGTGTTGATGAGGCGATGCTTACCGGTGAGTCCCTACCTCAGCATAAACAACCAGGAGACCAGGTGACCGGTGGTAGTGTCAATCGTTCCGGCCATCTGCGCTATAACGTAACCCGTCTAGGTGATGAGACGACCCTGGCTCACATTATTGCCATGGTGCGGCAGGCACAAATGAGCAAGCCTGAGATAGGCCGTCTGGTGGATCGAATTTCTGCTCTATTTGTTCCGGCTGTTGTACTTATCGCCCTGGCTACTTTTTTCATATGGCTCTTTCTGGGGCCAAATCCATCCTTGCCCTTTGCATTAACTGCTGGAATAGCGGTGTTAGTGATTGCCTGTCCCTGCGCCTTGGGTCTTGCTACGCCTATTGCCATCATGGTGGGTACCAGTCGGGCAGCTCAATTGAATGTGCTGATCAGAAACAGCGATGGATTACAGTCAGCAAGCAGGTTGACTCATCTTGTTGTGGACAAAACCGGTACCCTGACCCAGGGTTCTCCAAAGGTCACCAATGTCTATGCTGATGGTTTGACGGAGCGCCAATTACTTGGGTTCGCTGCGAGTGTGGAGGCGGTCTCCTCTCATCCGTTAGCGGAGGCGATTGTTCAACATGCCAAAGCTGAAACTATCGATATCTCATCCGTCGAAGATTTTCAGAATCTTGAAGGCCTGGGTGTTGAAGGAAGGGTTGCGGGTGAATTAGTCCAGTTGGGTGGTGGACAATACCTTCAATCATTAGGAATCACACCCCCGGAATCACTACAACAATCGGCAGAAGAGCAGGCAATGAAAGCGGGAAGCCTTGTCTGGGTAGTGGTTGAGGGACACTTAAGAGGACTGGTTGTGCTCAGGGATCCCCTGCGGGATGATACACCTGAGGCGATAAAAGCGCTTCATAATCATGGGGTTGAAATTATCCTCTGCACTGGGGATAACGCACGCACTGCTCAGGTTGTAGCTGATCGACTGGGAATAGAAAGGGTATATAGCGAGCTGCTGCCCAAGCAGAAGCTGGATGTTGTCAGATCCCTGCAACAGCAAGGAAATCACGTTGGGATGGTTGGAGACGGTGTGAATGATGCGCCGGCATTGGCTCAGGCAGATACCGGATTTGCGATTGGCAGCGGAACGGATGTGGCAATCGAACATGCCGATATTACCCTGGTGGGGGACTCTCTATTCAACGTCTCTACTGCAATTTCCATTTCCAGGGCAACAATAAGGAATATCAAGCAGAATCTTTTTGGCGCTTTTGTCTATAATACTATTGGTATCCCTCTGGCTGCCGGGTTGCTCTATCCTGTAACGGGATGGCTGCTCCCCCCCATGTTTGCCAGTGCCGCTATGGCTATGTCGTCCGTGACTGTGGTCGTCAATGCCAATCGGCTGAGATTTTTTAACCCGAGAGCCAATTAGAGTTTTAGCTTTAGTCAGGAGATTATGTTGACCACCACACTGAAGGTTTCTGGTATGACCTGTCCCCATTGTGTGAACAATGTCAGTAAAGCTTTGCATGCTGTAGCTGGTGTTGAAGAGGCCCAGGTGATGCTGGAAGAGGGGACGGCAGTGGTGACTGGTGCAGCGGATCAGGCAGTACTGATTCAAGCTGTCGTTGATGCAGGTTATTCTGTGGAGGCTGCTTCCTGAGGCTGTTGAAACCATTCTGATGCAAGTTTCTCATTCACTAATACCCATTCCCAGCCTTGCTGCTTCGTTAGAGCAGCAGAGGAGTGCGGCTTCACAGTTCGTTCAGCCTTTACCTTTGGCTTCGCAGGTTAGTGGTACTGAGTCTACGCTGCGCAGTGTGGAAAATGTTAAACAGGCTGAGAAGTATCTGCATAGACATCAGTCCGAGCGGCAATTGACTCAAGTCAGGGATGATCCTCGCAGTCAGCAAGCTGTTACGAGCTATCAATCGGTGCAAGCAGCTCATGAAAGGGATTATGTGAGTGAAGTATTGGGTATCGATGTCTACGCCTAGTAGGCTACGAAGAAACACTCAGTAGACGATCGAAGAGTGACCTCCCTGTCACTCATTTCATTCAAAAAGTTTTTCAGGTCGAGGCGGGTTGCATTGCCTCACGGATATTGCTGTGTGCTAAGATTTTGTCATCATTGCGTAGGATCAGTTCGATGATATGTTCCCCTTGCATCACACGGGGGCTGATGCCTGTCTCCTTCATGGTTTCATAGCTCTCGAAAAAACGCTTCCAGGTGATTTTACGAACTTGGAATTTCGAGCGTATTTCAGGGCTATTGGTCTCTAGAAAAAGACGGTCAACCTGTTTCCATTCCTGGTAGAGTTCAGGATACGTCATGCCAAGTTGATCTAAACGGGATTGGCATTCCATATGGTTTAGACCGTTGACTAATTTACCTTCCATGAACAGAAGACCTTGACGTACTGTTGTGGTGGGCGGACGATTATTCCACTCTTCCACTTTCTGAGGGTCACTGAATATTTCACGGATTACATAGTGGGCCATGGTCTGATTCATTTTGAAAGTATAAGGGATATTAAAGTGCTTCAGGATATCCACTTGTCGGCCATCCGGTGGAGAGAACAAACCCAGGATATTCATCGCTTGACCTTTAGTGAGAGGTTGATTCAAGCGAACATCTTTTTCAGCCAGTTCGTTTAGGATTGCTTCAGTTGCAGGTTCATTTTGCCATGCTTCATCTGATTCGCCTGGCAAGCTTAATGCTGTATCAATCTGTTCCTGTAATTCATCAAATTTAATGTTTCTATTAGATTTGTTAGTGCCATTGAATTGCACTTTTTTGAATATAAACAATAGACCGCAGAACAACAATGCGGTAATAAAGCTAGCTATTTCCATGGGGTGGCTCCCTTTGTTATCAATTATTAAGGGTTGAGTATAAGCAGATAGCCTGCTATTAATGTGAGAACTGACACACATAATGTAGGGTAATTGTCAATAGGAGAATGAAATGATTACCCAAAAACTTTAGCTATTTTTTTACTTGCTCATTAAGGAATGTGACTTGATTCTAATTTTGTAGTGTTTTAGATCACTTCAGACCTACTTGTTCATCAATTAAGCAAAGCAAATAGTTGTTAGCGGAATAATTGTAGTTTTTTGATATATGGAAAAATCAGTGTCATGAAGAAAATGCCTAGAGGGATTCATTGTTAGTGATAATGACAAAATCGAATCGACTCTTTCTTTTAATCTCTCTGTTTATTCTGGCGACTGATAGTTTCTTCGTATGGTTGAACTATGTATCCGCTAGGGATGTTATGTATGAGAGTCTTAGGGAGGAGTTAATCGAAGCTGGCGGAGCATTTAAAATAGCGTTGGACAGCAATATGGATATGTTGCAACAGACAGCACTTTTTGTCGCCAGCGACAAGCGAGTACAAGAGTTGTTTTTAGCCGCCAAACGAGTGGTTGAAATGGAAGGTGGCGGCGCAGGTGGTGAAGGATCTGAGCAAATTCGCCAACAACTCTACGAACTACTTGAACCAGGTTGGAGTGAAATGACGAAACATTTCAATGTTCGTCAGTTACATTTTCATCTTGCTCCAGGGGCAGTATCGTTTTTAAGAGTCCATCGACGGGAAAAATATGGAGATCGTTTAGATGACATTCGCCATACAGTCATTGACGCCAATAAATTTCAGCAATCAACTCGAGGTTTTGAAATAGGGCGCCCCTATGCAGGTATTCGCGGGGTGACACCTGTGTATGGCATTGATCCAGACTTAAACAGCCGTATTCATATTGGAGCAGTTGAAGCCGGTATGTCTTTTCCTCAGATGCTCTATTTATTAGAGCGTCATACCCAAGTCAAATATGCAGTATTAATAAAAAAGGACGATATGGAACGACGGGTCTGGAAGGAGTCATTGGAACAGCTCTACAAAAAGAGACCACCAGCATTCGGATACTATATAGAGGCAAGCAGTGATGACGAGATGACAAGGAGTCTATTGGGTGATATAGAATTACAGCAGACACTATTCGATCAGAATAGAATTTTTGTGAAGGATCAATTACAGCCAATGGCGATGATTGCAATTCCATTTCATGACTATCAAGGTTGGCGGGATTCTGAGAAACCACATGTGGGCTACATTCTGATGTGGAGAGAGGCGGCAGCTGCTATAGATAATTTTAAAGCGGGTTTGAAGAATAATATACTTTTTGCACTAGCAGTTTTCATTATTCTTGAAATTATTATCTATCTGGGTATACGCAGAGTGACAAGCAAGCTGGAAGTTGAAGTGAAGGAGCAAACCGGAAAGCTTTCAGAAAGTAATCTGCAGCTTGCTCATCGTAATACAGCATTAAAACACTCTCTGCACGATTTAAAGGCAACACAGACACAATTGATAGAATCCAAGAAAATGGCGTCGCTTGCCGGGTTGGTAGCAGGCGTTGCACATGAGATTAACACACCTGTAGGAACCAGTATCACTGCCGCTTCACATTTGATTGATAGAATTAAAGATATTCGCACGCGCTTTAACCAGGATGAAATGACAAGAAGTGACCTGGGAAGTTTTTTAAAGAACGCAGAAAAGGCCAGTAATATTTTACTCTCTAATCTTCAAAGATCAGGCGATCTTGTTAAAAGTTTTAAACAGGTTGCTGTCGATCAGAGTAGCTTAAAGCGGCGACATTTTGATCTATGTGATTATCTTCAAGAGATCAAGCAAAGTCTGTTGCCGCGTTTGAAAAACACGCCCCATCAACTTGTTATAGAATGCAAATCACCCATCGAACTCAATACCTGCCCTGGGGTGATTTACCAGATAATTACCAACCTTGTGATGAACTCCTTGATCCATGGGTTCAGTGACCTTCAAAATCGAGCGGGTGTGATACGAATTAATGTTTCATCGATTGATAACTCAACAGTTAGGATTGATTATATCGATGATGGAAAAGGTATTTCAGAAAATCATCTGCATAATATATTCGAACCATTCTATACCACCAACCGAGACGGCGGGGGCTCGGGTTTAGGATTGAACTTGGTGTACAATACAGTTATTACACATTTGGGGGGCACTATCAGTGCTGATTCAAAGCCGGGAGAAGGTGTCTGCTTTATAATCGAATTCCCTAAGGTATTTGATCATCAGGAGGATAAAGGCCAGGATGAGTAGTCAGTCTAAGCGTGTAGTGTTCGCTCGAGAGCGGGAAAAGCAGTCGCAGGCTCGGTCTGCTTGGCGGGTTTTGATTGTCGATGATGAACCGGATGTGCATGCCGTAACTGAATTAGCATTGGAGGATTTGGTCTTTGATGATCGAAGCATAGAATTTGGTCATGCTTACTCAGCTAAAGAGGCGAGAACTTATCTAAAGAGTTATCCGGATACTGCGCTGGTATTACTTGACGTGGTCATGGAAAGTGATCTTGCCGGGTTGGAATTGGTAGATGTTATACGCAACCAGTATAAGAATGCACTGATTCGCATCATTCTTCGCACAGGCCAGCCAGGTCAAGCGCCAGAAAGAGAAGTGATTCTACGTTACGATATCAATGACTATCGTGAGAAGACCGACCTCACATCCCTGAAACTGTTTTCTTCAGTTGTTTCAGCGCTGAGAAATTACCGTGATTTGATGATTATTGAGAAGAATAAACGAGGGTTGGAGAAGATTATCCGATCATCGGGCTCACTGTATAACATCAATTCTCTTGAGACATTCGTGAGTGGTGTGCTTACCCAACTGGAAGCCCTGTTGAATTTGGGTGATCAGACCTTCTATAGTCGTGCATTTGGTGTTTTGAAAGAGGACTCTGAATCAAGCATTGAAAAACAAAGGATCATAGCGGGGACTGGTGATTATGCTTCAATGGTCAATCAAAGCTTGTGTGATGTTGTTGATGAACTGGCACTAGAACGTATAAAAAGAGCATTTGCGGAAAAAGGGAGTTTCTTCTACTCAGACGCCTGCCTTATAGAACTTAACAATGCTGAGGGACGTGATGGATTGTTATATATTGAAGGTTGTTTGCGTGGATTTGATGATGTTGACCATAACCTGGTAGAAGTCTTTGTAAGTAATGCAGCAATTGCAATGGGTAATCTTTTTCTGAATCAGGAGATAGAACTCACCCAAAGAGAAGTACTTTATACTCTAGGTGAATTTGCTGAATGTCGCTCAAAAGAGGTTAGTAGACATGTTGCCCGTGTAAGTAAGTTGACTGCTTTGATTGGGAAGAAACTAGGACTGGATAATGAGGCATGCGATATGCTTCAACTAGCTGCTGCTATGCATGATATCGGTAAGATAGCGATTTCATCTGAGCTTTTAGAGAAACCTGGTCCGCTTTCTGATGAAGAGTGGCTAATTGTGCAAGATCATTGTCAATTTGGGTATAAGCTGCTCAGTCGAGCAAAACGTCCGCTGTTGCAACTTGCTGCCATTATTGCTCACCAGCATCATGAACGATGGGATGGTACTGGATATCCTCAAGGCTTGAGTGGCGAAAATATCCACCTATATGGCCGAATAGTTGCAATTGCCGATGTTTTTGATGCGTTGGGAAATTCCAGGGTCTATAAAGAGGCTTGGTCACTGGAACAGATTATCGAATATTTTCAACAACAGCGTGGTCGACACTTTGATCCGAAACTGACTGACCTGTTACTCGACAACATTGAAGAGTTTACCGGTCTCAGAGAAGTCTACAGTGATGAACATTATCAACGTCCAACCCTAACCCCACCGGGTGATGGGTTCGGTTCTGTTTGAGATACAGGTAGTCAATTAAACCTGAATTATCCAAACATCTTCAGGATATATTCATTGAACACCCCGCTCCAGGTTAATAGTGTTCGGAATAAATTCCAATGACCTAGGGTGCGGCCTGCCGCACCATGCCCAGCCGTAACGAAACCCACCTGATGTGCTGCATCTCAGACAGTTTCTGTCTAATTACGCTGGTGGGAGGGGTGATATTAGTAATCGGGATATCGGGGTAATCCTCACCCTTATGGTGCGGCAGGCCGCACCCTACATCCTTGCGCTTCTTTTCGTCTTATCTCAGAGAAGTCTACGGTGATGAACTTTTTCAACTTCCAACCCTTACCTCCCACCAGGTGATGGGTTCGGTTCTATTTGAAATAAGGGCCTTCGATACAATCTGGATCGTCCAAACAATTTCTGGATAGAATTCATTGAACACCCCACTGTGGGTTAATAGCATTCGGAATAAATTCCAATGACGTAGGGTGCGGCCTGCCGCACCATACCTAACCTAAACGAAACCCACCTGATGTGCTGCATCTCAGACAGTTTCTGTCTAATTACGCTGGTGGGAGGGGTGATATTAGTAATCGGGATATCGGGGTAATCCTCACCCTTATGGTGCGGCAGGCCGCACCCTACATCCTTACGCTTATATTGACCCTGCGATCTAGAGTATTAAGTGATCTCTTCTGACCCGCATAAGGCGGAGTTTATATCTCACCTAATATCTTTCACAAGGAGATGAAGATAGATGATATCAGCTTGTCTGTTAGCTAAGGAGAGTGAACTTCTCTTCTCCATCCTTGGATAAGAACAGCGTGATGGGTGAAAGCAGTAATGCTTTGCTTTCTAAATCAACTCAAAAAAACGCTACAAGGATAGATGGTCTGCCTTAAAATCCAAAGTTGCAAATAGATCTTCAAAGGTCTCCTCGCGACGAATCAGATCAACACTGCCATCTTCACGTAGCAGTAACTCTTTGGGTCTCAATTTTCCGTTGTAGTTGAACCCCATAGCCTGTCCATGCGCGCCAGTGTCGTGAATGCAGATAATATCTCCATCCTCGATTTTTGGTAGAGAGCGTTGAATCGCAAATTTGTCATTGTTTTCACATAGAGAGCCGACTACATCCACTACCTCATCCTCACCCTCTTTGTTAAGAACAGAGATATGGTGATAAGCACCATACATACCTGGGCGCATCAAAGCAGACATGCATGAATCCACACCAACATAGGTCCTGTAAATTTCTTTTCGGTTGATGGCAGTCGTTACAAGAACACCATGGGGACCAGTGATGTAACGACCGCTCTCCAAATAGAGTTTGGGTACATAACCATGGTTGTTTTTGAATACGGTGAACAGCTCGCCAATCTCCCGGCCCATGCTGTGAATGTCCAATGGTTTCTCTTCAGGGCGATATGGAATACCAAGTCCACCACCGATGTTAATAAAATCGAATTGGATGTCGAGCTCGCTTGAAATCCAATTAATGCGATCCAGAAGCATCCTGGCTGTTTCAACCATATAGGCGTGGTTAAGCTCGTTGGATGCCAGCATGGTGTGCAATCCAAAGCGTTTGATGCCAAGTTCTTTGGCCTTACGATAAGCATCTATCAGTTGATCGTGGGCTACGCCATATTTCGCTTCTATTGGGTTGCCAATGATGCTGTTGCCGGTTCTCCGTTCTCCCGGGTTGTATCGGAAGCAGATCAGTTCTGGAATCTGCGGTAACTTATCGAGAAGGCTTATATCATCCAGATTCAGGATGCAGCCTCCATCTGCTTCAGCGGCGTTAAACTCGTTCTCGCTGGTATTGTTTGAGGTGAACATGATCTGTTCACCATGCCCCCCAACCTGGCGGCTTAACGCCAGTTCAGCGATGGAACTGCAATCAAATCCAAACCCAATTTCACGCATGATATTCAGAATAGCTGGGTTGGGTAGCGCCTTGACTGCAAAATACTCGCGAAACAGGTCAACGTTCTTAAAAGCGTCGATTAATTCTCTGCCTGTCTCACGGATACCTTTTTCATCATAGAGATGAAATGGGGTGCCGTAGTGTTCGACAATCTTTTCAAGGTTCTGAGCAAGACGATCAGAAAAATCTTTTGATATTGGCACCCGTGCACCTCTTAATACATATTGGAACGTTCTTCAGGCTGAGAGCGACGGAGTAAAGAGCATCATCGCTATCAGCCTCAGGCAAATGAATCGACCTTAGAGAGATGTTTTAACTCTATCCATGGCCTGCTGTACATTTTCAAAGCTGTTGAAGGCGCTGATGCGGATATAGCCTTCACCACATTTTCCAAATCCAGCGCCAGGTGTGCAAACCACTCCAGCGTTATTCAGCAGAGTATCAAAAAGGTCCCAGGAGTCGCCTTTGGCGTCGATCCAGATGTAAGGGGAGTTCTCTCCACCGATGCAGTCGTAACCCAATGCCTCAATCTGCTCACGGATATATTTTGCATTTTTGAGGTAGTAGGCCACCAACTCCTGCACTTGTGCCTGGCCCTCGGCGCTATAAACCGCTTCAGCAGCTTTCTGGACAGGGTAGGATACGCTATTGAATTTTGTGGTGTGGCGGCGGTTCCAAAGATCATGGATAGATACTGGATCACCATCGGACGTATAGGCAGTACAATCCTTTGGAACAACGGTATAAGCGCACCGGGTACCTGTAAAGCCGGCAGTCTTTGAAAAGCTACGGAACTCCACAGCGACTTCCCGAGCACCTTCGATCTCAAAAATTGAGCGAGGCAGATTGGGATCCTGAACGAAGGCTTCATAGGCCGCGTCGAATAGAATCAGGGCTTTATTCTGTTTGGCATAATCAACCCACTGCTTGAGCTGCTCTTTTGTAGCCGTTGCCCCGGTCGGATTGTTGGGGAAACAGAGATAGATCAGATCGACAGGCTCGCTGGGTAATTCAGGAATAAATCCGTTACCTTTGTTGCCGTCCAGATAGGTGAGTCCGGTATAGCGGCCGTCTTCTGCTTCACCAGTCCGCCCTGCCATCACATTTGTGTCGACATAGACTGGGTAGACAGGATCAGGAATAGCGACATTGATATCATTTGCAAAGATTTCCTGAAAATTGCCTGAGTCACATTTTGCACCATCACTGACGAATATCTCGTCTGCAGCAATGTTGCAGTCACGAGACTGATAGTCGCCCTTGGCAATAGCCTCACGCAGAAAATCATAACCTTGTTCCGGCCCGTAGCCATGAAAAGTGGCATCGTTTGCCATTTCATCGACCGCTGCATGGAAGGCCTTTACGCAGGCGTCCGGCAGGGCACGAGTGACATCACCAATGCCCAGTCGAATAATGTCTTTATCCGGGTTCGCCTCCTGAAAGGCTGAGACCCGTTTTGCAATGTCAGAGAACAGGTAGGAAGCCTGGAGTTTCTTATAGTTCTCATTGATTTTGATCATGCTACACCTCAGGAAACCGAAAAACGGGCCATTATACAGGGATTGCTGCAGAGTAGGAGTGGCCCTGGTGGTGGTTACTTAACCCTTTGTTTAAAAAGGCTTTATATCTAGACTCATCTTGGTTGGATGATGGTTTCTCAACGATCGTACCAGATGGGGTGTGGAAAACCGGTTAGCTGAATATTTGAGAATATTGCTCAGCTTTGAAACCCAGATAGAGATTTTCTCCATCATCCAAAAGAGGGCGCTTTATGATCGAGGGGGTCTGTAACATGACCTCAATCGCCGTTTTCTCACTTAAATTGGATTTAATCTGTTCATCTAACTGACGCCAGCTGGTGCTTCGCTTGTTCAGCAGGGCCTCCCAACCGAGTGATTTAATCCAGGGCTTTAACATTGTTTCATCGATACCAGCTTTCTTGTAATCATGAAATTCGTAGTCGATTTCATTATCACTCAGCCATTGGCGAGCTTTTTTAATCGTGTCGCAGTTAGGGATTCCATATATTCTGACCATCTTTTCGTAACTCGAATCGTCAATTTGCCAATTTGAGGACTGTTTTAAACTATTTCAACAACTTAAGAAAGCTATGATCCGATTCTGGAGGGGCCATGTCTGCCTCAATCTCCTACTTTGAATTTTCACCTAATACTTTCGGTATACCCAGAAGAACCCAGGGGAGACTCCATTATGCCGTGAAATTCAGAGACAGACACTATATATAAAGTCGGGTTTATTGATGGACGGAAATGGCTTGTCCTGAATTTGCTACCGTTTAGTCCATTTTCACAATAATTGGATTAATCGAGGAAATGAATGGTGATAGTATCCGACACATCCACTGCTGATACGGTTTTTTAAAAGGACTTTTCTATGACAGAACAGAATGAAGACACTGGCTGGCAAGTCAATGCCGACCAACAGATGATCTCCCATCAAAACGGGTTTAAGGCCGAGTTTAAAGGGAGCAATATTTACGGAATCAAGCACTTTCCAGTCGAAGCAACAATTCGTGATATACGTGATATGGTTCTGAGAGCAGAAAAATTTCTTGCTCGCATGTAGGCCTATCTATTTGAAAAGTAAGTATAAAAAACCAGTGTAATCGAGGTGGTGATAGGGCCTATATTTTGCCCTAGTGTTAGTTTTTCTCTTACCTGCATATGCAACCAAACGCCTAAGATAATCATGCACTCTTACCAAGGGTAAGGGTTCTGCTTGCTGGAAATCTGATCAGATACTCGATTCGTTACAAACTTTCACTTCAGACTTCTTCCCACTATTTGTAAAAAGCAAAACGATAGATCGATATCCTTAGGTATCGCAGATGTTTCTCAGGAAATGGAATCCTCTCCAACAGTAATTTTGACCCAAAAAACAGTAATATGTCGGCTTATTACCAGCTAAACTCAATAGCAGTAGAAAGCTGAACTGAGGTGAATGGTATGCATCCAGCCAGGATATCTGAGGAATCTCAGCACAAGACATGAAGGTGTCTGTCTAGCATTCACTTTCTATTTCAGTTGGTTGGTCCTGGTAATAATGCAGGTTTAATAAGAAAGAGAAATCATCTCATGCTAATTGAATTGACCACTGTAGAGGCTCGAATCATCGGATCTCTTTTGGAAAAAGAGATCACTACACCCGATCAATACCCTCTGTCACTTAGTGCCCTGACTCACGCCTGCAATCAAAAAAGCAGCCGCGACCCTGTTCTTCAACTCACTGAGGGCGAGGTGCAAAATTCTCTAGACGACCTGAAAAAAAAGCATCTGGTCAGTGATCGTAGTGGATTTGGTAGCCGAGTGACCAAATTTCAACACCGCTTCTGTAATTTAGGCTTCGGCTCACTGGAATTAACTCCCCAAGAGTTGGGTGTCATATGCGTGCTACTCTTGAGGGGCGCACAAACGCCTGGTGAACTGCGTAGTCGTACCAACCGGTTATGTGAATTTTCCGATGTCCAAGAGACTGAATCGGTGCTTGTTAACTTGATGCAGAGAGAGGATGGCCCATTCGTGACGCGACTTACTCGCGAGCCAGGTAAAAGGGAGTCTCGCTTTGCTCATCTATTCAGTGGTGAGGTGGTTGAAGGGCAGACGTTGAGTCTCTCCAATCCCTTAGAGAATCAACTGCCACAGGATGATCAGTTAAGAATAGAGCGATTAGAAAGCGAAGTTGAGATGTTACGGCAGGAACTTGATGCCCTAAAGGATCAACTTGGTGTCAACTGAAACGGGTAGTACCGGAAAAAATGACATACCCGGGAGGAACCGCTAATCAAGTTGATAAGTGGCGGAGGCAGTTGAAACAGATAAGAAATCTTGCCGGCTGCAGACTGATACTTGATGTAAATGGGTTGATCTGAATTTCTTTATCTCATTAGTCTCTCTAGATATAAAAAAGTCATGGGATCCTTTGAGTTAGATTCAAACCGATTTACCAGGGGATCCTCTCGCCATGGCGAAAAAAACCACCACTTGGACCATCTTCGGGTAGTGTTGCTGCCCAGACAATTCCTTTTGCACCCTCTTTAACAGTTAGAGTGGCCTCATCTCCACCCATACGGGTTCTGACCCAGCCTGGACAGACTGAGTTGACTTTAATCCGGGTCTCCTTCAACTCATCAGCAAGAATTCTAGTCACGGCGTTTATTGCTGTCTTGGAAAGTCGATAGGCTGGACAGCAGCCGTTCATATCACTGAGTTGGCCCATGCCTGATGAGACATTGACGACAGATCCCTGGCCATCCATAAGAGGAATCAGGGATTGGCATAAGCGAAGTGGACCCAGGGTGTTGGTTTTGAATCCGTCCAATATTGATTCCGGAGTTGCATTGAGGATACTGCTCTGACTGTCAGAAGGAGGCGGGTCGGGAAAGATGCCGGCATTGTTTACAAGTATGCCTATATCCTTATGATTTTCCTTGAGATGTTGTACTAGAGTTTTTATCGACGATGCGCTATTCACATCAAGTTGGAAAAACTCAACATCAAGACCCTCTTCAGTCAGGCTTTCCACAGCAGCCTTTCCTGACGCCACATCACGCGATGTAAGCACAATATGCCAACCTGATTCCGCCAACTGTCGACTTGTTTCCAGGCCTAATCCACGATTGGCACCTGTAACTATGGCAACTGATTGATTTGACACGTATTATCTCCGGTTTTAGAGGTGGTTTCAGCTTATCCTGACATCATAGTATGTTCTGGGTATTCAGCGAATCTATCCTGGAAGATGCCATACATTTAAAGTTGGCAGTTGTGAATTAGCCTAATTATTTTGTTATATCAGAAGATTCTGTGTGGCGTAAGAAAGCCTTGGTCAGAGCTAAGGATAGTACTGTAGCAGACAGGAATTCATCTCTATTTCTGCTCGAGTCTTAAGCAGTTATTTTCAAGCGCTCAGCTACTGGTTGGATAATGAGTATTCGAGTAGGGGACATAGTACGAGAAATGGCCTATTCTTCATACATTGGTCTCATGGATGAGGTGTTTGATCAGCTAACGATTATTTCAACAGGCCATTCGCATTTTTTTTATCGCCCGAAAGTCATAATCTATGTGACAAATCAAAATAGATAGGGTCAAATTTCACATATAGCCGATGTCAGGTTGTTATGATGCAGAGCTCAGAAAACGTTACCAATGGAACCATACGAGAAATCGGTGGGAAAACCAGTATTTTCTACGATGGTTACTGGATAAAGCACTACAAGCCCATGGAAGATAGCTTGGAAACTAAGAAATACCTTATCGAGGCGTTGACCCGGCGCCTGTTTAATCATGTGGAACATGGCATTAACATCCCTGGTAATCGCTTGGATGAGGCAAGACAGGCCTATGAATCTGAACAGGATGAAGACCTGAAACGGGTTAAAGGGGCAATGCTGGCAGGTTCCCTGTTCAATCGTGGTACTGAAATATTTCGTCAGCTTGTAAAGCTTGAAGATGAAAGTATCAAGAGTGGCAAAGGGAGAGAGATGCTTCACGAGTGCGGGCAATATCTGCTTGAAGCATTGGAACTGGGTAAGTTGGTTAAACACCGAAGTGGCGATGAAGGTATCGATGAGCTCTGGGGGGAACCCTTTCGGGCCTTTACTGTGCCTATTGAGTCATTTTATGAGACTCGCTACATCAAAATCGCTCAGACCATGCACGATATTGATCTCATATCGTCAGCGATGATTGAGGCATTTCAAGACAGTCTCTTTTTTAAGAATACCTCGGTCCTGATCAGTCAACTTGCAGATACAGCGAAGCTTAAATGCGAGACACTACGTACCGATCCAGTGATATTTGATGTTTGGTCAAGATTCGCTGTTGCCGGGGAAAAACTGTTAGCGATTGGTCCAGCGGAAAAGACATCCAATTCCTGTCTTGCCTGTTGGGAGGTCGATGAGGGTCAACGTCTAATAATGGATGGCACAGATTTGATCACACATATTGCTCGGGCCAGAGTCTCAATGCCGAAGAGCACCAAAGAATATATCAATAGATGCCAGTCCTATTCAGCTTGCCGCAAACCGGTATCCAATACCGTGTCAGCTGAAATTAAGTCACTTTAGTCCAGGACACTACACTAGCTACCACTTAAGGGTGCAGTGATGGTGGATAACAGATACTAATGGAAGAATTTAATTTGGTTATGATGTGCCGCAGATATTCAAGTCACTCCATCTCACTTTCTTATTTTTACCAGTGAGTTATAAAACAGCCAGACTTTCGCCTAGAGAATATTTCCCTTTGTTACCAATAGATTAGGTTGGACCTGCAGCGGGTTGATGGTTTCAAATCGGATTTGGTGCTTGCTTTAAAAGTCATCAAATAGAAGATAATTTCATAGAGACTATATATCTTAAGCTGTCTAATATACGATCACCTGTTGGGATCTATGTTTATTTGCCGGAACCATGTTTGAATCCTACTACGAGTTAAATGAAAACCCCTTTCGGTTAAGTGCCGATGAGAACTTTCGCTTCGCTCATAAGAACTACCTGAAGGCCTGGTCATATCTAAGCTACGCTCTGGAGCAGGGTGAAGGCTTTGTCATGATCACAGGGCAACCTGGCTGTGGTAAAACCACCCTGATACGCGATATTCTGTCGCAACTTGATTCCTCCAAAACCTTGGCGATTAACCTGGTGACCAACCAGCTTCAAGCTGAGGAGTTACTTCGCAAGGTGGCATTGGAATATGGATTACCGGCCGAGACGTACAATAAAGCCACGCTGTTAACCCATATTGAAGAATTTGTCGAAAAGGAGTACCAGAACGGTCGACGTGCAATTATTGTTATCGATGAAGCCCAGAACCTGACCCTGAATGGCCTTGAAGAGCTGCGGCTATTATCTAATCTGCAGTCGGGAAGCCACCCCCTGTTTCAGGTTTTTCTGGTTGGGCAGGATGAGTTAAGAGGCGTAATTCTCAATCCTCAAATGGAACAGGTAAGGCAGCGTTTGATTGCCTCATGCCAGATAGAGCCTATGTCTGTTTCTCAGACAGAGGGTTATATCGACCATCGCTTGGGCATCGTGGGTTGGAATGGAGATCCCGAACTTGAGTCCTCCATCTTTCCGCTCATACACTACATAACGAAAGGTATACCAAGAAAAATAAACCATATGGCAAGCCGACTGCTGCTCTATGGTGCTCTGGAAGAGAAACATATATTTACTGATGATGATGTGTGGATCGTAGCTGAAGAGTTATTCGGCGAGGAGCGTCTTTCTCTAAAATCCGGTGAGACTTTTGAAAGCTTCAAAGCAAGTTATTCTATCGAAACTGAGCTGCAAGAGGGTGAGCAGGAGAGTGAGCTATTAAAAGAAGAAGGTCAACCAGATAGCGTTGCAACGGAAACCTCTGATCTTGAAGATGTGAATGGAGGTGTTCCTGAAGTCGTGGATCAAAGCTCAGAACAAAGCAGCATAATTAGTGAAGTGCCTGATGCTGATGAGTTGGAGTCGATTCAGTTGATGCAAGAGCATTCAACAGATATAGAGCAGAGCAATAGCTTTGTAGAGGAAGATACATCCCAGCTGTTTCCAGAATCAACGACCTATATAAGCACAGATGAGGTTGAGGACCTTACATCAAAGATTGTTGATGCAAACCGTTTCGTGGCTGATGAACTGGCTGTAGAAGCTAGAGTTGATGCCCAGAAGATGGATGTACTATCAGATGAGAACGACGATACGGTCAAGCGATGGACTCCTGATGTGGAAGCAGGTCAGGATATTACATTGGAAGCAGATGAAATCCTCAATACTCCAACAATGCGTGCTGAGAGGCGCAGGCATGAAATAGAAGCTACTGGAGGATTGATTGTATCTGATGACGTGGTCGACAAAGATGAGGTGTTTTCGGGGGGCTTGGCAAGATCTATCCGAAACATCGTACTCATTGTGTTAGTGGGCTTTCCTTTGATTGGATATTTTGTACTCCCACAAGAACAGATCAATCAATATTTTAGTGATTTAAATAGCAGCATTCAGGCACTGCTTACACCAAAGTCAAAACCTTATCAATCTGAAGTGGTTACCCAGCCTACAGAGAAAGAGGTTATAACAGAATCATCTGAACAGACAAAAAGCACTCAAAGCGTTCAAAATCAAACTGAAGAAAAGATAGCCGATGATCTCTCTTCTGTTGTCAAAGATGCTGGTGAAGACTACATTGCTACTCAATCAAAATATGAGCAGGTGGTTGTCAATGAAACACGACCACCACCTATTGTTGAAACCGTTAAGGAAAGAACTTTTCAAGTATTCTTTGAATTGAATAACACTGAAATACCAGAAGAATTTAAAGAGATGTTGAATGATCTTTATATCGTATTGTCGCTGAATGAGCAGGCCAGTCTCAAAATAAGTGGTTATGCTGACGCAGATCCCAGTGATGATCCGCTTCAGAATATGCGGCTATCCCTTGAGCGAGCACAAACAGTTTCCAGCTACTTTTTAGAACGTGGAATCGAGCAGTCAAGGATACAAATAGAAGGACATAGCCCGAGCAATGTGAGCTCGAATAGAGCTCAAGATGCATTGGAAAAGCATCTTGGTAACAAGCGAGTCGAACTTGTATTGCGAGATGGTTTAAATTAGTAAACTACTTAATCTCAGCAATATCTAGAGACATTAGTTGTATTAGATTGCTGTATATGCAATAACCTGTCTCTATTCCTAAACTACAATGTTTGGGATTATGCCTTGTTGTTCCAATGCCGCTAAAAGCGAGTCTACACACTCATCAATTTCTCTATTTTCTGTTTCAATAACTATTTCTGGATTCTCTGGTATTTCATAAGGTGAGCTAATGCCGGTGAAATTTTTGATCTCACCTTCACGTGCTTTTTTGTAGAGCCCCTTCACATCCCGTGACTCACAGGTTTCTATTGAGGCTTTTATATAGACTTCGATGAAATCATCTTCCTCAAATAACCTGCGTACCTTTTCCCTATCTTTACGTATCGGGGAAATGAAGGCAGTGAGCGCGATAACGCCTGCATCCACAAACAGTTTTGCCATTTCACCTATGCGGCGGATATTTTCTGTACGATCATCAATACTGAAACCGAGGTCATTGCATAATCCATGTCTCACATTATCCCCGTCAAAGACATATGTTCGGCATCCTCGTTGATGCAGCCGCTCTTCGAGGGCATGGGCTATTGTTGATTTACCAGATCCGGATAAACCAGTAAGCCAAAGCAGTTTGGCTCGATGCAGATTCAGCTTTTCACGACGGTCACGAGTTACAGTGGCTTGATGCCAGATGACATTATCATCCATGTCTTATACCTTCTATCCAATTAAACTGATTTTTTAGCATTAAGAGAATCTGATCAAAATGCATTGTCACTTTTGAGTGAGAACGGCGTTCTCGCCAAGATTGAGAGATCAAGCCAAAGAGACCAGTTATTAATGTATTCCAAATCGTATTTAACGCGTTTTTCCATCTGCTCAAGCTCTTTGGTCTCTCCACGAAACCCTCTTATTTGAGCCAGGCCAGTAATTCCAGGCTTAATTCTATGTCGAGCAAGATAGGCTTCTATCCTTTTCGAATATTCAATATTGTGTTGTAACGCATGGGGTCTAGGACCGACGAGTGACATCTGGCCCGTCAGCACATTAAACAGCTGAGGCAGCTCGTCTATGCTGGTACGACGAATAAACCGACCGACACGTGTAATACGTGAATCTTCACGGGTCGCCTGTTTCACAACACCATCCTCTTCCGTATGCACCTTCATACTGCGGAACTTCCAGATCCTGAAGTTTGTACCATCCCAACCGGTACGCTCCTGTCTGAAAAATACTGGGCCTGGAGATTCAGTCTTTATGAATATCGCAGTAATCAACATGATCGGACTGACCAGGATTAGAATAAGTAGAGATAATATTCTGTCCTCAATGGTCTTGATAAATAGATGTGTGCCGATCAAGGGGGTTTCAGAAAGCGTCAGAATGGGAATGCCTGCCAACTCCTTAACACTATGATTAATTAGGTTTAGAGCAAAAATGTTGGGTGCCCAGTGGATATTGACATTTTCGTTTAGCAGGTCGAAGTAGATCTTCTGAATCATTGGCGAGCTGTCGAGGGAAACGGCTATGTAAATCGTCTGGATGTCATGTCGTTTAATAAGTACTTTGATATCTTCCAATTTACCAAGGAGCGGTAAAATTGTTGTGTTTGAAGCTTCCTGTTCAAGTTCGCAATCAGTGGTTAAAACTGCACCAATTATCTCTTCCGGCATCCAAGGATTATTGTTGATGCGGTAGCAAATATGTTCAGCTAACGCGCCGTTACCAATGATTAAAGCTTTAGTATTGGCCTCCTGAGAGGCCATGCGTCGCTGTAGCAGGCGGAATCCAAAGTGAAGACCAACCTGGACGAAGTAACCGATTACATACAGAAGCAGTACCAGAGTTCTTGAGTAGGTCTCGGTATGTTTAGCAGCAAATGCTAACAGGAGCAGAAATGCAAAGACGCTACTCCAGGCCTTCAGGAGTTTAAAGGCCTTTTTGGTCATAGTGCCGTGATGACGATAGATATTCATCCGGTCATAAATGACAGACATACTGCCTAGCAGTGCCAAGGCCAGAATAATGTATTGGTTGGTCAATTCCCCATGCAGGGTAAAGAGTAGGATGAGTATCAGCATCAATACTGCCAGACCATCCAGAAAGGCCTGAAATGATGTTGTCAGACTATTACGCCGCTGTAACAGTGACCGTTCTGTTTGCTTGACATCGAGCAAGTCCCTTTCCTCCTGAGCTATTAGATCCTACATGCATGTCCAACTGCGAATTATGATCTAAAGAGATGTGAAATAACAAGCGGCATCTGATCTACGCGAGAAGTATAATTGTAAAAAAACAAACTTATTTAAAGAAACGTCACAATTTAACCATATGGTCAATCGGTAGCAACAGCTCTAGGTTGAATGGATGTAAAAAAAACTGTTAGTGTAAATCACATTGATTTCTGCACATTTAAATAAGTTTAAAACCTCACTACTTAGTAAATACATTGTGTAGAGCCTGTTAGTTTCAGTTGCGCTTTTTGAGATTCTATTCAAGAGGATTAGTTGGAAGAAGATGTGCTGGTGGCTGCTGGTGTTAATCTAATGAGCACAAGGTGGTTGTTTAGATTGAACGGTGTCCAATTATTTAAAATCTGATGAGGCTCAAATATGCTTGTTAAAGAAAAAGAAAGAGTTGTTGGTGATAAAGGATTTTACTTTTACGATGTTTTTGTAACCACAAGTTAAAAAGATATCAAATACAAAGGTTAATTGTGTATTTTAATGACTTAATCAAGTCTTTTTATTAAATATCAAAAATTTATAACACATTAATAATTATGAATAAATCGAGGTAACTCTTCAGAATACTAGTTGGGACTTAAATATATCACGCCCATTATGGAAAATGAGTCAAACTGGTGAGCATTCAAAATGACCCTAGTTCAACCCCCTTCATAGTGTCGGGATTATTTACAGTATTCATAAATCAAACCGATAATATGCTGACTATTTAATAATCAGAATTATGTAATATTGTTAATACTTTCAGTAGCTTAAATGGATTCTTGTATTAATGGGCGTGTTTTTTGCTAGTATGTCAGTGACTACATCAATTTTATATTTAACGAGGGACGTAGTTAGAGACACTCTAGTAGCTTCTGCTTGTGTCTAGCCATTAGGGATGATTACTTACGGACGTTTCACGATCATGATAGGGACATTTTTTAAGAGGCAAATATATGAAGTTGTCTAAATGGTTATCTGGTTTAACTTTCGGTTTGTTAGGCCTGATAGATTCTGGAAATGTGCTGGCAATCAATTATGATTCGGCGCTTACACTTGGACAAACAAACACATTCAATCATTTTGTCACAGATAGCGAAGATTACTCTGGAGCCTTTAACGATAGGAGTACCTATGAGTTGGCCGATAGTAGCTCAGTCAGTTTATTTATAAGGGACAATGAGTTGACTGCAGAATATGTAGATTTGTTGAATGTCTCACAGTTCACGGTATTTGATAGTGCATCCATGGCGATATTCTCTACTGGATTAGGTGGGGATTTAACCAGCGCAACATTCACGTTGGCGGGAATAACCGCCGGACTTTACACATTGGTATATGTCGGTGACGCCAATGGTGTATTTGGAGCTGAGTATGATGTCAATACCAATGCTTTTCCTGAACCTGTTGTTGCCTGGCTTTTTGGTTCATCTCTCCTAGGTTTTGTTGTCTTTAGCTCGAGAAGGAAAGTGTAGTATTTTCAATACCTAGAAAGTTCCATGGATGGAGATATTAGAACCCATACATTACTCAAAAATTAATCAGTTGAGGCTTTAAGCTTGAATCGTCATTATTACAATCTATGTTAACAGCATATTGTAATAAAATATTCATTCTATTATCCCTTAATATTAAATGTAGAAGCGTGAAGTAGGTCTGAAATACATAAAGTTTTATTATATAGCGATGATATTTAAGGGTTGTAAATTGAGATGTTAAATATTAGAAATGTCTTCTAAAGCTGGAATGTTATGATACAATCCGCGTCTTGGTAATGTGAAGTGACAGGGACAATGGAAGAAGAAGAGTTACTAGGAATTGGCGACTACATAGCCATTCTTAAGCGAAGGAAAATGCAGCTCATCGTGCCAGCTGCGATCATACTGCTATTAAGTATCGGACTTGCAGTAGGGCTGCCATCAATCTTTCGTTCAGAAGCAACTATTTTGATCGAACAGCAGGAAATTCCCAGCGAACTCGTACAATCGACTGTTACCTCATATGCTGGTGAACGCATCCAGGTTATCAGTCAAAGAGTCATGACAACAGAGAACCTTGGTAAAATAATTGATAGCTATGGACTCTACAAAGATACGCGTGAAACCACAAGTCTGACACTTCTAGCTAAAGATTTACGTGACGATATTCAGTTAGAAATGATAAGCGCCGACGTTATTGATCCGCGTAGTGGTCGTCCTACAAGTGCTACCATTGCCTTTATGCTCTCTTACATGAACAAGAATCCGCGAGTTGCTCAAAAGGTTACTAATGAACTGGTATCACTTTATCTCGATGAAAACCTTAAACGTCGTACACAGTCTGCTAAGGAGACATCTAGCTTTTTAGGGGCAGAGGCGAATAAGTTAAATACAGAAATAAGTAAGTTGGAAAATTTATTAGCCAGCTTTAAAGAAAAGCATATCAACACACTACCAGAGCTTCAGCAACTGAACGTACAACTTATGGAAAGAAGTGAGCGAGAGTTGTCAGATACTGATCAGCAAATTAGAAACCTTGAAGAGCGAAAAATCTATCTTCAGTCAGAACTTGCTCAGCTAAGTCCAACAAGCGATATGTATAATTCACGCGGTAATCGAGTGATGGGAGCGGAAGACCGACTTAAATCTTTACAAACTGAATACATTGCTCTATCTACCCGATATACAGATGACCACCCAACAATAATTAAGATATTAGATGAAATTAACGCACTAAAAAAAGAATTAAATAACTTGTCTGGTAATACTAGTGCCGTCACAAGATCAGACAATCCTGCCTATCTTCAATTAGAAACTCAATTCAAAGCTGCTGAAAGTGAATTATCATCACTCATAGAAACAAGGACAGAGATTAAAATAAAGATTAAAGAGTTCGAAGAACGACTAATGCAGAGTCCGCAAGTTGAGCGTGAGTATCGGAATTTGACTCGAGACTATGATAATGCACTTTCTAAATATAGAGAGCTTAAATCAAAACAGCTTGAGGCAGAAATGGCTCAATCACTAGAGCGTGAAAGAAAGGGTGAGCGATTTTCATTATTAGAACCACCACAAATACCTGAGCAGCCTGATAAGCCAAATCGTCTAGCAATTCTAATTTTAGGATTACTGTTTAGCATATCAGGTGGATTTGCAAACGTGATAATAAGAGAAAGTATGGATCAAACAGTATATGGAAGTAAGGGAATAATAGAGGTAACTAAAGCACCACCTTTAGCTGTAATACCTTATATAGAGATAGATAAGGACATTCAAAAGCGTACTGCAAACGGTAAATATCTAGTGACTGGTGTAATGAGTTTTGCAGTGTTAATTCTTGTAGTTATTCATAACACATATAAACCTCTAGATGTTATCTCGTATATTGTACTTCGTAAATTAGGAATAGAGCTGGGAGGATAGAGTTACCTCCTAGTCACTTTAAATGTAGATTATGTTAATCCACTAAACTTTTGATAGAAACTAAATTAGAGAATATATAGAGAAGCTATTATGGAGAAGATTAAGCAAGCGCTTGAGCGTGCAAGAGATACTAAAAGGTCAACTCTAAGAAATAGTCAAAAGGGTGTTGAGATACGCCAGGCTCCTAAGCCAGCATCTGATACGAAAATAACTTACTCAAAAACTAAGTCAATAAAAATATCAAGTGAAGTATTAAAAGAAAAGCGCATTATCACAGGAGATGAAAATGACTCTGTATCAGATCAGTATAAAGTATTAAGAACCCATGTATTGCAGAGATTGAGATCTCACAAATGGAATTCATTAGCAATAACAAGTCCGAATGAAGGATGTGGAAAAACCTTAACAGCTATAAATCTAGCAATAAGTTTAGCACGAGAAGTAAATCACTCTGTATTACTAGTAGACATGGATTTAAGACGTCCAAATATACAAAAATATTTTTTTTCCGAAAATCGTCCAGGTATAGGAGAATATTTAGAAGAAGAAATGGAACTTAGTGAGATATTATTTAATCCAGGTCTTGAGCGTCTTGTAATTCTTCCTGGAAATAAATCATATGCCAACTCTTCTGAAATATTGTCATCACCCAGAATGGTACATTTAGTAAAAGAAATAACCAATCGATATCCAAATAGAATAGTTATCTTTGATATGCCACCAATTCTAATGTGTGATGATATGATGGCATTTTCACCCTATACTGATGCAAATATGCTTGTTGTTGAAGAAGGTGTTACACAAAAGAGTGATTTAAAAAGAGCTTATGAATTATTAGATAAATCAAATATAATTGGAACAGTATTAAATAAATCAAAATTTAAAGAAGGAATCTATCAATACTATTAATGAATACTATAGTTCAATATCTTATTACCTCACTATTAGTATAGATAGTTATAAATTATGGAAAGTATAATTACCAATGACATTCTGCCAAAGTTTATGTGTGTTGGCACACAAAAAGCAGGAACTACAACTTTACATAGTTATCTGTTACAACATCCAAAAATATGTTTACCAAGTATTAAAGAGACTGATTTCTTTCAGGATGATGAAAAGTATTTTCAAGGTTTAGATTTTTATAAAAAGTATTATCCAGATTGTAGTTCCAATGCTCTATATGGAGAAGTAGAACCTGAGTATATGTATTTTGAGAATGTTCCTAATAGATTGTTAAAAGATTTAGGCCAACATCTTAAAATAATATTTATTTTAAGAGATCCTGTAAATCGATCATATTCGCACTATATGATGAATCGTAACAATGGTTTTGAGAACGAAAAGTTTGATACTGCAATTGCAAAAGAAGAGGAAAGAATAAATCGAGATGAGGACTCAAAAAAGAAATATTCTTATATATCGAGAAGTTTGTATGTACATCAAATAAATAGATATTTGTCGTTATTCAAAAAAGAAAATATACTATTTTTATTGTTTGAGGATGATTTAGTAAAAGATCCAAAATCAACAATGGAAAGAGTATTTAGCTTTTTAGACATAGATAGTTTGGATATAACAATTGAAAGTGTTAAAAATAAAACAAGGCCATTTATATCAAAACATATTGGCCATATGGTATACAGAGATTCTTATGCTAAAGAACTATTCAAAAAAATACTACCTTCAAGTAAATATAGAGAAGCACTAAAAAATATATTTCGTGAAAACAGTTACGAAAAGTTAAAAAGTGAGGATCGTAAAAAATTAATAAATAACTATTTTTATGATGATATATGTGAGATTGAAAGAATAATAAATAGAAATCTCGATTCTTGGAAACAAGAATAATTATTAATCATGGATAGCTTAAAAGTCTTTCATGTCACTGGTTTGTTGCCTCCATATTATTCTGGGGCTGGAATGAATGATATGTTACTTGCTAAAAGTTTGAGGAATTCTTCATTAGATATATTATTAATTACAAAAAAAAATAAAATTAACGAACGATCAAAGCAGATAATTGATGGTTGTAATGTTCGTAAGCTAGGATTGAATAGATCACGTTTAGGTGATTTGATCTGGTTGATACAATTCATAATATTAATTTATAACAATAAACCTAATTTGATTAGATTTCGTGGTTATAGTTTTCTTTATTCTGTCTCTATAAATATTATCAAACTATTTTTTAAAAATATAAAAATAGTTTGTCAACCAGCTTGTTATGGAGTTGATAATCCAAATATCATAAAGACAAATAGATTAGGTAATTATCAACTATCAAATATCCTAAAATCTGATGCGATATTTGCAATGAATGAAAAAATAGAGTTAGAGTTTATAAAAGAAGGGTTTTTAAAGAAAAAGATCATTGCTATAAGAAATCCTGTTAATACAAATAATATTATTAACTCATCAACTAAAAGTAATAAATCATCAAACTCAAAACAATATATATTTTGTACAATTGGTGCCATAGACAAAAGAAAAAAACAATTAGATATTACTAAAGCATTTTGTAAATCTCAAAACAGTACAAATTCAAAACTACTACATATAGGCCCAAAAGAGAGTGATTTAAATTTATTAGATAGCAAAAAAACAATAAATAGTTCTAAAAATCAAATTACTAAATTAACTGATTACATAAATCAAGAATGTAAAAGTAATGTAAAGATTACTGGATACGTTGAAAATGTTTATGAGTACTTAAATGATTCAGACGTCCTTATACATGCTTCAGATCATGAGGGTGAGGCAAATGCAGTAAATGAGGCACTAGCTTCAGGATTACTAGTAATAGTACCAGATACATTAGTATATTCTAGACAAGTACCCGATGGAGTGGGTATAAAAATAGATATGACAATAGAGAAGTTAACTCAAATAATATCAAAGTATATTGAATTACCAGAGAAATATAGTTCTATAAGAAAACAAGGTAAAGAGTATATAAAGAGAACTCGAAATATAAAAATAATATCAAAAGAGTATAAAGAAATAATAGAAAAAGTATGCAAGCAATAAATGGATACATTAATTTCTTTATTCTACTTTCTTAGACCTATCCTAAGTTTTGATACGGGACATAGAGTATTAGGTGTGGATCTTGCAGATTTAATTATCATATTAATGTTTGCAATTTTAATGTTTCTATCACCATTAGTTGGTAAATTAAATCAGATTAAAAAGTTAAATACACTAGATATTTCAATATTAGCATTTGCAATTTGGTCATTATTTATCTCAATCTTGTATATAGACAAATCAAACATTGCAGATGTTGGAAAATTTATCATACCAATGATTACGTATTTAGTAATGAGAAGATATATACGTAATAAACAACAGTATTATAATGTTGTATTTCTAATAATACTTGGATTCTCTATACCCGTCATATTGAGTATTATAACAATACTTGATGGCTCAGGGCTTGAGTCAGTAAGAAGCCAAACAGGGTATTCGAGATACCAAGGCGTCTATCTTAATCCGCATAATTTTGGGCATGCTATGGGCGTTTTGCTCATAAGCATACTTGTCTTTCTTAATCTATCATATACATGGAAAGATGAAGTTACTACTATTTTTAAGCAAAAATATAAACTAAGTATAGTGATCCTTGTTTCACTAGGTGCAACATATTGCATTTTGCATAGCCATGTAAGAACTGTGTTACTAGGCTTAGTTGTATTTCTACTCGTTTTTGCAATAAAAAAAGGCAAAAAAGTATTTATCACATTTGCATCAATTACATTTTTAAGTTTTCTTATAACATTACCTGTCCTTACAGTTTTATTTGCTGATGTTATAAGCGCAGTATCTGAAGAGAATATTGAAAAAGCAGGTTCCGGAAGACCTGTAATATGGAAGCATAATATTATTGAATTTAGTAGAATGACATTTGATAGGCAAATTGCTGGAGCAGGGATAGGTAATAGGGTATCTCTAAGTAATAGTGGTCATGGTTACAAAGATCGTATATGGAATAGTCATAATGACTTTTTAGAAGTTTTAATGCAAACAGGGATAGTAGGATTCATATTATACATTTGGATATTAGTAAATATTTTTAAAGAGATTAGTAAGCTTGATCCAAAGGAACGAGTTATATTTATTCCGCTTATTGTTGCAGTTATAATTATGAATCTAGTAAGTAATAGTTATGTTCAAAGATTCAGCGTCGGTCAAATATTTTTTATGCTACTTGCGTATGTTGGATCAAAAGCATCAACATGGCAAAAAAAATAAAACAGCTACTTATCATTATTTTGTTTAGTAATATAAATAATCTAGCAGGCCAGGAATTACAATATAGTAATGTAGAATTTGATGATGAGTTTAATAAAAATATAGATAGTAATAATTGGTATCTTTCTGGAAACATTAAACCTCAGATTGTAAAGTTAAACGATTTAAATAGCTATGCAGTAGAATTATGCATAAACAAAGGAAAATCATATAGAAATGAACTATCTATGCGTAGTGCAGCATTTAAAGCTCAATACAATATTGCCTACAAATACGAGTTTCGAACATATCTACCATCGGATTATAGAAATGATCAAAATCAAGAGATTATTATCCAGTGGCATGCAAAACCAGATAAAGATATTAATGAAGATTATAGATCACCACCGTTATCAATTTCTACAATTAACAATAACTATTATTTAGAAAAAAGATGGGATAATAAAAAAGTTACTTTTGATAGAAATCATAAAAAAAGATACAGCGGATATGAAAGAGTAAAGCTGGATAAAATAATACCAGGAAAATGGGAAAACTGGGAAGTCTATATAAACTGGTCTTATTCTATTGCTAGCGGGTTTACAATTATTAAAAAAAATGGGAAATATTTATATAATAATTATGGACCAAATACATATAATGATACTGATGCTCCATATCAAAAGTTAGGATTATATAAGTGGCTATGGAAGGAAGGAAATATGAATTACAAATATAATAATATTAGTAGAAGGTGTATACGGATTGACAGTATTTCAATAACATCTGCAGGTTATTAGTTGGTGATTACTAACAACAAGAAAAGAGTATTGTTTGTCAGTGGGGGTAATAATGACAAACTCCTCGATTATGTGAAAGAGCAAGCTGACGAAATAAATGATTCAACAGAATACAGTATTGATCATTATTTAATTAAAGGAAAAGGTATTATAGGATATTTAAAAAACTATATACCTTTAAGACGTAAATTAATATCTAATAATTATGATTTTATACATGCACATTATGGCCTTTCAGGTATGCTAGCCGTCTTGCAAAGAAAATGTAGAGTAATTATTACTTTTCATGGTAGTGATCTTAATAGAAAAGACCACCGTAAGATATCAATACTAGCAAGTTATCTAGCAACTAAATCTATTGTTGTATCAGAAAAACTAAAATCTCACCTTGCAAGTAATAAAAATAATAATATTCACCTTATTCCATGTGGAGTTGATTTAAGTGTATTCAAACCAATACATCAAAACGAAGCAAAGCTAAGACTAAACTTAAATCAAAATGATAACTATATACTATTTGGTGGAGCTAAAAGTAATAAAGTTAAAAACTGGAATCTTGCATTAAAAGCATTAGAAAATATACGTTATAATTATAAAATAATTGAATTAAAAAATATGTCGCGAGAGCAAGTTAATTTGGCATTAAACTCTTCTAGTATTTTGTTGCTAACTTCTCATATGGAAGGTTCACCACAAATAATTAAAGAGGCTATGTCAACTAATACTCCAATAGTTGTAACAAATGTAGGAGATGTTGAGTGGCTATTACACAATGTCACTAATACATATATTGTTAAACATGATAAGAACGAAATATCAAATGCTATAAATAATATACTTTCACATCCAACTAGATTATCTACTAATGGAAGGGAACGGATTTTAGAATTAAAACTAGACAAAGAAAGCGTTACTAAAGAACTACGATTTGTGTATCACTCGATAGAATAAATGGCTAAGGAATAATATTATACACAACATATAAATATCTCTTGTCGTAATGATTCAAAGTAATTGTAAAAAGGTACAAAAGTGGATAAAAGGAAGTTAATATATATTGTTGGCGGTGCTAGACCGAATTTTATGAAGATTGCTCCAATAGTTAGAGCTTTAGAAACTAGTAAAGTACTAGATTTCAAAATAATACATACTGGTCAGCACTACGATAAAGATATGAATGAGGTTTTCTTTGATGAATTAAATATCCCTGAACCAGATTATTATCTTTCAGCAGGAGGAGGAAGTCATTCAGAGCAAACATGCAAAATAATGCTGTCTTTCGAAAAGATATGTGAAAATAAAAGACCGGATGCAGTACTAGTAGTTGGTGATGTAAATTCAACACTAGCTTGTTCTATTGTATCTAAAAAAATGAATATTAAACTTATTCACGTAGAGGCTGGTTTACGAAGTTATGATAGAACTATGCCTGAAGAAATTAACCGAATTGTTACCGATAGTATATCAGATATTTTCTTTGTAACAGAAACAAGTGGTGTTGATAATTTGTTATCTGAGGGAAAACCTGAAAATACATTACATTATGTTGGTCATGTTATGATCGATAATCTTCTATTTCAGTTAGAACAACTAAATAATAATAAAAAAGTATCAAAAGATATACTAAATCTTAAAGCTAAACTGACAAGTAAATCTAATAATTATGGTATTTTAACGTTACACAGACCAGGTAATGTTGATAATAAGCAAATTCTCAATGAGATCATCGATGCCATTAATGAGATTTCTAAAAAATTACCTATTATATTTTCTGTTCATCCAAGAACAAAAAAACAATTAGACTGTTTTAATATAAAGTTATCAAATTCAGTTACATTAATAAAACCACAATCCTATATGAATTTTTTATTTTTGTGGAAAGACGCAGAACTAGTTCTTACTGATAGTGGGGGTTTACAGGAGGAGACTACTGCTCTAGGAGTACCTTGTATAACAATTCGAGAAAATACTGAAAGACCCATAACAATAAAACAAGGTACTAATGTTTTAGCCGGTACTAGCAAAAAATCAATAGTGTATGAGGCAGATAAAGTTATTTCTGGTCATTCTAAAAGTAATAAAAGGCCAGATATGTGGGATGGAAAAGCTGCTCATAGAATTGTCAAAATATTACAAGATAAAATATCATGAATAACAGAATAGAACTAATGGGATGTAATATAGATAATCTATCAATGAATGAGACATTAGACAAAATAGAGAGGCTTATTGAATCTGGTGACACTCATCAACATGTTGTAGTAAATGTAGATAAAATAGTAAAGGCTAATAAAGACACTAAATTGAAAGAGATTATAAACTCATGCTCACTAGTAAACGTTGACGGCATGCCTGTTGTATGGGTTTCTAGGCTACTTGGTAAACCACTTAAACAAAGAGTAGCTGGGGTAGATCTATTTGAAAAATTAATGGAAAGATCTTCTAAAAAGAAATTAAAAGTATTTTTACTAGGTGCGAAAGAAGAAGTAGTCTCCAAAACAAAAGAAATATATGAAAATAAGTATAACCATCAATCAATTGTAGGATATAGAAATGGTTACTGGACCGATGCAGAAGAAAAAGAAGTAGTTCAACAAATTAAAGAAGCTGAGCCAGATATGCTCTTTGTTGCAATTAGTTCACCAAAAAAAGAAGAATTTTTAAATAAATATCAAAAAGCGATGAATGTACCCTTTTCCATGGGAGTGGGGGGAACTTTTG
Source organism: Candidatus Thiodiazotropha sp. DIVDIV (assembly GCA_040506275.1). Taxonomy (GTDB): domain Bacteria; phylum Pseudomonadota; class Gammaproteobacteria; order Chromatiales; family Chromatiaceae; genus Thiodiazotropha. The sequence continues at coordinate 123,370 of JBEVXD010000001.1, forward strand.
ACGTTGCCGTAGGAAAAGTAAAAAGAGCACCTATCTTGATGCAAAACCTAGGGTTAGAATGGTTTTATAGGTTTTTGCAAGAACCAAGAAGAATGTTTAAAAGGTATTTTGTAGATGACATTGCATTTTTTAAACTTTTGCTTATAGAAATAAAAAATAATAAGTAATTATACGAAATTAGACATTGTGTGATTTATGAAATTATTATTTTATTCAATAATAAGTATATGATATGAGTATAGTTTAGTAATTATTTAAGTTCAGAAGAATGCTAAGAGATATTATAAATACTTCTTTGACTAGAAATGTTGCCTTTGCCTTCAAGCTTGTATTGGGAATAATAGTAGCTAGATTATTTGGAACAGAAGGTAAGGGTATGATTGTTGCCTTCTTTCTAATACCTGAATTTATAGCTATTATAGGAGGGATTGGGGTTGAGGAAGGTTATTTATATACTCTAGCAAAAAAGAAAATAAAAAGTTCAACATACAAAAAAATATTATTAATAATAATAACGATACAAATACCAGTCATCATTATAATTGAGGTTATATATTTCTATATAGTAGATTATGATTATTCTACTACTGAATACTTACTATGTATAACATTAGCGCCAATTTACTTAATATTAGAAGTCGGTAGGTTTTCAATTCGTGGTATTAATGACATAAAGTCATTTAATAAATCTATATTAATTGAAGCTTTAGTGCCAGTTTTATTTTTATCTATATTGATATTTCAAAAAGAACTTTGGTGGTTTATTGTAGGTCAATCAACAGGTTTACTAGTAGCATTAATATATGTTTGGTTAAAATTTTACAGTTCCTATGATAGTACACTTGTAAATGAGAATACAAAATGTAGCGTTAAAGAAATTTATAATTATGGGGTTAAGGTTTATGTTTTTCGTGTTATCAATGTATTAGATTCAAAAATAGCTGCACTTATAATAAGTATTGCATTAACTTTAAGTGAACTCGGTATTTATTCAGTAGCCTTAAGTATCTCATTGTTGTTACAAATGGGACTGCAGGTTCCGGTGTCAACTGTTATTTTACCAAAACTTGTAACTATGTCTGAAAAAACACGCGTTACTGTGGTCGGTATAGTTACACGATCTGTATTTTTTGTATCAATATTCTTTTTGATTTTTACAATTACAATAGGTCATTGGCTCATAACATCTATATTTGGAAATGCTTTTTCAGATGCATATTTACCCATGATAATATTGATATTTGGTAGGGTATTAAAAACACCTTTGGCCACACTTAATTGCTATTTTAAAGCTAGAGGTGAACCAGAGAAGGTCACTGGTATTACATTGAGAGCAGCGCCAATAAGTATTATTTTAAGTATTACATTAATACCAATATATGGTGTTACTGGTGCAGCTGTTGCTAGCGTAATAGCAAATATAGTGTTTGGATATTACATGATTTCACTATATAGAAAGGCAACAAATGCAACACTTCAAGAGATAGTAGCTTTCAATAAGAATGATTACGTTCTAGCACAACAAAAACTAATTAAAATAAAAAATAAATACTTATAAAATGAAATCAGTCTATAAAAATATAGTCAAAATGCATGTCAATTAGTTATTAAAAATAAATAAGTAAATTCACAAAGTCTGTCACAAATTCCATACTACGTAAGAAATTAGTACTATCAAGAGAACGACTTATCTCTGTACTATAACAATTATCTGATAAAGTAGTTGATTTCATAGGCTAGGTATTAAGTGTATATTATTTATAACTAATTTGACTATAACTTATTGAATTGTGAAGATAGGATCTATTATATAGGACTGATTTACTGTCATTGCCTTTTTATGAGTATCTCAATTAAAAAAGGATTTTGTATTAATTATTTATGATGACTACAAATACACTAATTGGTTGGAAAAATCCTCCATTGATATGGGGAATAATAATAGCGTCTATTGTTATTTTATCATATACGTTCTGGAGCGTAATAATCGATATGATTAAGCTCTGGGGTAAACAGGATGAATACGGATACGCTTATTTTCTTCCTCTTATCACTTCTTATTTTATTTGGCAAAGACGCAATCAATTAATTAAATCACAATTTAACCCTTCTTGGCTTGGTTTATTTGTAATAGTTATTGCTGGCTTTCTCTTCTTTATGGGAGAAATTGCAACAACTTCTACCCTAGTGCAGTATGCTTTGATTTTATCAATATTTGGAGTGACATATGCATTAGTCGGGCATCAAACATTTAAATTAATAGTAGGACCATTATTTCTTCTATTTTTCATCGTTCCTCTTCCACCTTTTATTTACAACAATCTTTCTGGAAAACTTCAACTAATCTCTTCACAAATGGGCGTTGAGGTGATTCGATGGTTTGGCATCAGTGTATTTCTTGAAGGGAACGTTATAGATTTAGGAGAATATAAACTTCAGGTTGTAGAAGCTTGTAGTGGTCTACGTTATCTTTTTCCATTAGTTAGTTTGGCTTTTCTTGCTGCATACCTTTATAAAGTAGAATTCTGGAAACGAGTAGTTGTTTTTTTTTCCAGTATTCCAATAACTGTCCTAATGAACAGTTTTCGCATCGGAGTAATCGGTGTCTTAGTAGATAACTGGGGTCAAGAGCAGGCTGATGGTTTCTTACACTATTTTGAGGGATGGATAGTGTTTATGTCCTGCCTCTTAATCCTATTAATAGAGATGACAATTTTAACGAGAATAGGTGGCTCTAAGCGAAAACTCAGAGATGTATTTGGTATTGAGACACCTAAACCATTACCTAAGGAGATGACTTATCGTGTCAGACCAATTACTCCTGTCCACTACGCGATTCTCGCATCAGTATCCATAATTGCTGTAAGTTCTCTTTATGTGAAAAACCAACAAGAAATTTTACCAGCTCGAGATGATTTTAGAACTTTTCCCTTACAAGTAGGTGACTGGAAAGGTGATGATGATATGTTAGAAGAAATCTATCTGAAATCACTAAAATTAGACGACTATATTATTGGAGACTATGTCAATTCAGTTGGCTCGATTGTTAATTTCTATATCGCCTATTATGCATCTCAGCAAGCTGGTTCAGCAGCTCATAGTCCACGCTCCTGTATTCCTGGTGGGGGATGGGAAATAGATAAGGTTACAAAAATCGCTCTACATGGTCTTCAGGTTAATGGGCAAACACTTAAAGTCAATCGACTCGTCATAATGCGAGGCGATGCCAAAAAGTTGGTCTACTACTGGTTTCAGCAACGTGGTCGTGTGATTACAAATGAATGGCTGGTAAAATGGTATCTGTTTATCGATGGACTAACTAAACACCGTACAGATGGTGCGCTTGTGAGATTGACAGTATCTATAGGTGATGGAGAGGATTGGTCAGATGGCGATAAGCGCCTTGAGAAGTTTGCGGGGCAGGTAGTTCCCATGTTGGAAGATTATATTCCTAATTGATTGTGTAGCTTGATTTAAATATCTCTTCAAATTACATACATGCTTTAAACGGTATATTGTTTTCTTATGTGAATCTTTTTGATAACGGAATTTCAGCTGTTTGATTAACAGTTTAATTGTAAAGTGATAAATGAATGGTCCACTAACATGGAGTATTCTCGTATAGGTAGGAAATGTCAATGAAGACGACCCTGGATCTCTTTTTCTCTGTCAAAAAATCCCTTTTTATATTGTTTATATGTACAACGCTGGCAATAGTTTCGGGATGTTCCAACAAGGAAGATCGCAAGCAAGCATATTTTGACCGTGGAATGGAGCTCTACAATCAGGGTAACTATACAAAAGCACGTCTGGAAATTAAAAATGTTCTGCAGATCGATCCCAAAGATGCAGACGCTTATTATATGTTCGGACTGCTTGAGGAAAAGGAGGAAAACTGGCGAAAGGCCTTTTCGCTCTTCTTTCGGGCTGTTGAGCTGAATCCTAAGCATCTGGATGCTCAAGTTCATCTTGGCACCATTTATGTCCTTGCAGGAGAGACTGAAAAAGCACTTGAAGCGGCAGGTGCTGCTTTAGCTATCACGCCAAATCATGCAGAAGCCCTTGTACTGCGAGGTTTTGCACAGGCGAAATCTGGCAAGAGTGATGCTGCAATAGAAGATGTTCTGAACGCAATATCGTCTGATCCAGGAAATATTGAAGCTGCATCACTTTTGTCCGCACTCTATGCAGATAAAGGAGAGATTGATCTGGCAATCAAGATTGCTAAGGATTCACTAAATCAGCATAGTGACCGGGTAGCCTCGTATCTACTGTTAGCTCGTCTCTATGCCAAAGCGAAAAGAGAAGATGATGTCATTAAAGTGTTATCTGACTTGATCAAGTCTAGTCCAATTGAGTTACAACATCGATTGCATTTGGCCAGCTACTACAAAGAGAAAGGCCAAATCGATTTGGCAGAGGCTGTCTTTAGGCAGGCGGTAACAGATCTACCAGAGAGTGTCGAAGCAAAAATAGGTTTAGTTGCCTTTTTGAAAAGTAATAATGATATTTCGAAAGCAGAGGCGTTGTTGAGAGAGTATGCCGCTCAGAGTCCAGAGACTCATGCATTCAAACTTGAGCTGGCGAAACATTACATCAGTAATAACCGCAAACCTGAGGCTCTTGGTGTACTGTCGGAAGTTATTGATAAGGCTGGAGCAACCTCGGATGGTCAAGTGGCAAGAACCTTAAAAGCCAGTATTCTGGTCAAGGAGGGTTCTATCGACCAGGCGAATACACTGGTGGAAGAAGTGTTACAGGCTGATCCCAAGTATAAAGATGCACTTTTAGTACGCGCAGGCATAGCACTGGTTACAAATGATCCGGATAAAGGTATTGCAGATCTGCGAACGATACTTCGGGAAGATCCGGGTTACGTCAAAGCGCATCGCTTGAAGGCCAGGTCTCACTTAAAGAAGGGAGAGGTTGAACTGGCCCGACAGAGTCTTGAGGATGCCATCAAGATTCAGCCTCAGGAGTCAGCTGTAAATTATGAGTTGGTTCAGCTGTTGATTCAGACAGGTGAACTCGACAATGCAGTAGTTGTATTACAAAAGATGCGTAGGTTCGCACCCAAAGATATTACTGTGCTTAGAGGTCTTGGAGTCGTCTATCTCAAACAGAAGAACTGGGATGAATTGTTGAATGTAGCAAAAATTCTTCAATCAGAACATAAAGATGAAGCTTTGGGCTACTACTATCAGGGACAGGTTCTCCAGAGCAAAGGACAACTGGAAGAGAGTGTGTCTGTATTTACACACGCATTGGTGCTCCAACCTGGGGCAATCGATGTGCTTGTCTCCTTGGCGAAAAGCTATTTGGGGTTGAAGCAGGCTGATGAAGCGCTTAAACAGATTGAAAAGGCAGTGACAGCTGATCCGAATCACTTTCTTGCTTATAATTTGTTAGGTGAAATCCATCTTTCGCAGAAGCGGTTTAATGAGGCAGAACGTTCTTTCGAGCATAGTCTCAGCATAAAAAAAGAGTGGCCGGTTCCCTATCGCAATATTGTAAAGATAAAACTTTTGGAAGGTAAACAGTCTGATGCAGTGACTATTTTACAAAAAGGATTTGAGAATACTAATGACCCAGTTTTGGGTATTGAACTCGCTAATGCACAGGATCAGCTTGGACAGGTTGAAGAATCAATTCAAGTCTACCAACGTATTATTGCTGACTACCCAGATCATGTCTTGGCAGCTAATAATCTGGCGATGATTCTACTTAGAGGTGAGCCCGATCAGGCTAAACTTGATCAAGCATTAAGGTTGGTCGATGGTTTTGCAACTTCCGAAAACCCGATTGTGCTTGATACACTGGGGTGGACCCACCTTAAACGTGGAGAAACAGATCAAGCCATTTCTGTACTCAGGCGGGCTCATGGTAAAAGTTCAGAAATACCAGAAATCGATTACCATCTTGCCCTGGCATATCATCAGATCGGTGATAAAGGCGCTGCGATAAACCACCTTGATGCAGCATTAGCATCCGGTAAATCGTTTGAGGGGATGAGTGAGGCTGAATCTCTTAAAGCCAAGCTGACCCAGTAGCAGGGATAGATCAAATCATTTGCATTCTGTGATTTCACAATATGCTTATCCAGTAAATAGAAGGGTCTATCTCAACTGGCAGGATGGGGCTTGGCTAGTAACTTCATCCAACCCTCCTTCGCAATGATTTGAGGGTGAGGCATCGCCAATTTGTGTCTCTCATATTCTGAGTGAGATAAGTGAAAACCTTTACTCATTTCATATTATAAAAACTGTCAGTGTCCTCTTAAGCAGTTTTCTATGCCATCTCCAGAACTCAATATGCAAGGAGATTTGGGTGCAATGCTGTCATCACTCCTGAAAGTAACTGATTCCTGAGCTTGGTTGCAAAACGAAGAGAGGAGCAATGGATCAAAATATCACGTAGTTGGCAGAGGCCCAACTCTGTATAATGCTGCATTGCGTTTTCGATTGGCTGTGGCATAACATATTGATTTGGATGGCATTGTAAGTAATGAAGACAATTCTCGTAACCGGTGGTGCCGGTTTTATCGGTGGTAATTTTGTCCACTATCTCCTCTCTTTGCAGGATTCTCCCCGAGTTGTGAACCTGGATGCACTTACCTATGCAGGCAACCTGGATACCCTGCAATCACTGGAAGACCATCCGAATCACCATTTTATCAAAGGAAAAATTCAGGATCAGGAGCTGGTTTCAAGCCTTTTTGAGCGCTTTAGACCGGATGCTGTGGTCAATTTTGCCGCAGAGAGCCACGTTGACCGATCAATTGATGGGCCTGCCGAATTCATTGACACCAATATCGGTGGTACATTCAATCTGCTGGAGTGTGCAAGATCACACTGGCAGACCCTGTCGGGCAGTGATGCTGATTCGTTCCGTTTCCTGCATGTCTCCACCGATGAGGTGTATGGTTCATTAGGGGCAGAGGGGTTGTTCACCGAGACCACGGCCTACGCACCGAATTCTCCCTATTCAGCATCCAAAGCAGCCTCTGATCATCTGGTTCGTGCCTGGCATCACACCTATGGTATGCCGGTATTGACGACAAATTGTTCAAATAATTACGGTCCTTATCAGTTTCCGGAAAAACTCTTACCACTCTTTATACAGAAAGCTCTGGCTGGTGAGCCACTACCCATATACGGCGATGGCAGTAATGTTCGGGATTGGCTCTATGTTGAAGACCATTGCAGTGCGATCTGGCGGGTGCTCGAGTCAGGTAGGCCAGGTGAGGTCTACAATGTTGGGGGTAATAATGAAATGTCCAATTTAGAGGTAGTAGATACACTCTGCGCCTTGCTGGATGAGTTGGCCCCTGAGTCTGAATATATACCCCATAATCAGTTAAAGACATTTGTAAATGATCGCCCAGGTCATGATCAACGATATGCGATCGATGCGAGTAAACTTGAACGTGAGCTGGGGTGGACCCCCGAAGAAACCTTTGAGACAGGATTGAGAAAAACGGTTCAATGGTATCTGGGAAATATGGCCTGGAGCCAACGGGTTCTCGACGGTAGCTATCGCGGAGAACGACTGGGGCAGGGCGAGTGATGAAAAAAAGTGTAACTAAAGGTATTATTTTGGCGGGTGGCTCTGGCACTCGTCTTCATCCACTCACTCTCACGATTTCGAAGCAGTTACTACCGGTTTATGACAAGCCGATGATCTACTATCCGCTCTCTACTCTGATGCTGGCGGGAATTCGGGACATCCTAATCATTACTACTCCTCAAGATGCTCACCTGTTCGAGGGTATGTTAGGTGATGGAGAACAGTGGGGCATCAATATCACCTATGCTGTGCAGCCTGAACCGGGTGGATTGGCACAGGCTTTTATTATCGGGCAGGAGTTCATTGCGGGAGACCCATGCTGCCTCATACTGGGTGACAATATCTACTACGGTCATGGTTTGGTTGAATCATTGAAACGGGCAGCCGTCTCTACAGAGGGAGCTACAGTTTTCGGTTATTGGGTAAAAGATCCTGAGCGCTATGGTGTTGTCGATTTCGATGAACAGGGTCAGGTTAGTGGGATTGAAGAGAAACCGGAGAAACCGAAGTCAAACTATGCGGTCACTGGTCTCTATTTTTATGATGAGCAGGTAACGGATCTGGCTTTGTCCCTCAAGCCTTCTCCACGAGGAGAGTTGGAAATCACCGATCTCAATAAATGCTATCTGGAAATGGGTAAATTACGATTGGAAAAGATGGGACGTGGTATTGCCTGGTTGGATACCGGTACTCATGAGAGCCTGATTCAGGCCAGCAACTTTATTGAAACTATAGAGTTACGTCAAGGTTTAAAGATTGCCTGTCCAGAAGAGATTGCCTTCACTCAAAACTGGATTGGTGTAAAGGAGCTGAAATCTATGGCGGAGGCCTTGAGTAAAAACGGGTATGGACAATACCTACTCAGTCTTTGCGAACGGAGAATGTAGGCATGGATGTGGAAGAGACAAAAATTCCAGGTGTGCTGATTCTTAAACCCAAGGTTTTCGGGGACCAACGGGGCTGGTTTATGGAGAGTTGGCAAAGTGATCGATATGCATCACTTGGCTTGCCTCAACGATTTGTACAGGATAATCAAGCCTTTTCTGAGCGGGGTGTTCTACGTGGCCTGCATATTCAGAACCCTTTTGGTCAGGGTAAATTAGTACAGGTTATACGTGGTGAGGTTTTTGATGTGGCAGTCGACGTACGTAAAGACTCACCTTGGTTTGGGCAGTGGGTAGGGGTACATCTGTCGGAATCCAACCATCATCAGTTTTATGTGCCAGTTGGTTTTGCCCATGGTTATCTTGTGCTCAGCGAAGAGGCAATATTTTCGTATAAGTGCAGCGATTACTATCATCCGGAAACCCAATTTTCTGTTCGTTGGGATGATCCTGAGATTGGGATCGACTGGCCATCTGATCTATCCCCCTTATTGGCCGAAAAAGACCGGGATGCGCCCCTGCTAAGTGAAATAGCGACAGAGATGCTCCCTCTATACCAACCTGAAGGTTCCTCGTAAGGTAGTTATGGTACACCCAAAAATCCTTTTAATTGGTTGTGATGGCCAAGTAGGCTGGGAGCTACAGCGTACATTGGCTACTTTTACCGATGTGACTGCAACTTCACTCTGTGGTGGCTATGGTTACGCCTTGGATCTTCTCGATGCCGAAGCAGTAAAGACTGCAGTCGCATCTGTTCGGCCCGACTACATTGTCAATGCAGCTGCGCATACGGCTGTCGATAAGGCCGAATCTGAAATAGATCTGTCACGTCAATTAAATGCTGAGGCACCGGAGCTTTTGGCTCACCTGGCCGCAGAAGTTGGTGCAGTTATGGTCCACTACTCTACAGATTTCGTTTTTTCCGGTGAAAGCAGCAAACCCTATACAGAGGATGATAAAACTTCACCACTTGGGGTCTATGGAGAGACTAAACTGGATGGTGAGCGCCGCATTCTTGCCTCGGATGCAAATGCATTGGTTTTTAGAACGAGCTGGGTATATGGCAATCATGGCCAGAACTTCATGAAAACAATGCTCAGATTATTCAGGGAACGAGATGAGTTAAGCGTGGTTGATGACCAGATTGGCGCGCCAACCTGGAGCCGCATGATTGCTGAGGCAACTGCACAAATCATTCTTCATCTTCACCTGGGTATAAAACAGATCAATCAAGTGAAGGGCCTCTACAATATGACTGGAGGAGGTGTGACGAGTTGGTATGGTTTCGCCAGCCAGATCCTAGCCCTCTCTGGGGAATCCTGTTCACTGAAATCCATTACTACCCGTGAATACCCAACCCCGGCACAGCGCCCAGCCTACTCAGTTCTCGATAATTCAAAGTTAAATCAAGTGTTTATGCTTGAATTGCCCGATTGGCTAAGCTCCCTGAAGAGATGTATGGAAGATGAAGGTTATTTAAAACCAACTTCGCTGTAGCCCACAGATTTAATATCGAAAAAAATGCTGATGTAAGCATCCTCAGTAAACACATACCACTGAAGAATCAATGGCTTGCAGAGTTACAGTTGAATTATCGAAAATGTCGAACTGATTATTGCTGTAAATCAGCGTTGCATGAGATAATGGCTCCACCATAATTTAAATTGGAGAAGTGGCTGCTTTCCTGGGCCTGAGCACGGATGTACGAAGATTTCTACGGTTTTACTGAAAAACCATTCACCTTACTTCCTGATCCTTCCTTTCTGTTTTTAGGAAAAAAGCATAGTACTGCCTATGCCATGCTTGAGTATGGGATGGTCAGTCAGGCAGGGTTTTCAGTGATAACAGGTGAAGTGGGTAGTGGCAAGACAACACTGATCCGACACTTGCTGAACCAGTTGGACGAAGATATTACTGTTGGACTGCTAAACACCAGTCATAACGATATGGGAGAACTTCTTCAGTGGGTGTTGCTGTCATTTGGATTGGAGTATCGCGAAAAGGAACGGGTAGTTCTACATGATATTTTTACTCAATTCCTTATTGAGCAATACGCACAAAACAGACGAACTGTACTGATTGTCGATGAAGCCCAGAACCTGCAACCCCAGGTATTGGAAGAGTTAAGACTGTTATCAAATATCAATGCAGATAAACATCAAGTATTACAGATTGTGCTCGTCGGGCAACCACAGTTACGTAGTATGCTAAAACATGATGATTTTCTGCAATTTCAACAGAGAGTCTCAGTTGATTACCATTTATCAGCCCTCAGCGAGGATGAAACAAGGGCCTATATCTTTCACCGAACCCGGTTGGCAGGTAGAAACAAACCCCTTTTCACCAAAGGTGCATCTACTCTGATTTTCCGTGCCAGTCAGGGAATTCCCCGGGTTATCAATACTGTTTGTGATGCGGCTCTGGTATATGGTTTTGCCGACCAAAAAACGCTATTGGACAGTAAGTTGGTCATTGCTGTTTTAGAGGATAAAGCCAAGGCTCGTAATGCCCACACTCAGGGTAATCAGGATACATCCAATATCGTGAAGCCCGTTGTTATAGCTGGAGGTCAGGCTGATTCGGGAAGGCCTCAGCATACTGACCATAATGAATTTAGCAAATCTGGCAAACGTATAACGGATTTCAATCGAGATTCGGCAAAGTTACTATTCAAAAAATACTATCACGATAGCTGATTGTCAGGTGTTTGCTCAACATACACTGCTTAGCTGCCTAAAGTATTTGGTATCTAGTAGATCTATCAGACGTTTTTTTAAGTATTTTATTATTTCGCTTGTTCAAGCCAAGTGTGTAGCATCAGTGCGATCCATATGCGGTCTGATAGTACATTATTACCATTCTTGTACTCTTTTATATATTGATTGATGACTTTTGAATCAAGTATTCCATGACGCTTAACAACATCATCTGATAAATAATCACATAGTAATTTATAATTATTTCCATTTAATATAATCCTTTTCGGGAATGCGAAAGAGCCTTTTGGCTTATCGAAGATGGATTTAGGTAAATGGTTATATATGATCTTCCTAAGTAATACTTTATTTAAATTTCCATGCGAATGCTCACGTTTTGGGAGGTGCTTGGTGAAGCTTATAAGATTGTTGTCTAAAAATGGAAATCGAACGATTACACCATTACTTTCAGCTGATTGAACAACTTTTCTATATGCGGTTTCGGTCTCCCATATATTAGTAAGAGTTAGAGTTTTGAGCTTCATAGGGCTATTACAAATATTATATTGTTTGTACAAAGTGGTATCTTTAAGGTTGAGGCTGTTGCCCGTCATTTTTGCGATCTCTATGGAAGACCATCCATTCCAAGATACGAATTGCTCCTCTTTGGCGCGCTCTAACATTGAAATTATCCTAGTAAATCTAGGAGGTATTTTTCGGTGCATTGATAATTGATTTGATGTTGAAAAATGAGGGGTATATCTTTTTAGCCACCATATAGACTTTTCTATCCAGCTGGCTGGAATGCCAAATGGTAAATCTGTACCTGTGCCGTCCCAAAAGATATCAAACTCTTCTTTTAGTTCTTCAATTGCAGCATAGACTGGTAGTACAGCAAAGTCACCCATAGGTTGGCCTAAGTCCTTTACCACAATTGGCCACAATTTTTGATATTTTTGATCTGATATTTTAAGAATTCTGAATGGTATACCTAGATGATTGGCAACGCATCTGGCGTCTTCTCCCTCATCTATGGATCGATCTGAGAAACCTAGAGTTATTGCTTCAATGTTTTTTAAATTGGCTAGCTTTGCGCCAATTGCAAGGACAGATGAATCTTTTCCGCCACTGAGAAATAAGCCCACTTTACCTGAGGTGCTCGAGTGACTATTGGCCGCATCACTCAGTAGTGATTCATAGGTCTCTATATAATTATTAGGATTATGGATGAAGTCGGAATGATCTAATTGATCAGTTTTTGGAATAGAATTAAATGTGGAACTTGTTCCGTCAAAGGATATTGATTCTCCAGGTAATAATGATCGAATATTTTGATAGATTGTTTGTGGAGAAGGGATGTACAAAAAGTGTAATAGATTGTTGATTGCGTCAGTATTTAGTTCTAACTTCAGTTGCTGAAAGTATGTTAATGATGTTGTAAAGAGCAGTGATTTATTTACATTACCTACATATACTGTTTGCACGCCACATGGGTCTCGAGAAAAGAATACTTTCTCTTCTGATTTATCAATAAAACATGTCATCCACGAGCTATTAAATTCACTTGATATGTGTTGAAAGCTATCGGCTGAACTATTTGATTTAGTGGTGTGATTGTTATTATTAAGCATGACAATGGCGCATCCGCCAGAGCGTGAGATATTTTCGGTTCTACATGATGCGGGGAGTCTTTTTCCAATGATTAAATAATCGAGACCTTCTGTGGTGAAGTAGGTATCGTCTTTTAATCTTGTAATATCAGATAGTATTAAATCATGAAAGATATATTTTTCTTCTGCAGTTAATCCTTTTCTATAAATCCCACAGAAACTTAAGCAATTAATCCTTTTGCTCTTCATGTCACTTATAAAATCCTATAAAACAATGTTATGAATTTTGTATTCGAAGAGTAGTACTCTGCTAGAACTTTGATAATAAAACTGTTTAATTTCAATGTTTAATTAATATATGCTCTATCTGGAAAAAAATAACTATAGCGTAGGTCACGCTTCGAATTGAAAAAAATTATAGTATTAGAAATCCTCATAAAGAGTTGTGAGGGAGTTATCTTAGTTAAGATTATTTAACGTTGGTGGTCTAAATATGAGAGACCTAATTATATCTAGGTAAACCATTGTCTCTGGCGGTAAGACATGTATAGGCTCAACCGTAGCGATGGTCAGAGAGGCAGACGGCCTCCTTTGAACCTGCAAGTTCTATAAGATGACCATAATGAGAGAGTCACAAGGCGAAGCTTATGTTAAATATTATAATAGATATCATGTAGTATCTGTGTCGAAGTACTGAAGTAAGTCAATATATATGGTTCTCTTAGAAGGGTACCGGAGAGGTTTTAAGGATTTATGCAGGCAGTAAGGTGTTGATATAGTAGAGGGTCATACTATCAAAGATTATATCCACCTGTTGTTGGTGATATCTCCGAAGTTTTAAGAGTTTGTTGACGATAGTGATTGTTTTGAAGTGAAGCGTATTATAGTCAGTTATGGTGTAAGTCTATCACTAGCGCAGTCTCAACCATCGTGCATTATGTTGAGACGTCGTAAATGGTTATGATCAGTTGTTGACAGTTGATCAATCAATCATTATCCCATCTAGACCGATAAAACTCTTGAAAAATACTGGGCTTATTGTACTTGAGATTACCAGGGTGCTGACTGGTGGGCATCTTGTTGAGAACGATATTGAACGACTTTCTGATGAGTATGGAAGATATACTCTCAATGCAAGAGCAGCAACCAATGGTATAATGAAACGGTATGATCAAAAAACCTAATCATCAATCAACTCCGTAAGGAGTCATTGATGATTCGTTCTGAATTTACCTGGCCAAATAACACAAAGGTTATTCAGTAATATAGTTTGGTGGAGGCGGGCGGATTCGAACCGCCGTCCGCGAGTACTCTGCCAAAAGTTCTACATGCTTAGTCCAGCCTATTATATTTAGCCGATTACCACCCGACGGACAGGGTGTGTAATAAGCGATTCCGGTTAGGTTTTAACGAATCCACCCCGGACGAGCTTCATCGCGATCATGTGAGATATGACGCCTGAAAAGCTGGACGCACAAGCACGGCTCCAGTCAGACGGCACCCTACTGGGTATTAAGCAGCGAGTGCGTAGTTGTCGTCGTTGGCAACTATAAGTTTGCAGATAGTTTTGCGAGGTATTCTGCACCTCGGCATGCACTTCAGGTTTTGCAACCCCCGTCGAAGCCTACGTCGCCCCCGTAACGGTAGTGAGTCAGACATTATATGCCAGGGAATGGTTCCTGACCAATGTAAATGGAGTCGATGTTGTCGGGCTGGGTAAAAAGTAGTCAGCTGTGCTTAAACAGGCGCTCTTTTTCTCTTTTCCAGTCACGGTCTTTATCGCTGGCCCTTTTGTCATGGAGCTTTTTACCTTTGGCGATGCCGATCTCCAGTTTCGCCATGCCTTTTTTCCAGTAGAGTGCGGTTGGTACCAGCGTATAACCCTTGCGCTCCACAAGTCCGATTAATTTATTCAGCTCACTGCGATGCAGCAACAGCTTTCGCGTGCGTGTTGGATCGGGGTGGATGTGGGTTGAAGCGGTGCTCAGGGGGACGATATGAGCGCCAAATAGAAAGGCCTCTCCATCCTTGATTGTGACGTAACTCTCTTTGATTTGAACCCGGGCTTCTCTGAGGCTTTTCACTTCCCAACCCTGTAGAGCCAGGCCTGCCTCGTACCGATCCTCAATGAAAAAATCGTGAGTTGCTTTCTTGTTCAGCGCTATAGTGGGGCGCCCCTGACCTTTCTTCTTTGCTTTACTTGCCATCGGGCTATTCTAATGCTGTATTGTGATTCTAGCCAGAGGTGGCTTGTGAAATGCCCTCGAATTCAGGAAAATCATCAGCTTTTAAATTCCTAACCTCACAGCGTAATATTCAGTTAAGCTTTGGGGATGCTTATTTAGGGGCTGTTTAAGGGCTGGAAAATATGACAGAAAGACAATCCATTCATGGTCAGTGGTCGTCACGGCTGGTGTTCATTCTGGCAGCTACCGGATCAGCCGTTGGTTTGGGTAACGTCTGGAAGTTTCCCTATATCACCGGTGAAAACGGTGGTGGTGCTTTTGTGATCGTATATCTGTTCTGCATCGCTTTGGTAGGCATTCCTATCATGATGGCTGAGATTATGCTCGGCAGGCGAGGCAGACAGAGCCCGATCAATACTATGGCAGCCTTGAGTCAGGAGGAGGGTGCCAATAGAGCCTGGTCACTGGTCGGATGGAGTGGTGTTTTAGCCGGTTTTTTCATCCTCTCCTACTATAGTGTCATTGCCGGGTGGGCGTTGGCCTATGTGGTGCGCGCCGGTGCTGGGGTTTTCAATGGGATGGATGCGGCTGGTATCGAGGGATTGTTTAATGGCTTGGTAGGTAGTCCTGAGCGATTATTAGCCTGGCATACCCTGTTCATGCTGATGAGCATGTTTGTCGTTGCTAAAGGGGTGAAGTCAGGTCTTGAAAAAGCAGTTACCTATCTGATGCCTGCGCTATTTGTATTGCTTGTAGTATTAGTTGGTTATGCGATGAATACCGGCTATTTTACCCACGGCCTCGAGTTTCTTTTTACACCAGATTTCAATAAGTTGATTTACACTTGCCAAGTTGTTGACGGGCTGGAACAGTGTAAATTCAGCGGTAGTCCGCTATTGGTTGCGATGGGTCATGCATTCTTTACCTTGAGCCTGGGTATGGGGGCAATCATGGTTTATGGCTCCTATATGCCGAAAAAATCCTCGATTGCAGGATCGGCAGTGCTAATCGCGCTACTCGATACAGCTGTCGCACTTTTGGCGGGTATGGCTATCTTTCCGATTGTTTTCGCAAACGGTCTTGAGCCAGGAGCTGGTCCTGGTTTGATCTTTCAGACTCTGCCTATCGCATTTGGCGCTATGCCCGGGGGGCAGATTTTTGGGACTCTGTTTTTTGTCCTGCTGGTATTCGCTGCCTGGAGTTCTTCGATCTCTCTTATCGAACCTGCCGTTGCATGGTTGGTTGAGAACCGCAGTATGACGCGTGTTCGTGCATCGATCTGGATTGGCATGACAACTTGGGTAATTGGCCTGGGTACAGTCTTCTCATTTAATATCGGCTCCGAGTTCAAGCTCTTCGGTATGACCTTTTTTGATCTATTGGATTATCTGACAGCAAACATAATGTTGCCTCTGGGTGGGTTACTGATCGCGGTTTTCAGTGGTTATTTGATGAAAAAAGCGTCCAGCCAGGATGAATTTCAGATGAGTACTGGACATTACAATCTGTGGTGGATACTGATCCGTTACGTATCACCATTTGCTGTAGTGGTGGTTTTTTTGAACGCTATTGGAATATTTTAACTGTGCCGGTTGTTAGAAAGAGCGCGCTGGTTACTCACTCAGCCCGTGAAATGTTTCTGTTGGTTTGTGACTTCGAAGACTATCCGGAGTTTTTACCTTGGTGCAGTGCCAGCCGATTGATATCCCGTACACCGGATGAGATTTGTGGCGAACTCGAGGTGTCACGGGTAGGCATAAAGCAGCGATTTTCCACCTGTAACAAATTGGTTACTGACGAGAGAA
The DNA here is from genome assembly GCA_040506275.1 of Candidatus Thiodiazotropha sp. DIVDIV. GTDB lineage: Bacteria > Pseudomonadota > Gammaproteobacteria > Chromatiales > Chromatiaceae > Thiodiazotropha. The sequence goes on from JBEVXD010000001.1 coordinate 140,117, forward strand.
TGGATATCCAATTGAGGGATGGACCATTCAAAAAGTTGCACGGGAGTTGGAATTTTATTGCACTTCAGCAGGATGCTTGCAAGGTTGAGCTAGTATTGGAATTTGAGTTCGCCGGTCGATTGATTGATGCTGCATTTGGGCGTGTTTTCAGTCAAATCGCCAACACTCTGGTAGATGCCTTTTGTAAGCGAGCAGATGAAATTTATAGGGAAGCAGGAAAATGAAATATGAAGTTGCCTACGGCAAGCTGGATGAACAGGTATTGTTGGTCGTGGAGTCCAATGAGCCCCTGACTGTTCAGCAGGCCATAGAACAGTCTACTGTTCTTGACCGGTTCCCGGAAATTGATCTTAAAGTCAATAAAACAGGTATCTTCGGTAAAGCGGCCAAACTTGATATCTTGTTGAATGAGGGTGACAGGGTGGAGATTTACCGACCATTGATTGCTGATCCCAAGGAGGCAAGGAAGAAACGGGCAGCTGAGGGTAAGGCGATGCGTAAAGGGGCTTGAGCGAATGGTATTTGTGCCTGCCCGAGTATTATTCAGCAGACCGAAGCTGATTTAGATGTCTAGGCGACCGGGCTAATCTGGCTCACCGAATCCCAGTGAATACCAAAGTCTCTCAAGAATACCAAAATCTCCGTCATAATCGGGTACGCTGGCTACAAGCTCGCGCTTTTCCTGGTCTGATTCCACATTTTCGGCTGGTTTAATGTCGCCATCGAAGCGAGTTAAGTAGTCACCCTCAAAAAAAACACTAAAGCGTTTGATCTCAACAGCTTCGTTACGACGCTTTATTGAGAGCATGTAGTCCCAACGCTCACCGTGGAAGACATCCTTCAACATAGGTGTGCCCAGAGCGAATCGCACTTGACGTTGCGACATGCCAGGCTCCAGAAGTGCAACCATTTCCGGGGTTACAATGTTGCCCTGCTCAATATCTGGTGAGTGAACCAGTGATAGCTCCTCCCATGAGGTGCAGCTATTAAGTCCGGGCAGAAGAAATAAAATGAAGATGAGAATCTTTTTCATTACGAGTACAATCTGTTACCAGTCGTCATAATAACGCATTCCATTTCCAAGAGACACTTGTTGGAGAAAAGTAGGGATGGATAATCAAGATATTCGAAAAGCCGGCCTCAAAGTGACCCTGCCCAGGGTCAAGATACTGGAGTTGCTGGAAAGTAGTGCTCAGCGACATGTCAGTGCTGAGGATGTCTACAAATTACTACTGGAAAAGGGTGAGGAGATTGGACTCGCCACCGTCTACCGGGTGCTCACCCAGTTTGAAGCGGCAGGCCTGGTTACCCGTCACAACTTTGAGGGTGGCCATGCGGTGTTCGAATTGGAACGAGGTAGTCATCATGACCACCTTGTATGTGTGGTTTGTGGCAAGGTGGAAGAGTTTGTCGACACTACGATTGAAAAGCGACAGCGAGAAATTGCAAGAGAGCATGGGTTTGAAATCGTCGATCACTCCCTGATTATTTATGGTCACTGTGGGAATCCCAAGTGTCAGGTGGGTTAAAGCCAATGGTTGAGATGGCCCTCTCTAAATACTATGGATGGGCTGCAAGTGAGACCATCTCCTGCGCGTGAGCCAGAGTCTGCTCTGTAATTTTTACACCGCCCAACATGCGGGCAATCTCCTGAATCCGCGCTTCATCATCCAGTCTGGCAATGTCGGTACGGGTCATCTTTTTCTGAGTGGTCTTCTGCACTTGGAAGTGATGCATTGCCTGGGCGGCTACTTGAGGCAAGTGAGTCACACATAGAATTTGACGGTCAGAAGCCAGTTTGCGAAGCATTTGGCCAACAATCTCTGCAACACTGCCGCCGATGCCCACATCCACTTCATCAAATACCAGAGTGGGGGTGGCGCTGTATTGGATGGTAGCTACTTGAATGGCAAGACTAATGCGGGATAGTTCACCGCCGGAAGCGACCTTACTTAATGAGTCGAGTGGTAGTCCTGGATTTGCAGATACCTGAAAGTTGACTTGCTCCAGGCCTTGGGAGCCGGCTTGTGTAGAATCCAGGGGGGTTAAGGCGACAGTAAATCTACCGCCAGGCATACCCAGTGTCTGCATTGCTCCGGTAATCTCCTTGCTCAGACGCTTGGCTGACGATTGACGCTTCAAAGAGAGTTGTTCACCCAATTTGAGGTAGCTGTTTCTCTGTTCTTCAACTCGATCAGATAAATCGGATAGGGTTTCATCTGCCCGTTCGAGTGTCTCTATCTCAGTCTCGATTTGCTGAAGCTTTTCAGGTAGTTGATCTGGTTTGACCCGGTATTTTCGCGAAGTATCGTGCAGGGTGGTGAGACGCTCCTCCAGCTGCTCTAGACCGGCTGGGTCCAAAGCTATGTCTGCCAGATAGTTACGTAGGAAAGCCAAACCTTCATCGAGCTGTATCAAGGCACTGTCAAACATCTCTCTGGCGTCTGTCAGTGTCGTATCCAGCTGCGCCATCTGGTTGATTCTTTCCAGTGAATGAGAGAGTTGGCTGCGCAGTGAGTGGTGTTCACTGTCAAGGGAAGAGATGGTCTCATTGCAACTGCTTCTGAGCTGTTCAAGGTGGCTCAGACGGGCATGTTCTTGCTCTATTGTTGCTAGTTCTTCTGCTGTGATTCCCAGGGTGGTCAGTTCCTGGGCCTGATAACGGAGCAGATCGAGGCGGGATGCCCGCTCTTCTGCTGCAGCAGTTAAATTTTCAAGCTCTTTATGCTCTTTCTGGTAGAGTTTGTACTGCTTAGCAAGCTTAGTACTCAGCTCGGCGTGGCCACCGTAGGCATCCAGCAGGCTTCTTTGGTGATTAGGTTTCAGCAAGGATTGATGAGCATGCTGGCCATGGATTTCGACTAATAATCCACCTAAATCCTGAAGCTGTTGCAAGGGTACGCTGCGGCCATTGATAAAGGAGCGTGATCGCCCCTCTCGGTTGAGGCTGCGTCGTAGAATACACTCGTCACCCTCATCCAGATCATGCTGTTTCAGCCATTCGAGCGCTTCCCGTAGTTTGCTGACATCAAACTGAGCGGTTACCTCTGCTCTATCGGAACCGGCTCTGATCATACCGTTATCAGCCCGTTCACCCAGGGCCAGTCCAAGTGCATCAATGAGGATCGATTTACCTGCGCCGGTCTCCCCAGTCAAAGCGGTAAGTGCATCCAGCAGCTCCAGCTCCATGGATGAGACAATTGCCAGATTGTGGACTTGTAACTGAATCAGCATCGATTTTTTTTCGGATTTTCAGCCCACCCGAGCTTGGCTCTCAGGATGCTGTAGTAGTCGTAGCCTGTCGGGTGTATCAGTCTGACCAGGTTTTCGGACTTGCGAATCCTGATTACTTCTCCCGGCATGGCCGGAATTGTGGCTTGCCCATCGCAGGTGATCTGAACATCCTCCGCATGAGCCGGATCAAGACGAATCTCAATCAGGCTGTCACCATCCACAACAATCGGCCTGTTACTCAAGGTATGAGGACAGATCGGTACCAGAACGATAGCATTCAACGACGGATGGAGTAGTGGACCGCCGCCTGAGAGCGCGTATGCCGTTGACCCAGTTGGCGTTGAGACAATCAGACCATCAGACCTTTGGTCATTTACCAGTTGATCGTCAACATAGGTTTGAAATTCAATCATCCTCGCGATATTCCACTTATGCAGAACCACATCGTTGAATGCCAGGATATTCTGCTTCTCTGAGGACTCATCTCCCATACTGACTTCAAGCAGAAATCTGCACTCCTGCTCATATTGGCCATTCAGTATCTTGGTCAACTGCTGGGTCATCTCGTCCGGTGAAATATCAACCAGGAATCCCAGGCGACCAAGATTGATCCCCAGAAGAGGGATATTTTGTTTCGATAATACCCTGGCAGCATGTAACAGTGTGCCGTCACCTCCGACGACGATGACAAGGTCACTATGCTTAGGGAGATCGATCTCCGGTACACTGGAAACCGGTTTATTGTTAAGCATCCGGCAGGTAGCCTCCTCAATGACCACATCATGTTGTTCTTCAACAAGATATTCGTAGAGTCGGAGTAAGGTCTGCTTGACTAGTGGGTCGCCATGTTTACCAATCAGTCCGATTTGCTGAAACCGTTTATGCATACTTTGGTATTTGGCTCGTTGGTTAGGTCTTTGAATGAAAGCTTAAAATGCACCATTACTCAACGTTAGCATGCTGACAAGGGCAATCCAAGTGGGGCTTTCAATGAAGTAGAAGGCTTGACTATATCGATTTGAGTTGCTAATTTTTTGATTAGTTGGCACTCGAGAGGAATGAGTGCTAATAATCACCTCGGAGACTCCCTTGTCAGAGAATAAATCGGTCGATGAAACCGCGGTCAGTGAGCGCGCGCAGCATTTTCTCAAAGCGCTGATTGAGCGATATATAAAAGAAGGCCAGCCAATAGGTTCCCGTACCTTGGCCAAAGATACCGGTCTGGATCTTAGTCCTGCGACCATTCGTAACGTCTTGGCTGACCTGGAGGATCTGGGGTTGGTCTCTTCACCCCATACATCTGCAGGTCGTATTCCCACAATAACCGGCTACAGGATGTTCGTGGATTCTCTGCTCACCGTACAGGATCTGAAAAATAGCGAAGTGGAGAAGATACGCTCTGAGCTGATTATGGGAGGGGAGGAGAACAAAGCGCTGCTCGCCTCAGCTTCACGTCTACTCTCTGGCGTTACCCATATGGCCGGTGTGGTGACCCTACCTAGAAGGGAGAAGACCACATTTCGTCAAATTGAGTTCTTACCATTGTCTGATCATCGGGTTCTGGGGATTCTGGTGACAGATGCAGGAGAGGTGCACAATCGTATACTGCACACCCATCGGGATTTTGAGCGTGCTGAACTGGAACAGGCAGCCAATTTTCTGACCAATTCATTTGCTGGGCGTGATATGGATCTGGTACGTCAAACTCTTTTGCAGGATTTGAACGAAGCTAGGGATCACTTCGACCAAATGATGACTCAGGCACTAAAGATGGCTGGGGAAGTGGTCAATGCCAGCGAGTCCGAAGAGGACTGCATGATTGCAGGGCAGACCAATCTCATGGAGTTTGCAGAGCTGTCCGGATTGGATCAGCTGCGTAAACTATTTGATGCATTTACTGAAAAGCATGAGATTCTGCATCTATTGGACCAGTTTCAGAATGCGGACGGGGTGCAGATTTTTATCGGAGAAGAGTCAGGCTATCAATTGCTCAATGGCTGCTCTGTTGTAACTGCCCCTTACCAGGTGAATGAAGAGATGGTTGGAATGCTCGGGGTTATCGGACCAACCCGGATGAACTACGAACGGGTTATCCCTGTAGTTGATATTACGGCAAAAATCCTCAGTGCAGCCTTGAAAAAAAATTAATCATCCCAATTTGTCAGAGAATCACCCTGTAAACCTGGGGTGTAAACCCGTTCTACATGTTTTAGTTGAGGTCAAACCAAGTGATAGATAAGGATCAACCGCAAGATTCAGCAGAAAATGTGGATGAACCCCAGGCCCCTGAGGCTGAGGTTGTTGCTGAGAATGAGGTGATTGAAGAGGCTTCTGTGTCCGATCAGGATCATGGTGAGCTTATGAATTTGCTCGAAGATGCACGGGCAAAAGCCGATGACCATTGGGATCAGTTGATGCGCACTCGCGCCGAAGTCGACAATTTGCGAAAACGAGGTCAACGTGATCTCGAAAATGCTCACAAATACGCCTTGGATAAGATCTCGCAGGATATGTTGCAGGTATGGGATAGCCTGGAATTAGGCAACCAGGCCGCTCTGGATGAGAGCGCAGATGTAAACACGATTCGTGAGGGTACGGAACTGACCCTGAAGCTACTTGTGGATGTTATGAAACGCCACGGAATCGAGCAGCTTAATCCTGAGGGAGAGATCTTCAACCCTGAGTTCCACCAGGCGATGTCGATGCAGGAACGTGATGATGTGGAGCCCAATACTGTTGTTGCCGTAGTTCAAAAAGGCTATCAGTTGAATGGGCGACTGCTGAGACCAGCCATGGTTATGGTTTCCAAGGCCTCATCCAGCGAATCAATCGACGAACAGGCTTGAAAGCCGGCGACTTGACCCCACATTAGGGACAGTCAGTAAGAAACTTCATTATTTAGAGAGAATTCGGAGAGTTAATCATCATGGGCAAGATCATCGGTATCGACCTGGGAACTACCAACTCATGTGTAGCGGTCATGGAAGGGAGTTCCACTAAAGTGATTGAAAACAGTGAAGGCGATCGCACCACACCATCGATTATCGCCTACGCTAACGATGGTGAGATCCTGGTTGGCCAATCCGCCAAGCGTCAGGCTGTTACCAATCCGCAAAACACACTGTTTGCCATCAAGCGGCTGATTGGCCGTATGTTTAAAGACGATGTGGTGCAGCGTGATGCGGACATGGTGCCCTACAAAATCGTTGGCGCTGACAATGGCGATGCCTGGGTTGAGGTCAATGGTAAAAAGATGGCTCCCCCTGAGATCGCAGCGAAGATCCTGCAGAAGATGAAGAAAACTGCAGAGGATTATCTTGGTGAGACGGTTACTGAAGCGGTCATCACTGTACCAGCCTACTTCAACGACTCTCAACGTCAGGCCACCAAAGATGCAGGGCGCATCGCTGGGTTGGATGTGAAGCGCATTATCAATGAGCCTACTGCAGCTGCATTGGCTTACGGTATGGATAAGAAGCGCGGTGATCAGACCCTGGCGGTGTACGATCTGGGTGGTGGTACATTCGATATTTCAATTATCGAAATTGCCGAAATCGATGGTGAACATCAGTTTGAAGTACTCTCCACCAATGGTGATACCTTCCTCGGTGGTGAGGATTTCGATCTACGTATCATCGATCATCTGGTTGAGGAGTTCAAAAAGGAGCAGGGTTTTGATCTGCGTAATGACCCCTTGGCACTGCAACGCCTGAAAGAGGGCGCAGAGAAGGCTAAGATCGAACTCTCTTCGAGTCAGCAGACCGATATCAATCTGCCTTATATCACAGCGGATGCAAGCGGTCCGAAACATCTCAATCTGAAGCTGACCCGTGCCAAGTTGGAGTCGCTGGTTGACGATCTGGTGAGTCGTACCATCGAGCCTTGTAAGCTGGCTCTGAAAGATGCTGGTATCGCTTCATCGAAGATCGATGAAATTATCCTGGTCGGTGGCCAGAGCCGTATGCCTAAAGTTCAGGATGCGGTGAAAGAGTTCTTCGGCAAAGAGCCCCGTAAGGATGTGAATCCAGACGAAGCCGTGGCGATCGGTGCTGCTATTCAGGGCGGAGTTCTAGGCGGTGAAGTCAAGGACGTACTGTTGCTTGATGTTACCCCGCTCTCACTGGGTATCGAGACGCTGGGTGGCGTGATGACCAAGCTGATTGAGAAAAATACCACCATACCAACCAGTGCTTCTCAGGTTTTCTCCACGGCTGATGACAGCCAGACTGCGGTGACTGTGCATGTCCTGCAGGGTGAGCGTGACCAGGCGGCTGCCAATAAATCTCTGGGGCGCTTTGACCTCAGCGATATTCCGCCGGCGCCTCGTGGCGTACCTCAGATTGAGGTCAGCTTCGACATTGATGCCAATGGCATTCTGAATGTCTCTGCAAAGGACAAGGCAACAGGCAAGGAGCAATCGATCGTGATCAAGGCCTCATCTGGGCTGAGTGATGATGAAATTGATCGCATGGTCAATGATGCCGAGGCGCATGCCGACGAAGATCGTAAGTTCCAAGAGATGGTTGCTGTACGTAACCAGGCGGATTCGATGATCCATGCCACTAAAAAGTCTATGGAAGAGCTGGGCGACGATAAACTCGAAGCCGGCGAAAAAGAGTCTATAGAAAGCGCCATCAAGGATCTTGAAGCCGTCATGAGTGGCGATGACAAAGAGGTCATCGAAGAGAAAACCAAAGTGCTAGCGGAAGCCTCCGGTAAAATGGCCGAGCGGTTGTATGCTCAAAAGGGCGCTGATGCTGGTGAAGGTGTCGCCCCTGAAGCCGCAGCAGAGGACACCGCGAGTGCTGCTGATGACGATGTGGTTGATGCCGAATTCGAAGAGGTCAAAGACAACAAAAACTAGATTGTCATTGTTGCCAACAGACCGTACGCCGGCTTGTCCGGTGTGCGGTTTTTGGCGTTATGCGGATCGGCAAGTAAAAAGGGTGAGATCGTAGTTGAATCAAAATTTGTGCGATCACTATTTCATTGAATATAGATAATATTTAGACAGAACCAACCATGGCGAAAAAAGATTATTACGAAGTTTTAGGCGTTAACAAGAACGCCAGTGAGGCTGATATCAAAAAGGCCTATCGCCGCTTGGCTATGAAGTATCATCCTGACAGAAATACCGAGGGTTCTTCAGAAGACACTGAAAAGAGCTTTAAAGAGGCCAAGGAGGCCTACGAGATATTGTCAGATGCACAGAAGCGTGCTGCCTATGACCAGTTTGGGCATGCTGGTGTGGATCAGACCATGGGGGGCGGATTCAGTGGTGGTGATGCCAATTTCTCAGACATCTTCGGTGATGTGTTCGGCGATATTTTTGGTGGTGCACGAGGGGGAGGTGGCTCCCGTGTTCATCGTGGTGCTGATCTACGTTATAACCTGCAACTCTCCCTGGAAGATGCTGTAGCAGGGACGACTGTTAAAATTCGAGTGCCAACCCTGGTGAAGTGCGATGCCTGTGATGGCAGTGGCGCTAAGAAAGGTAGTTCACCCAAGACCTGTGAAACCTGTGCAGGGCATGGCCAGGTCAGGATGCAGCAAGGATTTTTCTCCGTTCAGCAAACTTGTCCCCGTTGCCATGGCAAGGGGACAGTGATCGATAACCCCTGTACCAAATGTCATGGTGAAGGCCGGGTTCAGGAACATAAGACTCTATCTGTAAAAGTGCCTCCTGGCGTCGATTCGGGTGATCGCATACGACTGGCCGGAGAAGGTGAGGCAGGAGAGAGTGGTGGTCCGCCGGGAGATCTCTACGTGCAGGTGGCCGTCAAACCACACAATATCTTCAGTCGGGAAGATAACCATCTTTTCTGCGAAGTTCCTATCAGTTTTGTGATAGCAGCCCTCGGTGGTGAACTGGAAGTACCGACTCTGGATGGAAAAGTAATCCTAAAAATACCGGCAGGTACTCAAACAGGACGTCTGTTTCGCATGCGAGGAAAGGGCGTCAAACCTGTACGTGGCGGCCCAGTAGGAGATTTGATGTGTCGCGTGCTGGTCGAGACACCAGTGAAACTTACCACGGAACAGGAAGAGATATTGAAGCGATTCGATGAAACCATGAAACACGGTGGAGCGAAGCACAGCCCGCAATCCACCAGCTGGGTGGATGGGGTGAAGAATTTCTTCGAGAACATGGGTTTCAAACATTAGGGCGCTCAGTTTTTTATTCTTCCTGTAGAGCGCGATTGTCTAAACATTATATCCGGACAATGATTCCGGAGCAGGGGTAAGCAGATGACAAGAATTGCAGTGGTTGGTGCCGGAGGCCGGATGGGTAAAACCTTGGTTCAGGCGGTCCATGAAGCTGAAGGCCTAACTCTGGGCGCTGCCACTGAACGACCTGAGTCAGGTCTGGTTGGTCGGGATGCCGGTGAACTGGCCGGACTCAATAGACTCGATTTGGCCATCTCATCAAGCTTGGATGAAGTTTTAGACAATTTTGATGTGGTTATCGACTTTACATCCCCATCAGCAACACTAAGCCATCTGCAAATCTGCCGTCAGGCAGGAAAACGCATGGTTATCGGCACCACTGGACTGAGTGACGATGATAAAAATGCGTTGGAAAAGGCATCTGATGATATTGGCATAGTCTTCGCTCCGAACATGAGCGTAGGTGTCAATCTCTGCTTTAAACTGCTTGAGTTGGCTTCCAGGGTTATGGGTGAGGAGGCAGATATAGAGATTATCGAAGCTCACCACCGTCATAAAGTCGATGCACCATCCGGTACAGCATTGCGTATGGGGGAAGTGATTGCAGAGACCCTTGGACGGGATCTAAAAAGCTGTGCGGTATATGGTCGTGAGGGCAATACAGGGCCTCGCGACAGCAAGACCATTGGATTTGAGACCATTCGTGCTGGTGATGTCGTTGGTGAACACAGTGTCTGGTTTGCTATGGAAGGCGAGCGAGTGGAGATTGCACATAAGGCATCGAGTCGGATGAATTTCGCTGGAGGTGCTGTGCGTGCTTCCAAATGGATAAGCAGCAAGTCAAATGGACTCTTTGATATGCAAGATGTTTTAAGCTTGCGCTAAACCAACCCCGTGACTGTTTGCCAGGTTAATATTAGGGTGTTAGCAGATTAAATGATTGCTATTTACAGAAAATTTGCGATTGCTTTGATTGTACTGCTTATCTGGGGTTGCAGTGATGATCCTGTCTCACCTGAAGTGCAGCTCCGCCAGACAATCAGTGATGCTGAGTCATCCATCAAAGCTCGGGATTTATCTGCAACGATGGGATTTGTCCATTCTGGTTATCAGGACCAGAATGGGTTTGATCTTCGGCAATTGAGGGCGATGCTGGCTGGCTATTTGTTACGTCATAAATCGATTTTTGTTTTAACCAAAATTGAAAAGCTCGAAATAATAGAAGGGGGAGAGGCGAGGGTACTGCTGTTTGCCGGTTTGGCCGGGACTCCTCAAGAACAGACCCTCACTTTTGCAGAGTGGCGGGGAGACTTGATGCGCCTTGATCTCAAATTTATCCAACAGGATGATGAGTGGTTGTTAACTCAAGCGGACTGGCGCCGGGCAGGCCCAGAGGATTTTATACACTGAACTGGCCCGGAATCTGCTTGTTATCTGTCGATAGGAGACCACACTGACAGGTAACGCCATGGCACAAATACCTCTTATGTCCCAAATGATTGGTGAAAACTCATCTACTGCGATAGCCAGTGAGGGCGAGACAGAGCTGTTCAGCCTCTCAGCAGAAGGCATGGTTATCGGTATTCCCTTCGATCGGGCATTGCAGCAACTGCTTACCCCTCAGGATAGTGAGGGAGCGGTGCAACTGTTTGCCATGCAAGTGCCGGTCGATGTGGAAAATCAGCCGCCACCTATGCCATCACTCACTCAGGATGGCAAGTTGTTGCCGCTGCCACAGCAGATAGACGGCAAGCCTTTGCCGCAAATCAGTGAACAACCTTTATTGACAATGCAGGACTCAGAACTACCACCTCCTGTGACAGTCACGCTTACTTCAAAGATCCAAACAGAGGTTGCTGCACCAAAATTTGCCAATTTGGTTAACTATGCCAACATAGAAAAGCCTGTTGATCTACTCCCCCTTATATCTGCTGAGGGTAGTGATAGGCCTTCTGTCGAAGCCGCTAGAGGGAGTGATTCAACATCTCCATTTTCACTCAATGCTTTGTCCCAATCAGCCTCTTCTGTAGTCGGTAATAGACCCTCCATTGCATTGCCTTTGAATACACCTGTGGGACAGCCGGGTTGGGATCAGGCCGTTGGTGAACGAATCCAGTGGATGGTCAACCAGAATGTACAACAGGCTGAGATAAAACTGACACCACCAAATCTTGGCCCTCTGGAGATTAAGATTTCTATACACAACGATCAAACCAATGTCACATTTATTGCTGCACAGGCACCAACGCGTGAAGCTCTGGAGTCCTCAATACCCCGTTTACGTGAGATGTTTGGCGAAATAAACCTGAACCTGGCTAATGTGGATGTAGGGCAGCATCAGACTGGTGATTCAGGCCGTGAAGACGCATTGGAGGCTCAATCGGGTGGCCCGGGAGTCGAGAGCGATGCTTCAGTACAAGGCTGGTCATCCGATCTGGATACAACACGGATTCAATCAGGGAATGGCTTGCTGGATACATATGCCTGAGCCTATATATTAATCCTGAAGACGACATACTTAGTCGCTGGGTTAATAGTATCGCCACAATTCATGGGCCTCGCTCTGAGGCCCATATCAAATACCCTCCTTCTACTGACGCATTTTCACCATCTCTTAGTTCTTTTTTTTAATGAAAAAAATCCGGTGGTCATGAATATGAGCTAATTAGGTGCTGGATCAGGGGAATCTTGCCATAATCCTGAATCCGTGGGTTCATGACGGCACATAGCACAAGCTCTTGTTTCCCAAGCGGTTCAAAAAATGCCCGCTTAACCTATGGGTGAAGCTAAGATTTTTTGATCCCACTGGGAAACCAACATCTTACACTCTGTGCTCGCCATGAACCCACGGATTCAGGATAATTGCAGACTTGTGAAAGAGCTTGATTAAGAACCAAGTTACTATTTGTGCTCCTTAAAACATAAACTGTTGTCAAAATTCAGTGTGTGTAGATGAAATATCCTGCACATTAAGCGAAAATGAGTGAAGTGATAGATATGCGGAATGGCAGATGCGATTCATAAAACTATTTTTAGTGATCTTTATTATGATGTTCGGAGCTGTATTCGCCGTACTTAATTCAGATTCTGTGCCTGTAAATTACTATTTTGGCAGCCGGGAGCTACCTCTCTCTCTTGTGTTGACCCTGGTGCTTGGGGCCGGAGTGATTTTGGGGCTAGTTTCCAGTATGGGGCGAATCGTCGGGCTAAAACGAGAGATTCAGAGTCTGAAAAGACGTAGTGAGATGGTCAGCAAAGAGGTGAATAACCTTCGCGCATTGCCATTGAAAGAGTAACCTGTGTAGTGTTCATGGCGCTGACTTTATTATTATCTGTCCCAGGCTATTTCAATCCCGAGCTGTCTCTGACAGCCGATCAGGCTGGATTCGAGTACCAGGGAGCTGTAGATGTATGAGATTCTGTTGTTACTACTGCCAGTCGCGGCCGCCTCCGGGTGGTATGCTGCAAGGCGGGGTATGGCAGTTAAAATACAGAAGCAACCGCCGGAGATCTCACCGGTCTACTTCAAAGGCCTCAACTACCTATTAAATGAGCAACCAGATAAAGCCATCGACCTGTTCATTAAGCTACTTGATGTTGATAGCGACACAGTAGAAACCCATCTGGCTCTGGGTAACCTGTTTCGGCGCAGAGGAGAGGTCGAAAGGGCAATACGAATCCACCAGAACCTAATTGCACGTCCGAGTCTGAGCAGAGAACAACGAGCCCAGGCTCTGCTCGAACTGGGACAGGATTATATGCGTGCCGGGCTCTTTGATCGGGCAGAAAACCTGTTCATCGAACTGACTGAGCTGAAACTTTATAATGAGCAGGCAAATGTCTTCCTGCTGGAAATCTACCAGCAAGAGAAAGATTGGAAACGTTGCCTTGAGGTGGCTGATAAGATAACTGTCTCGCACTATCCAGCACTACCTAACTCGATTGCACATTTCTACTGTGAACTGGCTGAACAGCAGTTACGCCAGCAGAACATGGCCGCGGCAGAAGGCTACCTAAAACGCTCCCAGCATATGAAACGCAGTAATGTCAGAGTATTAATGCTTCAGGCAGAGATTGAATACTCACGAGGAGATTGCCGTTCGGTAGTACGATTGTTGAGACAGGTCGAAGGAAGTGATCCGGCCTATCTTTCGGATACCCTGCCGCGGTTGGTTGAGTGTTATAAAAAACTGGGCCAGCAGCAGGAGATGTATGACTACCTGCAACAGCTATATCAACGGCACCATTGTACTGAAGCGATGTTGCTGCTTACGGATATGATTGCAGATTCCGAAGGGGAAGAGGCAGCTGTGCAAGCGGTGCTCGATCATTTGGCTGATACACCTGACCTGAAAGGATTAGAGCGTCTGGTCAGGCTTAACCTGCAACGCAGTGAAGAGAGTCCCAGACAGACATTGGATGTATTATTGAGTTCGGTCACTAAATTACTCGACAAAGAGCCATCCTATCAGTGTGAACATTGTGGCTTCACTGCAAAAAAGATTCACTGGCACTGTCCCAGTTGCAAGACTTGGGGTGCGATTAAACCACTTCAAGGTTTGGGTAGAAACATCAAAGGCTGATGCTCCCCAGCTAACCAATAAATACTAAAACTGGTTAAGGATATTAATCATGAATGAAACAGGCTCTAGGGTTATTGTCGCGCTAGATTTTCCGCAACAGCAACAGGCCTTGGATCTGGTTGAACACCTCGATCCATCACTTTGCAAGCTCAAGGTGGGCAAAGAGATGTTTACCCGGTTGGGTCCTCCGTTTGTCGAGCAGCTTAGAAAAAAGGGATACGATGTTTTTCTGGATCTGAAATTTCATGATATCCCTAACACTGTTGCTGCAGCATGTGACGCCGCTGCTGACTTGGGGGTTTGGATGATGAATATGCACGCATCAGGCGGACGAAGAATGATGGTGGCTGCCAGAGAGCGCCTCGAGAGTCGTTCCAGCAGACCTTTGCTGGTAGCTGTAACAATTCTGACCAGTCTTGGTGCAGAGGACATTCATGAAATCGGCTTCAATGGTGAAGCAGCTGAGCACGTTGTGCGATTGGCAAAACTGACCGATGAAGCAGGGCTTGACGGGGTCGTCTGTTCTCCAAGAGAGGCAACTGAGTTGCGACGTCATTTGAATCAGGATTTTCTGTTGGTGACACCAGGGGTTAGGCCCAGCAGTGCGGCCAAAGATGATCAGCGGCGTGTGATGACGCCTGCTGAGGCGATTGGTGCAGGTTCAAGTTACCTGGTGGTAGGGCGTCCAATCACGGCAGCAGACGATCCAATTCAAGCGCTGAAATCAATCAATGAAGAGGTTGCACAAAGCCTATAGACAGTAGATCTGATCCAGATATTCGGCGCAATCTCTGAATCATCCATTGACAGTCTAAATCGGGCCCCATAGTCTTGAGCTTCCATATTCTCATGTTCACTTGAAACAGCTAGAAAATACAGGAGTAGTAATGGTTAAAAAGATTCGCAAAGCGGTATTCCCTGTCGCAGGTTTGGGGACACGCTTTCTGCCGGCAACCAAGGCCAATCCAAAAGAGATGTTGCCGATTGTGGACAAACCTTTGATCCAATATGCAGCAGAGGAAGCTGAAGAGGCGGGGGTTAGCTCACTGGTATTTGTTACTGGGCGAAACAAGCGCTCCATTCCTGACCATTTCGATAAAGCCTATGAGCTGGAAAGTGAACTCAAAGAGGCAGGTAAAACGGCATTGCTGGAAAAGGTTCAGAATGTCTTACCACCCGATGTCAGCTGTATCTATCTACGTCAATCTGAGGCGTTGGGACTTGGACATGCCGTGCTCTGTGCAGAACAGGTGGTGGCCGACGAGCCTTTTGCAGTTATTCTTGCTGATGACCTTATACGGGGTGACAAAGGTATCGGTGCAGTCGAGCAGATGGCAGAGATCTACGATCGCTATCAATGCAGCGTTATTTTGGTTGAAGAGGTGCCCTATGAAGAGACCAGCAAGTATGGCATCGTAGAGGTGGAAGATGACGATGGAGAGACCGCAACCATTACCTCTATCGTAGAAAAACCAAAACCGGAAGATGCACCATCCAATCTAGGCGTTGTGGGGCGCTATATTCTAACGCCACGAATTTTCTCACTGATCAAAGAGACTGGCCGTGGTGCTGGTGGCGAGATTCAGCTGACCGATGCGATTGCTGAGCTGCTCAAGTATGAGAAAGTCAGGGCTTACCGAGTGAAAGGGAAGCGCTATGATTGTGGCAGCAAGCTTGGTTATCTTGAAGCTACCGTCGAATTAGGATTGGCCCATGATGAGTTGGGCGAAGGCTTTAAGAGCTATATCAAGGATCTTGCAGAAAAGCTGTAATAACGGATTAAATTGAAAAAGGCCGCATTGTTGCGGCCTTTTTGGATTGGTACTCCCTAGGGGACTCGAACCCCTGTTACCGGCGTGAGAGGCCAGCGTCCTAACCACTAGACGAAGGGAGCAGCTTCTTACGAAAGGCGGTATTATACTGACTTGGTTGCCAGGCTCAATGACCTGGCGAAAATATCTTTGGTGAATTGACCCTTGAAACAAGCTGCCAACTGGCTAAAAAAGAAGTTTTCCAGATTCGTTAGTGGTTCAATCCAGACATCTGGGCTGGACAGTGACGAACCTGTGTCAGCACTATTGATACCTAGAGATGAACATATCATTTCCCGCGCAAATATTAGTAAAAATGCGGTTAAGGTTCTTTATCGTCTGAGTAAATCCGGATATGAGGCCTATTTGGTCGGTGGTGGTGTTCGTGATCTTCTACTTGGACGGGAGCCGAAAGATTTCGATGTGGCGACGAATGCCCTGCCGGAAGAGGTTAAGGAAGTCTTCAGTAACTGCAGGCTGATCGGCCGTCGTTTTCGTCTGGCTCATGTCCATTTCGGGCGTGAGATCATTGAAGTCGCTACATTTCGCAGTAACCGCAAAGAGTCTGACCACGATGGTGACCGCCATATGGAAAATGGCAGGATATTGCGGGATAACGTCTATGGCACACTGGAAGAGGATGCCCAAAGACGTGATTTGACCATCAATGCCCTTTATTACAGTGTTGATAACTTTTCGGTAGTCGATTTTGCCAACGGTATGTCAGACCTGCAGCAAGGAATCATCAGGTTGTTGGGTGATGTGGAGAGTCGCTATCGGGAGGATCCCGTAAGACTTTTGAGAGCGATTCGGTTCGCTGCCAAGCTTGGATTTGTGATTGAGCCACAAACCGAAGCCCCGATGGCCAGACTTGCACCACTGCTTGAGGATGTCCCTTCGGCAAGGCTATATGAAGAAGTATTGAAGTTGTTTCTGGGCGGTGCTGCCCTGGAGAGCTTTGAAAAGTTAAGACACTATGAGTTGTTTGGACAACTTTTTCCTGCAACTGAAGAGGCGCTGTCCCACGAGGACCACGAGTTTCCTATCACCTTTGTTAGTCGTGGCATGGCAAACACCGACGAGCGATTAAGGCAAGGTAAATCCGTCACCCCGGCGTTTCTTTTTGCTGTGTTGCTGTGGGAGCCGGTCAGGCTTAAAGCTGAAAGGTTGCAGGCACAAGGCGTGCATCCTGTGGAGGCGCTACAGAATGCTGCTTCTGATGTACTGTCTGAACAGAATCGGCGCGTCTCGATTCCAAAGCGGTTCAGTTACCCAATGCGTGATATCTGGCAACTGCAGGCTCGATTTACACAGCGTCAGGGCAATCGTCCTCAACGATTGATGACCCATCCAAAATTCAGGGCCGCATATGACTTTTTGTTATTACGTGCTGAATCTGGAGAGGTTGAGCAGGAGTTATCTGACTGGTGGACGCTCTACCAGGATGCAAACAGTCAGGAAAAACTCTCTATGACTGAGCAGGGAAGACGAGGTCGGGGTAAACGACGCAGAAGACGTCGTAAGAAGCCACAATCTATCGATGAGTAGTTTGTAAATGGTGGTTGCATATGTTGGTTTGGGCAGCAATCTGGATAATCCAAAAAGACAGGTGGAAACGGCTCTGGCAGAACTCGCCAAGTTGAATGACACTTATTTGGAGCGCCACTCTTCCCTCTATCGCAGTAAACCGGTTGGGCCACAGGATCAACCTGATTTCATCAATGCAGTTGCCAGGTTATCAACCACTTTGGAGCCTGAAGCTCTATTGGATGCCCTGCAGGCATTGGAACAGAGTCATCACAGAATCAGGGGGGAAAGATGGGGGCCCCGAAGTCTCGACCTGGATCTACTCCTATATGGTAACCAGTTTATTAATACGCCCCGCTTGAAAGTACCTCATCCTGAAATCGCTAAGCGGAGTTTCGTTCTGCTGCCCCTCAAGGAGATCTCGCCAACAGACCTGTCTATACCCGGTGTTGGTGCTCTACTGGAAATTAAAACTGACCAGGGGGAGGGTGAAGTTGAACGACTCGCCTGAGATGCCTCAATTTCTTGTTGTTGAGGGTCCAATTGGCGTGGGTAAGACCAGTCTGGTTCGTCGCCTGGCTGAGCACTTCCAAAGTGAAACCCTGTTGGAGGGGGCAGAAGAGAATCCATTTCTACAGCGCTTTTACGAAAACCCTCGTGAAGCGGCACTACCGGCTCAACTCTTTTTCCTGTTTCAGCGCAGTCGTCAATGGAATGGACTAGTTCAGAACGATATGTTTCGACAACGCCTTATTGCTGATTTTATGCTTGAGAAAGATCGCTTGTTTGCACAGATCAACCTGGATTCGGATGAGTTGGAACTCTATGAGCAGGTCTATCAACGCATGACTCTGCAAGCGCCACCACCAGATTTAGTGGTCTATTTGCAGGCTCCAGTGGATACCCTGATGAAAAGGATAAAAAAACGCGCCAGACCCGAGGAGAAGACCATAGATGCAGACTACCTGAAACGACTCTGTGATGCCTATACAGATTTTTTCTACTATTATGATCGATCCCCCTTATTGATTATCAATGCTGAGGAAATCAATCCCTTGGAGAGGCAGAAGGATTTTGATTTGCTGCTACAACATATCAGTAGTGAGGGGCCGGACAGACGCTACCTGAATTCAATGATGTCTCTCTGAACGAGTAAATCAAATGAGTAGAAAAAACATTACAATCAGAAGCTTACTGGAAATGAAATCAAATGGTGAGAAGATCTGCACAATCACCAGCTATGATGCCAGTTTTACCCGGCTTATTGAGTCAGCCGGCATCGAAGTAATTCTAGTAGGTGACTCTCTGGGTATGGTGATTCAGGGGCAGGAGAGCACGCTGCCTGTGACACTGGAAGAGATGATCTACCACACCCGCAACGTGGCACGTGCCCGACAACACGCTTTGCTGATTGCCGATATGCCATTCATGAGTTACCGCTCCCCGGAATTGGCTCTGGAGTCAGCGGGTCTGCTGATGAAAGAGGGTGGGGCTCAGATGGTTAAACTGGAGGGGGGCAATGTCCATTTAGAGACGATTAACCAGCTCTCCAGTCAAGGTATTCCTGTCTGTGGTCATTTAGGATTGCTGCCTCAATCTGTACATAAGCTTGGTGGTTATCGTGTTCAAGGGCGAGATGAGCAGGATGCAGAACGGATTCTTGATGATGCCACTGCATTACAGCAGGCCGGTATTGATCTTTTAGTGCTGGAATGTGTCCCAGACAAGTTGGCCGCTCGTATAAGTCAGATATTAGAGGTACCAGTCATTGGCATCGGTGCCGGGGTGGATTGCGATGGTCAGGTATTGGTGCTTTATGACATGTTGGGTATCAATACTCGACCTCCTAAGTTTGTTGAGAATTTCCTCCATTCCGGGAGAACTATCGAAGAGGCGATCAAGGCCTACGCAACGGCAGTCAAACAGGGTAGTTTTCCCTCCAAAGAGCATAGTTTTACATGAGCGACGAAGTCTTAACCATTCCCGATATTGAAACCCTGCGCGATTCTGTTCGTTTATGGCGAAACAGTGGGGAGGAGATCGGTTTTGTACCGACCATGGGTAATCTACATGAAGGTCACCTGGCGCTGGTGAAGGAAGCGAAAAGGTGGTCGCAACGGATCGTGGTCAGTATTTTTGTCAACCCCATGCAATTTGGTGCTGGTGAAGATTTCGAAGATTATCCCCGAACACTGGCAGCTGACCGGCAGAGATTAACAGAGGCTGGTGTCGACCTTCTGTTTGCTCCAGCAGCAAAAACGATCTACCCGAATGGAAAAGAAGAGCAAACCCGCGTAGAAGTACCTGGTATCTCAGACATACTTTGTGGGGCGAGCCGTCCAGGCCATTTTGTTGGCGTGGCGACGGTCGTATGTAAACTATTCAATATGGTGCAGCCAGATGTTGCTCTATTTGGGGAAAAAGATTTCCAGCAGTTGATGGTTATTCGCCAGATGGTGGCTGATCTCGCTCTACCTATAAAGATTATAGGGTTGAAAACAGTCAGAGAAGCTGATGGATTGGCCAAAAGTTCGCGTAATGGCTACCTGACGACTCAACAGCGGGCATTGGCGCCAAAGTTATACCAGGCATTGCAACAGACAGCTCAAGCACTCTCAAGCGGTGAGCGTGATTTTATACGACTTGAATCGGAGGCACAGGAAATGCTGCTCTCAGCAGGATTTAGCCCCGATTATTATGCGATTCGCAGTGCTGAACGATTGCTCCAACCTGGTCAACGTGATGAGCGTTTGGTTGTACTTGCTGCAGCATATCTGGGTAATACGAGGTTGATAGATAATCTCATCTTTGAGTAAATACAGATTTGTGTTAAATCACAAAAACAACTATTAACTTAATGATATTTATCATAAAATCAGGCCGTTTGGTTAACTTGTTTAAGCTCGAATCCCAGGGATTAGCTTGAAAAACGGCTAACTGCACCAATATTGAGAAATGGTAGAAATAGGTCTAGAAAAGGGTAGATATTTCTCTTACAATCAAAAAATGCTGCATAGCAGCATTTTTTGATTGATAGCTGAGACAATTTAACGGATAATTAACTGCTAATTTCAGTCTAAACTAGGGAACTATGTTTGGTTTAGATAGGCAAAATAGTAACTTTCATCAAATAAGGTCATGAATCCATGCAGCTGACAGTACTCAAGTGCAAGCTACACAGGGCATGTGTCACACACTCAGAAGTAGATTATGAAGGCTCCTGTGCCATTGATGCCGAGCTTATGAAGCTGGCCGGTATCCATGAATACGAGCAGATTCAAATCTATAACGTGACCAATGGTGAGCGATTTACCACATATGCGATTCTGGCCGAGTCGGGCTCCCGTGTGATTTCGGTTAACGGCGCAGCAGCCCATAAGGCTGAACCGGGCGATCGTGTTATTATTTGTGCCTATGCTGGTATGGATGAAGAGCAGATGCAGGGATTCAAGCCAGACCTTGTTTATCTGGATGAGGAAAACAAAGTGATTCGCACCGGTGACACTATTCCTATACAGGCTGCGTAACAGCACTGCACCCAAGCCTACAACTCCTTTTGCCCATAATCGACAGGGAATTTAGAGCCCTGGGTCGTCTATAGCTGTACGGTAGAGTTCAAGATAGTGCTGTGCGCTGGCTTCCCAACTCAAGTCCTGTTCCATTCCGTTCATAGCCAATATATCCCAGTCACTGCCCGAGCGGCGATAAAAATCGATTGCATGCTCAAAGGCTCCCCATAGGCTGCTACCCTCTGCGTTATCAAACACAAAACCTGTGGCAGTGCCATTTGCCAGAGTAGTCGGCGTTACATTGGTTACGCTATCGGCCAGCCCTCCAGTGCGTCGCACAATGGGTACTGTGCCATATCTCAGACTGTACATCTGATTTAATCCGCAAGGCTCGAAGCGGGATGGCATCAAAAAACAGTCACATCCTGCTTCAATGCGATGAGACAGGCCCTCATCGTAACCAATGGTGACTCCCACACGGCTGTGATAGCGATTACTGATTTTCTCAAGCGCGTTTTGTAATCCTTTATCTCCAGAACCCAGCATGACCAACTGAGCACCTGAATCCATTATGCCGGGTAATATCTCCAGGATCAGGTCGACGCCTTTCTGGTCCACCAACCGTCCGATATATCCGAAAAGTGGGATATGTTCGTCTTCTGGCAGGCCAAACTCCTTTTGCAGAGCCAGTTTATTTCTATTTTTTCTTGGATAACTGTCGATTGAATAGGATGTATCAATATGGGGGTCGGCCTGCGGATCCCATTCATGGTAATCGATACCATTGAGAATACCGCTGAAATGACTCTCCCGGTGCTGCAATAAACCTTCTAGACCATAACCGAATTCAGCAGTTTTAATCTCTTTTGCATAAGTTGGACTGACTGTGTTTACTCGGTCAGAAAGTGCGATGCCCCCTTTGATGAAAGAGAGTTGATCGTGAAACTCAAGGGCGTGATGGGTCCAGAGTGTTTCGTCCAGGCCCAAACGTAGGAAGGTTGCTTGATCAAATAGACCTTGGTAAGCCAAGTTGTGGATTGTAAACAGGGTGGCTGGTCGGTTTGCATAGGGAATCAGCAGAGGTGCAATCAGACCAGTCTGCCAATCATTGGCATGAACCAAGTCAGGTTTCCAATCAAGTTCGGCGTGGTCTAGAGCCACAGCAACGGCAACACGACAAAACAGTGCGAAACGATCAGCGTTGTCAGGCCAGCTGTAACCTTCAGGGGTGAGGTAGGGGTTACCACTGCGATTGAACCAATGGGGAGCATCAACCACATAGATTGGAACCTCATGCGGCCCACAACTGCCATAAAGCAGGCTGGCCCGGTCATCTCCCAGCTTTAAATCTGCAACCTTTCTAATACCATCCGCTTTATCAATCACCTCAGGATAGCCGGGTACGATCAGTCGGCAGTCCATGCCAATGTGGTTAAGGGCAGCAGGCAGGCTGCCGGCAACATCCGCCAGACCACCAGTCTTGATCAGAGGTGCCACTTCGCTGCTGGCATAGAGGATTTTCATTATTGGTCGCTATCCCGAAATTTTCCTACTTTAAAAATACAATGTAATCACTTTTTCAATTCGCTACGCAACCATATTATTTCCCCGGCGCCTGAATATGGCCTATTTATGGTGTAGGACAATAGGTATACATTACCGATACGGTTAACTCTGTTTACAAAGATTACATTGAGTCTCTTGAGAGGAATGATGGAGTGATAAAGCCTGACCATTTTACCCCAGATTAAACAGTTATCAGCTTCAGCAGTATATCCTGTAGTCATTACGGGTTAGTATTCATGAATTCAACTAGCAGGGTGTGCCGGTGTTTGTGATTTTGCCGTCTCTTCCTTGAACTATGGTGAGTATATTCATACCATCCCGCAAATTCCGTGAGTATCACCGGATGACAGTATAAATAGACGATAAGATAAGACAAAGAACGATCATGATAGAGATACATCAAACGGAAGAGTGGCAGGCACTGCAAGCGCACTGGAAAGAGATGGAAGCGGTACAGATGCGTGACCTGTTTCAGCAGGCACCTGAGCGCTCTGAGCAAATGTCGATCAGGCAGTGTGGAATATTACTCGATTATTCCAAGAACCGGATTACTAACCAGACTATGAGTTTGTTGCAGGGTCTGGCCAATAGCGTGGATCTGGATGGTTGGCGTAGGCGTATGTTTTCTGGTGAACGGATCAACATCACTGAAGACAGAGCAGTGCTTCATGTCGCACTCAGAAATCGCAGTAACCATCCTATCTGGTTCGATGCAGAAGACGTGATGCCAAGCGTAAATGCGATACTGGAAAAGATGGAACGTTTTACCGAATCGGTGCGTTCAGGCTCATGGAAAGGATACTCGGGTCAAGCCATAACCGATGTGGTGAATATTGGCATTGGTGGTTCGAATCTTGGGCCCTTAATGGTATGTGAAGCATTAAAGTCATACCAAAGACCAGACTTACGGGTCCATTTTGTCTCGAATGTTGATGCCAGCCATATCATCGATACCCTCAAAACCTTGAATCCTGAGACGACTCTGTTTGTTGTTGCTTCCAAGACATTTACCACCCAAGAGACCCTGACCAATGCGCTAACAGCCAAGCAGTGGCTACTGGACAAGCTAGAGGACCCAGCTGCAGTTGCACGCCACTTCGTTGCTGTCTCAACTAATGCTGAGCAGGTTTCTGAATTCGGTATCGACACTGAAAACATGTTCGAGTTCTGGGATTGGGTTGGGGGGCGGTATTCCCTCTGGTCAGCAATCGGGCTACCCATTGCTCTGGCGATTGGAATGAAGCACTTCTACGAACTTTTAGAGGGTGCGCATGAGATGGATCAGCACTTCCTGCATGCTGATCTCTCCCAAAATATGCCGGTGATCATGGCTTTGTTGGGAATCTGGTATGTCAATTTCGCTGACTTTCGCAGTCAGGCGATATTACCCTATGACCAATTTCTGAGGTATTTGCCTGATTATCTTCAGCAGGCGGATATGGAGAGTAATGGTAAGCGCGTTACCCGTTTGGGACGGCCTGTGGAGTATGCTACAGGACCTGTCATTTGGGGGGCAGCTGGTACCGATGGGCAACACGCTTTTTACCAACTTATCCATCAGGGAACTCAGGTTATTCCCTGTGATTTCATTATTCCGGTAAACAGTCAAAATGAATCGAGTGACCACCATCAAAAGCTGTTTTCCAACTGCCTTGCCCAGACTGAAGCATTAATGAAAGGCAAGACCCGAACCGAGGCTCGGCAGGAGCTGGAACAAGCCGGTATGGATGCTGAGAAGATTGTCGACTTGCTGCCACATAAGATATTTCCTGGAAATCGCCCCAGTAATACCCTGTTGATAGACAAAATCACACCCTCACGTTTGGGGTCATTGATCGCCCTTTATGAGCACAAGATTTTTGTTCAAGGTATGATCTGGCACGTCAACTCATTCGACCAATGGGGTGTTGAGCTGGGGAAACAGCTGGCTGGTGTGATCCTACCCGAGTTGATGAAAGAGCAAAACGAATTGACCCATGACAGCTCAACCAATGGATTGATCAACTATTTTCACCGGCATCGACTAAAGAAGTCCTGAACATGGTCTATCAAGGCGTAGAGTTGATCGTATAGACTATACGTTTTGTAATCCCTTGAGACCCAAGGGATTACTGTTGCTGATGGGTGTTGCTGCTTATGGTATTCGTTGCAATAAGATGGCGCCCAAAGGTGGGAGTGTTAATGTGATTGATTGATCACGCCCCATCCAGGGAGTATCTCCTGAAACCAGTAATGAACCGTTACCCGTGTTGGTCCCACCATAAAATTCTGAATCGGAATTCATTATCTCTTTGTATTGTCCCGCTTGATTAACACCAATTCGATAATCATTCCTGGGGACTGGTGTGAAGTTGAGCACGACGAGTATTTCGTTGCCGTCCCGATCCTTACGGATATAGCTCAGGATAGATTGAGAGCTGTCATGGCAATCGATCCATTCAAATCCGGAAAACTCGAACTCAACCTGGTGCAGGGATGGGTACTCTTTATACAGCCTGTGAAGGTCAGCCAATAAGGTGGTGATGCCTCCGTGCTGAGGGAGCTCCTGCAGGTGCCAGTCGAGTGATTCACTATCATTCCATTCGCGACCCTGTGCAAACTCACTACCCATAAAAAGCAGTTTTTTGCCCGGATAGGTAAACATATAGGTATAGAGCAGCCGTAGATTGGAGAATCTTTGCCAATCATCTCCAGGCATCTTGTCAATCATTGAACCCTTACCATGCACTACTTCGTCATGAGAAAAGGGCAGCACGAAATTCTCGGTGAATGCGTAGAGCAGACCAAAGGTCAATAAATCATGGTGGTAATGGCGATATATCGGATCCTGTGACAGGTAGGAGAGGGTGTCATGCATCCAACCCATGTTCCACTTCATACTGAAACCCAATCCTCCAAGCCAAGTGGGTCGGGAGACCTGAGGCCAGGCTGTGGACTCTTCAGCAATCATCATGGTGCCCGGATGGAGGTCGTGGGTCACGCTATTCAGTTCACGGAGGAATTCTACTGCTTCCAGGTTCTCCCTGCCGCCATACTGGTTGGGTACCCAGTCCCCCGGCTCCCGAGAGTAGTCCAGGTAGAGCATGGAGGCCACGGCATCAACCCGCAGACCATCGATATGAAATTCCTCAAGCCAGTAAATGGCACTTGAAATCAGAAAATTACGAACTTCATTTCGACCAAAATTGAAAATCAATGTGCCCCAGTCACGATGCTCACCTTTTCTGGGATCCTCGTGTTCATAAAGTGCAGTGCCGTCAAATTCCGCCAATGCATGTCGATCTTTTGGGAAGTGGGCAGGCACCCAGTCAAGCAAAACGCCAATCCCATTTTTATGTAGATGATCTACGAAATAGCGAAAGTCATCCGGAGTGCCAAAACGACTGGTGGGTGCGAAATAGCCGGTGGTCTGATAACCCCAGGAACCATCAAACGGATGTTCAGTAATTGGAAGTAGCTCAATGTGGGTAAAACCGATGGGTTTTACGTGGTCGCATAGCTGGTGGGCAAGCTCCCTGTAATTCAGAAAATTACCTTGACTATCTCTACGCCAGGAGCCGAGGTGGACCTCATATACAGACATGGGCTGCTGCTGCCAATTGGTTGTGGCTCGCGTTTGAATCCACCCTTCATCCTGCCAATCATAGTGGTCATCAGTGATCACCACTGCAGCAGTCTCAGGACGTTGCTGGAAGAAATTGCCATAAGGGTCTGTGCGCAGCGAAATATGACCCTCCTGGGTACGTATTTCAAATTTGTAGAAGCAACCTGGCTGGAGTTCTGGGATGAACAGTTCCCAAACCCCTGATCCCCCCATGGACCGCATACTATGTACACGACCATCCCACTGGTTGAAGTCTCCGACCACTGAAACCCGGGCTGCATTAGGTGCCCACACGGCAAAAAGAATCCCTTCGATATCATCTACTTTATGCTGATGTGAGCCAAAGATCCGGTAGATGTGACGATGCTTCCCCTCATTAAAGAGATGTATATCAAACTCTGGCAATTGGGTAGAGAAGCTGTAGGGGTCATGACCCTGGTGAATCTGGCCAAATTTATCGTGCCACTCAAGCAGGTAGTGTTGCTCGACCTGATCAGCTGGGAGAGATGCCATAAAGAAATCACTACCTTTGACCCTTGAAATCTGCTGCTGTCTTCCAGCCAAGCAGACTTTTTCTGCATGGGGCATGAATAGGCAAATCTGACAAACGCCATCTTTTACGTGCCTGCCTAGCACCTCAAAGGGGTCATGATGACGCGCATCGTTAATACGTTTCATGGCTTCAGTGATTCTGTTTGTCATTTGGGTAGTCATCGTGAGAAAACCTACTTCTTGCAGTACGCCTTGAAGGGAACATGATGTTACCATAGTCTAAGACTTGGCTCGTTAATTACATGATCCAGGTCTAGGTCTATGCCTGTAATCTCTTATTGGGCTGATCAGGTCCAGTTCGATGAGTGCAAGCAGACGCCAGAACGAACAATATTGGCATTAATCATAGTTTGGCCAGTCCGGCTACGGAGGAACACTCGATGATAGACCAGAGCCAGCGCTTTGTCAGTCGGTTGACAAGAAATACTCTTGCGCTGATCCTTGCAGGTGGACGCGGTTCCAGGCTTAAGCACCTGACCAAATGGCGTTCCAAGCCGGCAGTTCCCTTCGGTGGTAAATTTCGTATTGTTGATTTCCCACTGTCCAATTGCATTAACTCGGGGATAAGAAGGGTTGGTGTTTTAACTCAGTACAAGGCTCACTCACTGTTACTTCATATTCAGCGAGGGTGGAATTTCCTACGCGGGGAATTCGGCGAGTTTGTAGAACTTCTCCCTGCTCAACAGCGTATTGAGAGTAGTTGGTATGAGGGTACTGCTGATGCGGTCTATCAGAATCTGGATATTCTGCGCAGCCATAATCCCGATTATGTACTGATTCTGGCAGGTGACCACATCTACAAAATGGATTATGGCACCATGATTGCCGAACATGTTGAGTCTGGTGCCGATATGACTGTTGGCTGTTTGACTGTCGATTTGGAGGGTGCCAAGGAGTTCGGAGTGATGACAGTTGACTCTGAGAATTGGGTCAGTGAATTCGCAGAAAAACCAGCCGATCCAAAGCCGATTCCCGGACATGATAATCTGGCGTTGGCCTCCATGGGTATTTATGTGTTCAACCGGAAGTTTCTCTTCGAACAACTTATCCGGGATGCTGATACACCCCAGTCTTCCCATGACTTTGGTAAAGACATCATACCCAAGGTTATTGAAAAATACCGGGTACTGGCTTACCCGTTTACAGACTCAAGTAGCGGCGAGCAGGCCTACTGGAGGGATGTCGGTACCATTGATGCATTCTGGACGGCGAATCTTGAATTGATCGGTGTCACACCACCTCTGAATCTCTACGATCGCAGTTGGCCAATCTGGACTTATCAGGAGCAGTTACCCCCAGCGAAGTTTGTCTTTGATGACGAGGAGCGTCGGGGTATGGCTGTTGATTCGATGGTGTCTGGAGGGTGTGTAATATCCGGGGCCAAAGTGACCAATTCACTGCTGTTTTCTAACGTGCGGGTTAACTCCTATAGCACAGTTAATGAAACCGTTGTTCTGCCTGATGTCAATATTGGGCGTAATTGCAGAATCAACAAGGCTGTAATTGATCGGGGTTGTGATATTCCCGAAGGCACGATTATCGGAGAAGATCCAGAGTCTGATGTTGAAAGATTTTATGTTAGTGAAAAGGGTGTTGTTTTGGTGACCCCTGAAATGCTGGGTCAGGTTTTACACCATGTCAGGTAGCGATAATCAGGACAAGCGCCTTCAGATTGTATTCTGTTGGCACATGCACCAGCCGTACTATAAAGGACCCGAGGGTAGTGACTATCTATTACCCTGGGTATATCTGCACGGATTAAAGGATTATTCCGATATGGCGGCACACCTTGAGCATGTTCCGAATGCCAAGGCTGTTGTGAATTTTGCACCTGTACTACTTGAGCAGATTGACGATTACAGTGAACAGATCGAGGCCTGGCTAAAGCGAGGGCGTCTGATAAAAGACCCCTTACTCGCAGCTTTGGCAGGTCCAGGGCTTCCAGTTGATGATGAATCCCGCAAAGCGTTAGCCAGCGCCTGCTTGAGGGCCAATGAGCATCGTTTGATTGGTCGTTTCAAACATTTCAATGAACTCGCGGACCTGGTGAAGCATGTACTTGAAAACGACCGGATGCTTGGTTATCTCAATGATCAGTGCCTGATCGATCTGCTTGTCTGGTATCACTTGGCTTGGGTGGGGGAGTGCCAGCGGGTAAATGATATACGTGTCAGATCACTTCAAGCCAAAGGACATGGATTCAATAATGATGACCGTCGGCGCATGATGGAGTTGATTGGGGAGGTACTGAACGGACTGCCAGATCGCTACGCTGAGTTGGCGAAAAACGGAAATGTTGAACTCTCTGTGACCCCATATGCTCACCCGATCATCCCTCTGATGATCGATATGGATGCGGCCAAAGAAGCATTGCCTGCCATACATATGCCAAGAATGGAGCAATATCCAGGTGGTGAGTCTCGTGCTCGATGGCATGTACGTAAGGGTGTGGAAGTTTTCGAAAAGCATTTTGGATTTAGACCAAAAGGGTGCTGGCCATCAGAAGGTGGCGTGAGTGAAGCGACTCTGAAAATGTTGGAAGAGGAGGGCTTTACCTGGGCAGCAACTGGTCAGCAGGTACTCAGCAATAGTCTGATGGCTGGAGGAGGGGACACACCTTTACCCGAAAACTGGGTCCACTCCCCGTATCACGTACAGGAAGGGCATCTCAACATGTTCTTCCGTGATGATGGGTTATCAGATCTCATCGGCTTTACCTATGGTGAGTGGCATGCTGATGATGCAGTAGGGGATTTAATCAATCACCTGGTGAATATTGCGGATGCCTGTGAAGGCGACGATGATGCTGTGGTCTCCATTATCATGGATGGGGAAAATGCTTGGGAATACTATCCTTACAATGGCAGTTATTTCCTTAGTGCAATGTATCAGAGACTTGCTGAACATCCCCGCTTAAAACTAACCACGTTTTCCGAGGTATTGGAACGAAAGAAAAAGCTCTCCCCGAGATTATCGAAACTTGTGGGTGGTAGCTGGGTCTATGGCACCTTTACCACTTGGATCGGCGATCGGGACAAGAACCGTGCCTGGGATATGTTGGGAGAAGCTAAAAAGATCTATGATGACGTTTTAGAAAGGAAAACCTTTACTGATGAACAGCTCCAAGAGATCGAAAAGCAGTTGGCGATCTGTGAGGGTTCTGATTGGTTCTGGTGGTTTGGTGATTACAATCCTGAATCTACTGTGAGTGATTTTGAACAGCTGTTCCGAAGTCAGCTTTCCCATCTTTTTGAGTTGTTGGGTGAGTCTATACCAGACTATCTTAGCAAGGTTTTTGCAGTGGGTAGTGGTGCACCAGTCCAAGGTGGGGTCATGAAAAAGAATGACTAAATCTTTGCCCTGTACCATGGAGTGTGTGTCAATGAGAAAGTCATTATGAATGAAGCCACTGATCCACAGCTTCAACCTGTTCATCGCCTGCTGACCTCTCGAAGAGCAGGTGTTCTGCTCCACATCACTTCTCTGCCAGGACCGGGTCCCGTCGGTGATTTAGGCAGTAGCGCCTACTGTTTTGTCGACTTTTTAGTTGCATCAGGAATGACTGTTTGGCAGATATTGCCGATTGGTCCGACCATGCATGATAACTCACCTTATCAGAGTAGCTCGGTATATGCGGGCAACCCTAGGTTGATCAGTTTGGAAATGCTTCAAGAGCGGGGCTGGCTGGATGAAGTGCCTGATGGGGATGTTACAGATGAGTACAAATGCGAGGCGATAAAACGGTCCTGCGATAAATTCCATGAATGTGCCAATGATGAGGAGCGTCATGAATATCAACGCTTCGTCGCTGAACAGAAGCATTGGTTAGAAGATTACGCACTCTTTCAGGCATTAAGTCTGGAAGAGAAAGCTTGCTGGTGGGATTGGCACAAACCTTTGCGAGATCGAGAACCTCAAGCACTTGCTATGGCAAGAGCTCGGTTGAAAGATTCCATAGAGTTTGTCCACTTCGAACAATATCTGTTTTATACACAGTGGATGTGCCTCAAACAGTATGCCAATGAACAAGGTGTGCTGTTATTTGGTGATGTCCCCATCTTTGTTGCTCACGACAGCGCAGAGGTTTGGGCTCATCGGGAGATTTTTGATCTGTTGGAAGACGGACACCCAAGAGTAGTCGCTGGAGTTCCGCCTGACTATTTTTCTGAGACCGGGCAGCGCTGGGGAAATCCACTCTATTGCTGGGAAAAGATGCAGTCTGATGATTTTAGTTTCTGGGTCGATCGACTCAAGGCTCAAGCCACTCTTTTTGATTTTTTAAGAATTGATCATTTTAGAGGTTTTGAAGCCTATTGGGAGATCCCTGCTGAGGAAGAGACTGCGGTTAATGGTCATTGGGTGGAGGCGCCTGGAGAGCAGTTTTTTGGTCTGCTCTTCCAGAAATTACCTCATCTGGAGTTGGTTGCCGAGGATCTTGGTGTGATCACACCCCAGGTTGACGCCTTGCGCATAGCATATGGCATGCCTGGAATGAAAATTCTACAGTTTGCTTTCTCCGGGGGGCCCGATAATCCCTACCTGCCTTTCCATCACACTCAGGACTCAGTCGTCTACACCGGCACCCATGATAACGATACTACACTGGGCTGGTACAAAGAATTGGATGATGCTTCCCGTGAGTTTGTTGATGACTATCTTGGTAAACCCAGGGAACCCATGCCCTGGCCGCTCATCAGATCGGCATTGGCTTCACGGGCAAATCTAGCGATTTTACCGTTTCAAGATATTCTGGGTCTGGATGGTGAACACCGTATGAACACACCAGGTACCACAGAAGGAAACTGGGGATGGCGGTTTGAATGGGATATGATCAAACCTGAAACTGAGTCTCGCTTAAGACATCGACTACAGATGTATGGTCGTTTATGACCTGAGATCGATCTGATGATTTAATCCCGCTACCAGATTTGTATTTTTGCTGGGTCTGCGATCTGAATCCAGTAATTGGGATGGTATAAAGAAAAAAAAACCGCTTCGTCATTTCGTCGAAGCGGCTATACCAAAGGAGGATGGAGGAGATAAGCCACCAGAAAAGAAATGCTTTTCCGGCTGACTTGGATATATTTCACCATTCCTTCATTTTGCTTTCATTGAGAAAAGTCAATACTAGCCAGATAAGATTACCTGTGTGATCTCTATCTCAAATTCAGCATAGGTGCTCCAGTTCTCAAAAAATCTCTATTTTATGACACAGTACTCAGTTGAAACCCTTGAACTTTACCTGAACTGGAGTAGGCTAGCGGCTATTAACAGTGATGTTGAACATGGCACTACGGACTTTCAGGAAGAGGGAATTTGATCTGCCATTCAAAGGGAATTTGCCTTCAGCTATTCGGCACACAATTCCAATACCAATCCACAAACAGTACTCAAAAGAGAGTGGTTTTCAGTGTTTTCAGCTGAGCACCATAAGAACTTTCTCTGCGAGTAATCATTTGGTGTGCTCATATTCGGTTCCTCATCGGATAGAGCTACCTTTAAAGGACTAACATTGCGGCATTTCAATAGGCACTTCGAGAGCTATTTCTTGCGTGATGCGATTGATTTGATCCGTTTCTACTGAGTCTCTATGGAGGAGAACTTTCGGCATTTGCCGAATCGTGGTAGTCCATTATTTCGTTTGTGAGGTGATGGACTACCTTTTTTTTGCCTGAAATAGTCTCGATCGGGCAATCCACATCTTGATCAAAGCTATTTTTGGCATCCTGAAGAGAGTCCAATAGAGTCTGTGGGTTAGGGCCTTTTTCGAGTATCATTAGCCACTTCCTGAAATTAAGATATAGGCATGACGATGTTGATTCTACGTGGCGCCCCTGCACTTTCCGAATTCCGCCTTCAGAAACTTTCCAAACGCCTCACGGAGCAATTGGGTGTCTCTGTGGATGTGGTTTCAGAATATCTTCACTTTGCCAATCTAGAACAAACACTTGAGCCCTCTGAGCAACAAGTCCTGGAGACGATTTTGCGCTATGGCCCTGTACTGCCAACCAGGGAGCCCAGTGGGACACTACTGCTGGTTGTTCCTCGTCCTGGTACCCTATCACCCTGGTCATCCAAGGCTACCGATATAGCGCATCATTGCGGATTGGAGAAGGTGCAGAGACTTGAACGTGGTATTGCCTACTATCTCAGTGTCGAGGATCAATCGTTGGATTCTGAGCGTTTTGTTGAGGCGTCTGAGGTGTTGCACGATCGTATGACTGAGGTCGTATTATCGGATGCAGAAGACGCAACCTGCCTGTTTAAGCAGGCTCAACCGGCGCCATACAATCAAGTCGATGTATTGGAGGGTGGACTGGATGCTTTGAACAAAGCAAACAGTGATTTGGGATTAGCCCTTTCTGATGACGAGATTGAGTATCTGGTCGATAGCTTTCAGTCACTGCAACGCAATCCAACCGATGTCGAACTTATGATGTTTGCTCAGGCTAATTCTGAGCACTGCCGACATAAAATTTTCAATGCTGACTGGATCATTGATGGTGAAGAGCAGGCCCACTCTTTGTTTAAGATGATTCGTAATACAACACAGGTTTCTCCTGCAGATGTACTCTCTGCCTACAAGGACAATGCGGCGGTTATCCAGGGACCTGCTGCAGAGCGTTTTGTTCTCGATCCTAAGACCATGACCTATGGATATGGACAGGAAGAGATCAATATTTTGATTAAGGTTGAAACCCATAACCACCCCACTGCGATCTCTCCTGATCCAGGTGCTGCGACCGGCTCAGGTGGAGAGATCCGAGATGAAGGCGCAACGGGTAAGGGCTCAAAACCTAAAGCTGGATTATGCGGCTTTTCAGTCTCTAACCTACGCATCCCCAATGCTGAGATGCCCTGGGAGTTTGATTTTGGTAAGCCGGGACGGATCGTCTCAGCGCTGGATATCATGCTTGAGGGGCCAATAGGCGCAGCATCGTTTAACAATGAATTCGGGCGTCCGAATCTGTGCGGCTATTTTCGCACCTATGAGGCTGAAGTTCCTGGACCCGATGGCCAGGAAGTTCGGGGTTATCACAAGCCCATCATGTTGGCCGGTGGGTTGGGTAACATCCGTAGTGAACATATCGAAAAGACCACCTTTCCAAACGGTTCGCCGCTGGTTGTACTGGGTGGTCCGGCGATGTTGATCGGTCTGGGTGGTGGTGCCGCCTCCAGCATGACCAGTGGCACTTCAGCCGAGGATCTCGATTTTGCTTCTGTACAGCGCTCCAATCCTGAGATGCAGCGCCGATGTCAGGAAGTTATCGATGCCTGCTGGGTGCAGGGAGAGGATAATCCTGTGCTTTTTATTCACGATGTGGGGGCAGGTGGGCTGTCCAATGCATTGCCTGAACTGGTACACGATGCGGGGCTGGGAGGCCATTTTGAATTACGTGCAGTACCAAACGACGATCTGGGCATGTCACCTATGGAGATCTGGTGCAATGAGTCCCAAGAACGTTATGTTATGGCTGTCGACGTGGCCAAACTGGAAGAGTTTAAAGCGATCTGCGAACGGGAACGTTGTCCCTATGCTGTTGTGGGTGAAGCGGTGGATGAGCAGCAATTGATTTTGGGTGATGCCCATTTTGATAATAATCCAATCGATATTCCCATGAATCTTTTGTTTGGTAAGCCACCACGCATGCTCAAGGATGTTCGACGCAAGACATTTAAAAAGCAGCAGTTGGATTTTACTGATATCGAGATCAAAGAGGCTGCACTGAGGGTTCTGAAACTGCCCACAGTAGCCAATAAGACCTTTTTGATAACCATTGGTGACCGTTCCATAACCGGTATGGTGGTACGGGATCAAATGGTTGGTCCCTGGCAGGTGCCTGTGGCTGATGTGGCAGTGACTGCTTCAGGGTTGATGGGATACACCGGTGAAGCCATGGCGATTGGTGAACGAACCCCATTGGCCCTGTTGGATGCACCGGCTTCAGGACGAATGGCAATCGGTGAAGCGATCACCAATATCGCTGCCTCTTCAATCGAAAAGCTCTCGGATATTAAGCTGTCGGCCAACTGGATGGCACCTGCTGGCCATTCCGGGGAGGATGCAAAACTCTACGATACAGTGAAGGCTGTTGGTCTGGAACTCTGTCCTACCCTGGGTATCGCCATACCCGTTGGTAAAGATTCAATGTCGATGAAAACCGTATGGCAGGAGCAGGGTGAAGAGCGTGCTGTGACAGCACCAATATCCCTGATCATATCGGCATTTGCGCCGGTTTCAGATGTCAGGCGGACATTGACTCCTCAGTTGCGTAGTGACTTAGGGGATTCAGACCTGATTCTCATCGATCTTGGTAAAGGCATGAATCGTCTGGGTGCAACAGCACTCGCACAGGTCTACGCAGAGATTGGTCACTATGGTGCTGATCTTGATGATCCTGAAGCATTAAAGCGCTTTTTCAGCCTATTGCAGGAGTTGAACCAGAATGACCTGTTGTTGGCCTACCATGATCGCTCTGATGGTGGGCTTTTCGCACTATTGTGTGAAATGGCCTTTGCGGGGCACTGTGGCATTACCATTGAAATCGATGACTTGGGAGAAGAGGATCTGCCTGTCCTTTTCAGCGAAGAGTTAGGGGCTGTTATACAGGTACGTCACAACGATACTGATGATGTCTTGAAATTACTTAATGATGCCGGACTGGGGCGTTGTAGTCATGTGATTGGAACACTGAATAGTGATGACCGCATTGTGTTCAATCGAGCCGGTTCTGCCGTGTTGGCCGACGATCGCAAGGTCTTTCAAAAGGCCTGGTCTGAAACCAGTAGACAGATGCAGGCTCTACGCGACAACCCGCAATGTGCTGATGAGGAGTATCAACGGCTTGATGAAGCAGATCCGGGCGTACAGGTCAGTCTGAGTTTTGATGTTGACGAGGATGTGACCGCACCGATGATCCTGACGGGTGTGAAGCCGGCAATGGCGATCCTCAGAGAGCAAGGGGTCAACGGACAGCTTGAGATGGCGGCAGCATTCCATAGAGCCGGGTTTGAGTGTGTTGATCTACACATGTCAGATATCATCGAAGGTCGAACCAGTCTGGATCAGTTTAAAGGTTTGGTGGCTTGTGGTGGCTTCTCTTATGGTGATGTGCTTGGTGCTGGTGAGGGTTGGGCCAAGTCAGTACTCTTCAATCAACGAGCCAGAGAAGCTTTTCACACCTTCTTCAACCGCTCGGATAGTTTTGCTCTAGGTGTCTGTAACGGTTGTCAGATGCTTTCCAATCTACATGATCTGATTCCGGGCGCAGAACACTGGCCTCATTTTGTGCGCAATCGTTCGGAACAGTTTGAAGCAAGATTTGTCTCAGTGGAAGTCACCGAGTCCCCCTCTATTTTACTTGCTGACATGCAGGGCTCCCGTCTACCGATTGTAGTCGCCCATGGAGAGGGACGGGCTGAATTCCGCAGCCCGGAACAGATGGCTCAGGCACAGCAGTTAATGACAATGCGCTACTTGGAGAATAGTGGACAGGTGGCCAGTCGATACCCGGCAAATCCTAATGGTTCACCAGAAGGCATGACCGGTTTTTGCAATAGTGATGGTCGTGTAACCATCATGATGCCTCATCCTGAGAGAGTGATCCGTAGTGTTCAGCACTCCTGGCACCCTGATGGATGGGGAGAGGATGCTCCCTGGTTACGCCTGTTCCGAAATGCACGGGTATGGGTTGATTAAGCTTAACTAAGGAAGGAAAATAACGAGCATATTACGGACAGATGGCAGCCTCTATAAATACTGGTAAGTTGTTCATAAACAAAGTAAAGTGAGACGGCTGAGCGCTAAGGCTTTGAGTATTACCACACGATTGAACTGTCAGGGATGATTTTATTGGATCATTTGGATGTGGCGGTTTTTCCATATGGGATTAGTAGGTATTAGCGGTCTGTTTTCAAGAATACTACTTTAATCCAAGAGTCAACGATCTAAGGAAAATCATGAAGACATACGAAACAGATGTACTGATTATAGGTGCCGGACCTGCGGGTTCCACGGCTGCTGCACTGATTCAGAAGGCCGGCTTCAATTGTATGCTGGTTGAAAAGCAGCGTTTTCCCCGTTTCGTGATTGGAGAGAGCTTGTTGCCTCGATGTATGGATCTGTTGGAAGAGGCAGATCTACTCAGTGTGATTCAGGATCAAAATTTTATGGTCAAGGATGGTGCGGTTTTTAAACGGGGTGATGAGACTTGTACATTCCAATTCTCTCAACAATTCACCAAAGGGTGGAAGTATACCTATCAGGTTCCCCGGGATGATTTCGATAAGGTATTAGCAGAAACCGTCGAGGCCAGAGGTGTGCCAATCCTTTGGGGACATGGCGTCACTGATGTGAAATTTGCTGAGGATGGTAGCTCTACAACAATGCTCGAAGATGAGAATGGGGAACAAGCCAGCGTCAGTGCTCGTTTCATTCTGGATGGCAGTGGTTATGGCCGTGTGTTACCTCGTTTGTTGGGGCTGGATGAAAGCTCAATGCTGCCCCTGCGAGAGTCCTATTTCACCCATGTAACAGGGGATATACGACCAGAAGGTGATGCAGAGGGGCGGATTTGGATTTGCTCCCTTAACGATCCGGATAATGCTTGGATGTGGATCATTCCATTTTCAAATGGTAAGACTTCGGTGGGGGTAGTTGCCAAACCGGATTATCTTGCTCGCTACCCGATGGATCCAGATGAAAAATTACGGGCTATTATCGACGACAACCCAAATACCCAGGCACGTCTAAAAGATGCGGATTTTACCTTCGCAGTTCGTCGTATAAATGGCTACTCAATATCAGCTAAAAAGCTGTTCGGTGATGGATTCGCATTGATGGGGAACGCTACTGAATTCCTGGATCCAGTATTCTCCTCTGGAGTAACTTTAGCTTTGGAATCATCGAATCGTGCTGCCAAAACGCTTATTCGCCAGCTACAGGGTGAGTCACCTGATTGGCAGACAGAGTATGCAGATCACCTGATGATGGGTGTTGATGCTTTCAGAACCTTTGTAACAGCCTGGTACGATAATCGTCTGCCAACCATCTTTTTTAGTTCAGTAAAACCCGATGAGATGCAGCAACAGATCTGTTCTGTGCTCGCAGGTTATGTCTGGGATAGTGATAATCCATGTGTCCGGGATCATGAGCGAACAGTAGATATTGTTGCCCAAGCTTGTGAACAATACGGGTAGTTGGCCCTTTCTGGTCTCTTTTGACTAGATCGGTCCGGCGCATATCCACTCCTCTGCGGAATAGATTCAAGTGATGCATGGTGCGGCACTGCCGCACCATGCCCAACTCAAACGAATTCCACCTGATGGGCAACCATTACCTTCGAGTCACGCCTTGATCAAGAGCCTTCTTGTCGCCGTCGCCCTGAACCTACCTATTAAGGTGCCTGGTTAATAGCAGACAACTTGCATCTACGGACGATGCTGGATTCAAGACATGAAACTGGGATTTCAGTGGGTGACTCAAGTAATGCGGTTTAACATGCGTTCGCTTCGAATCAAGCGGGACCAGGTTTTGCCTGTATTGAACCAAAGTACATACCAGCCTTCGATGATCAGGCGTGGAACCAGTGTAGGAGTGAAAACAAGGTTTTCTTCACTGGCACAGAGTTGATGGGGGAGGCTTAAACTGGAGGCGATGGTGCTGATTCGTGATAAGTGGTAACGGTTGCTGATGAGTGCGACTGGGTAGGCATCATTCTGAGCGAGCATGGATCTGGCATGTCGCAGGTTTTCCAAGGTGTTCTGGGATTCCTGCTCCAGACTGAGACGATTTCCATCTATACCCTGGTCAACCAGATAGTCCCGGCCTGCCTGAGCTTCACTGATGTCATCTCCGGGCGCTGTACCGCCGACCAAAAGTAACTTGGATTCAGGGTTGGCTTGCATGAGACTGAAAGCTTTATCCAGTCTTCGTCGATAATCCTCATCGATGCCACGTTTTGTCAGCCTCTTCCCGAATACCAGCAAGCTTTCACATTGGCAATGGCTATCTGTCTCTTTAGCGATTCGGTAGACGTATGCCAGGCTGATCAATAACGGGATGCCGAGACCAAAAAATACCAGCAGAAGAGTAAGGGCGAAGGTCCATAGGCCATCCCAATCGACAGCACCTTGTTCAGGGTCGAATTGCATGGTTTAGCTATGGTATTTGATTTGGAATGCTACTCCGCGCCAAAGAAGGCGCGGAGTTGGAATTAACTACATTGCAATCAGACGTGATTGAATGGCGTTGTCCAGGTTCACAATCCACTTGTTGTACTGTTTGTTGATCTTGGAACCGTCATATTTCAGACCATTACTGCTTTTGTAAACAATGCTGTAGGTCTTTTTGCTATATGGGATATCGACAGCGGCGGTTGTACCACGTTTCATGATGGTAGCAACGATATGACCAGGTTTTACCTCCTTCATGCGCCATCCGAGGCCAGCGCCAGCAGACATAATTGCTTTCTTGATGCTAGTGCTAGAGGTTTTGCCCATGGTATTGACCGGCGACTCCTCAACATTGTAAATCGCTTCAGTGCGGCAACCCATTAATCCTAGGGTAAATGCCAGCACAGCAACGAACAGCAGGTTTTTAAAAGAGACAAGTTTCATATCGGGACTCCCTTGCGACAGTGGTTTCAATAAATAAAAAATCGTTGTGCCGTATTGTTATATCTAAGGACTGCAACTCACATTTTGGCATTATGTAGCATGCTTGCGTGGGTCAGCCAATATGCCGAGACTACGGAATAGGCCTTGGAGATATAATCCTCTGCGGATCAATCGCCAGGCAATCATTCGTACGATACGCCAAGTATCTGTCCATGGTTTATAGTGGCTCTGACGCCTTCCTGCGTGATATATCGACTCGACTGGCACAGACACACTATAAAAGCTGTGGCTTGCAGCTTCAATCACAATTTCACTTTCAAAAACAAAGCCTTTTTCTTTTGAGGTGTTTATCTGTACTTCCTGAAGCAGACCAAAAGGGTATAAGCGAAAGCCTGATTGGGAATCTGTCACTGGATAACCAGCAGCCCATGATACCCAGAAGTCTGCGAATTGGTTTGCAAAAAGGCGTAATCTGG
Organism: Candidatus Thiodiazotropha sp. DIVDIV; assembly: GCA_040506275.1. Classification (GTDB taxonomy): domain Bacteria; phylum Pseudomonadota; class Gammaproteobacteria; order Chromatiales; family Chromatiaceae; genus Thiodiazotropha. The sequence continues at coordinate 179,765 of JBEVXD010000001.1, forward strand.
GCGCGTTGTGGCGCTGTTTGAGTCGAGCTGCAATGATGATGCAGCGAGGATTTACTTGAGCCGCCTGGATGAGGTTGGGGATTTCTCCTGGACTGTGCTGTCCATCACCATCGAGGGTGATAACCGCATCTACATTCAGGCTAACCGCATGGGCAAATCCGCTTTGCAGTGCAGTGGCTTTACCCTGGTTCTGATCATGGCGCAGTATATGTACCTTAAGGCCATCCAGTTGTTTATCTGTTTCATCCACTGAGCCGTCATCGACAACAATAACATCGTCTGTCTGGTTCAATGCTGCGGAGACCACTTCCCGTATGGTAGCGGACTCATTGTAGACTGGTATGACGACTGCAGTTCGCATCTGTTTTAGGGCCTATTCGATTAGTGTTAACAGGCCTAGGCCATTGCACCGTTGATTGAGATATTCTGTCCCGAGATGTAGGCCGCCTCATCAGAGGCAAGAAAGGTCACCAGTGAGGCTACTTCGTCAGGGGTGCCAGGGCGCTTCATCGGTACAATCTGCTTGATAGTCTCTTTATCGAAAGTTGAGGAGGCCATACTGCCTTCAATAATGCCGGGTGCGATCGTATTAGCCGTTACATTGCGTGAGGCGAGTTCCAGAGCGAGAGACTTAACTGCACCATGCAGACCTGCCTTAGCGGCTGCATAGTTACATTGCCCACGGTTACCCATCACCCCGGCAATGGATGATAGCGCTATTACCCTTCCCCAGCGGGTCGATAACATGGGCAGTAGCAGTGGTTGGGCGACGTTATAAAAACCATTCAGTGAAACATCGATGACCCGGCTCCACTGTTCCGGCTGCATCCCGGCAAGCGGGGCATCATCATGAATACCTGCGTTGTGGACCAGAATCTGTATCGGTCCAGATTCAAGAATCCTCTCCAGAGTCTGTTGTGCCGCTTTTGTATCCGTGATGTCGAAAACTGAGGTTTCGGCGCTGCCTCCGGATTGACGAATCTCTTCAGCAACTGCTTCAGCTCTATCCGGATTGCTGTTTGCGTGGACGATGATGTGGTTTTCGGCTGAACTCAGTCGTCGACAGATGGCGGAGCCGATATCACCGCTGCCACCTGTGATGAATGCACGCTTCACTGACTCTTCTCCGAATGTACAATCACAGCTGCTCTCCCTTCCGCTATAGGGTTGCGCTCAGTTCTGAGGGCGAAATCATATAGCATGTTTCCCGAATCGGCCAGAAGTTGTTTTGCCTGAACTATTAGCGGGCCGTCAAGTGTGTCTAAACGTTGAGCATGCAGCTTCACACCCCTTAAACTGACAAGATAGCCTCCAGGTTGGTTTTCACCGGACTTCTGGGCAAGCAGCCCACCATGTAGCGCCATCGCCTGAGCACCATATTCAGCGGCATGCACAGCTGACAGTTGGTTGTTGCTTCGTAGGGGATTGCTTTGCATCAAATGGGTTTGGGTTCGACAATCTATCTCACTTTCATTCCAATCGACGACCTTATCGATGAGGCGCATCTCTCCCGAGTGGGGGAGTAGTGTATAGAGCTCCTCTCCTTCAATCGGATCAACTAGCATGGCGCTGTTTCCACTTGCAGGTTCAATCCGGGGAGATAGGGCAAGATAATTTTCGCCTGTTTCTCTCTTGAAATCATCTCAAGTAGCGGGAGGCTGCGCGCTGCAGGGGCGGAGCTGCGAAGTTTTTCCATAGCCGGACTTGTCATGCGGTGCTCCTCTCCATCCGAATTCAGTTCAATGTTCAGTTTTGAGATGGCGTCATCAGCTTCAGGCGTAAGCAGCAAGGCCACCGAAAATGGCGCGCTAATGGGCATATATGGTTCCAGAAGAGGTGGTGGTGGCTGATCATAACTGACCATCAGTACATGCCGTCTCTCCACTGCACACTGCACGGCTGCTTCCAGCAGACCAGCGGCAAAACCTCCATTCAATCCTCCCAGACTGGTAGATCCCTGGCGGGAGCCGGAGCCGATTGACCAGTAGCCAGCGGGGGCGTTGTGCACAGAGTTGTGAAACTGGGTGGGAGATACAGGGCGATCCTCTTGAGACAGGGCAAGGCAGATCTGATCAATGATATCGAGATCTCCCTCTGATGAGCTGAATACAGACAACAGACCCTCAGCATCTGAATAATCACGCAAGGCCTCTTCTGCAACCTGGAGTGCGATCTTTATTGTCTTGGTGGTACGGCGACGCTCGTTCGGTTTCAGCATAGAGGGCTTTAGAGCTTGTAGATCTCCACCGGAATACTCTTGTTCACCTCTCAGCAGAGTGGCTGCTTCCTGCCAGTCGTTAATACCTTGCGCAACAAGGCCGATATTTTGAAGTCCCACGCTTATCATGATGAGGCTCCAAAAATCAGACTGCAGTTATTGCCACCAAAACCGAAGGAGTTACTGAGTACGTACCTAAGAGGGGCTTCAGCCCGATTCAAAAGTATGTTGGCCTCCAATGCCTCATCCTTTTGTTCTGTTTGTAGGCTCTGAGGCAGTAGTCCCTTTTCCAGGCAGAGCAGAGTAAATATGGCTTCAGTGATGCCGGCCGCGCCAAGGGTATGTCCGGTAAACCCTTTGGTTGAGCTGCAAGGGGTTTGATTGCCAAATAGTCGGCAAACTGCGCTATCCTCAGAAGCATCATTACTGCGGGTGGCGGTACCGTGAAGGTTGACGTAGTCGATATCTTCCGCTTTCAGTCCAGCCCGCTGCAGGGCCTGCTGCATAGCGTAGAGAGCACCATCTCCTTCAGGGTGTGGTGTAGACATATGGTATGCGTCAGAACTCTCGCCATACCCCAGCAACATGGGGCCAGATTGGGCCTCAGTAGTTTTTTCAAGCAGTGCAAAACCTGCAGCCTCACCGATGTTGATGCCTTTGCGTTGAGCGCCCCAGGGCCGACATGGCTCAGATGAGACCAGTTCCAGGGCATTGAATCCATAGAGTGTGGTCAGACAGAGTGAATCGACTCCACCAACGATTGCGGCATCACAGACGCCTGCAGAAATATATCGGTTTGCGGCGGCAAATACCTTCGCGCTGGATGAGCAGGCAGTGGAGATGGTGATAGAGGGCCCATTCAGTCCCAGATATTGACGAACAAAGAAACTTGAAGAGGCTATATTATGGGTGCTTTTGGGATTGTAATCGGTAGGTAAGCAATCGTTGTTACGTTGTCGGTAGGCATCTTCTGTAGCTGCAATACCGGATGTGCTGGTACCCATGAATAGGCCGATGCGGTCTGCGCCATAATGGGCGATGGCCTTTGTGATTGCACCCAGGAAGTCATCCTGAAGCAGTCCAAGTTGAGCCAGACGATTATTCCGGCAATCAAATTCGGTGGATAATCCATCCAGAGACATATCCTCCAGACCCGGAACACGGCCGATCCAGGTTGAAAGGTCAACATTATCCAAATCACATGGCCTTAAGCCACTATTTCCCGCGGCCAAGGCTTCATAAGAAGCCTCTCTACCGCATCCGAGTGCATTGGTCAGTGTGTAGTGAGAAATAGTTAAGGGTGTCATATCTATCGGGGTAGCACTTTGCTAGGGCTTCTTGAGTTTAAGCCGGGTATTATGCGAGTCGTTGCTGTATATGACAATGTTATACACTTCCTGTGTTTAAGGGTAACTCAGCGGGAATAGGGTTCCCATTAGCCGAATATACTTTTCTAGCATATATCCCAATCTGCTATTTCAATTTTTTTATAAAAGATATGAGTTGCTCGCGAGGCAGCTTACCGGTGGAATTTCGTGGAAGTGACTCAACGAAATAGAGTGGTCTGGGTAGAAACGCAGCATCAATCGATTGGGATAGTGTAGTGAGAATATGTTGTTTTGTGAGCGAGGGCGCCACAACCAGGGCGGTCAATCGCTGTTTTTCATTATTAGGGTCTGCAGGCGGAACAAAAACAGCGTCAACTACGCCGGGAATTCCTAAAAGTTTTTGGTTCAGGTCGCCGATGGAGGCGCGCTTGCCAGCAATTTTCAACATATCACTGTCTCGACCCAGCAGAATAAAACGTCTATTGCCGAGGATCTCAATATTATCGTTCAGGGGGATAGGTTGGGGTAGATGCCCCCCCTGGGCAAAGGCCTGACCATCATCCTGGGTAAGTTTGATTCCGTCATAGAGTGTCCAGATATCCTCATTCAAGGTGCGTCTACTGGCGATAGAGCCTGTTTCTGTAGAGCCGTAAATTTCATGAACCTCGGTTTGAAGTTGCTGTTCAACCTCAGCCGCCAGCTCCCTGTTGAGGGGGGCAGTGGCAGATATGATGAATGAGATCTCAGGCCAGCTGATTCCCGCATCAAGACAGGCTCGCAAGTGCAGTGGCGTAGTGATGAGTGTCCTTGGGGCCGTGGTCAATGCCAGTGCCGCTGCGATGTCCGCTGGGAAGAGTGGACGTCCAGTATGTACTGAAATTCCCCCCTGCCAGGGGAAAAGTATTGATGTGGCCAATCCATACATATGCTGAGCAGGTACGGTTGCAACCAGTGAAGAGACTGAACGGGATAAGAATGGAAAACGTTCCAATGCGCTATCAGCCTCGTATTTCAGCTCACCCCATGTCTTCGGATTGGCCTTGGGATGACCTGTGGTTCCTGAAGTGAAAAGCACCGCAACCTGTTGGTTGAGCTCGATATGCTGTGGCAGAGACATTGAGTTTTCAGACTCATGTTGAAGCAGATCATCAAACAAATACTGTTTGGCTTGAATGCTGTTTTGAAATTGATCTGTGAGGCAATAGCTTTCGCCCCAATCTTTCAACAGGCTGTTTACCGCGCCTGGTGTGTTATTGGAGGGCATCAGGGTAATCTGTTGACGAACGATGGCAGCGGCAAAACTGACCGCAAAATGATACCGATCATCACAAAGATTGATGAGATGTTTTGCATCAGGCAGCTGCGCAGCAAGTTTAGCCACATCCAGAAAGAACTGATCAGCGGAAATGCCTCTCCCACGGTGCCAGGCAGCAATTTGCTGCGGATGATGCAGCAACATACTGCATTGTACTGAGCTGTTTAAAGCAGGCTCCGCCATTCAATTCTCCGAACCAACCGAACAAAATTCAAAAAACCGGGGTGCTCAAGGTGAGGTAATTTCACTTCCCGAATACGATACTCAATGAGTAACCCTGTGATAACCAAAAGATAGTTTATAAAATTAGTGAATAGAGACCATGTTTCTGCAGAGGCATAGTGGGCTAATAGTGCGCTCTCAACGGTCAGAAAAGCGAACATCAGCGACCAGAATAGCGTGACCCGGCGCGTATATTGACGCTCGTAGTCATTCAAGTCACGCTCATCTTTGTGCATCAACTCTGCAAAGCGTGTGATCAGTGGTGTCTGTCCCGGTAACAGGGTCATTGTAAACAGAGTAAACAGACTGACGTTAATGATTATCGGCGGTAGCTGCAGAAGCTTGACTGTATCCGGCCTGAGAATCAGCAGCCAACCTGCGCCAAAGATGGAGAAGAAAATGATCAGCCATCCGGCAATACGGCCTTTTAACAGCTCCAGAACACCCCAGACCCCAAGAAGCAGAAGTAGAATAAGGCTGGGAGCAAGCAGGCTGTTATTGATTACCCCGGCATGTAAAGCCAGAGGATAGGCGAGTGCCAGCAAAAACAGGCATATATGAGCCAGTCTGCGCAGTCGGCTGTTTGATTCGGATTGGACTCCGTTCATTTCAATGTTTCAGCTAAGCTCAAGGCGTTATGATCATCATCTACCAGAGTCTGAGCTTGGTCCTTTAAGTCTATGATATTCTTCGTGACAGGGCGTAGGTGGAAAGATAACTCATTGCCACACCGATAGCGACTGTCTGGCCTATAGCGTGCAGCACGGGAATCGAGGAACTGGCAAGTATTGCAAACACACCAGCTGTGCTTAATGCGCAAACACTCAAGGCATGCAACGTCAACAATTCCCCCCCCTCCCGCTGCTCATGGCGACTGAAAAACAGGCTGTAGTCCATTCCGATACCCAATACCAGCATCAGGGAGATGAGATGGAACAGGTTGAGGGGCTCTCCAGACAAATGTAACACGCCGACTGTGGTCAAAATAGCCACAGCTATGGGTATCAGTGTGTTCAGTGCGGCTTTCAATGAACCCAGCCCATACCAGAGCAGCAGCAACATAAGCAGGCCTCCGAGGGCGATTCGTTGCAGAATCTGCTCTCTGAAATCTCCCACAAGACCACTGATTTCAGATCTCAGATTGAGATAGCGAACATCAGGAAGGGCCTTGTTGAGATAGGTCGCAATTGACTCAGAATCACCTTCCATATGTAGCGGAATCAACCCAAACCAATCAGTTGGTCCTTGCCTGATCATGCTTTCCAGGCGCGGTTTGAGATCGGTCTCCAATGCCTGGCTATAGGTCAAAGGTGCATATGCTCTGCTCTTTTGAATATCATTGATGAAGGGTTCGAAAGCAGTATCCCGAAAAGGTGTTTCCCGTATCCCTTGTTGAAGATTTTCCGATAGCTGCTCTGAATCAGGCAGGGAACGTTGTCTAAGCCTCTGTTTATGCTGACTGGGAAGATAATCACTGGGTAGTTTTATATCAGTGAGAATCTGCCTTTCGTGGTCATGCTTGAGACGCTCGCGTATAGCTTCAGTGCTGATCAGTATGGATTCTGGATCCTTACCTCTGACGAGCAATAGATGATTGGGTTCTGAGCTTACGAGTTGCTGGCGCAACAGCCGATCTTGTTTCAGAAGTTCCTGGGGTAGCGGAGAGAGGGTGGCAATGTCATCTTGCCAGAGCGTATTCATTGACAGAAGTAGGCTTGCCAGACTGATGATTGCTGCGATGTAAAGCACAAGCGAAGGCCACTTGCGTCGATTGATGAGTGTGCTCAGCAGTGACATTCCCTTGGGCTTAGGCGGTAAAAAAGCTGTGGGAAACAGATGTGGCAGAAAAAAGCGACTTGTCAGAGCGGCTGTCAGCAGTCCGGTCAATGTAAAAAGACCCAATTGGCGCAAGCCCGAGAATTCTGTAGTCAATAGAACCAGATAGGCGACGCAGGTGGTATAGACGCCCAAACGCATGGTTTGCCAGATCTCCTGCATACTTTTTTTAACCGCATGCTCTTTTCGGAGATGGCTGAATAGGTGAATTGGGTAATCCAAAGTCACCCCAAGCAGGGTGATTCCGAACGCCAGGGTGATGCCATGCAGCTCACCGAAAAAAAGTTGGCAGAGAATTGCGCCGGCCAGTAGTGCACTGAGTAGTGGTAAAGCGGCTATCAGTAGATAGGGCAGAAATCGATAAGCATTGAACAGCAGAAACCCAATCAGTAGAGAGGCGACTATGCTCAGGCTTTGACTTTCATTGTGAATAATATTTCTTGATTCAACACCAAAGGTAGCCGGACCGCTTACAATCAGTTCGTAGGCTTGTCCATTACTGACGCGTGCAAATTCTGTCGAGATGAAAGATAGGACCAGTTGTTGTTGATCAAGATCCAGACCACCTGCCTTAGTCTGGGCCAGAAGCAGGGCCATCTCACCATCTTTGGAGTGCCATACCCCCTGTTCCCGATTGATATCATGCTCAGCTAACCAATTACCCAACATCGACTGATAGGTTCCCATCGGGTCAGCAGACAGGAGATCCTTGAATGGTGTGGGAAAGGGTGATTTCAACTCCTCCAATCGTTGCACCAGGGCTGTATTGAGCCTCTCTGGGGAAAACTGATCAGCGCTATCATCAGTTGAAATCAGATACCGGTATTTAAAAAGAACAGGGTCGATCTCTATGCTACTGGGTGTACCATTTTCCACCCGTTCGAAAAAGGGGCTTTTCCTTAGCTGAGCTGCAAATTGCTGGCTGATATCAGCTCTTCCTGCCGAGTCCCCCTGTTTGATTGCCATCATCAGCAATCGGTTGGCCTCACCTTGGTTTATTTCGTTGAGTAGCAGTTTTTGGTCGGGTGCGGTTCCTTCGGGGAGAAACAGACTCATGTCGGTGCGCACTTCAATATGACTGAATGCCCACCAACTGCAGAGGAGCAGTGCGGATAACCAAACCACCAAGGTGTTATATCTGATCGTCATTTTCAGAAACTACTCAATCACTATTCCAAAAAAGAGTCTGTTGAACAGACTGGATCCATTTTGGAATGGATGGTAGCCCGAAGCTGGTTCAGATTCATTCTTGAATTGGGGTGAGGTGGGTGATGATCTGATCACCATTTGTTTCGATAACCCGGTAGCGATCAATTTCGAATTCCCTGCCATCAATCTCTATTTGAGTTATTTTAGCAGCGAGTTCCTTCTGTTTTGGATCAAGAGTCAGGGTCCAGGCTGTATGGTCCCCGGACAGTTTCGGAGTGAAGAAGGTATTCAATGTTTCAATATCTCCCCCCAGAACCGATCGGAAGGAGGCACTGAAGGCAAGCAGTTCCGGCAGGTTGTCCAGTAACAGGGTCTGCTGCTGATCTCCCTGCCACAGGGTTAACCGGTTGCCCTCGATCTCATAGCGAGTATCACTTGGGGGCGAGAGGGTTCGTATCAGCCGGTCTGGTGGCTGAAACACCAGGGTTCCTGTCTGTTGTATTGGCTGTTCAAGTAGGGCCAGTTCACGAACTTCTGTAAACCGGGTGTGTCGTTCTCCGGTTGATTGCCACTGCTTCATCATATGTTCCAATGACCAGGCTGGCTCCTCGGCGCCAGAGACAGGTCCATGGGTGATCAGAAACAGCCCGAGTAGCAGGCAAGCGATCAGAGGACTATTTTGGCGCCTCATCCTGCCCCCAGAAGTCGTAAAAATTGAACCAGTTGTAAGGTGCCATCCGAGCATAATATTCCATTCTGTCGGCATAGTGCTGGGTCCACTCCTGGAGTGCCTCGTTACGGCGCCCCCTTTCCAACTCAACAACATCAGCAAAATGTTCGATACGAATTGAGTATCTGTTACCACCCAGGTAGAGACCATAAAACAGATATACCGGACATTTCAAAATTGAAGCAAGTAGCATTGGGCCTTGTGGCAAAATGGTCTCTCTGCCGAGAAAATTACATTTGACTGTTTTAGTACTATCTATGACGCGGTCACCCAATAGACCAATGATTCCGCCCTGGTCGACCACATCCTGGGCCCGTATCAAGGTATCAGGCTTACCCAGCTCGATAATGCTGTCACTGAGTGCAGGATTGAGCTCAGAGAAGACCCGCATCATCATTTCGTTATGCTGAGGATACATGAGTATCTTCAGGGGTAACTCTCGCTTGACGATGGCCGTGGCCCGGAGGATCTCAAAGCTGCCCAGGTGAGAACCAAGCAATATACAACCCCGTTGTGCCTGCAAATGCTCTGCAATCATCTTGTGATTGTGGATCTCCAACTCGAAATAGTCGTACCGATCAGCCATCAGGAATACCCGATCCAAAATAGTAGCCGAGAAGGTATGGATATGTTTGGCTGTGTCGAGCAGGGTTGGTGGGCGGTCGAGAACCAGATTCAGATAATCTTTCGAGGCCCGTCTTTGGGCGGAAGCAGTAACCAGAAAGTAGAGGGTGATAGGGTAGAGCAGGGAACGGGCGGCAAATCTCCCCAGATTCAAAGCAATCCAGAGAATCAGACGTAGGGCACCTGAAGTGCCTCTTTCCCCCTGTCCTTTCCAGCGGCTGCTCAAGGTTATGATCCGGTCTTGGTCAAGGTCAACTTGCCTGTAACTATCGTAATCTCTTCGACCAGGCATTCGAAATTGATCAGATTACCTTTTTCCTCCGCAGATAATTCGAAGCTCTGTCCTGGCATCAGCGGTTGCATGAACTTAACATTCACTATTTCACTCACTCTCTGCTCTGGGTGGCGCTGGGCAAGCAGCTCTATCACGCGTTCAAGAATCAGGGTGCCGGGAACGATCGGGTTACCAGGGAAATGACCCGCCAGGCAGGGGTGGTCAGCTGCTACGGCTTTAGCCCTTTCGTTCCACACAACTAGTGTACCTCGTTATGGATTCTGTATCATTCAGCGAGTCTGGAAGGGGCTGGCCCAGCCCTTTCCAAGAGCTACAACGCAGCGCTGGCGTATTGGAGTGGCTCTGAATGGACCAAAATCTATGGCTAGGCACATTAGAGATTGTCCGTAATGAAGAGGGTTAACTTGGATAGAGATGAGAAGATTTCAGTCAGGTTCTCGTCATCAGCTTTCAATTGAATGCCGTATTTCTGTTTAATACCTAACGAAAGTTCCAGTGCGTCAATTGAGTCGAGGCCCAGTCCGTCTCGAAATAAGGGGGCGTCAGATTCGATCTCCTCTGCTGTTACATCTTCCAGATTTAAGGTCTCAACGATCAACTGAGCAACTTCGAGTTCGGTGGGTGATGCGCTTTCCATCTATTTGTCTATCCAGTGAATTTAGAAAAAAAGGTTGTAGTTTAAGAAGCGGTTGCAGCCGCCTGTTTCATTTCATTATTTATATCTTACCGAAAAATACCTGGAGACAACCACTATTCTTTGATGTCGCTACCCGCTGAATCAACTCAGCTCTGGCTGGACCATCTGGCCTCCTTCACAAGTTGCCTTGCAGTTTTATGGGTCAGGCCAGGGTGGTTTTTCAACTGATAACCGGCAAAATGGAGTTGAAGAACGGCTTCCTGGAGACTGTTGCGAAGGGAGGAGTTGCTTGAATCCAGATGTTGCGCGAGCTCTTTCAGAGGAATCTCAACATGATGTCCCCACACCGCTGTTGGAAGCATCAGCCTTGATGCCAAATTTAAAAAGGGATCAAGTGGTTCGATTTTTGGCATTTCAGAGTGGTGGATTTTGCCAGAGTAGACCAGTTCCATGTTCTCAGGGATGATTTTCAGCTGATCCTGATAGTCTGCAGCAAGTGCTTTACTGACCAACTCTTCGCCATTGATAACCGCACGAACAATCTGAGTGATGTTACGAGCTGAGCGGCAATCGGGCCTGTTTGCCAGGATAGCTGCCATCAGGCGTCGTTGTTCAGTACTCAATCTGGTTGCCTGATAACCTGCCATACTAAATTGACGCTGATCTGTCAGATTACGTAAAAAGGCTTCTGTATAGGTGAAATAGCGTGATGTGTAGTGGAACAGTTCTTCCGCGCAGCCCCCCCAGCCAGGGTGACAATCCGGGTAGTACAATCCATCAACATACTTGGCATGATTCAGGTTCATAAGAAAATACCTCTATTGGAGATACGATCCAGGAGGTACAGCGGTTTCTAAGCTAAGCATAGATCGAAATCCAAACAACAAGCTTGGGGGATCGGTGTTTTTACATTCATTGCTGAGATACAAGGCTTTAAAATTCACAACAACCCTTTCAGGCATCATTGTGCTGCTATGCATCCAGTGGTAGGGTAGGTGGGAAGTGTAATTAACTGAAAAATATATAAAAACATTAAATAATGTAGTGGGTTTCTGGTGGGAAAGGGTGACTGAGGAATTGGAAAAATGGAAGGATTCAATTATTCCAAGGTCTAACCGGCAGGCTTATTTTATTGTGATGTGAATATTAGGCTACTTTACTGATTAGATCTCATTTAGAATGCGTACCCAAAGTCAGATAACCATAGTCAGATCTAGGATATTACCAAGGGACCGGTTTTTGTAGGCGATACAAACCGCAGTAACAGAGTTAGATGAACGATATTATTTTTAAAATTAAAAACTACATTCGTTCAGCTTGGCGATTTCGCTGGCTGGCGATCTCTATCTCCTGGGCCGTTGCCATCATGGGATGGGGTGTGGTGTTTGTATTGCCGGATAAATATGAGTCCGAGGCCAAGGTGTATGTTGACACCGAAAGTGTACTTCGCCCATTGCTCCAGGGGCTGGCAGTACAGAATGATATGAATCAGCGTCTGCATCTGATGACTCGCACTCTTCTGAGTCATGAAAATCTCAAAAAGCTGATGATGCTGACTGACTTGGATCATAAAGCAACCTCCCGTGAAGAGGAGGAGCAGCTCATCGCTTGGCTGAGGAAGACCATTGTCGTTGATGTTAATCGTCGTCCGATTCCAGGAAGTCGTGAAACAGAGAACTTTTACACCATCGCCTTTGAATATGATGACCGTTTCATGGCGCAACGGGTAGTCAAGGTTCTGCTGGATATCTTTGTGGAAAGCGCCTTGGGTGATACCCGCATAGAATCTGACGCTGCTCAAGAATTTTTACAAAAACAGATTGTTGAATATGAAAGCCGTCTCCTGGAGGCGGAGAATAAACTGACAAACTTCAAACGAAAAAATGTAGATACCCTGCCCAGGGAGAATGGCGGCATCTTCACTCGACTGGATTCAGCACGCTCAGATCTGGAAACAGTTCAATTGGAACTTAAAGAGGCCCGAATACGACGGGATGAGCTAAAGCGTCAATATACTACGACACTGGCTGAAGAGCAGAGGCGTAGCGATAGCCTTGGTTTGTCAGCAGCCTCTAACTCTCCAATGGCACAACGTTTGCTGGCAATGCAGACGCGACTGGATGATCTGTTACTTCGATATACCGATCAGCACCCGGATGTACAGGAGTTAAAATCCAAGATTGAAGAGTTGAAAAAACAGGCTGCAAACTCGCCACGTGTAGCACCTGTTCCGATCTCTTCTGGTTCATCTTCTGGAGCTACGAGTGCATTGGAACAGCTTAAATTGGCCTATCGCCAGTCCGAAGTCGATTTACGAGCCATTCGCCTGCGTGCCAATGAGTACCAAAACCGGGTTAATGAGACCAAAAAGAAGCTTGATACGCTGCCGCAAGTTGAAGCAGAGCTGACACGTCTGAATCGTGATTACAACGTCAACAAGACAAATTATCAGGAGCTAGTGCAGAGGCTGGAGTCCGCAAAAATGTCTGAGCAGGCGGATGAGGCCGGTGATAATCTGAAATTCAGGGTGGTTGAGCCACCAACTGTTCCCCTGTTTCCCGTTGGGCCAAAGCGTCTTCTATTGACCATAGGCGTTTTGATTGTAGCGCTGGGTATGGGTGGTGGTATTGCCTTTCTGCTGTCCCAATTCAAACCGGTCTATTTTGACATGCGAACCCTGGGAACGGAGTTGGAGTTTCCAGTATTGGGTCAGGTTTCAAGGGTTATGACAGACGATGTCAAAATGAAAAGGCGAGTGGCGATCAGTGGGTTTATAACCATGTTTCTATTGCTGATTCTGCTCTTTATCAGTATTGCTGCGATCTACGTTGTCGGTTTAAGGGAAGACATCCTGATGATGGTCAAGCAGACAGGATTGTTCGGCAGCTGAATGAGTAGAACCCAGACTGGCTTCCCAGGGTAGCCTGCCACCCCCTGGAAAGCTGGTTACAGCATGATGTTCGCTCCAGAACAGCTATTAACGAAAGTCGAGATTTAACACTTCAGCTCTTCCATATCATCCGCCGGGTAAATGAAGGCATTATCAGGCAGGATTCAGAACTGAATATTTGATATATTTCGCCCTTGTTTCACGGGTCTGGATGTTTCGTCCGTGAGTGTCGCTATCGTGATGGGTGACAGCCTCCTCGAAATCATGGCCGCTGACATGATGTGATGCACTGATAGTCATTCGTTGGAAAAGTACACTAGAGATCCACAACCATTAATTGAAGATTCAACTGCCCGGGTTACAGCGGTGCGGTGCCGGAGAGGCGATATGTTCCAGAAGAGTATGCAGATTCAAGGTTATGATGACGAGTTGTGGGCAGCTATAGAGGCTGAGGAGATTCGTCAGGAAGAGCACATCGAACTGATTGCATCAGAAAACTACACCAGCCCTCGGGTGATGCAGGCGCAGGGCGGGGTGATGACCAACAAATATGCTGAAGGTTATCCTAAAAAGCGCTATTATGGTGGTTGTGAAAATGTCGATGTTGCTGAGCAACTCGCAATCGATCGCGCCAAAGCCCTGTTTAGCGCTGACTACGCCAATGTTCAGCCCCATTCCGGATCTCAAGCCAACGCGGCTGTCTATATGGCCCTTTGTCAGCCGGGGGATACAATACTTGGAATGAGTCTCGCCCATGGTGGACATCTGACTCATGGCGCCAAGCCAAATTTCTCCGGCAAAATCTACAACGCGGTTCAGTATGGACTCAATCCTGAAACCGGTGAGATTGACTACGATGAAGTCGAGCGTCTGGCAAAAGAGCACAAACCGAAGATGATCGTCGCCGGCTTCTCTGCCTACTCCAGAGTTGTTGATTGGCAACGCTTCCGTGATATAGCCGACGAAGTGGGTGCATTTCTGTTTGTCGACATGGCGCATGTGGCCGGCCTGATTGCAGCCGGGCACTATCCCAGCCCGGTTCAGATTGCAGATGTCACCACCACCACCACCCACAAAACCCTTCGCGGTCCTCGTGGCGGTCTGATTCTAGCAAAGTCCAATCCTGAGATTGAAAAGAAACTTAACTCACTGGTATTCCCCGGTATCCAGGGTGGCCCGCTGATGCATGTCATTGCGGCCAAGGCAGTAGCCTTCAAAGAGGCAATGGAGCCCGAATATAAGGTCTATCAACAGAAGGTGATCGACAATGCCCGGGCTATGGCCAAGGTATTCATGGATAGAGGCTATGATGTGGTCTCCAAAGGGACTGATGATCACCTGTTTCTGGTGAGTTTTATCGAAGCGGGTCTGACCGGTAAGGAAGTCGATGCCTGGTTGGGTGCAGCCAATATTACTGTCAACATGAATGCGGTACCGAATGATCCGCAATCACCATTTGTCACCTCTGGTATTCGGGTAGGAACCCCTGCGGTCACAACCCGCGGCTTTGATCTATCAGAGTGTGTCGAACTGGCAGGTTGGATGTGCGAAGTCATCGATGCACGAGGTGATAGCGCTGTCATTGAGTCAGTCAAGGCGAAGGTATTGGATATCTGCGCTAGACATCCTGTCTATGCCGACTGATCGCTACCAGAATGAATACTGGAATGTGGTAGCGCATTCCGTTTTCATCAACAGATAACACCTGAACAATGCGCTGTCCTTTTTGTGGAGCCCAGGATACCAAGGTCATCGACTCCCGCCTGGCGGGGGAAGGTGATCAGATCCGCAGACGGCGCGAGTGCACTGTCTGCAAAGAGCGTTTCACCACCTATGAAACTGCAGAGCTGAACCTCCCCTGGGTAGTCAAGCAGGATGGCAGTCGTGTCCATTTTGATGGAAGCAGACTAAGGGCGGGGATGACCCGCGCTTTGGAGAAAAGACCAGTCAGTGCCGAATTGGTCGATGCAGCAATCAACCACATCACCCGAAAACTGATGGCGGGAGGAGAGAGAGAGATCCCCTCTTTGACAATCGGGGAGCTGGTGATGGAAGAGCTGAAGCGTCTCGATCAGGTTGCCTATGTCAGATTTGCCTCAGTCTACCGGAAGTTCGAAGACGTCAATGCCTTTCGTGAAGAGATAGAACGCCTTGAACAGCAACCAAGTCCCGAAGAGAGACGTCGCCAGCTCGATCTTCTGAATGAAGAGGATAAAAAATCTTGAATAGCGATCTCGACCATCGTTTTATGGGACATGCGATTCAACTGGCCAAACAGGGGTGGTATACCACCCAGCCCAATCCGAGAGTCGGCTGTGTATTGGTCAAAGATGGAGAGATCATTGGCGAGGGTTATCACCGCAGGGCAGGGGAACTCCATGCTGAGCGTAATGCCCTGGCAGATGCAGGAGAGGCGGCACGCGGTGCAACCGCTTATGTCACTTTGGAACCTTGCTGCCATCAAGGAAGAACACCTCCATGTACAGAAGGTTTAATCGAAGCTGGGATAAAACGCGTGGTTGCGGCCATGCCCGACCCAAACCCAAAAGTGGCCGGCAAGGGGTTTGAAAAGCTTGAACAAGCGGGTATAGAAGTCGTCTCCGGAGTGATGCAGCCCCAGGCTGAAGCACTCAATCCCGGTTTCATCAAACGCATGACCCAAGGGTTGCCATTTGTGCGCTGTAAAATGGCCATGAGTCTTGATGGTCGCACTGCCATGGAGAATGGTGAGAGCCAGTGGATTACCTCTACCGATGCCAGAAAGGATGTACACAAGTTGCGAGCTGCCAGCCACGCAATCATGACTGGAGTAGGCACGCTGATAGCCGATAATCCCTCGATGAACGTGCGTCTCACCCATGAAGAGCTTGGTATAGATGATGATTTGCCGATACCCCATCCTGTTCGGGTAGTATTGGATCCGAAATTCGATGCACCGGTAACAGCCAAAATGTTTGAGCTACCAGGGCCTACGCTGGTGGTTAGTAGCGACGATAATCCAGTTCACGGAGCAGCACTCGAAGCTGCTGGTGCTCAGGTGATTACTGTACCGGGGGATCAAAACAACCTCGATCTGAATGAGGTCCTGCAATTCCTGGCGGATCAGGAGATCAATGAGGTTTTGCTGGAGTCAGGCGCAATCCTGGCTGGTGCCATGCTAGATCAGGGTCTGATTGATGAACTGATAATCTATCAGGCACCCCACCTGATGGGAGATTCAGCGAGAGGCTTGTTCAGTCTGCCTGGTATAAAACAGATGTCACAACGTATTACTTTGCAAATTGCAGATATCAGACAGGTTGGTCCCGATATACGCATAACCGCGATACCAAAACAGAGTGAGGATTGACCGATGTTTACCGGCATTGTAGAAGCCATAGGTCAGCTGGCGTCAATGGAGGCGAGAGGAGGGGATCTTCGCCTGACCATCAACAGTGGCGAATTGGATCTAAATGATGTTGCTCTGGGTGACAGCATTGCCAGCAATGGCATCTGCCTGACCGTGGTCGAGCTGACGGGAAAAGGTTTCAAAGCCGATGTCTCACGGGAAACCCTCGGATTAACCACGCTGCACAAGCTCCAACCAGGAAGTCCGCTCAACCTCGAAAAAGCCCTGACCCTCAATACCCGGCTAGGAGGTCACCTGGTCAGTGGTCACGTGGATGGTGTTGGACAAATATTGGAGCGAAGTGATGATGCCCGTTCCATCCGTTTTAAAGTTGCAGCACCAACAGAACTTGCCCGATACATCGCGCTGAAGGGTTCGATCTGTGTCGATGGTGTGAGCCTCACCGTAAACGACGTCAACGGAGCCCAGTTCGAACTGAACCTGGTCCCCCATACTCTCCAGGAGACTATCATGGATGGTTATCGGGCCGGTACCGAAGTCAATCTGGAAGTTGACTTGATTGCCCGTTACCTGGAACGACTGATGTTGGGAGATCAGGCTGCTACGATAACAGGTTCAGGTGTCACTGAAGCCCTGTTGAAAGAGCAGGGTTTTATTTAAGTTTGGCTACGCTCTGTGAATAATTGCTTGTTTTATTACGGTTTTTTATTCTGTGATTTGAGTTGCTAATAGTATAAATAGCATGTCTCTTTAAGTACTACGTTATACAAATGGAAGTGTTCTTATGAAGCTCTATATTGGTTTGCTTTTATGTTTTTTTACGTTCAACGCGGTTGCGGGTAAGAAAGCTATGACAGAAGAAGGAGATGTTGTCATATTAAATGATGACGGAACTTGGAACTACGAAGAAGTAAATGGCTCCAGTGATATTGAACTAACCACCAATCCTAATATTTTCAAAAAAGACAACAGTTCAGATTTCGTTCTGAAGAGTAAGAAAACTAATTCAATTTTTTCCATAAATCCAAAAAAATGGACTTTCACAAAGAATAAAAACGGAAATGAACCTGCAGAATATAAATTCAAATTAAAAAATGCAGATTTATATGGGATGGCTATATCTGAACAAATAGAAATTGATATAGAGCAGTTAACGAAAATAGCGGTAAGTAATGCAAAAGGTGCCGCACCAGATGTAAAAGTGGTTAAAAAGGAATATCGGGTTGTAAATGGTAATAAAGTTATTTATATGGAAATGGTTGGAACTATTCAGAGTATAAAGTTTAAATATCTTGGTTATTATTTTTCAAATTCTTCAGGTTCTACACAGTACTTAGTTTATACAGGAGAGAGTTTAGTAGATAAATACAAGTCTGATATAGATAACTTTTTAAATGGATTTTCAGTAAATTTATAACTTTTAATTACGAATAATGTTGATCGAGCAGAATGAACAGAAGATCCACTGGTTTTCGTACTGGTTCAAGCAGCCAGGGTGACTGGCTCAGGTGTCACTGTGGCCCTGTTGAAAGAGCAGGGTTTTTTATCTGGGTTAGATATCATCTTTTCTAAACGGTGATATTTTTAACGGGAAGCTAGATTTTTATGTTTTGAGTGCTTGAGCATTATAAATACAGCAAACAAAACTAAAACAGGGAGGTTTTTCTGTTGAAGTCCAATTTGAAGATTCTCGATAGCAGACAGCTAATGAGTTGTGCTGCCGATCAGGTGTGCAAGACGCAAAAATCCTTTTGAGCGGTGTTTATTAGGAATTCAGTTTCCAGTATCGGATGGTTTAGTGGTTTTGGGCGAACATTAGTAGTACGAGTTGCAATTTAATCACCTTACATGGCCCTGTCCCGGATTGCTAAACAAGAATTGACATGGAAAAACGATCACAACTGCAATGGTTGCCAAGCGTTGACAGGTTTCACTGCGCTTAAAAGAGTCATTGATACGATGATCATAAATGGCAATGCGCTGATCGAGTTCGCGTAAGCGTTGTGCTTGGTCTGCAATCACCTCTCGAGTCAATGGCGTCATCTCACTCTCTGCATCTTCGATCACAGACCATTGTGGTTAATCAGGTACTGTTAATTACAGGCATAGTGTTTATCAAAATGGGCGTTTTAGAGGGGGTAATAGCTGAATTCAAAGTAGTGGGTTTTGGTTATAAAAATACTGGCCTATTACTAGTTTCTATGGCTATAAGGGTAGAGGTTATAATCTTGTTAAAATCAAACGATAACAAGCAGGTTGCTGTTGGGCCTTGTGGGCGCTGGAACATCTGCTACGCTCCTTTCTGCTACCTAGATTATTAGCATGATGTCGAAAAATAGTATTCTTTGGCAGTGGCCAAATAAACTTAAATTACGATTCATGTAATGCTAACAAAAACTTCAACATCCACTAGTTGGATATCACCATCCACAAAAAATACAGCGACTGCCATATTTTAAAACTATATTTAGGTGAGTTAAATTCAGGTTATACATTAAAAATGATGGCTGTACCGGTTAAGTTTTCGACTAAAGTTTTAAAATATCCTGTTGACATCAAATTGTCCGTCCATCAACATGAGCAAATGAATACGAATCTTACGCAACAGACAGCTCGAATTATCATCATTCCATAGGAATGGTGGGATTGTTGATGCGTTAATAACTTATCAAACCCGCCCTAGAGGCGGGTTTTCTATTTCTGCCTACAGGCCCTAGTTAAAGGAGGTAGAATGAAGAAAGTAGCCGTTTTCGGTAAGCCCGGTAGTGGAAAATCCACATTAAGTAAAAAACTTTCATCAGCTACAGGAATAGAATTGCATGCTTTAGACTCAATTTTGTATAAAGGTAACGGAGAAGAGATAGATCGGCAGGCCTACGTTGAAGCGCATGAGAATATTCTCTTATCTGATGCCTGGATCATAGATGGCTTCGGGCCAATGAATTCATTGGATTCATTTAATAGGAGATTAAAAGAAGCTGATACATTGATCTACATAGAATTACCTTATTCGACTACCTACTGGTTAGTGACAAAGCGATTCTTAAAAGGACTAATTGTAAAGCCAGATGGGTGGCCTGATGGAAGTTCGGTGCTGAAGGGAACACTAGAAAGCTATAAAGTGTTAAGACTTTGTCCAAAATATTGGAATGATGGCTTTTTGCAGAGACTAGAGATGCTGTCTGCCAATAAGTCACTGCACGTGGTTCGGTCGGTTTCTGAGTTAAATTGCTTCGTAGAAAGGAATGTACGATAAATACATATAACAAGGACAATTGAGAGAAACTTGCCTTCCGTGGTTCTCGTTTTGTACTTTACGCAACACTATTAACCCGGCGACTAAGTATGTCGTCTTCAGGCTTGAAACCCCTAACAATATGATTTTTAAAAGAGAGGCCGAAGTGTGCCTGCCTGCAGACTGCGTTATCAAAACTTGCTGTAGGAGTGCTACAGCGGCGTTTTGATGCCTTGCCGCAGGCAGGCACACTTCGGCTGAAGACAACATACTTAGTCGCCGGGTTAATAGAACAAACCTCACTGCACTATGGCAAAGCCCTCAACGCTGACGTTAGGTTTTTTGAACCGGAGCCAGATGGCCACAGATGATAAATTGGAAGAGTGGATACGAAATAAGGTAAATGAAACTCATCATTAATGGCATTTCTTGACAATTCAGTGTATTCCTTACATCTCAGGTTTAGGAATAGAGCTGAACAAGATGAATTCGATGCGCAAAAAAACAACAGCTATCAGAGCATTCGATGTTGCATTTAGGGTTCTTACGCTTCTAGTGCTGTTGGTCAAGGTGGATCTGGTTGTGGCTGATGCTTTTAATGCAGATACAACATCTTCTGCTCGTCCTGTAATCGGACTGGTACTCAGTGGTGGTGGGGCACGAGGCGCTTCACATATCGGTGTACTCAAGGTTCTGGAAGAGCTGCGTATCCCCATCGACATTATTACCGGTACCAGTATGGGCGCCATCGTGGGCGGGATGTATGCCTATGGATATTCGGTTGATGAAATTGAGAAACTTCTTGTTGAGACTGACTGGGAATCATCGTTTCGCGACGAGCCGCCTAGACAAAACCGGAGTTTCCGCCGAAAACAGGATGACTACGACTTCCTGATCAAGCAGGAAGCAGGGATTAAGGATTTCAATTTCACCATACCCAAAGGGCTGTTACAGGGTCAGCAATTGAGGTTGAGACTTAAATCATTGACCTTGTTTGCACCTACAGATTTCGATTCATTACCTATACGATTCCGTGCCGTTGGCGCAGACATCGAAACCGGTGAGGCTGTTACACTTGGTAGTGGAAGTCTCTCAACGGCGATGCTTGCGAGTATGGCCATTCCCGGTGTCTTTGCCCCGGTCGAATTGGATGGCCGATTACTTGTCGATGGGGGGTTCGCCAATAATCTACCTGTCCAGCTAGCACAGGATCTTGGTGCTGATATCCTGATCGTGGTTGATCTCAGCACCGAGCCTCAAGACCGGGAAGGTCTTTCATCTCCGCTCAGCATACTCAATCAAATCATGGGGTTTACCATATTGGGTAATACGGCAGAGCAGCTTGAGAAGCTCACACCTGACGACATCCTTATACAGCCGGATCTCGGTAATCACTCCTCAACCGATTTCTGGCGAGCGCCAGAGATGATCGGCAGCGGTGCTGTAGCGGCAAACCTTATGACTCAGCAGTTGAGTAAGCTCTCGGTACCCGAAGCGGAATATAAAGAGTTCTTAGCAGTTACAAAGCAAAGGGAAGTTGTATCCCCAGTTATCGACAAGGTAACTATCAATAATCAGTCGCCTCTGAGTAGTGATGTAATTAAAGCTAACATAACCACTCAGGCAGGGGAGAAGCTTGATATACCAACATTGGAGGAGGAGATTCATCAACTCTATGGGATGAATATCTTTGAAAGGGTTGATTATAATCTGCTCCATGAGGATCAGCAGACCGAGTTGAGCCTTAGGGCAACAGAAAAAGAGTGGGGACCTCACTATTTAAGATTCGGTCTGATTATGGAGACAAATTTTGAAGGATCGGGTATTTTTAATTTAGCCTCCAGCCATACTATGACGCCTATTAACAGCATGGGTGGTGAGTGGCGCTCAGAAATACAGATCGGCCACGATCAACGAATCACCACAGAAATTTACCAACCGATCGATAACACTCTTCGATACTATTTTCGTAGCTTACTTGGATATTATGAAACACACTCCGCTGTTTTTGAGTCCGGGCGTCAGGTCGCCGATCTGAATGTGAAATACTCAAATTTTCTTCTGGCTGTCGGACGTCAATTTGGTAACTGGGGTCAGATTGAGATCGGTGCATATGCCGGGTCTGGTGATGTAAGCCCTTATATTGGTGCGCTCTCTACCTCCTCGGAAGATGTTAAGTTCGGTACTTGGGTTGTGACTTTCACCTACGATCAATTGGATAGTATCAATTTTCCCCGAAATGGATTGATGGCTAATATCTCCTGGTCAGCCAGTAGAGATGAGCTTGGAGCAAAAGATGAATATGATTCATTCAATATCAATGGACTTTGGGCGGAAACCTGGGATAAGAATACTGTGATGTTATGGGGCGGTGTTGCCGGTGTGACAAATACCGATGAGCCTGCCGATAACGCATTCTCTATTGGTGGACTCTTCAACCTCTCAGGATATCGTGAATCAGAACTCGCTGGACGTTACGCTGGACTTATGCGCATCATCTATTTAAGGGAGATAGGGGAAAGCCGCTCGGTACTTAAAGTGCCTGTCTATGCGGGTTTTTCTCTAGAGGCTGGCAATGTGTGGAATGATCGGGACGATATTCGATTCGATTCACTGTTACTATCTGGCAGCATTACGCTGTCCGTCGATTCACCACTTGGTCCGATCTACTTGGCACGAGGATATGCCGAAGGTGGTCGTAATGAGAACTACTTCTACCTGGGCCGAACCTTTTCGTTTTTTTAATTGGTTAACGGAACTGATTCTTCAGGCCAGGGGTATGAAGGATCAATCACCGGTAATTTCTGTAGAGTATATCAAGTTTAAGCTGGTCTCAGGGTCTCCAGATAGGCGGTGATTTGAGACTGACAGGCATGCCAGTGTTCTGTCGATTGGCGGATCTTGAAAATCCCTATGCACCCTTCCAGGGCCGCGATGGTGAAACTGGCGATTGCGCGGCTGTCTGCATCGGCGTCTATAAATCCCTTATGCTTGGCCTGCTCGAAGACATCTGCCAGAGCTTCTGTCCAGCTATCGAACACTTCGCTGATCCGGTCACGGAATCCACTATCCAATGGTGCCATCTCCTGGGCAAGGTTGTTGAGGGGGCAGCCGTACTTCAGGATGGAAGGGGGGATGCGATCACCTAATATGGCCAGCATGGCGGGTAGGTCTCTTGTCGGGTCCTCAATCTGGTCCAGAGGTTCAATCCAGATGGACTCTAGCAACGGTTTGATCTGCTCTTCCAAAACCGCATAGGCCAGTTCCGTCTTGCTGTTGAAATGGTGGTAGAAAGCCCCTTTCTGCAACTTGGACTGGCGCAGTACCTCATCCACCCGCATACCCTGAAAACCATGGGCATGTATCTCCTGAAATGCGGTTTGCAGCAGACGCTCACGGGTTTGTCGTGGGTTTCTGGTTGCCATCGAATTACTCCTCCCGGATGCAACATCATGCAGGTCATCAAAGATTGTTCATTTTCATTATAGACAAACCAGTTGGTTTGTTCTATTTTTGAGTTATACAGACTGATTGGTCTGTAGTTTATCGACGGACAGTGCCAATGACACAACAGGAGTAATCACAAGATGAGTATCGATAAAGACAATGGCAGGGATCGACCTATCGCCCTGATCACTGGAGGTGCAAAAGGTCTCGGATATGAACTGTCGAAAGTGTTGGCTGAACAGGGTCATGATCTGGTGCTGGTGGGGCGCAATGTTAACGCCCTCAGGCAAGCGTCAGAGAAACTGAGCCAAAGCGCCGGCTGTAAGGTGGTTTTTTACAGTCTGGATCTGAGTCAGGAGCAAGGGCCTTTAGAGCTCTTTAACTGGTTACAGGAGAAGAAGATAGAGGTGGATGTACTGGTCAATAATGCCGGTAGTGGTAGCTATGGGCGGTTTGCCGACTCTGATCTCGATATCTTACTCAAAATGCAGCGATTGAATATGCAGACCCCATTGATGCTCACCCGACTGTTGCTGCCAGGTATGCTGCGGCGGGGCCGGGGTAGGATTCTCAATCTTGCCTCCTTGGTGGCTTACTATACCAGTGGTCCGAGCTGGTCGGCCTATGTCGCTACCAAACACTATGTGTTGGCGCTTACCCGGGGATTGGCCAAAGAGTTGGCGGGTAGCGGTGTGTCGACAACTGCTTTGTGTCCAGGGCCAATCGATACTGAGTTCTCCGGTCTGTCTGGTGTGAACGGCACTCGGCTCTATCGCTGGATGCCAAAAGTTGATTCAAAAAAAATCGCCCGTGTAGGTATTCGGGGCATGATGAAAGGGCGGACGGTCATAATCCCCGGTTTCCTGAATAATGTTTTGGCATTTCTGGGCGAGCTGCCGCCCCGAGTCATTGCTCAGGCTGTATTCTCATTTCTGCTGCGAGGCAGCCCTAACCCAAGCCCCTCTCAGGAGGCACTATGAGATTGTGGTCCTTAGTGCTTATTACTTTCATGTGGCATGGGTGTGATGTGCAGGCGGTTGGGGGAAAAGTGATGAGTAAGTTTGATATCGATCGTGAGCTGCTGCCCTACGCATCAAACTACCTGGAACTGTCTAACGGTTCGCGCATCCACTACCTGGATGAGGGGGAGGGGCCGACACTTCTGCTTTTACATGGTAACCCAACCTGGTCCTTTCTCTACCGGCATCTGATCTCTGAATTGCGTAAAGAATACCGTCTGGTGGTTCCTGACTATCCAGGGTTTGGACTCTCTTCTGCAGTTGACGAATACGGCTTTACCGCTAAGGAGCAGGCTGATTCCATGATCAGTTTTGTCCAACAGATGAAGTTGAGTGACGTTACTTTGATGGTGCAGGATTGGGGTGGCCCCATAGGCTTTGCCATTGCCGAAGCTAAGCCTGATCTTATTCACGCGATCATTATCGGTAATACCTGGGCCTGGCCGTTGGAGCGTAGTGGTCAGAAGATCTTCAGCACCCTGATGGGGGGGTGGCCTGGTCAGTTTGCCGCATGGTGCTGTAATGGTGTGGTTCGTTTTTTTATGTCTCAGGGTGTCTATAAAAAACTCTCTGGCAATGAACTTGAGATGTATCTGGCACCGTTTTCTCAACAGCAATCCCGTACTCCAACACATATCTTTCCTGCCCAGCTATGGGACTCGTCTGATTTTTTACAAGTGGTCAATGATGGACTCGCAGATTTAGCGGATCTGCCTGTTCTTATCACATGGGGGTTGCAGGACTTTGCTTTTCAGGAACCCGAAAGAGAACGATTTGAAACTATTTTTTCAGATCACAAAACAGTGCTACTTAAGCGTGCCGGTCATTTCATTCAAGAGGATGCGCCGTTGGATATCGCAAAGGCGATCAGGGAGTGGTATCCAACAACAATCGTTAATCAGGAACATTAATATGCGCACACACTATAGACCCCTGGAGAGAAACCTAAGTTATAGGAATATATCAACAATGGATAGCGAGAGTGACCATGCCGATGTGAATTTTCCTCCCCCGCTAATTCACGCTGTGGGTCTGATTGTCGCTCTGGTTCTGAATCAGATCTATCCACTGTCACTACCACAGCTCGGTCTGTTGTGGTGGGCCGGAGTGACGCTGACCGGTTTCACCTTCATATTGGCAAGTCTGAGTTTTAGGCAGTTCTCTTTTGCAGAGAATCCGGTAGCGCCAAACCAGCAAATAAAGGGTTTAATGACCAGTGGACCTTTTCGCTATACAAGGAATCCCCTCTATCTGGCGTTGGCGTTACTACATATCGGGATTGCACTGATCAGTGGTATCGCCTGGCTTTTGCTGAGCCTACTGCCGGTATTGCTGATCGTCAGGTACTATGTGATTGCCCGTGAAGAAGCCTATTTGACTCGCCAGTTTGGTCAAGCCTATCTCGAATATCAGCGCAGAGTACATCGCTGGTTCTGATGGGGTTGAGCGAGATAGAAGATCTCCAATCTACAGATTCTGTGGTTTTTATAATTTGATTATTATCTTTTCATTCCCAAGCATGGCATGAGAGAGCAAAAGTAATTTCACAGAGTGTTATTACCACTGAATATTGGACAGCTGATTAATGATTGTATTAAGAACCAGAAAAATGAATAGAAAGATAAGATTTACAGGAATAGGATTTATATCACCTTCTAACGGCTTACATCATAGCGCCCGCTCTATGGGTGGCACTTGATGAGCAGGCGATAACTAAATATGAGATTAAGATCGGTAAGGCAATCAACGCCTGGCAGGGAAAAGGTTTTAATAGGTAGTTAAGACGGCTTTTTATAAAAAGAACTCACCATTCAATGGTATTGAAGGTTGCTCTCCATTATGTGAATTAAATTCATTATTTGTCGATATTCTTTACACGAGTCATGCTGTCAGATTATAACCATCTGATTATATTAGATAACTAATTGTGGTGTGATAATTGCTTATATACCAATGTTTAATTAAGGATCTGGTTTTTTACAGTAGTTTTATTCGTAATTGATATTCTTAAACCTAAGCAATAGTGTTTTTTCCATAGGACTAAGTCACCCACGGATGCATCTGTTTTGCGTAATGACTGCTGTAGTATCCAATCCATAGAAAAGAATTATTTTGGAAGTGTAGTAAGAGGAAAATAAGTTGAAAAAGTTAATAGAGTCGATAGCAGTGGCTGGAAGTCTGCTTTTAAGTCCTCTCGTTTCAGAGGCGGCGCTCATCACACATTACGACATCGATTTCTCGTCACCAACACACACTGTTGGGTCAGCACCATCAATAGGCAGCGCAAGTGATCAGATAAGTCGTATCAATTTTGGTACACCAACAGTTGAAAGTACATTCGCAGGTCTTTCTGACCCATCTCTTCATTTCAATGCAAACACATCAACCTATGAACAGATTCAGTTGAATATGGGGCAAGGGTATGACAACTATCAAATCAATTTTGACTTTTTCTCATCTAACTTAAACGAATCCAACTATGCCTTTACCTTGCATGCGGATACACCTCAAGTGAGAAATTTATCCTTCAATGGTAGAGCCGGAGTTCGGTACTTTGCACCTTTTGTTCAACCAATCAATGCAGGTGATTTTGCTGATACTACAAGCTATCACGTAACATTAGAGTATGATCTGGCTGTTGGTTCGATGTCGTTTTGGCTCAACAATGGATTGATGGGAACTCGTTCTTTCTCCACAAGCGGTGAAGATATCGAATCCTTCCGCTTTTCGCTCTCTCCTGCACTTGGTGGAACTGGTTTGGATCCTTCGATCAATGTGAATCTTGATAATGTATTGGTAACAAGCCGTACAACTGATGTACCTGAGCCCAGTACACTCCTACTATTTTCCCTGGGATTTATCGGTCTTGCCTCTTTGCGCTCTCTTTCTGGCGCTTCTCGTAAGGGATAAAAGAAAAAGTATTAATAATATGCCGGTAATCTATAGATGGTGGTTACCGGTATATTTCACGGGTCAAAGAGATACAGTTATCCTGTCATTTTTATATTCTAAAGTATTGATATCTCGATCCGTTAAAAGAATTATAATTCAAGTTAAGAGTACACTATATTCGCAGCACCTCTTCCGCATGGTAATGGATAAGGTGTGATGTTGCAGGCTGTGCCCCTGCAACGCCATACAGGTGCGGACTCCTTATAAAACCCTGTTATTTTCTTGTTTCAATCAGCGTCTGAAGACAGATACGGTCAATTAATCTGTTAGTACGTTGGTGGCCATTTCAACTGCAACTGTGGATGGTAGGATTCTGGCCGCACTCAATATCCATTATCGAACAGAAGTGCAGTTATGATGTATAGAAGAAAATATATTCTGAATTGGATATTGAACAATAGCCATTAGAAAATAATAGAGACAATTAAAGGGATGGGGCTAAGCTGTATGGATCTGTTTAGCTGTACCTTAATAATTGTAGTTTAATTAATCTTAAAAATATTGAATTTTATATACTAAAGTAAAAGAAATAAGTGACGCTAATTTTCTTAGGCATGAGCGGATTTATCTCATTAAGAAAACTAAACATGCCAATTTAAAGATATAGATTAATATAATTCTTAGGGAACGAGAAATGCAACATAATTCAATTCGGTGGGCAATGTATCTGTTTTGCAGACCAATCATTTGCAATCTATTTCAACCATTCAGCCGACACATCAAAAGCTCAGACTAGAATTCACAATTACAGTGATTATTTAATCGTTTCAAGTTATTCGATAACGCCTGCTGTCAGTAGATAAAATGGCCGCCCATAGCAGGGTAATGATTAAACTATAACAGCGAGTATTACTTAGATTATAGGTGACTGCTATGGATACCATATTGAATGCGATTTCAGTAAAAGCAAAAATATTCGGAAATGCAATAGTTCTGATTATTCTGATGATTATCGGTTCTGTTTATACTACATATTCGCTAGATGAGATCGGCGTCGAACTTGATGGTGTTGCAAAACACGACATACCACTGACAGAGAGCTTCACTAAAATAACTGAACATTATTTAGTTCAGGTTAATTATCTAGAACGTGCTTTACGTTATGGGGTTCTTCTAGAGCGGG
The DNA here is from genome assembly GCA_040506275.1 of Candidatus Thiodiazotropha sp. DIVDIV. Taxonomy (GTDB): domain Bacteria; phylum Pseudomonadota; class Gammaproteobacteria; order Chromatiales; family Chromatiaceae; genus Thiodiazotropha. The sequence goes on from JBEVXD010000001.1 coordinate 208,134, forward strand.
ATGTGCATGCTGCGGAACAGCTGAATCAGAATATAGAATCATATAAATTATTGAGTAAGGAGATTGAAGATAATATTTTCAAAGGTGAGAGGTTGATAGCAGAAGCTATAGTGGCATCACACACTGATGAGGACAGAAAAGAGTTTGAGAAGCTCGCTAAAGTATTAAGCAAGATTGAAGCTGAGTATGCCACTTTTGAACAAAACGTGGATATGGTGTTTAGCTTTCTTATCAAAGGAGATCTAAAACAGGCTGAAAGTATATCTGAAAAGATCGAGCTTGAAGAAGAGCAACTTAAAAAAGAACTCAGTGATGTTCTTAGTGAAATTGAGAGGTTTACTGAAGCGGCAGTTATCAAAGCGGATGAATTGGAACATGCTTCGTTTAAAGTATCAATTATTATGACACTGGCAGCCGTTCTAATGGGGGGCATATTGAGTTGGGCTGTCTCTCATAATATTGTTAAGCGCCTTAAAGATGCAACGAATGGACTTCAAGTAATCGCTTCGGGTGATCTTACTCCAAGAATTATCGTTGATGGAGAAGATGAGATCAGCATGATGCAAAAGTCATTACAAGGGATGCTTGGGCGATTGAAGGTGATGATCTCTAACATTCAGTCCACAACTATTCAATTGACCACTGCAGCAGAAGAAGTTTCAGTGGTAACGACTCAGACCAGTGCAAATATTCAGCAACAACAGTCTGAAACTGACCAGATTGCTACTGCAATGAATGAAATGGCATCAACTGTACATGATGTTGCAATAAATGTTACCAATACCTCCTCTGCGACTAGAGAGGCAAATGTTGAAACAGAGCACAGTCAAAAAATTGTAGGTGATGCTGTACAGGGGATTCATCAACTCGCTGAGCAGTTAGAGAGTGGTGCAGAGGTCATTACACAAGTCGAGAAGGACAGCGAAATCATAAATACAGTACTGGAAGTCATTAAAGGGATAGCGGAGCAAACTAATCTATTGGCGCTAAATGCCGCAATTGAGGCGGCTCGAGCTGGTGAACAGGGGCGTGGATTTGCAGTTGTAGCTGATGAAGTACGAACATTGGCAGGGCGAACACAGGAGTCGACTACTGAGATCAACCAAATCATTGAAAAGCTACAAACAGGCTCAAAAAATGCCGTGCAGTCAATGAACCAAAGTCGAGAAAATGCTAAAAGTGTCGTGGAAAAGGCGACTATGGCTGGAAACTCGTTAACGACCATTGCACAATCAGCATCAAACATCGACCAAATGAGTAGCCAGATTGCTACAGCTGCTGAAGAGCAGAGCGCGGTGGCAGAAGAGATGAACCGAAGCATTGTTCGGATTAATGATATGACGACACAAAATGCAGCTGCTGCCAAGCAGACAGAACTCGCAGGTCATGAATTAGCGCAAATGGCGACAAAGCTGCAGGGTATAGTGGACGAATTTAAATTAGCTTAACTAAAGTTTCTAGATCATTTTGTATCGATAAAAGCAGATGTATTGAAACTTTAGATTAATCAATCAGTAAATCCCACGATCGAACTCGTCAGTTCAATCGTGGGATTACTTATAAGTGTGTTTTTTTAGGTAATCTGAACTGGCACCTAGTCATCATCACCCACTTTAATCACAACTTTAGCTACTGGGCCATCCCAGGTGTGAACCCGAGAATCCAGGTCGCTGTTTCCACCAAATGGATCGTTGTCACCGATATTACCTCGATGTAGGTGTACAGTCTGATTGTGATCAGGTCCGGCAGTGGCTGTAGCACCATTTCCTGCATTCATACCAGGGTCAGCAGGAATCCCGGGGGTATTAGGGGCTCCGCCACCATTAATAATTTCATCGTTGGCCTCTGTGCCAGCATCATAACCATGAAGATAATAGGTGTATGTGCCCTTACGTTTGGGAATACGAACACTGTCAAGACCGACGAATCCGTCGTTGGTGGGTAGCATCATTCCCACAATGGAGAGGAAGCGTTTTTTGCCGCGATATCCATCAAATTCAGCAATGGCGGTTGCTCCCGGTGCCAGAAGTCCACCGGCTGGATTGTCCACATAGTCATTGCCCCCACTCTCCAGGTCACCGATTAAACCACTTGTATCACCACCTTCAGCCATTGCCTGAAGATGAGATGATGCGGGTTCACTCAGTTCGAACAGATCACTGTTTCTGTCGTGTTTTGCCACCAATAAGGGGGTGAAATAGATGGCATTAGTTAAATTGGTGATTTCCACGCTAAGATTGCGATCACTTGCTGTGGCGCTAGCTGCATATACAAGGGTGGTGGATATCAGCAGGGCAGTTAGTCTCTTTTTCATGGTGTTTTCTCCTTGGATTACAAATAACGCAGGCCAATTATTCGGGTGATGTCAGAATGCTTGTGCGGGCCTGCGCTGTATTGAGGAGTCTGCGCTGCGCGTCTCCCGGCAACGTCACGAATTAATCACGAAAAGGTCACACGACCCAGTTTAGTATTGCTTGATGCTCTGATGAGCTACCTCTGATAGAATGTTCTGTTAACTCTGAACAAAATCCATAGAAGTTTCCATGGCGCTAAACACCACAAAAGAAATCATAGAAGATCTGAAACAGGGCAAGATGGTCATCATCATGGATGACGAAGATCGTGAAAACGAAGGCGATCTGATCATGGCCGCTGAAGCCGTGACCCCGGATGCCATCAATTTCATGGCACGATTTGGACGGGGCCTGATCTGTTTGACCCTGACCAAAGAGCACTGTAGTCAACTGCGTCTGCCATTGATGGTTACCACCGACGATGAGCTTTCCGCGACCAACTTCACCGTCTCCATCGAGGCGGCGGAGGGTGTCACTACAGGCATATCTGCTGCAGATCGTTCCACAACTGTGCTCGCTGCAGTGGCGCCGGATGCCAAGCCTCAGGATCTGGTTCAACCCGGTCATATCTTCCCTCTGATGGCGCAGCCCGGTGGTGTATTGGTTCGAGCAGGGCATACCGAGGCAGGATGTGATCTGGCGCGGCTTGCGGGTCTCTCACCATCCTCTGTGATCGTTGAGATCTTAAATGAGGATGGCACTATGGCACGCCGCTCCGACCTGGAGAAATTCGCCGTAGAACATGATCTTAAAATAGGTACCATTGCTGACCTGATCCAGTACCGGGTACAAAACGAGACCACCATAGAGCGGGTGAGTGAGTGTAACTTTCCCACAGAATATGGTGATTTTCGTCTGGTCGCTTATCAGGACATGGTAGACAACGAGCTCCACCTGGCCTTGGTGAGAGGGCATCCAAGTGCAGATCGGCCTACCTTGGTACGAGTCCACATGCAAAATAGTCTGTGCGACCTTTTTGAGGCAAAGTTAAGCGAATGTGGTTGGCCTCTACGCAGCGCCATGAGCATGATCGGCAAGGAGGAAGAGGGGGTGATCGTTGTGCTACGAAATCACGATACCGCCCGGGAGATCGTTCAACGAATGATGGATCTCCAAGCCAAGAGCAGTGGGCATCAAAAGTTCCTTAAGAAGGACAACAGCAAGGAGCTGAGAACTTATGGTGTCGGGGCGCAGATTCTTTCAGATCTGGGCGTCAGAAAAATGCGGGTCTTGAGTGCTCCTAAAAGTATTCATGCCCTGTCAGGGTTCGATATGGAAGTCACGGAGTATGTGGAAGCGGATTAGCTTCAACTCGAATTCAATGTTTGGTTTATCAGGGTAAACAGAATGACGATAAAGACGATCGAAGGGGCTATGACTGTCGACAATGCACGCTTTTGCCTAGTGGCGGCGCGCTTCAACAGTTTTGTGGTTGAAAGTCTATTGGATGGGGCTATTGATACCCTGAAACGGCACGGGGCAAATGAAGATGACCTTACTTTGGTTCGTCTCCCTGGCGCTTTTGAGATGCCTGTTGCCCTGGAAAAACTCGCCGCGAGTGGAAAATACGATGCCATTATCGCACTTGGTGCGGTAATTCGTGGTGGTACACCCCATTTTGATTATGTGGCTGGAGAGTGTGTCAAAGGCATGGCCCAAGTCAGTCTTAAGCATGGTGTACCTATCGCGTTCGGTGTTCTGACTGTGGATACGATCGAACAGGCGATCGAAAGAGCGGGTACCAAGGCAGGCAATAAAGGTGCTGAAGCAACCCTCTCCGCTATCGAAATGGTCAACCTTTTGCGTCAGATCGATTAATGAGTCAAAAACGCAGCCAGGCTAGAAAGCACGCGGTACAGGCCATCTATCAGTGGCAGATGGCTGGTCAGGATGTCTCAGATATCGCCAATCAATTTATTGAAGAGCAGGATCTTTCGAGTTTCGAGTTTCCCTATTTTCAGGATATTTTGCAGGGTGTTCCCGCTCATCTTGTACAGCTGGATGAGTTGCTCAAACCCTCGCTGGACAGAGCCATTGAAAGTGTCGATCCAGTTGAGCGGGCCATTCTCAGAATCGGTGTTTATGAGCTGAAACATAAAATCGAAGTACCCTATCGTGTTGTAATCAACGAAGCAGTGGAGATGGCTAAAGTTTTTGGTGCAGAGCAGGGGCACAAATTCGTTAATGGCGTTCTTGACCAGGTGGCGAAAAAGGTTCGTTCGGTAGAAATTGCTTCCAAAGGAAAAGTCAGGGACTAGTTTTTTTACTGAATAATGTATCTTGATAAGATAGTGTTTTCCCGTTAGATCTAACGAACGAAATAATAACTTCCGCTTTGTGTGGCATGAGCCTATTGCTTCACGAACCATGTAGAAAGATTTTTTGCTCGCTCTGGGTTTGATCAGAAACAGATCGGTTACATCTGGCTATCTCTTTGACCACACTACACAACAGTCAGTCTGATTTATTTAAACTGCATAAGAAGGTCACACATGGATTGTGGCGTATACGCTGGTGGCTGATACTTTTCGCCGGTCTATCGGCCGTTGTTGCTGTTTATATGATTCCTGTCAACGGTCAAGGATTAGACGATCCAGTCAGTTCAGATCAATGGATTAGAATTAAATTTGCGCTACTTTTTAGCTTTTTGGCTTTGCAGCTTACTGCATGGTTTATTTGCATTCTGAAAGCCATTGTTTTGCATCAATTGAAATGGGCTGTTGGTCTTCTATTTTTTCCTCCTGCTGCATTTGCCTACTTGATACAGCATCGATAATTGAAACTGTGATGCTTTTATAAGCAGAAAGCTCTATTTATTCATTGCCCTCCATTTACGAGAGCAGTGCAACACTCTTCACCTGTGCATAGAGCAGCATGTCTTCATGAATCCCCATGCCCATGGCTGATCTACGGGTAATGCGCGAAAGCAGGGTCTGACCATCATCCAGCTCCAGACGTACCAACATTTGAGTCTGGTTGATGTCGTGGGTATCAATAACCCGTGCTGGCAGAATATTCACAATGCTGGTATCAGAATGGGCGTGAAGGGAGAGACTGACATCACGGGCCTGGATCTGTACCCGGGCATGTCGACCTACGGGTAGATCCTCTCTTGGTACGGCTACCCTGTTACCCTGCAGAGATATCCAGGTTAGATGGTAGCTGGTGTCATGAGAGCTGACGATACCTTCCAGCAATGCTGAGGCATCGTCATAGCCGGATAACGGGAGATCGAGACGGGTCAATAGCTGGGCGGCATCACCCTCTGCGATTACTCTACCATGCTCCAACAACACCATTCGGTCAGCCAATCGTGCAACCTCATTGGGATCATGGGAGACATACAGTGAGGGGATGCCGAACTCATCGTGCAGGCTCTCAAGATAGGGCAGAATAATCTGTTTGGCTCCATGGTCGAGTGCTGAGAGTGGCTCATCCATTAAAAGTAGCCGAGGGCTTGTCAGCAGGGCACGGGCAATCGCAACCCGTTGACGTTCTCCACCAGATAACTTGTGAGTCTCTCGCTTTAAAAATGTTGCAATCCCAAGTAGTTCCACCACATCGTGAAAAGGGATTTGCCGCTCCTTTTCGGCCACACGGTGCAGACCATATTCCAGATTTCGTCGGACCGAGAGATGGGGAAAGAGACTCGCCTCCTGAAAGACATAGCCCAGGGCTCTACGGTGGATCGGAACGAATCGTTTATGATCCTGCCATACCTCATCATTGATACGTACCAGCCCTTCTGATGGGCGCTCCAGACCGGCAATGGCTCTGAGTACGCTGGTTTTGCCGGATCCAGATGATCCAAACAGGGCGGTGACCCCTTGTGCTGGCGCAGTGAAGGAGACATCCAGTTCGAAATCACCAAGGCGGTTTTTTATTTGAACTTCAATACTGCTCATAATTGATGATTCCTGGTATAGCGGCCATTGACCAGGTACAGGGTCATCAGAACCAGGAATGAGAAACCGAGCATGCCCGCAGCGAGCATATGGGCCTGTCCATATTCCAGGGATTCCACATGATCATAAATTGCTACAGAGAGTACTTTGGTTTCACCAGGGATATTGCCACCGATCATCAATACCACACCGAATTCTCCCACGGTATGGGCGAAGCAGAGAACGGCCGCGGTAAGAAATCCGGGACGGGCCAGGGGGATCACAACTGTCAGGAAACGATCCCAGGGAGAAGCACGAAGGGTAGAGGCGACCTCCATGGGGCGGGGGCCAAGGGCCTCAAAAGCATTTTGCAGGGGTTGTACTACAAAGGGCATGGAGTAGAGCACTGAAGCAAGCACCAGACCTTCAAATGTAAATGGCAGTGTGCCGAACCCCATTGCCTGGGTGAATTGTCCAACAGGCCCATCTGGAGCCAGCATAATCAGCAGGTAGAAACCGAGCACGGTGGGTGGAAGCACCAGGGGTAGGGCAACAACTGCGGCTAATGCCTGTTTGTACCAGGCGTGAGTTCGGGCCAGCCACCAGGCGATTGGGGTGCCGATGATCAGCAATATCAGTGTCGTGGTGCTGGCTAACTTCAAGGTCAGCCAGACAGGTTGCCAGTCGAATGCCATAGTCTGCTCCAACAGTAATGCCCGGAAAAAGAGAGGTGGAATCAACTCCACCGTTACCTGATGACGGAGATCACTCCACTCCGTAACCGAACTCTTCGATCACTTTCCGTCCATGATCACTTTTTAGAAACGTTATAAAGTCTATGGCAGCAGGATTGTATTCCCCTTTTTTCAACAAAACGGCTGCCTGATCTATCGGCTTATAGTAGTTCGATGGTATCTCCCACAATGTACCGCTTTTACCCTCCCAGGCCTTGATCTGGGCTAAGGCAACAAAGCCGGCATCAGCATTGCCGGTGGCAGCAAACTGAAAGGTTTGAGAGATTGAATCTCCTTTTACCAGTTTGAATTGTATATTATCCAGAACACCAACCTGCTGCATGACCTGTTCTGCAGCCTGACCATACGGCGCAGTTTTTGGATTGGCCATGGCCAGGTGTTTGAATGCTCCACTTTTTAAGTAGGTCTCACCCTCCTTAAACAGATCCTGTTTGATGCTCCAGAGCACCAGTTTGCCTTTTGCATAGACAAAGCGGCTGCCTGAGACTGCCAACCCCTCTTTTTCAGCTTTTATCGGCCTCTTGGTATCAGCAGCAAGGAAGAGTTCGAAAGGGGCACCATGCTCAATTTGTGAATAGAGTTTTCCTGTCGAGCCGTAGCTGACTTTGGTTGTGTGTCCAGACTGTTTTTCGAACAGTTTGACAATGACTCGAGTAGCATCGGTGAAATTGGCCGCTACTGCAATCTTGACCTCTTCGGCTACCACCTGGGTGGTGAGCAGGGCTGTACCTATTAAGCTGGCTCGAAGGGCAGGTTTGAAAAATATCATGACAGATACTCCATATCATGGATTTGTAATTCAGTGGACGCCAAGAATGACATGAGAAGCCTTTATCAAAGCGCAAATCGGTCTACCTTGTTCAAGGTGCATAGCTTTTGCACTCTCTTCGGTGATTATGGCGGTGAGGGTTTTATCGCCATTCAGCGCTATCAGGGCTTCACTATTTACTGGACCATGGCGTAGTTCACGAATAGTACCGCAGAGACGATTTCTAGCGCTGCTTGCGAAACATTGATCTGCTGGCACAAGAATAATGAATGAGGCTTTGATCAATGCGTAGGCTTCACTCCCGAGGCTGAGACCCAGCTGTCCCACCGATTCGCTGGTGACGATCGCGATTAAGCGCTCCTTCCCGTTGATCATCAGGGTGACTTCACTATTGATGGGGCCGGCACTGATCTCCTCCACTATGCCTTGAAATTGGTTCCTTGCACTCGTACGCATCGTGAGTTTCCTGATGTTTTGCTGTAATTTCTCGAAGTCATCCAGATTTCGGTTGAGTCCTTCAGTAAAGTGGTTGTACTCGGTGAGCAACACTCTGAAACCACTTATCAGTTGCCGGCCCTCATTAGTTAGTCGGGTACCGCCACCATGACTACCCCCCGGCTGCTTGGCGACAAGGGGGGTGTCCCAGAGATTGTTCATCTCATCCACGGCATCCCAGGCGGAGCGGTAACTGATCTTCAACTGTTTTGCCGCAGCTGAGATCGAGCCCTGATTGTCGATTGCCTCCAGCAGCTCTATGCGTCTTGCAGTAACACTACCCCCCAGATCGCTGCTGAGGCATAAATCTCCAGTGATATAGGTATTTGGTCTGATCATCTGTAATCGGCTTCTTGGAAATCCTTCAAAGTGCTAAGTCCGTTATGCAAAATAATTGCATAACGGCAGTTATTAACAATATCAGCTAATGGGGCAATTCATGTGCCAATAATGCTTTTTGTAGTGATTACAGGTAGTTAAGTTAATAGGTGTGATTTTTCAAATGTTGCTTATTCGACAATTGTTGTGTTTATTGCATTGTAAAAGCTATTTGCTGGCTGGCTGATGCAATTGGGGGTTACAGGGTGGTACAGGTGTTAAAGTTCATCCTCGTCCGTTTTGTTCTTGTTTGTGTTATAGCGCAGTATCAGAATGGCTAAGGTCAACATCAAAATGGCTCCGGTGATGGTTAGTATGGTCTCATTCCCCATCTCTTTGATGTCAATTGTCAGCATGCGGGTTAGTGCGGTGATTGCAATATAGATCAGGAATTGCACTGGCAATCTGCGAGTTTTGAAATAGATGCCGACCATGGCACCCAATTCCAGGTAGATGAAGAGCAGTAGAATATCTTTGAGTGTTGCGTGTCCATTAAGGATCATGTCGAGATAGACAACAATTCCAGACCAGACGACTGTTGCACCGATCACGAATAGACCTACGATATGGAAGGTCTCAACCAGATTATCACCAATTTTTTCGACTATTTGAAAGCTCTTCGATTTGTTCATACGCACTGCCCCTTTTATGTTATTAAGGAGCCTCTGATCAATTCATGAATCGGTGTCGGGTGGCTGAATGGCTCAGGCCCTGCTTTAAAGCGTTTTGCAATAGCAGGCTATTTCGCTCGCTTTTCACACTCATCATAAACCTTTCATCGCAGCATGAACTCGATCTGAATTAGTCAGAGGTTCCTTGATTATTTCATCCATTAGGTTGGATGATGCTTTGTTCTTCTATTGTCGGAAAGTTACACTGCCAATTATAGGAGACAACCGCCGACTGACTTGATGAAGATTACTCGAGAAACCGCAGAATTCGCGCTGATAAATCGTTATTTCAAGAAACTCACCAAATCGAGAGATGATGTGGTGCTTGGGATCGGTGATGATGCAGCCCTGCTGAAAGTGCCTGATGGTATGACGCTGGCAGTGAGCATGGATACGCTTGTATCTGGAATACACTTCTTTGAGGACGTTGCTCCAGAATACCTTGGACACAAGGCATTGGCTGTAAATCTCAGTGACCTTGCAGCAATGGGAGCTGCTCCGGCCTGGGTGACATTGTCTTTGACCTTACCGGAAGTGAATGAGACATGGGTTTATGACTTTTGTCGGGGATTCGCCGGATTGGCGAAGCAATACGACGTACAACTGATTGGTGGGGATACCACCAAAGGACCACTAAGTATATCGGTGCAAGTTCATGGGTTTGTGCCGCAACACCTTGCCATGAGGAGAGATGCTGCAAGAGTGGGGGATGATATCTATGTGACTGGAACCTTGGGAGATGCCGCTTTAGCATTGAAACATCTTAAGGACAATCAATTAAAGTCGCCTCTATCATTGCTCCTGATAGATCGTTTGGAAAGACCTCAACCGAGAGTTGAAGCTGGCGTTGCATTGCGCCACTTTGCCCATAGTGCTATTGATCTTTCAGATGGCCTTTTGGCTGATCTGGGACATATTCTCTCATTGAGTGGAGTTGGGGCCAGTCTGGCGCTGGAGAAAATCCCTCTCTCATCTGAAGTCGCCTCAGTGGTGGATTTGCATCGGGATTGGTCTCTTATTGTTTCGGGAGGGGATGACTATGAACTTTGTGTTACCCTGCCTGAAGCCGGTAGGGCAGAGGTGGCTGAGATTTCCTGTAGATTAGGCTTGGCCATTACCCGTATCGGGAAGATTGAAAAACAACCGGGATTACGTTGTCGGGAAAGTAATGGCAATATCTGGTCCCCGTCACACCTGGGCTTTGATCACTTCTCCTCATAATCCTGGATTCCGCAGTTGACCGCTTATATCTAACGTAAGGTAATGATATGCCGAATCAAATAGCCGATTTTTACCACCCCCGTTGGGTAAAATCTGAAGCGCTATCGGAATATGTGGAAAACCCATCTGTACCCCACTGTATTGTCGATCTTGTTAAGGGAGCGGCTATTTACGCTGAACGACACCTTGACGGACACATCTGGATTTCCTGCAAATCCATGTTCAACTGCGGATTCTAGGATAATGAAAGCTGACCAGGACAGATCACTGCCGGATATGAGAAATCCGATACACATTCTTGCATTTGGTTTTGGGACCGGACTTCTACCAAAAGCGCCAGGAACCTATGGCACTCTAGTTGGAATACCCGCCTATCTGCTAATACAACCTCTCTCACTGATCTACTACATTGGTCTTGTGAGCCTGGCTTTTATCCTGGGTGTCTGGCTGTGCGAGGTGACCTCTCGGGATCTGGGGGTTCATGACCATGGCGGGATCGTCTGGGATGAGATTGTCGGGTATCTGGTTACCATGGTTTTTGCACCAGCGGGCTGGTACTGGATATTAGTGGGTTTTCTGTTGTTTAGATTTTTCGATATTGTGAAACCCTGGCCTATTCGATGGATTGATAAAAAAGTCGGGGGCGGTTTCGGTATTATGGTGGATGACCTGGTTGCGGGTCTGTTCGCTGCAGGGTGTCTTGTTCTGATAAGCCAATGGGAGTGGTTCTGAATGCTAAACCGGTTCTTACTGTTAGTTATGCTCCTGCTCTCCTTGGCGGCATCACCTGTTAATGCGGTTGAGAAGATTGTGGTTGAGGCGTTGTTTCCTAATAAGGCAATGGTCAATCTGGATGGGGTCAGGCGACTATTAAAACTCAACAAACCTTCACCTGAAGGGGTATTGCTGATCTCAGCAACGAGTAAAGAGGCAGTGATTGAGGTTAATGGTAAACGAGACAAATATTTCTTAGGTGGGCACATCACCACCCAGTTCAAACAACCTGAACTGCAGAGTGCCAAGGTTTGGCGTGATCAAGCGGGCGCCTATACCACTGTGGGGACCATCAATGGGCTGACTGTAAAGTTTCTCGTGGATACCGGAGCGACCGCTGTAGCTTTGAATACCTCCCAGGCGAAAAGACTGGGGATTCCCTACCGAATTGAGGGTAAGCGTATCTACGTCAATACAGCAAATGGTGTTACCACGGGTTATGAGGTGATGCTGGACAGGGTGCAGGTGGGGAATATCAGACTGCACCAGGTCAGTGGCTTCGTCATCGAGGGTAGTGGACCGGGTCGTGTGTTGTTGGGAATGAGCTTTCTGAATCGGGTGAAAATGGACGATCAGGGAGAAGTCCTTGTGCTGGAGAGGCGTTTCTGAGAACTCATTTCAAGCAACCTCTGGACAAGTCATGGAGTGATAACCTGCAATAAATAGATCCTGTTACTTTTTTATGGGCTTTTCAATAGCAGGTAGGTATTTATGATCCACTCCCTGAATAGGAGCGTTTGACCGTGAATTTCTTCACCCCCCGGACCTATTCCGGGGTTCTTCAAGCAAAGCTATTAGTATTAATCCGACACCTTAATAGGTAGGTTCAGGGTTAATAGTGTTGATGATTCAGGCAGGATCAGCCAGCTTGTCTCTTTCAATCAGCGCATAAGCAGAGTGGTTGTGAATTGACTCAAAGTTCTCCGACTCGATGACATAGGCGCTGATACGATCTTCACGGTTAAACTGAACTGCAATGTCACGCACCATGTCCTCGACAAATTTAGGATTATCGTAAGCTGTCTCGGTAACAAACTTCTCGTCAGGTCGTTTGAGCAGGCCGAACAGTTCGCAGGAAGCCTGTTCCTCTACCATGTCGATGATTTCTTCTATCCAGATGAAACCGCTGGTTCTTGCCAGTACGGTGACATGGGAGCGTTGATTATGAGCGCCACGGTCGGAAATCTTTTTTGAACAAGGACAGAGGCTGGTAACCGGGACGACAACCTTTATCTCGATAATCGGTGTGCCATCATGGATCTCACCAATCAAAGTGACGTTGTAATCGAGTAGGCTTTGTACACCAGAGATGGGCGCGGTCTTGTTGATGAAGAACGGGAAGTTCATCTCGACATGCCCAGACTTGGCCTCCAGACGCTCCGTCATCTCAGCCAGCATATCTTTGAAAGACTCGACAGTGATCTCTGTTTCATGGCTATTCAAAATCTCCACAAACCGGGACATGTGAGTGCCCTTGAAGTTGTGGGGTAGATTGACGTACATATTGAAATTGGCAATGGTATGTTGCTCACCCTCACTACGGTCTCTGATGCGCATAGGATGGCGGATATCCTTGATACCCACCTTGTTAATGGCAATTTGGCGAGTGTCGGCGGTATTTTGAACATCTTCGATCTGAGAGCCTTTCAGTGGTGTTTTGTCGAGCATGTCGGTGTTTTCCTGTCCTACCCTATGGGCTATGGACCGCTGGTCAAATAGGATTGTTCCAAGGTTATCCGTACAGATTATCTGGGACAACAGAGAGAACGCCGGGTATTTATACCCAGCACTCAATCAGTTATTGGATCACCCGTGCCTAATAGACATAAAATGATCGGGTCGAACAGCAAATTATCTCCAGAATGTATAGGCTGAGTCAATTCCTAGGTTTATATAAGAGAGATTTGATCCACTAAAAAACTTGGGAATTTAGTGCAAAACCCCTTGAGTCAGCAGATACAAGCACTCGCGTTGTAGAGATCAGCGTGCCGCTTCCAGGGGGGAATCAATGGGTTCTGGAGATTATATAGGCCGCGATCCAGCGTAAGGGGTCTGCTTCTTCGGAGAACGGCTCAAGATTACGCAATGCTTCCTGGATCAGCTCTTCTGCCTTCTCCTTGGCCTCTTTCAATCCCATAATCGAAGGGTAGGTCGGCTTTTCCTGCAGACAGTCTTTGCCTTTGGTCTTGCCTAACGTTTTGGTATCACCCTCGACATCAAGAATGTCATCCTGAATCTGGAAGGCCAGTCCTATGCACTTTGCATAGCGGTCCAGATGGGTGATTTGCGCCTTGCTGGCTGTTGGGCTGAGCTGTGCACCCAGTCGTACTGCCGCTCTAATCAGTGCCCCGGTTTTATGGATATGCAGATTTTCTAGTTCAGCAAGATTGAGATCCTGGCCTACAGATTGTAGATCGATGGCCTGTCCTCCTGCCATGCCTCGGGAACCGCTTGCTCGGGCCAAAGTCTCTACCATTGCCAGACGTGTCGCTGCCTCGGCTGGTATATGCGGATCACAGCATAAAACCTGAAAAGCGAGTGTTTGCAGGGCATCACCGACCAGGATGGCGGTGGCTTCATCATAGGCTCGGTGACAGGTAGGTCGATTGCGTCTCAAATCGTCATCATCCATGGCCGGTAGGTCATCGTGGACCAGAGAGTAGACATGCATCAGTTCTATTGCACATGCCGGCCCGTCAAGGGACTCAAACGGTAGGCCAAGTGCCTGGCCTGAGGCATATACCAGAAATGGCCGGATACGTTTACCTCCATCGAGGCAGGTGTAGCGCATGGCTTCGTGCAGGCGGGTAGGCAGGGTTGTCTCTTTAGGAAGCCGCTGCTGCAATGCATCCTCAACACGCTGCTTGCACTGACTCATGTAGCTTTCGAGGGGACTATTCACTGTCATTTGGAAAAGATTCCAGCTCCGATGTCTGTTGCTCTCCACTGAGAATCTGGACTTTCTGCTCCGCCTCTTTCAGCGCTTCCTGGCAGAGCCGGGTCAATGAAACTCCCCGTTCAAATGATTTCAGGGAGTCCTCAAGTGACTGATCTCCCTGCTCCAGGGTTTCAACCAGACTCTCCAGCTCTTTTAACGCCTCTTCAAAGGCAGGTGTTTTCGCTTTTCTAGGCACGATTTCTTTAGCCAACTATAGTGATTTAAATCATTTTTTTGTCATACAGCCTGTAAAACTAACTCACCCCAGATAGGGGGGTCAATGAAATTCAGTGAACATCTGAACAAGTCGTGGCCCGACATGTTGCTGACAAAATGTGCCACGTCTATGTCGCAGGTCTTCGCAATAGCTTGGAATTGCACGCGATTCGCGCTCCTAAGGCAGTACCTTTTGAGTACGTATTGAAACGACACATATTATTTGGAGATCTGTATCGCCCGGAGTTTTTGCAGGTTGTTTCATAGGGATAGCTTCAGAAAAAGAGCTGGGAGGGATTCGGGTGTTGCTCAATTTGAATAGCGCAGGGTGTTGTAGACTCGCCAGTTAAAGCGCAGATGTGTAAACTCCCCGCGGTGTCAACAGATTGTAATAGGATCGATAACCCAATATGAGTGGCAGCTACGACGCTTCTGATATCGAAGTCCTCAGTGGTCTTGAGCCTGTGCGCAAGAGACCGGGGATGTACACAGATACCTCACGCCCTAATCACTTGGCCCAGGAGGTGATCGACAATAGCGTGGACGAGGCAGTTGCCGGTTTCGCCAAATCGATCGAGGTGAGTCTCTACGAAGATGGTTCTCTGGAGGTTGTTGATGATGGTCGAGGCATGCCGGTGGATATCCATCCACAGCAAGGTGTGCCTGGCGTGGAAGTCATTCTGACCAAACTTCATGCTGGAGGTAAGTTCTCCAATAAGAGTTATCAATTTTCCGGTGGTTTGCACGGGGTTGGTGTCTCTGTGGTCAATGCATTATCCAAGCATCTCGAGGTATGGGTAAAACGCGACTCTAAAGAGTTCAACATCGCTTTTGCTGGTGGGAAGAAGATCTCGGATCTGGAAGCGGTTGGCAAGGTGGGGCGTAACAACACAGGTACACGGGTAAGGTTTTGGCCTGATGGACAATACTTCGACAGTTCTCGCTTCTCAATCCGACAGTTACGCCATGTGCTTAGGGCCAAGGCAGTGCTTTGCCCGGGTTTGAAGGTCTCCTTTTTTGACGAAAAGAGCGGTGATCATGAAACCTGGCTTTACGAAGATGGTCTGCGGGATTATCTGTTGGATGCCCTTGGGGGAGTGGACCGGATTCCGGATGATGCCTTTGTTGGTGAGATGTCGGGGAACAGAGAAGCGGCTGCATGGGCGCTAGTCTGGTTACCGGAAACCGGAGATCTGGTGACCGAGAGTTACGTCAATCTGATCCCGACCGCTCAGGGTGGTACCCACGTCAATGGTTTACGTACTGGATTGACCGATGCAGTAAGAGAGTTTTGCGAATTTCGCAATTTTCTACCCCGAGGGGTTAAATTAACTCCGGAAGATGTCTGGAACAGAGTTTCATATGTGCTCTCAGTCAAACTTCAAGATCCCCAGTTTTCCGGTCAGACCAAAGAGCGACTATCCTCAAGGGAGTGTGCGGCATTTGTATCCGGTGTGGTCAAGGATTCATTTAGTTTATGGCTGAACCAGCATACAGAGGCGGGGGAACGCATAGCAGAATTGGCAATCACCTCAGCCCAAAGTCGTATGCGGGCTGGTCGCAAGGTAGCGAGAAAGAAAGTGACCCAAGGTCCTGCGCTACCAGGTAAGCTTGCTGATTGCAGTTCGGTGGATCCAAGCCGCAGTGAACTGTTTCTGGTAGAGGGTGATTCTGCCGGTGGATCAGCCAAACAGGCCCGAGACAGGGAGTTTCAGGCGATCATGCCATTGCGTGGCAAGATCTTGAATACCTGGGAAGTAGATCCCAGTGATGTATTGGCTTCCCAGGAAGTACATGACATTTCGGTGGCGATCGGTGTGGAACCGGGTAGTAGTGATCTGTCGGGACTGAGATTTGACAAAATCTGTATTCTGGCAGATGCAGATTCAGATGGATTACATATCGCAACCTTGTTGTGTGCTCTATTTTTACGTCATTTCAAGCAACTAGTAGAGCAAGGGCATGTCTATATAGCAATGCCGCCACTCTACCGCATCGATGTGGGTAAACGTGTTTTCTACGCACTTGATGATTCGGAAAAGCAAGGCGTTGTTGATCGGATTGAGGCGGAGAAGCTCAAAGGCAAAGTCAACGTGCAGCGATTCAAAGGATTGGGAGAAATGAACCCGATGCAGCTGCGTGAAACGACTATACATCCTGATACCAGAAGGCTGATTCAGCTTACAGTGGAGATTGGTGATGACACCAATATGGTTATGGATATGATGCTGGCAAAGAAGCGGGCATCAGACCGGAAAAAGTGGTTAGAGGAAAAGGGCGATTTAGTAGAATTATAGAAGAAAATATATGAGATATTCCATGTCCAATAGTGTTTGTGCTTTTAATGTGCAACGGATGATCAACTTTAATTTTCGGTTTTTAATGACGATGGCTTTTTTTATTGCCATCTCCATGGGAGTGCCCTCGACAACAGCTAAAGCGGTTGAGTTTTCTCAAATGGTGGAGTCCGAAGTGGCTCTAATACAAGATAATCTTAGGGAGATGAAGAAGCTTGCACCGAAGTTAAGGGTGCAACTCAGAACTGTACGTTCTCAGGTGGAGTTTGATGTAAGGCAGATACATACAATTGAACGAAGTATCAGTCAGTCTGAAAGAGATTTGGAACGCCTGATTGTGATGCATAAAAGCGGCAGGTTTAATGAAATGAGGGCACACTTTCTGGTAGATGACTTAAGGCGTAAGGCCAAGAGCATGCACGAAGGTGAAAACTACATATTGGGTTTGATTGAAAGACTCCAGGAAAAACAGAATGATCAATTGCTCCCCATGATCGAAATGTATAACCATTTGCTTCTTATACTTGGGGAGTATAATCAATTGATAGATCAGTGCCTGAGTATCATTGTCCCTCCGAAAGAAATATCGTGACGCCATGTTGTTTTGATTTTCTTGGCTGCAATTACCCTCCCGGTTAACTTTAATAACTGTATATCTGTTTAGAACCAATTACCCTCAACGAACCAGAATCTGATGCAAAGACTCCTATTGATCATAATGATACTGCTGCTCAGTAGTGGTTTGGCTTGGTTACTTTTGGTTTGGCATCCTGAAGATAGCAAGAATGCGGGCATTGAGTTACACGATGCCCCCAAAGGTGGAGACTTTAGTTTTGAGTCCTATCGTGGTGCAGTGAATCTTAAAGACTTTCGAGGCAAGGTCGTACTGCTCTATTTTGGGTATACTTGGTGCCCTGATATATGCCCGACAAACCTGGTATTGATCAGCACCATATTGGATGAAATGAGTGAGACGGAGAGGGCGAAGGTACAGCCCATTTTTATCAGTGTGGATCCTGCTCGGGATAATGTGCAAAGATTGAAGGAGTATGTCGAGTATTTTCATCCCAAGCTACTTGGCGTCACAGGGAGTGAGCCAGTTATTGCCGATGTGGCAAAGCGCTACGGCGCCGCTTACCAGGTTCATGCGGAAGATGGCCAGGCCAACTATGTTGTCGACCACTCTGCTGACACCTACTTAATCGGCACAGACGGAGAATTGATAGCGATCATTCCCCATGGTGCTACTACCGAGGAACTTCTAGCGTTAGTTCGTCCATTGCTATGAGTCCTGATAGTGGTTTACTTAAGAGAACCTGAGCAGATACCCAGCCGTCTCAAGATAACCTGCCTCTTGCTCAAGTTCAGCCCTGGTCAATGGATGATGGTTGATCCAATCTTCCGGATAGACCAGTGAAATACGATTCTCTTCAACCTCCAGTCGGGGTATTGGTTTGGCAATCGGAGATCTGGCTCTGTGACTCAATACTGAGAGACGCAGTAGAATACAGAGATGTTTGGTACAGGCGATCACATCACTTGGTAGTTGTTCAAAAATAGAAGTAGGAAATTTTCGGCGATGGCCTCTTACCATTGCCGCTAGGACCCTCTGTTCCTGACGGGAAAATCCGGACAGATCTGAATTTTCAATCACATAGGCACCATGCTTTTGGAATTGACTATGAGAAACAGTCAGTCCAATTTCATGAACTCTGGCGGCCCAGTTCAACATGGCGCTGTATTTTGGAGCTTCCAGGTGCCAGCTTCTTTTTGCCTGTTCCAGCAGAATATGTGCAGTCTCATCGATGCGCTTTGCCTGAGCTCGGTCAATGTCGTAACGTTTAGTCAGGGTTTTGAGAGTCAATTCCCGGGCATCTTCATCCTGACTTCGTCCGATCATGTCGTAGATCAGACCTTCTCTAAGCGCCTCTGAAGAGACATCCATATGGTCGATGCCGATATGTTCAAAGACAGCGGAAAGTACAGCCACACCACCGGCGAAGACCGGTTTTCGCTCTTCAGATAGACCTTTTAATGAGAGTTGATCGACAGACCCTACATCGATGAGGTGGCGAGTGAGTCGTTCTAATGAATTGCGGGTGATTCCTGACTCACTCCAACCTTGTTCTATGACAACATTACGGATTGACTTGATACTGCCGGAACTGCCGATTGCGTGTTCCCACTCCCCATCACGAAACTCATTTCTTACCGGCCGAATCTCGATCGCACAAGCTAACATGGCCTCTCTCATCGATTGTGAGGTGATCTTTCCGTTTAGAAAGAAGCGGCGACTCATGCTCACGCAGCCCATGTGCAGGCTTTCCCGCTGAAACGGTTGATAGCCTTGTCCAATGATTAATTCAGTACTGCCGCCACCGATATCTACCACCAAACGCCTTTCGTCACCTGCTGCCAGTCCGTGAGCTACACCTAGATAGACCAGGCGGGCCTCTTCTCGTCCTGCGATAATCTCTATGGGATGTAGTAGGGCTTTTTCTGCCAGGCTGAGAAAGTTATCCGCCGGGTCTATCTGGCGCATAGTATTCGTGCCTACAACGCGGATATTTTCTGCTGGAAGAGGCCGTAACCTCTGCGAATAACGGCTCAGACAGTCTAGTGCCCGCTCAGCAACCATTGGATCCAAACGTTTGTCAGTTGTGAGACCTTCGCCAAGCCTTACCATCTCTTTCATCTTGTCGATGATCTGCAGGTGTCCGTCATTAACCCGGGCGACAATGAGATGAAAGCTGTTTGAACCCAAGTCAATGGCGGCTATGGCTTCCTCTAGGTCCGCCTCTGGAAGCTGTTGCGACATATTATTTAAGTACTCTTTTTTTGAAAATCCGCACATCATATCAAGAAAGGGCAGTCATCAATAATCTCTAACCGTAGGCGGGCTGATCGGCGATGTATGTTACTTGAATGAGATTAGTTATCCGCCACCGCCGAGTTATAGGTCTGATCTAAATTCAGCTCTTTTGTATGTATTAGGCCGGGATACAAGACCTGAGGGTGGAAATGCGAAGCGTATCCACCGGTTTCAACGAAGATTTTGGTGGCTGCGGCAACGTTTATCCATCCGATATGTGAGACCAGGATAAAACAGACGTAATCAGGTAGCTTATTACAACATCTTCCGGGGGGTATGGGACGCCATGATCGTTATTGAGTTCATACAACTCTTCGGCAACGTAAAACTACTTTGCACATTCAGTTACATTGATATTGTATGAAGTCATTGGGAGAGCATTGATTCTAGTTTTAGGTTTTATTTACGAACTTTTAGCAGATGGGCCTGTCGTTTTGGTTTGCGGTATCTTTAACCAATAGGCGACAATGGGGACGAATCAGTCTCAGTGGAGTGGATGATGAATTTCTGCAGTCAATGTGGTGCGAAGGTCGAGATCAAGGTGCCAGATGGGGATAACCGCCCCAGACATGTCTGCGATGCCTGTAATACTATTCATTACCACAACCCCAAGATCGTTGTTGGCTGTATTCCGGTTTGGGAAGAGAAAATACTCTTATGCCGTCGTGCAATAGAACCAAGATACGGGCTGTGGACCTTACCAGCGGGTTTTATGGAGAATGGTGAGACCAGTCAAGAGGGTGCTGCCAGAGAGACCTTGGAAGAGGCGACAGCTCGTGTGGATGTGGAAGGATTGTATGGGTTCTATAACTTACCCCATATCAATCAGGTTTATCTAATCTTTCGAAGCCGCCTGCTTGATCTTGAATTTGCCGCAGGGTCTGAGAGTCTTGAAGTGGCGTTATTTAAAGAGTCGGAGATCCCGTGGCAAGAGATGGCCTTTCCGGTGATCAAGGAATCCTTACAGATCTTTTTCAAAGACAGGCAAACTGGATCATTTCCCCTGCGAGGAGGCACTATCATTCGCAACCAAAATGACCGGAAAGGCTACCGGATGATTATGGATCTTGCGGCATCCCCAGAATGAGTTGATTGATGCAGGCAGGCTTAGGTTGAACCTACCTATTAAGGTGCCGGGTTAATAGTAACAACTCAGAGCCTTTGTTTCGGTTCTGAGTTGTTGATCATAATCCGCTTCCACCAAAACTGGGTACCAGACGGACATTGTTTGCGACCAGCCCATCATCCTTGTCGCTCTTTTCAATGTAGAATTCGAGTATCGAATCGCGATTCTGCATGATTTCGTCGGTGACTTCATCGGCCAACTCATTGGCATGGCAGAAGACACTTTCATAAGGAGAGTCCGGCTGACGGGGATCGATGATCCATAGATTGGGATCAATGCGCTTGATAAAGCGAAGAAACCCATATCCCTTATCAGGAAACCACTTGGAACAGACGCCACGAACACAGGAACCAGGGGCGCCCCATTCGTTTCTAGGTTCGTAGGAGATTGGCAGCAGATCCGGGATCAGGAAACCAGAGTAGTAGTCATCCACAAGCCTGCGCAACTCTTGAGAAACATTTCGGAATCCAAGTAATTCAACGCGGCATCCACGATCCTGCAATGCATTAACGACCTGTAGAAAATCGCCATCGCCTGTGACCATGAGTAACAGGTCAAGTTTTTCTGCCTGCAGCATGGCATCAACTGCCATATCAAGATCAGCATTGGCCTTGGTGGTAACATTGCCTTCTTCGTCTGTATATCTACGAACATTTTTGACAATTATTTTCCAGCCGAATTCTCTAACCATTTGCTGGTAGGTCAAGGCGCGTCTTCGATATTCCGGATCCTCTTTTGCACGCTCCTGGTCAAAAGCGATATATGTGTTTAGTCTGAGTAGAGAACCTCCATATCGTCCAGCAAACATTCGCAGGATGTCATATCGGAGCTGGTAGCCACCGTTGTAACGTACATTTTCTGCGTCAACAAAAACGCCAACTTTAATTACTTGCTGCAATGTGTTTTACCCATAAGATTAATTATTATCTGAAAATGTAGTTTGAAATTCAGGAGAAAATATCGGAAATCGTTTCAAACAGGTGCGTCTACAGTAGGATTGAGATCCTCGTCTGTAGCTTATCGGATATCTAACTGCCATTATTATTTCAATCAAAGCAGGGGGGTGTTGAATAAAATACCCCTGATTTCGCTGTGACTCTTGCTAAAGGTATCGCTCTTGGCAAGAGTTATTATCGGTCAAGTGCATTCCAGAAGCCCTGAACGCACCATTTTTTTGTCTGGTTAACAAGAACTCGCGGTGTAGATATTAGTCACTGCTTCATTCATGTGGTGCCTTGGTGCCACATTCGATAAATTCCTATCAACTTAGCTGAATTATACATCGATTTGTTAATTAAATTTAATACTAATGAAGTGGTTAAAAATAAAAGTTAAAAATATAGAAATCGATCTAAATAATGTAATAGGTACTATCTTATCGATTCAAATTGAATCTGTGAATACCCTTTACCAATTGACTGCTCATATAAGCCTCATTGTCACAGCATAAAGTGTAGTACTTCTTATCTGATTTGCTGTGGGTAGAGATTATCTTTTTACAATTCCTGAAAAAACAAGTAATCAGGTTTTTATCGGCGATTGTCATAAGAAATGAGAACTGAATAACTTACGATATTTGTGGTATTTCATAAGTCAGACTTTTAATTATATTGTAATCTGAAGGAGCGGGATGATAGGAAGCAATAGTTGGAAATTTCGCTGAAGCCTGTCCAGTTATATAAAAAACAGAAACTTAGGTATGTTCAGTGATGTCCTTACTCAAGAATTTGCCGTTTGTAGGGTATCTTTGTGGACTGAGAATTTCGCATTTATTCAGGTTGTTCTTGAAGTCCTGGAGATGACCTAATATGGTACAGAAAGCGGTGTCTGTCTGGCTCTGGTTTTGGTCAAAATTCACCAGAATAAAAAAAACGAGTGCAGGATGAGTTGCAATGCTATCTGATTTTTCCACCCATAAAGGCCTGAGTGCGGCGAGCGAACTTTTTTTACAGGTCGACCGATTAGAGCCTTGTGTGCTCGTGATATTTGGTGCAGCTGGAGATTTAACCCGGCGCAAACTGATTCCTGCGCTCTACAACCTGGTTCTAGAAAAGGCACTGGATGAACGGTTTGCAGTTATTGGCTACAGCCGGTCAGCAAAAAGTGATGATGAATATAGGGAACTCCTGCTCGACTCTCTGCAGAGCTACTCCCGCACCCAGCCGGTTGATGAGAAATTATGGCGCGAATTCAGTCAACGAATCTCCTATGTTGAAGGGGATTTTGAAGACCCAGAGGCTTATGCCAGACTGCGCGATTCCCTGGAGGCTCAAGAACAGAAGATTGGTAGTGAAGGCAATAGATTGTACTATTTTGCCACTCCCCCTTCGGCAGCTACTATCATACTCCATCGTCTCAATGAAGCAGGCTTGCTTTCAAACCATGGCGATCAGGTTCCCTGGACTCGTGTGATCATGGAAAAGCCCTATGGTCGTGATCTGGAATCAGCGCTTGAGCTGAATCGTGTCGTTGGTGAAGTGTTGCAAGAGGATCAGGTCTACAGGATTGATCACTATCTTGGAAAAGAGACAGTACAGAATATCCTTGTTGCCCGTCTTGGAAACACCATCTTCGAGCCACTTTGGAACCGAAAATATATAGACCATATTCAGATTACCGCCGCTGAGTCCATTGGAGTCGAAGGACGAGGTCGTTTCTACGATAACACTGGGGTATTACGCGACATGGTTCAGAGTCACCTGCTTCAGGTACTTTCTCTGTGTGCCATGGAACCACCGGTCTCCTTTGTGGCCGATGATATTCGGGACAAGCGTGTAGAGGTCCTGCGGGGACTGCGCAGTCTTGGTCGGCAAGAGATATTCAAGCATGTCGTTTTTGGTCAGTATCGTGGATATCGGGATGAAGATAATGTTGATCCAAAGTCTCGTACACCGACCTATGCATCAATCAAATGCTATATCGATAACTGGCGTTGGCAGGGTGTCCCATTCTTTCTCAGGGTGGGTAAACAACTCAGTCACAGGATGACTGAAATTTCGGTTGTTTTCCGACCGGTGCCCCTTTGTCTGTTTGGTCGTGATGATGTATGCCAGGATCTGGAACCGAATATACTGACAATCCGAATTCAGCCTGATGCCGGGATGGCGCTGAAAATCAGCAGTAAGAGACCTGGCGATAACCTTGAAGTCAGTTCTGTAGAGATGGATTTTAACTACTCCGAGACTTATGCCCACCCCATCAAAGATGCTTATGAGCGTCTGCTTCTGGATGCGGTTAAGGGTGATGCCACTCTTTTTGCTCGCCGGGACGAGGTTGAATATGCATGGCGGTTTGTTACCCCCATCCTGGAGAGTTGGGAGGCTGAAACAAAAATACAACCTGTATTTTATGCTGAGGGTGGTGAAGGCCCAGTAGAAGCAGACAATCTGATGGATCGCTACAGCCGTCAATGGCGGGAGATTAAACAGTGAGCGGAGATCGTGTAACTGTAGATAACAGTGATTTTGTTGATCATGCAGAAAAATGGATTGTCGATAAGATAAACCACGTACTTGGGTTGTCTGATCACTGTCACCTTATGTTGGCAGGCGGGTCAACACCGCTTCCTGTCTATCGAGCACTGTCTCTCCGGTCTGATATACCCTGGTCCAGAATATCCCTCTATTTTGGAGATGAGCGCTGCGTACCCGTTGATACACCGGAAAATAATGCCTTCAGTGTATTAGGTGCACTGTTTCCGGGAGAGCGTCCTCAAGGATTGACAGTCTATCGGATGTGCGGAGAGGAAGATCCGGATAAAGCGGCGAAGGAGTATGAGTCGATCCTTCCTGAAAGGGTCGATATTCTTCTACTCGGTATGGGTTCTGATGGACATACAGCTTCTCTGTTTCCCGGTTCTGCAGCACTTGATGAAGAACAGCGCAGAGTCATGCCGGTGATTGGTAATAAACCACCTATGCAACGCCTTACCGTGACCCCCTCAGTTATTCAGCAAGCGCGTTACTTACTGCTTATGGCCCAGGGGGAGGATAAGGCTGACGCGGTACGTTGGGCGTTGCAAGAGGGTAAAGTCCCAGCTGCTCTGGCCAGGAATGGTGATTGGTTGTTGGACCGGATGGCCGGGCGCTCACTGTTGCAAAAATAGGATGCTTGTTCAACTGATTTTAGGTGCTGCTAAGGCCCTAACAGTTAGTTCTAAAAAAAACGAAGGTACCCGGTGGTTGAATAGATATGATGAATTGCCGGGTATAAAATATTCGATCGATAGGAATCTTCAATGTCTGAAATAAAACAGTTTCATATTGGCCTGATTGGATTGGGTGTGATGGGTCGGAATCTGGCGCTTAATATGGAAGAGAAAGGCTTTCCTGTTGCTGTCTGGAACAGACGAAACACCACCCTCGAGGCCTTTCTGCAGGAGCATCAGGGTAAGAACTTTGGAGGTCATCCCGATTTGAGTGGATTTGTCGGTATGCTGGAGCGGCCCAGGCGTGTTCTATTAATGATCAAGGCGGGAGATCCGGTAGATCAGGTAATCGAACAACTGCTACCTCTATTGGAGCCTGGCGATATCATCATGGACGGTGGCAACTCCTGGTTTGAAGATACTCGCCGGCGGGAAACCTATCTAAGGGAAAAGGGTTTTCACTTTGTCGGTGTCGGTATCTCAGGTGGAGAGGAGGGCGCACGCAATGGGCCTTCAATGATGCCAGGCGGGTCTTCAGATTCCTATACCGAGGTTCGGTCTGTATTTGAGGCTATCACTGCACAGACTGAAGCGGGGGCTTGTGTCACTCACGTGGGGCCGGATGGTGCAGGACATTTCGTGAAAATGGTGCATAACGGTATTGAATATGCCGATATGCAACTGTTAGCAGAAGTCTATGATCTGATGCACCGCGGTCTTGGATTGAATGAGCATGATATCGCTGAAGTATTTGAGCAGTGGAACCAGGGCCCGATGGAATCATTTCTGGTCGAACTATCTGCTCAAGTCATGAGAACCAAGGACAAAGAGAGCGGAACTCCCCTGGTCAGTCTGGTGATGGATAAAGCAGGCCAGAAAGGTACTGGCCGATGGACTGTACAAGCTGCCCTGGAACAAGGGGTTGCCGTGCCAGGTATTTCTGCTGCGGTCGATGCAAGGGTGCTCTCTTCAATGAAAGCGCAAAGGGTGGCAGCATCAAAGCTGTTGCAAGGCCCGTCAACCAAGGTTGCAACAGAACATAAGGCAATGATGGCCGATTTACATGGCGCAATCTATGCCTCACGAATCACTGCTTATGCTCAAGGCATGGCACTCATTCGCAGCGCATCCGACCGCTATGAGTGGTCTGTGGATCTTGCTGAGACCGCCCGTATTTGGAAGGGGGGGTGTATTATTCGTGCTCGTCTTCTGGATCCAATCAGGGCGGCGTTTTCCCGCGATACAGAGCCAGCCAATCTGATGACAGACCCTGAAATGAGTCATCAGCTACACGGGCTGCAAGGTGCGTGGCGAAGGGTTGTTACCTATGCAGTTTCGGTTGGTATCCCACTGCCGGTGATGAGTGCCTGTCTCAACTATTTTGATAGCTACCGTTCTGATCGATTGCCACAAAATCTCATACAGGCACAACGTGATGCATTTGGTGCACATACCTATGAACGTATCGACAATCCAGAAGCAGGGTTTGTGCACACTGAGTGGCTAGACGATTAGGTGTCGCCAAAAAATGGAGCAACGACCTTTGTGATTATTGATGAAGTGGATACGGACAATTAGGGGTCGTTGGTCAGCAGGTTTAGCTTAGAGATCTTGCCATCGGGTCAATAAAAGACCTGACAGAATGCCTGCCAATCCACCCCCGACTATGCCACCGAATACTGCTCCAGGTAATGATGCTTGAATGGATTCAAGCGCCGCAATAAAAGGACCAGCGATTTCGCTGTCGATGGTGCTGATCATTACAAAAAAACTGAGGGTTACAAAACTGGAAACTCCGAGTCCTACCATTAGCCCATCGCCGATAGGTGGCAAAAGGTTGTCATAAAGCTTGATGAAATCTGGCACCAGAAAGACATAAAGGATACCTGTAAGTGGACACATTAATCCGACAATCAGGGAGATAGGTACACTCTCAATAAAGCTTGAAACCAGTAAGTAACCTAACGAGACCACCCACCCAGAGCTAAACCCGGCCAGGGTTTTAGCATCAGCACGATTAACTCTTGAACCCATTGAAAACACACCATAAAGCGCACCAGTAGCTCCTCCTACAATGGAAGAGATCAGGAGTATTGTGGTGAGGTTTATCGGTTTGTCGGCAAGAATAAAGTAAAAGATACAGATGGGTGAAATGATGACAGTCATTAATACTGCAAGTCGCATACTGCTGTAGATCAGGGCACCAAGCGTACCAGAGAGTACACCGGCAAAAAGGTAGGGGTTGACCGGGAGTTCCCAGTACTCTGCAAGAGCGGAAAAGAATACGAACAGCATGCCGTACAGCAGGCCGATGAATGCCCAAATGCCGCCGCGAATCAAAGCTTCATTGATGCGTATCATGGTTGGATGTGTATGTTTTGTAGCCAGTGAGAGAGTGGGATATTGAGGAACTCAGTTGTCGACATAGAGACTTTTTTCATCGTTCAGGTAGAGCCATCCCTTGGCGATGCGGTAGATCAACCAGACTGCATTGATGAAAAGAATGACATAACCTACCAGAATGAAAGTAGTAATGAACCCAATAACTGACCATAAAAGGACAAACCAAAAGGTACGGATTTGCCAGCGGAAATGTGATTCCAACCATGTGCCTTTTACATCATCCTTTTTGACGTAGTTGATGATAACACCGACCAGAATAGTAATGACGAACAGAAATGAGGCTGCTTGTAGCGCATAAACGCCAACGGTCAGGGTAACTTCCCGTTCAAGGTTCTTTTGCTGATCCTGATTTGGATTGAGGTTATTCATGACGAATTGTGTTGATTTTCTGCACTTTCAAAGCTGATTTGATCAAAGCCTGATCTGAAATTTTCAGATTCATATTGTACACCAGTTTTAGAGGATCTTCTTTTGTGTAGCATTTGCTACTGAAGGGCCGTCTCTGAATCTGTAACTTGCTAACCAGGCCCTCGTGTGTTGGCCCACGGACTGAGTTATCAAAACTACCTGTAGGCGTATTACAGCGGCGTTTTGATGCCATGCCGTAAGTCAACACACAACGGCTGAGTGTCGGGATTCTTATGGCCTGGTTAGTAAAGCTTCGAACTGATCCTGCACCATGGAATTATCCTGATTGCGGGGTGGCATAGTTTAGCGAAGGTATTTCAATGTTGAATCTGGCAAGCGTCAATATTTTAAGTGTGGTGATAATTGCTGTGGTAGTGGGACTCGGCGTTCTGATTACCATGGTGCGTTATGATCTGGGGCCAAAAGGTCGACTGGCGAAGGGTGGGCAGTGGCTACTGGCAACAGGTCTAGGGACTGGTATCCTGGCCCTGGCCTTCAAACTGGTGATTATTCTTACTGTCACCAATTTTCCAGGTGCCGTGATTGAACCCTTTATAAAACAGCCTGATATCCAGCCAACAGCATCCACTTATGATCCTCTGCTGGGTATCCCCGCCTCGAAACGTTTCCTATGGCAATCCTTGCCGGAAAATGATCTGTCGGAGAAAAAGATTACGAGAAGCCCATCTCCCTATGTATGGGAGGCTCTTCCCGGTAAAGCGCCAGCGCCTGAGAATAACCCAATGTCAGCGGATAAAATTGCATTGGGTAAGCGGCTGTTTTTCGATAAGAACCTGTCAAAAGACCGCACCTTGTCCTGCAGTTCCTGTCACGATGTTATAGGCGGCAGTGGTGATGATGGTAATCCGACCTCTACAGGAATCGATAATCAATTAGGTGGCCGCAACTCGCCAACAGTCTGGAATGCTGCTTTTCAATCCGTTCTGTTCTGGGATGGACGTGCCAGTTCATTGGAAGAGCAGGCAAAAGGGCCATTGATCAATCCGGTTGAGATGGGTATGCCTTCCTGGGAGGCGGTCGAGGAGCGAGTAAAGAACGATCCAGTCTATTCAGGCCTGTTTGCCAAGGCATTCGGTCATGATGCGGTAGTTGATATAGAACGAATTGCTCAGGCAATCGCCAGCTATGAGCGAACCCTGATCACACCTGATACCCCTTATGACCGTTTTGTTCGTGGCGATTTGGATGCCCTCTCTCCAGAGCAGTTGAGTGGCATGGCTCTCTTTCAATCATTGGGGTGTGTCAACTGTCATTTTGGCCCCAATTTCAGTGGGGCCAGCCTGTTCGATCCGCGTGCACCACTACGTATCTTTCCGATTTACCCAACCCCATTCGAGCAACGCTATAAACTGACTCAAGATACCGGTGCCTCGAATCCACAAAGCGGGCGGGGGAGCTGGCGGGTTCCCTCCCTGCGGAATGTCGCATTAACCGGACCCTGGCTTCACAATGGCTCAGTTAATAAGCTGGCGGAGGTAGTGCGTATCATGTCCAGTGTCCAATTGGGCCATACGGGTCGATACCTGGTCTGGTCAGATGACCATAAAGTCATGACAGAACTGAATAATCCGACACTGAGTGAGCAGGAGATTAATGATATTGTTGCCTTTCTTGAGTCCCTGAGTAGCGATACTATACTGCAACGTATAAAGTTGGCCCGTGAGATGGAAGAGACGACAATCGCTGCACAATAACCCGCTGGGTTAATATCGCCACACCTGATTGATGATGATCGCGCAAGTTGGCTATTTCCCCTGAAGGAATCGGGGGATGCTGTTACCATTTGTATCTGTGCGGGTCCCACTGTCACACGCCTAGCGGTCGATGGCTTAGTGTCACGCTATTAGTGTGAGACACTACGCTAGTCTGTTGTTGCAAAGACTGACAGCCAATCGTAATCAGGAACAAAGGAGTAGTTGTGGCAGAAACCTTTCTCGATCTTACCCCGGCTGGTAAGAGATTGTTTGATACCGGCGTGGTAACAAAGAGCTTTCGTAGTCCCACATCAGTTATTCATAAGGGCCAAGCGGTATCAGGGGCCTATCTGGTTACTCGAGGTCGTTTACGGGTGTTTACCTATACCCCTCAGGGTAGTGAGGCGACCCTCTATTTCTTACGCCCTGGAGAGACCTGTGTATTGGCGCTGAACTGCCTGTTCAATGATCTCCGTTATCCTGCCTGGGTTGAAACGGACGACAATACCGATGTGGATATCATACCAGGATCCATCTATCGTAAATTGTTTGAGGTTGAGCAGACTGTTCGGGATCTCACAGTAAAGGCACTCTCCTCTCTGGTGTTTCGTTTGATGGAAGAGCTTGAGCAGGTACACGCCTGTAATCTGGATCAGCGCCTAGCCAACTTCATTCTGAGTAATGCTTCTGAAGAGGGTGTTTTACGCATGACTCAGCAGGAGTTGGGTGGGCATCTGGGTACAACCCGTGAGGTTGTTGCAAGGTTGATACAGGGATTTGTAGCAGAGGGTGCTGTCGAGACCAGGCGCGGCGCAGTGGTTGTAATTGATGCTGGAAAACTGGCCCAACTGATCGAGCCAACAGGTATTTAGGGTTTTACCAATTTGTTTTGAAAACGAGTGATAAATTGACTAAACAGAATAAAATTCGTGTCACTCGCTCTGTGAGCATTCCCGACCCTATAATTATCAGCCGATATCAGCGGCTACCGGAGTTGGGACCCAGGATTCTCTTTTTTAGTGGTGGGACAGCTCTAAATGGCGTCAGCCGGGTATTAAAAAACTACACTCATAACTCCATTCATCTGGTGACACCATTTGATTCAGGAGGAAGCTCAGCAAAACTGCGTCAGGCCTTCAATATGCCTTCAATCGGTGATCTGCGTAGTCGCCTGGTTGCATTGGCAGATGAGAGTGTGACTGGTCATCCTGAGATATACAATCTCTTCACTTACCGTTTTGAGTCTGGACTTAAACAGTCAGAGCTGATCAAGCAACTTGAAATGATCATACGCGGCAGGCATAAGATGATTGAACCGGTTCCCAATCCGATGAAACGCATTATTCGCAATCTGCTCGGTTGTTTCTATGATGCAATGCCTGTGGATTTCGACTTGAATGGAGCGAGTATTGGCAACCTGATTCTGACTGGTGGCTACCTAAACAATCATGAACATCTCGATCCGGTGATCTTCTTGTTTGAAAAGTTGGTTGGGGTGCAGGGGACTGTGCGAGCTGTTGCTAATGTCGATTACCACCTGGTAGCAGAATTGGAGGATGGGAGTAGGGTAGTAGGACAGCACCAGTTGACCGGAAAAGAAGTGGCTCCCCTAACCTCTGCGGTGACAGACCTCACTCTTTCAAAATCGCTGGATCAGTATCAACCCGTTAGGGTAAAACTACGCAAAAAGAATCAGAAACTTATACAGCAGGCAGAATTGATCTGCTATCCCCCTGGTAGTTTTTACTCCAGTCTGGTTGCAAACCTGTTACCCCAGGGTGTTGGCGCAGCTATTGCCGCTAATGATTGTCCGAAAGTGTTTATTCCAAATCAGGGTGAAGACCCGGAACAGATCAGTATGACACTCAATGACAGTCTGCAAAAGCTCATGGGGTATCTCACTGTTAATCTGCCCAAGGAATCACACCCGGAACAGCTATTGAATTTTGTGTTACTGGATAGTGAACATGGCTCTGTAAAACCCGATCTTAAACACAAACTCTGGCAAGAGTGGGGGATTCAGTTAATAGATGTTCCTTTGATCTCTTTAAAAAGTGCGCCACATTACGATGCGAATCTACTGGTTTCTGCATTGCTCTCATTGGCCTGAAGACGACATACTTAGTCGCCGGGTTAATAAGGTGCCGGATTAATAACAATTGTCGAAAGATGCATTTGCTTTCCTATATCGTAGGAAGGTGCTTCGCTTTTACGACCTACGGGTTATCAGATATCACAATATGGTACCGATAATTTTTACTCCAGCCAGGCTACAAGTCGGATGCATCCATCTACGAAATACAAAACAGGGACCACTTTTTAAGCTATATAATTTAAGGTAGGCCGGTGCACATAGTGCAAAAGGAGAGGGTGGTCTGGCCTTTCAAGTTGCAATAGGACGCTTTTATTTACTTACCACCATCGGTAAGCTCAACTTACGTCTAGGTGCTTTTTAATGATTTTCAATGGGTTGTTGGAATTATCTCTGTTAGATCTTACTATCCTTACACTTTGCCTGACACATATTACAATCATATCGGTCACTGTATTTCTACATCGTCATCAGGCCCACAAAGCATTGACCCTGCATCCGGTCATAAGCCATTTTTTCCGTTTCTGGTTGTGGTTGACTACCGGTATGGTTACCCGGGAATGGGTTGCGATTCATCGTAAACATCATGCAAAATGTGAAACGGAAGATGATCCTCACAGCCCCCAGACCAGGGGTTTGAGCACAGTACTTTGGCGGGGTGCAGAACTCTATAAAACAGAATCATCAAATCAGGATACTCTGGAGCGCTACGGTAAAGGAACACCGGATGATTGGCTGGAGAGGAATCTCTATCAGCCATACAATTATTTGGGTATAGCGTTGCTGCTGATTGTGGAGTTTATTTTGTTGGGCCCGGCTGGGGTAACGGTTTGGGCTATCCAGATGATCTGGATTCCATTCTGGGCTGCAGGTGTGATCAATGGTATTGGTCACTTTTGGGGTTACCGAAATTTCGAAATCCCAAATACGTCTACTAATATCGTACCCTGGGGGATTTTGATTGGAGGTGAGGAGCTACATAATAATCACCATGCGTTTGGCAGTTCGGCTAAATTATCCAATCGATGGTTCGAATTTGATTTGGGCTGGTTCTATATCAAACTCTTTTCCTACCTCCGTCTGGCCAAAGTGCTCAAAGTAGCACCCAAACGTGCTTTCATAGACGAGCGGCCACAGCTCGATATAGATACAATCAAGGCGCTGACAGTCAATCGTCTGCAACTCTTCACTGATTATCGTCGTCGGGTTTTAAAGCCGGTATTTAAGGCTGAGATTCGCCAGGCTGATAAGCCTCTTCGTCGACTCTATCGCAGCGCTTTACGTCTGGTCAGGCGTGATGCGGTACTGTTGAGCGATAAAGATCGCAAACAGCTGAAAGATATACTTGATAATAATAGTGCACTGGACAATGTCTACCAGTTTAAACTGCGTCTTCAAAAAATCTGGGAGCAGCATGCATCCAGTCACGAGAAGCGTTTGGAAGCCCTCAGCCAATGGTGTGCTCAGGCGGAGGCAAGCGGTGTCGAAGCCTTGGAAGATTTCGCAAGTTTCCTTAGACGTTATAGTATGACGCCGTTGCGTTAGTGGGCCGGCCCGAAGGGAGCCCCGCTCATCAGTCAATGCTGCGTTGTACTCCTTGGAAAGGGCTTGCCATTCCCTGCGGAGTACGCCTTGCCTTGACTGATGAGCGGGGCTCTGATCATAACCTTATTTACCGCATGGCCCACTAGGGCGTTTGAATGATATTCGCCAATGCTGAGCTCAGTTCGGCGCGACTCCATTCAGCAGGCCTTATATTGAAAGGCCCGCCAGTGGTGCGCCTGACACGCATGTCAGTGATAACCTCCCCTGATACTGTAGACAGAGCACGAATTCGGAAATCGGCTTCATTTGATCCTATCCATAAAAAAGGGATTGAAAAAGTGAATTCAAAATGAGGTGTCAGCTCTTCAATTCGCAGCATGATAATGGTGTCGACACCTCTCGCAGAGAATTGCTTGGTGAGTGTAGACTCAGCTTGGTTTGACCAGTTGGAAAATGCCTCTACACTACCTGGTTGTTGAATTGAGCCACATGGTAGTTCTGAAAAAGATTCCATGATCACTTGCAGTGCCATTGATTCCCTTTTCAGTGGCTCTTTTTGATCTACTCGCCAGGCAGACTCCGGTAGCACAGCAATGTTACCCAGACTCACTTCTGGCTTGTCGCACAGTCTGTTCTGACCTGTTGCCTGATAAGTCTGTTCTCTTGTCACTGCGCAGCCAGTGAGTAATAGTGACAGCAACAGAATATTAAATCTCCAATTTGGTTTCATTGAGCCTCCCTCTCTTTAATGAATTTTCAGTGTGAAATATGACTAGGGTAGACACACTTTCTCATACTCCTGAGTGGATGTGGGTTTTCGACCATGTTGGTATTGTAATGGAACAGGCTATCTGTGCTGTGTATCAAATTGTAGCCACTGGTGAGTTGGTGCTTTGTTTGAAGTGGAAGGTGAAATAGTGAGGGAATTTTCATTCCATGGTCAGTGAGAGTTGCGCAGGCCGCAATTAATGCTTGATATTTTGTAGGGTGCGGCCTGCCGCACCAACCCACAAGGTAATATCAGCTACTTTAACCCCGCTTTTCTGAACTACTGTATGCAATGCTTTGTCAACAAGATTTGGGTTAGACAGCTTCAGTGGATACTGTTTTGGTATTGGATCATTTGATATTTATATGTTTTTACAGTGGATCTGCGGTCTGGCCAGGTTTAGCTTTATACGTGTTATCCCTAGCTAGAAAAGCTATCGATTCTCCTGTCTACTATGGATGCAGATAATTTATCTGAATGTTATAAATCCGGCACCTTAACAGGCTTATTCAGGGCTTTAATTATGCTCTTGATCAAGGTGTGGCCGGTAATCAGGTTTCGGTATTAGGCCTGTTAAGGTGCCGGATTTATTAAGTAGCTTAAGTTCGTTTTAAAAATGGAGTAAATAGATATGGATGCTATGCAAGGAAGCCAGTTAGGTAACTCATCTCAGGCTTTACAATCACAATTTTCATGTGGATGTGATAATGCTAAAAAAACAGAATACAACTGTGATGGTACGTCAATCACAAGAGAGAACGGTAGGGTAGAATTTAATGCCGGGAATGGAGACGACAATATAGATGTGCGTCAAAACTGCGATGGATCAACAGATGTCACCTGTAATGGCAGGACATATAACTTTACCGCTGAAGAGTCTAAAAACCTGGTGATTAATGGTGGTGCTGGTAACGATAATATTACTGTAAGTGGCCATCCGCCTGCTTGTTCAGAAAACAAACTTGCACTTAAAGGCGGGAGTGGTGACGACGTAATTACAGGTGGATCCGGTAATGAAAAGATCTTTGGTGGCTCCGGCGATGATACGTTATCAGGAGGCGCTGGTGACGACCAAATCCATGGAGGAACTGGGGACGATACTATCGATGGAGGAGCTGGCAATGATCAGCTTTTTGGTAATAGTGGTAACGATACCATGCGCGGCGGTAGTGGTGATGATAAGGTCAGTGGCGGTAATGGCGAAGATACTCTTTGCGGAAACTCAGGGGATGACCATCTGGACGGTGGTATCGGAAATGATCGCCTCGATGGTGGCAGTGGTGATGATCTCCTTGGCGGACAATCGGGTGACGATGAACTGATTGGTGGTTCTGGCGATGATGCCATTGTTGGTGGTCGCGGTGATGACATCATCTGGGGAGGATCAGGTGATGATTATATCGATACCAGGCAAGGCAATGATTGTGTGAAAGATGCAGAATGTGGCGATACAATTATTCGTGACAGGTCCTGTTTAGTAGTTGATCAAGTTGAAGATAACTGCGATGTGGATAACAGCGCTCCTGAACAAAATGGAGCACAGCAAGACTCAGGTAGTGGACTGCCTTCATTCCTGGATCCACTGGGTCTGTTTGGAGGAGGCGGCCCTAATCTGTCTGGTGGTGGCTTCCCCCTCAACATGATTTCATTTAGGTAAAACACTAGTTTGGGCAAGACTAGATTGGTCTTGCCCTTGTTATTTGTAGAGTAAAAACCTATCAGCAATATTTTTTTGGTTTAGCTGGGCTGTGGTGCGGCAGGCCGCACCCTACGGGTTATATCTGTTTTTGAATGGGGCAGACCGCAAGCAATATTTAGCTTATTGTAGGGTGCGGCCTGCCGCACCATCCCGCCCCCACCAAACAGGGAGAGCAGTAGTCAGCAGTG
>JBEVXD010000001.1:243949-920600 GCA_040506275.1 Candidatus Thiodiazotropha sp. DIVDIV
CAGGGCGACTATAGGTTATATCTGTTTTTGAATGGTGCAGACCGCAAGCAATATTTAGCTTATTGTAGGGTGCGGCCTGCCGCACCATCCCGCCCCCACCAAACAGGGAGAGCAGTAGTCAGCAGTGGGATCTATTAACCCGCCACCTTCATAGTTAGATTCAGGGCGACTATAGGTTATATCTGTTTTTGAATGGTGCAGACCGCAAGCAATATTTAGCTTATTGTAGGGTGCGGCCTGCCGCACCATCCCACTCCCATCACACAGGGGGAGCAGCAGACAGCAGTGGGATCTATTAAGGTGCCGATTTAATAAAATACCCTAAAGCTGTTGAATCTTTTCAAGCTGAGCCTTCAAACTCTCCAAAGCCTTGAGGTTATCCGCCAGTTTATCCCGCTCTTTCTGAACCACCGCCTCAGGTGCCTTATCGACAAAATTGGGGTTCGACAGTTTCTTTTCTGTCCGGTCAGCATCATTTTGTAGACGGGTGATCTCCTTTTCCAGACGCTTAATCTCAGCCCCTTTATCGATTAAGCCAGCAAGAGGAATCAGTACTTTCATCTCGCCAACCAGGGCAGTGGCGGATTCAGGTTCTGTATCTTCCGGGGTAAGGATTGCAATCGATTCGGTTTTGGCCAGAAAGTCGAGAAAGGGGCGGTGTCGTTCAGCCAGGATTTGGTCTTTATCGTTGGCGTTGGCGAGCAATACCGGTACTGGCTTACCGGGTGAGATGTTCATTTCGCCTTTGATTTTGCGAATTCCGAGGATGAACTGCATTACCCAGGCCATCTCCGTTTCCGCCTCTTCGTCAATCAATGAGTTGCGGGAAGTAGGGAAGGGCTGATTCATTATCGTTTCAGATGAATCGGATGGTTCCCCATCTCCTTCGGTTGCAGGGATAACACCAGCGATTGGTGCCACGCGTTGCCAGATCTCTTCTGTGATAAAGGGCATTACCGGATGGGTGAGTCGAAGCAGATTTTCCAGCACTCGAACCAGGGTGCGTCGAGTACCCCGTTTTGCTGCCTCACTGGCCTGGTCATTGTTGAGTACCGGCTTACAAAGTTCCAGATACCAGTCGCAGTACTCATTCCAGGTAAATTCATAGATTGCCTGAGCGGCATGGTCGAAACGGTAGCCATCAATGGCATCGGCAACAGCCTGTTTGGTCTTTTGAAGGCGTGACAGAATCCAGCGATCCGCCAAAGAGCGCTCAAGTGAGGTGGGAAGTGCAGAATGTCCTGTTTTTATCTCACTAATTCCGCAATCCTGGCCTTCTACATTCATCATCACATAGCGGGCTGCGTTCCACAGTTTGTTGCAGAAATTGCGGTAGCCTTCGATACGGCCCATATCGAGCTTGATGTCACGTCCTGTAGCAGCCAATGCAGCAAAGGTGAAACGCATGGCATCAGTACCGTAAGCAGGAATACCGTCTGGAATACTCTTACGAGTCATTTTCTCGATCTTTTTCGCCAGATGGGGCTGCATCATGCCGCTTGTACGCTTACTGACCAGTGATTCCAGATCGATACCGTCAATTACATCGATGGGGTCGAGAACATTGCCCTTGGATTTGGACATTTTGTTGCCCTCGCCATCCCGCACTAGGCCATGTACATAGACCTCTTTGAATGGCACATCGTCCATGAACTTCAGGCCCATCATGATCATCCTGGCGACCCAGAAGAATATGATGTCGAAACCGGTCACAAGAACATTGGTAGGATAAAAATCCTTCAGACGCTCAGTCTGTTCAGGCCAGCCCAGAGTGGAGAAGGGCCATAGGGCAGAACTGAACCAGGTATCTAGTACATCCTCATCCTGTCGCAGTGGGTAGTCATCTGCGAGCTTATGCTGGCTTCTGACCTCTGCTTCAGAACGACCTACATAAACATTACCTTCCTCGTCATACCAGGCTGGTATGCGGTGCCCCCACCATATCTGACGACTGATACACCAATCCTGGATGTTGCGCATCCATTCGTAATAGGTGTTTTTCCAGTTGTCAGGTACGAAGCGGATCTTGCCACTCTCAACCGCCTCGATGGCTGGTTTTGCCAAAGGCGCGATCTTCACATACCACTGATCGGTAAGAAATGGCTCGATAACAGCACCGGAGCGATCACCTCTTGGAACCATCAGTTTGTGATCCTGGATCGTTTCCAAAAGACCTTGTGCCTCGAGATCAGCAACCATTATTTTTCGAGCTTCATAACGATCCAGGCCGATATACTTTTCTGGAAGCAGTGAGCCCTCTTCCTCTTCGTTTGCCCGTATCGCTGCATCAATGGTAAAGA
This sequence comes from Candidatus Thiodiazotropha sp. DIVDIV, assembly GCA_040506275.1. Lineage (GTDB taxonomy): Bacteria > Pseudomonadota > Gammaproteobacteria > Chromatiales > Chromatiaceae > Thiodiazotropha. Next base: position 246,250 of record JBEVXD010000001.1, read on the forward strand.
TATTGATCAGACCGCCATGAGCCTGCTCACTGACACTGATCTCGTCCCGGTGGCGTTGCCAGACTGCGTAGTCGTTGAAATCATGAGCTGGGGTGATCTTTACACAGCCGGTGCCAAATTCCGGATCTACATGCTCTTCGTCGGCGATTATCGGAATACGGCGACCGGTCAACGGTAGTTCCAGTAGTTCACCGATCATATGTTTATAACGTTCATCGCTCGGGTTTACTGCAACTGCACAGTCCCCAAGCAGAGTCTCTGGGCGGGTGGTGGCGACGACCAGATGTCCCTGACCATTGGTGAGCGGGTAGCGCATATGCCACATGTGGCCGTTCTCCTCCTCGGAGAGTACTTCCAGGTCAGAAACGGCGGTATGTAGTTTTGGATCCCAGTTGACAAGACGCTTTCCGCGATAGATCAGACCCTCTTCATAGAGTCGGACGAAGACCTCTTTTACGGCATCCGAAAGTCCATCATCCATGGTGAAGCGTTCATGCTCCCAATCCAGAGAGGAGCCAAGCCGGCGTAGCTGGCGGGTGATATTGCCACCAGACTCCTTTTTCCACTCCCAGATGCGTTCGATGAATTTTTCGCGTCCAAGGTCATGACGTTTTTTCTGCTCCGCTTCAAGTTGGCGTTCCACAACCATTTGAGTGGCGATACCCGCATGATCAGTACCGGGCTGCCACAGAGTCTGGTCGCCTTTCATGCGGTGATAACGGATCAGGGTATCCATGATGGTGTTGTTGAATCCGTGGCCCATATGCAGGCTGCCAGTGACATTGGGAGGCGGGATCATTATGCAGTAGCTGTTACCCTCTCTCTTTTCGGGGGAGAAGTAGCCGCGCTCTTCCCAAGTCTCGTACCAACGTTGTTCAATGGCGTGTGGGTTATAGGTTTTTTCCATGGATCTCTTATTAGCCAAGCAATAAAAAGGGAGTATTATATTTAGATGGCACCATAATAGGTAGTGTTCAGACTACAATAACAGTTTTGGCCAATTCGTGACCTGCAAACGAGGGTACTTTCTCGGCTAGAGTCGTAACAAGTATCAAGGGTATATTTACCCAAGATGTTTTTAAGAATTTAAATTCATACAGGCATCTCTTTTTACTAAATAATTAAGCTTTTGTTCGCGATTGATCAAAGCCTGAAACTAAACGCCGGACTTATAAAAAATACTAATCCGAACCCAATAAAATACCCAGGGGAGAACGACACAATGAGTCACACACAACATGTCTTTGCATTTGATCAGGGTGACGGCAAAAACAAAACACTGCTAGGTGGTAAGGGGGCAAATCTCTGTGAGATGACCCAGTTCGGGCTGAATGTTCCTCCTGGTTTCGTAATCAGCACGCAAGCCTGCCTCGACTATCTGGCGAACGAGGATAAAACTCTGCCCGGGACATTGATGGAGGATGTTCGTTCAAATATGCAGCAAGTAGAGGCCTCAACAGGAAAAGGTTTCGGCAAACCAGAGAACCCCCTTTTGGTCTCAGTACGTTCCGGCTCTGCCATGTCGATGCCAGGGATGATGGATACCATTCTTAATCTGGGCCTGAATAGTAAGACCCTTGAAGGGGTTATTGAACAGACTGGAGATCCACGATTTGGCTATGATGCCTACCGTCGTTTCATTCAGCTATTTGGTAAAGTTGCCCTGGGTGTGTCCGACGAGGCTTTCGATAAAGAGTTTGATGAAGTCAAGCAGAATGCACATGTAAACGAGGATGTGGGCTTATCTGCTGATGATTTGAAGGAGATAAGCGAACGTTTCCTTAAGGTCTTTGAACAAGAGACTGGGCGTCCCTTTCCAGAGGATCCCTATGAGCAACTCGAAATTGCGATCAAAGCTGTTTTTGGCTCCTGGATGGGTAAGCGGGCAGTCGATTACCGCCGTCAATTCAACATAACCCCGGAAATGGCAAATGGCACCGCGGTCAATGTCTGTACCATGGTATTCGGTAATCGAGGTAATGATTCTGCTACAGGTGTGGCCTTCACCAGAAATCCAGGTACGGGTGAGAATAAGCTATTTGGCGAATATCTGGTAAATGCGCAAGGCGAGGATGTGGTGGCAGGTATCCGAACACCTAAACCAATCGCCCGTCTGGACGAAGAGATGCCTGAAATGGCAAAACAGCTGGAAGAGTTGCGTCAAAAGCTTGAGGCGCACTACAAGGAGGTACAGGATTTCGAATTTACCATCGAACGGGGCACCCTCTACTGTCTACAAACCCGAAATGGCAAGATGAATGCGACTGCAATGGTGCGTACTTCTGTAGAGATGGTGGAAGAGGAGCTGATCAGTCGTGAACAGGCTTTGTTGCGTATTGATCCTATCTATCTTGAACAGATGCTCTATCCAAGACTGAACAATGAAGTGAAGGCTGACCCCATCGCCCAGGGGCTACCTGCATCCCCTGGTGCAGCGAGTGGTATAGCGGTATTCGATGCGGATCGGGCTGAAGTGATGGGTAAGGATCAAGGTCGGCAAGTGATTTTGCTACGGGAAGAGACCAAGCCTGAAGATATTCATGGGTTTTTTGCCTCAGAGGGTATTCTGACCAGCCGCGGCGGCAAGACCTCCCATGCTGCTGTTGTGGCCCGAGGAATGGGCAAGCCCTGTGTTGCCGGTGCTGAAGGCATCAGTGTAGATGTGCAGCGGCGAGAGGCTATCGCTGAGGGCACAGTGATCCGCGAAGGTGACATGATTACCATCGATGGCAGCAGTGGTAACGTCTATCTGGGTAAGATCCCGATGGTTGAGCCTGATTTCACCGAGGAATTGAACAGATTATTGCGATGGGCAGATGAGGTCGCCTATCTGAGGGTGATGACCAATGCGGATACCCCGACAGATGCCAAGCGAGCACTGAAATATGGTGCCATGGGCATTGGGCTTTGCCGCACCGAACGTATGTTCAACGCGGTTGACCGGTTACCGGTGGTGATTGAAATGATCGTTGCTGAAACCCCTGAGCAGCGCCAGGCTGCTTTGGATAAGTTGCTGCCAATGCAACGAGGAGATTTCAAGTCAATCCTGGAGGTTATGTCTCCCAGACCAGTGACTATTCGTCTGCTCGATCCTCCTATCCATGAGTTCCTACCTTCTGAGCAGCAGTTGCTACTTGACCTGGAGGAGTTGCAACATCTGCGTAATTCAGTTCGCGGCATGAATGTACTGGCTGGCAGTATGATGCTTTTACAGGATCCGGAACATGCGAAACAAGAGGCCGACTCATTACGTCATCTGGTTGATGAGAGTCTGGTCGAGAAGGCAATTGAAAAGAAAGAGACCATGCTGCGCAAGGTTCGGGTTCTGACTGAAACCAACCCCATGCTGGGCCATCGCGGGGTTCGGTTAGGTATCACCTTCCCAGAGATTTACGGTATGCAGATCCGGGCAATCCTTGAAGCGACGGCAGAATGTGCCGCCAAGGATCTCGAAGTGCATCCACAAATAATGGTGCCCCAGGTCTGTACCGTTGAAGAGCTGAAACGGGTCAAGCAGATGGTGGATGAGATTCGTGTAGATGTGGAGGAGAAATCTGGACAAAAACTCAACTTCAGATTTGGCACCATGATTGAGGTGGTTAGGGCTTGTATGCGGGCGGAATCATTGGCAGACGAAGCTGAGTTTTTCTCGTTTGGCACAAACGACCTGACACAGGCAGCATTCTCCTTTTCCCGCGAGGATGCTGAGAATAAATTCCTGCCGATGTACAACCAGAACGATATCCTCAAAGATAATCCGTTTGAAGTGCTTGATGAGAAAGGGGTAGGGAAGCTGATGCAGTTGGCTGTGGAGTGGGGTCGTCATAAAAAGACGGATCTCAGTGTTGGCATCTGTGGTGAACATGGTGGGCATCCCAGCTCTATTGAGTTCTGTCACCGCGCTGGACTGAACTATGTTTCTTGCTCTGCGCCACGTGTTCCGGTAGCCAGATTGGCAGCCGCTCATGCCAGTTTGATCAACAAATAAATAGATAGATAAGTCGCTGGGCCAGACAGATTGTCAAACAACATGCACCGACTAAGTTTCAAACCTTAGTCAATGGTGCATGTGGCCGGCATGATGTTGGCCTGTGACTTTTTCAGAGTTTCCCTTGTTTCCCTCATAGATCACAAGCTAGGGTAATTCCCTGTGTGTCCACTGCTTGTTTGTTGATAGGCTGTTCCGTATCAAATTAGATTTGGGACAAAACTATCATGGAAGCCCAAGTACCCAGCAACAGAGGCACTGCAAACTCAGGCCTCTCTTTTGGTAGAGGTACATCAAGTTAGGGTGCAAATGAGTCTTCCGCAACAAAACAGTCAACAGCTATCATCGCAGAACAGCTAAGTTAATAATTTACCACTGCGGCGAAACTTCCAGCCATGAAAACGCATTTTGGATAATTTAAGAAATCCAGGGAACTCTTCCCAATAAAAACTAGATTCAGACGACAACTGGCTAGATACCAACCGCCAGGCTTTACTCGAAGTTTGAAATGCCAATTAACCTCCACCCAGTGAACAGATGTAGGGTGCGGCCTGCCGCACCCTACACAGCCACTCTAGCTGTAAATAATTTACTTAGGGGACAGGCGTAATGATACATGGCATAAACTCTTTATGAGAATCGCGAGGGGTTGGCAAAAGGTGAATCTAAGGTAATAGTAATATAGCGGCGGATACAACTAGTTTGATACATTTAACACGATATTTTGTAGTTCGAATTAACCTCCACCCAGTGAACAGATGTAGGGTGCGGCCTGCCGCACCATGCGGTGCCCCAAGCTGATTACAACAGTGGATATTTCTCTTTTAGTTTTATTGGAAAATGCCTTGGAGACCAAGGTGTCGAGTTAAGGTGCGGCAGGCCGCACCCTACACAGCCACTCTAGCTGTAAAAATATTTCACTCAGATGCTTGGTTCTCAATTCCATGCTCCTGCGTGGGAATAGATAAAAAAAGGTCACCTTTTTTGAACCTTTATTGGTGGTGTGGAGTCCTGTCATAACAATAAAGGTTGGCAACTGCTCCAGTTTTTCGATCAAAGCTGTTACACATGAGCCATTCATACCTGACACCAAAGATGAATCCATCTGCTAGTCTAAAGCGTAGATTTATAACAATAATCAAAACTAAGTAGGAATTAGTCGTATGAACTCACGCAAGCTTATTCTCTTACTGGTTATCGCTATAGCGGTGATCCTCTTTTTCGCTTTCGATCTGGATCGATATTTAACCCTCGACTATCTGAAGTCGCAGCGGGATGCAATTGTCTCCTGGAAAGAGTCACAGCCTCTGCTGGCAAGTGTCAGCTTCTTTGTGGTCTATGTCGCTGTCACAGCATTGTCACTGCCTGGAGCTGCAATCATGACTTTAGCGGTGGGTGCGGTGTTCGGGTTTTTCTGGGGGCTACTGCTGGTTTCGTTTGCATCGACGATTGGTGCGACATTGGCGTTTTTAATTGCCCGTTTTTTGTTGAGGGATAGTGTTCAAACAAGATATGGGGAACGGTTGAAGGCAATTAATGAAGGTATCAAAAAAGATGGCGCTTTCTATCTGTTTACATTACGTCTGGTACCCATATTTCCTTTTTTTATAATCAATTTACTGATGGGTTTAACTCCCTTGCGCAGCTGGACTTTTTACTGGGTCAGTCAACTCGGTATGTTGGCCGGTACGATAGTCTATGTAAACGCAGGTACACAATTGGCAACCATAGAGAGCGCTTCAGGGATTCTCTCTCCTGGTTTGATCGGCTCTTTTGTGCTCCTGGGTCTGTTTCCGTTCCTGGCAAAAAAAATAGTAGCGGTAATAAAGCAACGACAAGCACTCAAAGGGTGGGATCGCCCCAAGGAATTTGATCGGAATCTGGTGGTTATAGGGGGAGGATCAGCCGGTCTGGTCTCTGCTTATATCGCTGCAGCGGTTAAATCAAAGGTAACACTAATTGAGAAACATAAGATGGGTGGGGATTGCCTGAATACGGGGTGCGTTCCCTCTAAGGCATTGATTCGCAGCTCCCGAATCCTTAATCAGTCCAGACGTGCTGAAGAGTGGGGATTCGACTCGATTGATGTGAAGTATAAATTCAGTGAGATTATGCAGCGGGTACAACGGGTGGTAAAGCAGGTGGAACCCCATGATTCAGTCGACCGTTATACAAAACTGGGGGTGGATGTGGTTGAGGGGGAAGCTCAAATTACATCGCCCTACAGCGTTGAGGTTAATGGCATTGAATTCCGTACGCCTCATATCATTGTTGCTACAGGCGCGAGACCGTTTGTACCACCGATCAAAGGGATTGATGAGGTCGACTATCTGACCTCAGATAATCTTTGGCAACTGCAAGAGCGGCCAAAGCGGTTATTGGTACTGGGTGGTGGGCCCATTGGTTGCGAGTTGTCCCAGGCATTTGCCCGTTTCGGTAGTCAAGTCACTATCGTTGAGATGATGCCACGATTGATGATCAGAGAGGATGAGGATGTGGCTGAACTGGTTGCTCAGCGTTTCCAGGAAGAGGGTATTGAACTACTGGTCGGTCACAAGGCGGTTGAATTCATTCAGGACCAGGGTGAGAACGTGCTGATTTGTGACTATCAGGGAGTGTCGGTCAACGTACCCTTTGATCAGGTCCTGGTTGCTGTTGGACGTAAACCCAATACAAGCGGGTTTGGACTGGAGGAGTTGAATCTGGCGCTTAACCCCAATGGCACATTGCAGACAGATGATTATCTGCAAACATCCATACCATCGATCTATGCCTGTGGTGATGTGGCAGGCCCTTATCAGTTTACTCATACCGCCGCACACCAGGCTTGGTATGCCGCAGTGAATAGCCTTTTTGGTCTATTTCGGCGATTCAAGGTGGATTACTCGGTGATTCCTTTTGCAACCTTCACAGACCCTGAAGTGGCCCGTGTTGGGCTCAATGAGCAGGAGGCTGATCAGCAGGGAATTGAATATGAGGTAACAAAATTCGACCTCTCGGAATTGGATCGTGCGATCGCTGAAGGGGAGACCACCGGTATGGTTAAAGTACTGACCCCTCCGGGGAAGGATCGAGTGCTCGGTGCCACAATCGTAGGTGAGAATGCAGGTGAGTTGATCGGTGAATTCACCTCTGCCATGAAGCATGGCTTTGGACTGAATAAGATTCTTGGAACCATTCATATTTATCCAACACTGTTCGAAGCCAATAAATATACAGCTGGTGCATGGAAACGGGCTCACACGCCAGAAAAACTACTCTCTTGGGTAGAGCGTTTTCACAGTTGGCGACGAGGTTATTAACTAGCGGCATTCTCCGACGACGAGTAATCTGTGATATTCTTCTGTTCTTAATTCGTCGATCGATTTTTTGATAGGGTGAAAGCCATGCTGTTGCGTCGCATGATCACAACACTTCTGTTAATGCTCTCAACCGTTAGTCTCGCCGATAGCCATGCTTGGCAGGGGGCTTTGCAAGATGGGAGTCACATAACCATCGACCCGAATACCAATAAGGTAACGCGCAGTGCTGAGGGGGTAAGTTCACCCCTATGGGATGGCGTCCATAGCCTGGACAATGGTGCTGTTATCATCGTGAGAAACGGGGTGGTAATCAAAGATGTGGCAATTATAGAAGCGCAACATGAACAGGAGCGCGATAGGCTCAATGCAGCCTGTATGCAACTGGTCAGGAAAGTCTGTGGGGAGCACAACGAGTGTGGCTCTTACCCATCCTGTGATCCTGCTCGCCAACTACTGGCGATGGAACGGGAAGAGCTGAACGAAAGTTGGGCTGGCATGGTACTTGAGACCTCCACGCACTGTCTGGAAGGCCTGGGCAACGAAGATTTTTTCCAGCCTTGCACACAGAACAATACAGGGGAGAAGACACCCTGTGAAAAGCTGCAGGCCAAGGTTTGCGGTAAAGAGAAACAGTGTAATGAGCGTGAGTCATGCAGCGCTGCAAAACAGTTGGTATCAATGGAGAAGCAGGATAAATTCAGTGTTCCTGGTGGATTCACTTATGCAACTGCTCAATGCCGTGATGTTTTGGTATCAGATGATGAATTTTTTAAGGGCTGTGAATAGTTTTAGAGATAGGCCACTTTTCAGTCGATCATTTTGACCTTTTAAAAAATCGCCTAGAATCACCTTAGCTCGGCGATCTGACTGCTCCTGTTATCTCAATGACTGATACCTCTTTGTTTTACCTGAGGTTTGTTGTTCAGTGCTCAGTGAGTCAATAACTGAGCCTCAGATCTAACCAGAAAAAAATTTGATCGGTATTTCCCTCAAAAAGTGTCGAAATTCTTAACACTTCATCCTGGATGTTGTGTTGAGTGAAATCAGGCAGCTAGCAAACTTTTGTTGAATATTACCGAAAAGTGCGATAAATCTGACAGTTAGAGCGTCGAATAGCTTTACATCCGGGCAGGAATCTACTTCCACCAATCCCATATATTGCTGTAAATCATTAAGTTATTTCTTATGGCACCGATATTGCGTATATAGAAGTAGAGATAACTATCGGAGAATTAAGATGTTACTCAATAATAAAAGCTTCACAGCCTGGCCTGAAGACCCTGCATGGCCTGACCCATTCGGTGACGATCCCTACGACATCAAATTTTGATTATATTTAGGTTCATATAGTCCACTGTATCAATCTGTATTTTCTTTGTGTAGCTGGTGGCTTTGCGAGATTCAATTTTTCAGGGATAAAACCTGATACCTCGATCAATCTTGAATCTTGATATTTAAAACTCTCGCAAAGATGCAACGAATGCTAAGGAAAAAGCGACAAATCTTTCTGATTACCACCATACCTGAACGAGTAAAGGATATGCCGTTGGCTCTATCCCTATTCACTGCTCTGAAACTGAAGTGCATAGTATTGAGGGTAGTTCGGGAAATCTATTCAGCCTGCCAACCAAACACTTCCTGTTGTGCAAAAAAAACCCGGCAGTGGATGCCGGGTTAAATAATCACTCGAGGGAGAAGTGATAAATCAATGAATAAAAAGACCACCATTCACAGGTAGATTTGCGCCAGTGACATAGGTACTGGCTTCATCAGCGAGAAATGCCACTGCCTGTGCAATCTCTTCTGGTTGACCCATCCTGCGCATCGGAATGCCACCCACAATAGCTTCACGGACGTCATCGCGCATTGCTGCAGTCATTGCGGTTTCAATATAACCGGGAGATACGGTATTCACAGTTACGCCTTTTGCGGCACCTTCATAGGCCAGAGCCATGGTGAAACCATGCATGCCAGCCTTAGCTGCTGAATAGTTGGTCTGTCCAAACTGACCACGCTGACCGTTAACTGAGGAGATGTTGATAACACGCCCAAAACCCTGGTCCACCATGCCATTCCAAATTGGGCGGGTGACGTAGAATACGCTGTTAAGGTTGGTGTCGATAACTGCATCCCACTGGTCAGAAGTCATCTTCTTCATGGTGGTGTCGCGGGTAATACCAGCGCAGTTTACAAGAATATCCACCTGGCCAAATTTCTCGACAATCTCGCTCATCAGAGCTTCGCCACCTTCAGGAGTGGAAACATCGCCTGCTACGACATCAATCTGAGCACCTTGCTCCTGTTGGGTCTGTTTCCATGCATCAACCTGATCTGTTTCTGCAGGATGACAAGTAGCGACAACTTTGGCACCTTCCTGGGCTAGACGCAGGCAGACTGCGGTACCTATACCACCAAGACCACCAGTGACAACAGCGATTTTGTCTTTACAGCTCATTATTCTAATTCCTCAACTCTGAATAATAGGGATTCATTTGTTCATGACATTGAAATTTCAATCAAACCATTTTCTCGAACCAATGACGCTTACTGGTCAATGTCTACTCAACTGAGCTATGGAACTAGGCTGATTGGTAGAATACTTAATCCGTCTTGAAACTACGGATTTGTATAGATAAAACCGGCGCACCAGGCGCCGGTTTTAACAACATGAAATCAGGGACAGGATTAAGCTGCCTTTTCTGCTGCTTTGTTGATCTGCTCGTTGGCGGTAGCCAGGTTGCTCTCGTACCAGCTACGTACTTCTTCACCGGTTTTCTGGCTCATCTCTACCGCTTCACGGGTCTTGGTCATCATCTCTTCACCCAGCTTACGGGTCATGTCCATCTGGCCGCGAACGACTTCGTGGTAATCTTTTGCTTCAGAAACAAGCTTCAACTGATCCATGCTGGTTGTCATCAGGCTGTTGAAAGTATTCATCTGTGCTTCCATAACCTGATTCCAGGTCTTCATGCTGATGTCGGTCAACTGACGAATACTATCGTAACCGGTAGTGTTGAAATCGTTGATCATCTCGATGCTCTCTTTTGCGTTTGCCATGATATGTGCTCCTAGTAGGTTGTGCGTTGCAGCATTGTTGCGGTGCAGCATAAGGCAGATTCGAGAGGTTGTCAAGAAAAATTGTGCGCCGCACAAATTATTTTTCATTAACAGAAGTTGTTGGCGCTGTCCAAAGATATATTATTTAATTATTATTAAAAACAATAAGATAGATTAAGCGTGAGAATGACTGGAGTCAGCTCGTTGACTATTTATCTTCCTTTTTTGTGCTTGAAAAGCCAGCAGCAGCAAAAAAATCTTTCTGCATGTCAGTCCACATTTTCATGTTGTTTTGAGCCAGGTTGGTCATTGCGCTGAATGGGTCTTCACCGATGTTTTTCTTGATCTGCTCCTGCTGTGATGTGAACAACCCCAGGCTCTGCTCAAGATAGTTACCGAATATGCCTTGAAGCGTGCCACCATAGAACCGAATGATTTGAGACAGCATATCGGCGGTGAAGAGTGGTTTACCGCCTGATTCACTCTCCAGAATGATCTGCAGCAAGATGGAGCGGGTGATGTCATCTTCTGTGGTGGAGTCGATAACCTTGATCAACTCACCACCGACAATCAGCTGACGGAGTTGAGTCAGGGTGATGTATTTACTCTGTTCTGTGTCGTAAAGACGGCGATTGGGATATTTTTTAATGATGCGATCTGACATGTTTCTGCTGCTATTGCTGATAATTCGATCTGACCAGTCTACAACATTCTAAGCATTGAGCAGAATGATTCTTTGGATTGACTGAGGAAATAATGGCTGGAATTTGGATGGGAGCGTCCTCCAGATGGCCAAAAAGCACATCTGGAGGGAGATCTCAGTTAGACTTTTTCAACGGCCATTGCGACACCCTGACCGCCACCGATACAGAGTGTTGCCAGCCCTTTTTGACTGTTACTCCGTTTCATTTCGTGTAGCAGGGTGACCAGTACCCGGCATCCGGAGGCACCGATGGGATGACCCAGAGCGATCGCACCACCATGGACATTGACCTTCTCCTTGTCCCAGCCCATCTCCTGATTGACGCACATGGCCTGAGCTGCGAAGGCCTCATTGGCTTCGATCCGGTCTAAATCATTGGCTGTCCAGCCCGCCTTCTCCAGACATTTTGTGGAGGCAGGGATAGGACCTGTACCCATGATTGCTGGATCGACACCTGCTGAGGAGAATGCAACAATTCTGGCCAGAGGGGTAAGACCCAATGCCTGGGCTTTACTCTCAGACATAACCAACACCACAGCAGCACCATCATTCAGGCCTGAGGCGTTACCAGCTGTGACTGTACCTTCTTTGGAGAAGGCGGGACGTAATTTGCCCAGGGATTCGGCAGTTGTACCTGCGCGTGGGAATTCATCTTTGTCGAAAACCAGAGGATCACCTTTACGTTGAGGTATCTCAATAGGCACGATCTCGTCACTGAAAACCTGATCATTCAGAGCAGCCTCTGCTTTTTGCTGTGACGCAGCGGCAAATTCATCTTGAGCTTCCCGGCTGAAACCAAACTTGTCAGCAATATTTTGAGCAGTCGTTCCCATGTGGTAGTTATTGAAAGCATCCCACAAGCCATCTTTGATCATGGTGTCGACCAGCTTCCAATCACCCATTTTGCTGCCATTGCGAGAGTTCGGAAGGACATGAGGTGACATGCTCATATTCTCTTGACCGCCAGCCACAACAATCTCAGCATCGCCACAGGCAACAGCCTGCATTGCCAAATGGACAGCCTTAAGGCCACTGCCACAGACTTTGTTGATGGTCAGTGAGGGAGTCTCTACCGGTATACCAGCTGCGATACTTGCCTGACGTGCAGGGTTTTGACCTGTTCCCGCAGTTAGAACCTGTCCTAGAATAACTTCATCCACCTGATCTGGCTTAACACCAGAACGTTCCAGCAAACCTTTGATGACAGTAGCGCCAAGTTGGTGTCCTGGGACGCTGGCCAGGCTGCCGCTAAATGTACCAATGGCGCTGCGGGCTGCTCCTACGATGACTATGTTTTCGCTCACGTTGGGTAATCCTCAAAATTTTTGGTTTATAGATCTCTGTCAGTCTTTCTTAACGAATGACGCTTGGTGGCTCCGGATAATCGCACTGCACCATGATTAGGCCAACCGTGGAATATGTTTTAACAAAAAATGTTGCAGCGCACAAATTTTATTGCTAGCTTAGTGGGTATGAGTGTTCACTGCTGGGTTTTTTATAGTCCTTTGTGGTCGATCAGACAACCATAAGCGGCAAATGGCAGTACAACCCAAATGAAACACAAAGACCAAAGTGACATAACGACGAGACAATACCATGAGTGAATCAGCTTTTTGGAATGAGGATTGGATGAAGGTCCAGCAGCAATACTGGGAAAACTTGACTGATATGAGCCGTAAGGCGATGGGTGTGGAAACCCCAAAGTCTCCCATGGAAAGTGCCATGGATCACTGGTGGAAGACAATATCCCCATCATCGAATGACATGACCGGTAACTTCATGGGCAAGATGATGGAGCAGACCAAGAACTACTTTCGTATGGCGGAAGGTTACTACGGTCACGCACATGACAGTGCTAACTGGATGGATGCGGCAAACCGCACTGTCAGTGATTTACAGAAGATGTTCTCTGGCAGCCTGGACAATGTCTTTAACGGCACTGAGACTGCTGGTGACGATGCCATGCACAAAATGATGGCATTTTGGGAAATGCCTATGGATAACTGGCAGCGGATGGTCTCCTCTCTCTCTCTGATGCCTGGCGATATGTTGAGAAATATGCCGAGCCAGGATGGGCTGGAACGTTTTCTGAGCGCCCCTGGTCTTGGCTATATGCGCGAAGAAGAGGGTCAATATAAAAAACTGACCAATTCCGTGCTGCAGTATCAACGTAGTCTGGGTGAGTATATGCAGTTCTTTTCCAACCTGGGATTGCTCTCCGCCAATCGCATGAAGGACAAAATCCAGGAAGTGTCAGAGAGTGGCAAACAGATCGATAGTGCCCGTGGACTTTACGATCTTTGGGTAAGCAGCAGTGAAGAGGTTTATGGCGAGCAGGTTATGACCCCGGAATATGCCAAGATTCACGGCTCTTTAGTCAACAGCCTGATGAAACTGAAGCAGCGCCTGGGACATGTTGTTGATGAGGCTCTGGGTGGATTGAACATGCCAACCCGCCGCGAACTTCGAACCCTTCAGGACCGTCTACAGGAATCCCGTCGTGAATCCAAGTCCATGAAGGCTGAGATCGAATTGCTCAAAGAGCAGATGATTGAATTACGTTCTACGGCAACCAGTCAGCCTAAAACGACTTCTGCCAAAGTACCGGCCAAACCCGCGCCTGCTGCCAAGAAAAAAGCCAGCGTGAAAAAGAAAGCCGCAACCAAAAAGGCTCAGCCTAAAAGCTGAAATACCCGAACTTTGTCATCGTGAAGATCACGTGATAGGAATTGAGGAGAACAGACGTGCAACCATTTAATATCCGGCCGGATCAGATGGCCGAAGAGATGCTCGACTACAGCCGTAAACTGGGCAAAGGTGTCGAGAATCTGCTGAATGCAGATAAGATTGATGCAGGTGTTACACCTAAAGTGGAGGTCTATTCCGAAGATAAATTACGCCTCTACAGATATGAGTCGCCCGCGGATGTGGTCCAGAGTTCAGTGCCAACACTGATCGTCTATGCATTGGTAAACCGCCCCTATATGACCGACCTTCAGGAAAATCGATCAACAGTAAGGAATCTGTTGGCAGCGGGCCAGGATGTCTACCTGGTGGATTGGGGCTATCCCGATGAGGCCGATCGCGCTATCACTATGGATGACTATATCAATGGTTATCTGGATCGCTGTGTCGATGTCATTCGCAAGCGTCATAAATTGGACAAAATCAACCTCTTGGGAATATGTCAGGGAGGTGCATTCAGCCTTTGCTATGCATCCATGCATCCGGACAAAGTAAAGAATCTGGTTACCATGGTAACCCCGGTAGATTTCAAGACGCCGGATAACATGCTCTCTGCATGGGTTCAGCATATGGATGTTGATCTACTCATAGATACTTTGGGAAATGTACCTGGCGAGTTACTCAACTGGACATTTCTCTCCCTCAAGCCATTCAGTCTTACAGGTCAGAAATATCTGAGCATGGTGGATGTTCTGGAAGATGAAGACAAGCTGAAAAACTTCCTGCGTATGGAGAAGTGGATCTTTGACAGTCCAGATCAAGCTGGTGAGACTTTTCGTCAGTTCACTAAAGACTTCTACCAGAAAAATGGCTTCCTTGAGGGGGGCGTAACTATTGGTGATCGTCAGGTTGATCTGAAGAATATTACCTGTCCAGTACTCAATATCTACGCTGAACAGGATCACCTGGTTCCACCCGATGCATCCCGTGCACTGCGTGATAGAACCAGCAGCAAAGACTACACCGAACTCTCTTTTCCTGGCGGCCATATTGGCATTTACGTCAGCGGAAAAGCTCAGAAACAAGTTCCACCTGCAATCGGGCAGTGGTTGGATGAGCGGATAAAATAGTTTTTTAACCTGAATCCGTGGGTTCAGGTTTAACTTATGATCCTCCACCGGTAGTCTCTACCGGTTTCTTTCGGGGTGCTGCCAAGCACCCCTTTTTTTTGCAATCTGATTGTTGTGCTTGCTTTCGCATCCCATGCAATATGAATTAAGCGATCATGCTTAAATTTCTGTGTTTACCCTGAAATTTGTACAACTTTTATATAAATAAGTAAAAGTGGTACGTTCACAGGCAATGAGTCAATCATCATTAAGTCCCTTAGTTTTTACAAGGCATTCATTTCTGGACATTGGCTGAATAATAGCTAAAGTGATAGTTGTACATGATATGTACAATAATATTTACTAAAAATTGTGCAAATATTGAGGTGCGACATGAGTGGGTACGAAAGACAGATTCTTGAGACAGAAAGATTCTATGATCAACAAATGCATGTCATAGAGGAGAGTGGGGTTGAAATACTGAACTCGGTCGTACCGGGCAGTAGACTTCATGAAATAATCCATAATCCGATTGATGAAGGTATTGATGAAGGCTGATAGCCGTTTTTCGCCTGATGGATACTGAATTCAAATATAAGCAGGCAGTGGACAAGTAATGAACAGAGGTTCCAATTACTTATTCAAGCTACTTTCAACAGGTTTGACTGTTGGGGTTTTCACTGCAATTGGGGTAACTCTGGTGAGTTTGGTACATCAGGCTACAGCCGAGCAGATATTTGAAAACCAGAGGGAAGCCATCCGTCAGGCGTTTAATCAGGTGCTTGAATCAGAACGATACGACAATCAGCCATTTGATCATCCGGTCGAATTAGAATCAGCTGAGTGGATCAATGGTGGAGAACCTATAACTGTTTATACTGCAATAAGCAAAGGCCAGCTTATTGCCACACTGCTCAGTGTAGAGGCACAACATGGATATAACGGTAAGATCACCCTTTTGGTGGGGATACTCTCAGATGGGACTCTTTCAGGCGTAGAGGTTGTGGCTCACCATGAGACTCCTGGATTGGAGGATAAGATAGAGTCCAGGCGATCATCTTGGTTAGAGCAGTTTCACGGACGCTCTCTGGCTTCACCAAAGCAGGATGATTGGGGGGTTAAGCGTGACGGTGGAGCATTTGACCAAATTTCCGGTGCCACAGTGACATCCCGGGCGGTTATACAATCGCTTAAGAAGGCCCTAACCTATATTCAGCAACAGATACCCAGCCGGTTCAATGAAGAATCAGATCAAGTAATGGAAATGTATGATAATAGACATGCAAGAGGGGTGATCGATGAGGCGGGAAATCAATATCGATGGGAATCTCTACATAAACACTTAGTGCACTCTAGCAGTAGTCTGTGGATATAATGAGGATACTATTAATCACTCTGATGCTGATAACGTACCAGGCTAGTGCTGGGGAGTGCCCTGGTACACTAATGTTTGAAAAACGTCAGCTCGCCGGTGATTCAAAGATAAACCTGTGTGAAGCCTATCTTGGAAAGGTTGTTTTGATTGTAAACACAGCAAGCAAATGTGGGTTTACGTACCAATATGATGGCTTGGAACAGCTGTATCGTAATTATAAGAAGAGTGGTCTGGTTGTATTGGGCTTTCCCAGTAATAACTTTGGTGCGCAAGAGCCTGGAACTGAACAAGAGATTCAGTCTTTCTGCCGAAATACCTATAGCATTGAGTTTCCGATGTTTGAAAAAACAGATGTACGTAAAGGAAACGCAGATCCCCTATATAAAGAGCTCGCCAACCAGGCGGGAGAATATCCAGCTTGGAACTTTCATAAATATCTATTAGACCGCGAAGGCAAATTGATTGGTAGTTTTCCCAGTCAGGTTAAACCTCAGAGCCAGCAATTGGTAAAAGCCATAAAAGAGTTGTTGTAGTAATAAACAGACAGCTTCTAAGCTGTAAGAAATCCATTTCTGCTTTTCCCTTAGCGTTCTTTGCGCCTTTGTGAGTTATAAAAATGATAAATTACAGCTACTCTGTGTATCAGGTTATATCCCAACAAAAATGATTCACGCAAAGCCACCAAGCACGCAAAGAAATAGCTGATTACCCTAAATGGATTGTGTTTGAATTACAAAGCTGAGACTAGGAATCAAGCCAAACATACTCCTAGATTACGAATGTTTGCTGAGGGCTGGGGGTAATCAGGAAGTTATCTGCTTCCATAGGGTCAGAGACTATTTTGATTATTTGTGAATTGTAGAATACCTGTGATCGATAGACCTTCTTTAAGGCCCACACATTCAGATATAGAAAAAGACAGATTGTTGAACGTAATCTATAATGGTGTCTGGTAAATATAACGATAAAATCGCACTGATTTACTGGCTATGATGTGACCCTGGCGTCGCTGATAAGCTTCTATCTGTGCTGGGCTCAAGAAAGGCAGGCGGGTTACAATTGTTTATCGGTCTAAGCAGGCATGTCCGGAAAAACAACCCTGCAAATCTAACTCCTTTTATTGGATAGTTGTGATCAGGTAGTGAACTGTCACATGTCAAGTTGGACCTGTTATATTAACCCGGCACCTTAATAGGTAGGTGCCGGGTTAATAGCAGTGCAGAAGGGTATTAAATAATCATGAATAACAATCACGTATATGCTAAAGAGTTTTCGGAATGGATTCAGGATTTTATGAGAAGGGATTCTGCAAGCGGCATTATCCTGATTTTTGCTGCAATATTTGCAATGTTGTTGGAGAACTCTCCCCTAAACTGGATCTACGATGCACTGTTGAATACACCAGTTGAGATTCGAGTTGGAGCTCTACAGCTGGCTAAACCACTGCTTTTATGGGTCAATGATGGCTTAATGGCTGTCTTTTTCATGCTTATAGGTTTGGAGGTGAAAAGGGAGTTTCTAGAGGGTGAGCTGTCTCGTGCTGATCAAGTTATTTTGCCAGGTTTGGGGGCGATTGGCGGTATGCTGGTTCCAGCTGCTATCTATTATGCCTTTAATGCGGGAGATCCTATTGCGCTGAGTGGCTGGGCTATCCCTGCTGCGACTGATATCGCCTTTGCCTTGGGTATTCTCTCATTGGCTGGAAATCGGGTGCCGGTCTCTCTACGTGTATTTCTGATGGCCCTGGCTATCTTTGATGATTTGGGTGCGATCATCATCATTGCGATTTTTTATACTGCTGATCTTTCCCTTTCCAGTTTGGTTCTAGCAGTGACCATGATTTCGATCCTTTTTCTATTGAATTTTAAAAATGTAACGCGTTTATCTGCCTATTTGGTCGTTGGGGTTATTCTCTGGATAGCAGTGTTGAAGTCTGGTGTACATGCCACACTTGCCGGCGTGGTGCTGGGATTAGTGATCCCAATCAAAGATCCGAAAGATGAAAATCGCTCCCCCTTAAGGGAGGTTGAACATGGCCTGCATCAATGGGTTGCGTTTCTGATCTTACCGGTATTTGCCTTTGCCAATGCAGGGGTTTCACTTTCAGGTTTAAGTGTAAACGATTTACTTGAACCCATACCTTTAGGCATCACCGCTGGACTATTTCTCGGTAAACCTTTAGGTATTCTGCTATTTTGCGGCGGTGCAATTTTATTGGGTTTCGCCCGGCTACCCACCAGAGCAAGTTGGTCTGGATTTTTTGCTACTTCAATACTTTGCGGGATTGGATTTACCATGAGCCTGTTCATTGCCTCCCTGGCATTTGAGCAGAGTGGGGAGGGTGCGGTGATTATGGGTGACCGGATTGGTATTTTGTTGGGCTCTGGGCTTTCTGCCGTGGTTGGATTAGTGTTACTTAAATGGTTCAACCCTTCAACAGTCGAAAAAAGTAATTAGCCATGGTGGTTTTTTGAGTAGTTATGGGGTTTGAGTGGCGAAATCCGCTACCAACCACTTCTCTCTTTTTTTACTTCTTTCCAGCAAAGATGTTGATCTGGTCAAGTAAAATAGGACAGAGCTATAGATTGATTTTTTAAGCTCAGTTAATGTGCCAATATCAAAGAGAGCATCTCTTTTACTTCCAGGAGAAGGATAGGAGGTAACCAGAAAAACTGTGCCCGACTACTATGCCCCTGTAGGGATCATTGCATTTTTCATTCGTGCCGGAACGGGATTGCTAAGCGGTTGTGTAATTTATTGCGGAGAGCAAAAGGTAGGGTGCGGCCTGCCGCACCATGCTGAGAGTGGTTGGTATGAAGAAGCCAAGGGCATTTCATTCAATTTTAATCTGGCGTATTAAAAAATATCCTCCGGAAGGGTAGGGAGCACTAGGTGTATACTTAGCATGGGTAGCAGGCCAGTAAAGTCGAAAAGTCATACTTAGTCGCCGGGTTAATAGATTAAAACATCAACAACCAGGGCGCGCACATCGACCTTGGCTTTTAATCGTACACAGGCAAGATAGAGTCCTGCCAGCTTACGGTGCAGCATCAAAACATCATGAGGTGGCAGGTGCCAATATCGTTGATTAAGGCGAAGCTCCATCACCTGCTCACCCATATGCGTCATCAAATCTGAATTGGCGAAATCGTAGCTTCCAGTCAGTCTCATGGGTTCTGCAACATCATTTAATAGATTGCAGACCGCGGTTCGGTATGTTTTTGGGGCGTGAGGGTCGAGATAACCCACCTCAATTGCCGCCTGCTCCACCTCTTCTTTGCCACCCTCCAGTAAACTGCGTAGTAAGTTATGGAATGCTACAATGCGAGGTTTTTCATAATATCGAACAGCACCGAAATCAAGCAGACCTAACTGGTCAGTTTCGTTGTCATATCGATAGTTTGCAAAATTCGGATCAGTTTGAACCACTCCCCAACGAAATGTTTCTTGAAGTGACAGCCATAACAATCGGTGGGCAACAGCATTTTGAGTTTCAGATGGGAGTTGTGTCAGTTGATCCAATGAGATGCCAGGTATGAAATCCATGCTGAGTACTTCACTGGTTGTCATTTCATCAACTGGGGTGGGTATTGTGAACCCATTTGCTGATCCCAATAGCTGTGCGTATGAGTTTTGGTTTGCAGCTTCCTGAATGTAATCTGCTTCCTGATGCAGTTGCCGTTTAGTTTCAATAAGTAAATTTTCAATATTCAGTTCATCAGGAATCATACGAATTAGCTTTAGAAGTGTTGCAACATTGTCAACGTCGCTGTCGATGCTTTTACGAATGCCAGGATATTGAATCTTAATTGCCAAATGTTGCCCATCTATGGTTATCGCTTCATGAACCTGCCCGATTGATGCTGTTGCCATGGGGGTAAAACTAAACCGCTTGAACTGCTGGTCCCAGTTTTTTCCCCAGTTTTGTTCCAGAATCCTGGCTACTTGCCCCAATGGCATTTGGTTAGCATTTTCTCTTAACCGAGCAAGTAGTTGACTGAATTCCGTAGGAAGCAGATCTCCTGCTTCCATGGATATCATCTGTCCAAGCTTCATAGCGGCGCCACGAAGCTCAGCAAGTTGATCAGATAGGCGGTTAGCATTGGCTGATGTAAGCAGCAGTGTGGATGGGCTCAATGAGTCACCGTTAAGCACACGTTTGAGACCTTCGGTAAAAGCGCCTCCTGCCATACCGCTTGCCAGTTGACCCAGTTTTAGCATCCTCATGCCTCGGCTCTCCGGAACCGGACTATGAGGAGTTTTTGGTAAAATACTTTGTTGCATGATGATGAAATCCGGTTTTAATTGTTATTAGCCTCGTGGCCTACTATACCGACTGTAAGGCCACTAGCGGGCAGGCGCAGTATCATCCTGTCCTGTGTTATGTTCACCGCTAAGATATTTAATTGTCTCAGGACTAAATGTCTTTGGTTGAATGTTACATATATCGAAAATTTCGTCGCCGCGGCAGGTATTGCCTTTTGTCAGCATACGAATCTGATCTCTGCTGATAGGAAACCAGGGATATCTATCGAGCATCATTGCAAACATGCTGGGTGCAAATGAGGGAACCGGTAACATAAGTTTGTTTTTTCCGCTGGCCTGAGCAATTAGCGTAAGGATTTCCTTCCAGCTTAACTCTTCAGGTCCTCCCACTGTGTAGGTTTTACTTAGTGTTTCTGGGTTCGCAAGTGATTGAGCAAAAGCCTGGGTTACATCCTCTACATGTACAGGTGAGAGTTTAAAGCCGCCTGGGTCATGGGGAATTAATCCCTCGTAAAAGAGTGGCGCGGGTAGCGGTGGGCAAATAATATCCTTTTTCAGCATAGACGCGAATTCCTGTCGGCCATGAGGATTACCGAAGATGACTGAGGGTCGAAAAATGGTCCAGTCCAGTTGGGTATGTTTAAGGTTCTCTTCTGCAGCGAATTTTGTTTGTTGGTAAGTTGTCAGCTTTTGTTCAACCCCATTAGCACTCATCAGAATAAATCGTTTTACTCCAATCTCCTGGGCCAGTGCTGCAACTTTTGCTACTCCTCTGTACTGCAGTTTTTCAAACGTGATACCTTGTTCGGGAAAGGCCCTGAGAATACCTATGTTGTAGATGACTGCATCTGAATCCTCCAGTAATTTCCTTATACTCGTGCTATCTTCCACATTACCTGGATACCATTCAACCTTGTCTCCACCCATGGGAATCTGCTTAGGCATGTCTAATCAATACTTTTGGTCTGTCGCCTTGTTTCACCAGAGCATCCACTAGATATTGGCCGACAAACCCAGTGCCACCTAAAATTGCAACTTTCATGCTTTTCTCCGGCAAGATTGATCTAATAGCTATATTATTAACCCGGCACCTTAATAGGTAGGATCAGGGCCTTCTTATCGACCCTAACAGTTGGAATGTAAAAGGAGAGGCCTAAGCGTGCCTACCTATTAAGGTACCGGGTTAATATTAAGACTCTGAGTTATACAAAAAGTCACATCTTAATTAATAATAGTCGTACAAAAAGAGCACGGTATTCTTGTGGTATCTATAATGCCAATATGAAGTCGATAACGGATGACAATAGATTATGGCTACCTATGATTAGGAAACAGGTTTTATGAAAGTAGGTGATTCAGCACCGGAGTTCATCCTCGATGATCAAACCGGACAAGCACATAGCCTAAAGGATTATCATGGCAATTGGGTAATACTCTATTTTTATCCGAAGGACGATACACCAGGCTGTACTGCAGAAGCCTGTGCTTTTCGAGATCAACATTCTGTATTTGAAGAACTGGAAGCAATAGTTCTTGGGGTGAGCACAGATAATCAGATCAGCCATCTGAAATTTGCAGAAAAATACCAGCTGGAATTTCTCATTTTATCTGATAAGGAGGGGAGGGTTGCTAATACCTATGGATCATTGTTTCGATTCTGGCCCTTCAAGTTCGCTAAGAGACAGACTTTTATCATCGACCCAAATGGTAAGATTGCCGCTATTTATAGAAAAGTATATCCAAAAAATCACAGTTTGTTTATTGTTGAGGAGCTGCGAAGGCTGAAGCAGGCATGAAAATCAGGCTATTCAAACTTTTGAAATGGAATCCCATATTCTATCAGTGCTTTCTGAAGTGTTTCGAAAGTGGAATCGATCTCACCATCACCGCGTAATCCAAGTTCGATACATCCTTTGCTGTTAAACTTTGGAAGACTGAAAAGCTTGAGATCGGATAACTGCAGATTCATCTCATCCATAAGTGGTACCAGACTGCTTTCCGGGGTATTCAACACAAGCAGAGATCTTTCCTGAAAGTTTTTCCGGGTAGCGGAATAGTATTCTTTAAGCACCCACTCAGCCATAGGCCAGGCCATTTCAGGAAAACCTGGAAGAAAGTAGTGATGGTTAATGGTGAAACCAGGTATCTGGTTATGAGGATTTGGAATCAGTTTGCAACCTGAGGGTAGATCCGCCATCTTAATGCGTGTGGGATAGGCTGATTCTCCAAACTGACCTTCGATCAGTTTTTTAGCCTCAGAATGACGTTCTATAGATACTCCTGATGCTTCAGCTGCACAGTTTCTAGTTAGGTCATCTGGTGTTGCACCTATACCGCCGCAAACAAATACCGGGATTTGCTCGCACATCGAAAAAGAGAGATGTCTGATCAGGCTCTGCTGCTCGTCAGGAAGAATCCAACACCTGGTGAGTTGTTTGCCATGTTGTCTGAGTAATGTTTGGAAATGTGCCTGGTGCTGGTCAATCCTATTACCAAATAGCAGTTCATCACCGATAATGATGAGGCCAAATTTAGAGATCACTGCCTGAGAGTTTACTTTCTAATTGTTGAATACGATGCTTAGCCTGTTCCAGTTCTTGCTCAATTTCTACTTCCCTACTGACATCTTTTTGGACCCCGATGTAGTAGGTTAATCCATCTTCAGCATTGATGATGGGGGTAATGCTCAATTCATTCCAAAACAGGGTGCCATCTTTGTGGTAGTTGCGTAGTCTGGTTCGACAGGGCTTGTTTGATTCGATAGCTTGACGAATGATCTGGCGAGCATCCTGGTCTCGGTCATCCCCTTGAAGGAATCTGCAGTCTTGATAGAGGATATCTTCTTCGGTGTAGCCAGTGAGCCGTTCAAAAGCATTATTTACATACAACAGTATGGTGTCCTCACCCTCCCGTTCAGCGATCACCAAACCATCATTGGCGGTATCTAATGCCTGTTTGAGCAGTTGTAAACTGATCGGTAATTGCTTCATGTTGTATTACCCCAAGAGACAAATGCCATTTGGTTGTTGAGCGCATGTCAGGATCAATATCGTTGTCGCTCACATAGATTCTACGACAACCAGGCAGTTGATTGAAGCAGATGGTTGAATCAGGGGGGTATATACCTACCTTTCTCTGATGTAATTCTGTCGAAACCAACCGATAACATCAAAGCATTTGATCTGCGATATGGCGATTGCCAAGGGAGAATCTCCTTAATAGTACTGTAATTGGTTACTGCCCAATCAGGTTTAGTCTCAGACCTTGATCAATAGGGTTCTCTCCTAGCCAAATATCAAGGTATGACTTGGCAAGCATTTTATCTGAAAAGGAGATTACTTCCTGTTCGTTGAGTTCAAGTTTAATCACTCCTTGGTCAGTTGATGTCAGGGCATAACGATCACCGGGTTGTACATCGTGCATTGCAGCATGAAGTCTATTTAATGAAGCGCGCATTTTTTCAAGTCTATCTTTTCCTTGCTGCTTCAATATGAACTCCTCGGCTACTTCACGAATCTTTGAGGCTTTGATTGGGACCAGATAGTGAATTACCAGTCGTCGGTCCTGCAGATCATCGTCTTGAGAAATGTAGAGAGCTGCTGCATAGAGGTCAATCAATATACCCCATGTCAGAATGCCAGCGCCTTTGAGTTTATAGTCTCCACTTTCTGCAAAATAGTGATGTTCAAAATGAACATCTTTGATCTTTACACCCTGGTTTGCTGAGGCCTGAAAGATAACAAATTGAGTAACAAATGCGATAGTTAGAATGAGCGTCTTGTAATATGTATGCTTAGTCATGATTTAACCCTTTTTAAAAAAAAGTATGACTTCTCCGACCTTGACACCAAACTTGGTTACTTCAGCTCTATTAACTAGGGTTTTTTTATCTAGTAGAAACATCCAGTCGTTAAAGTTTACCCGCCAATCCCTGCCGTCAATCAAAAGATCCATCTGGTATTGCCATTGAAGGCTGCTACCAAATGCTTGCCCTTTTGCTTCACCTGCAATATCCAACGCTGTACCCTTATAGTTGTGCTTATCCAATCGCTGAATCAGCCAAACACGCTCTTGGGTAGAGCCATCGTCATAAAAGAATGACTCTTCGAGCTTAAGTTGGTCATCATTGACTTGGCCAACAATATCAACCTTGAAACGCTTACGCAGTGTCCCAAATCGGTCAAGGAATACCCCCCAGGCCTGTTGCTCGCCCTCAAAGTATTCAAATAGATCAAATTCTGGTTGAGTATCCGCATAGTCAATGGGTTTCATGTTTGAACACCCCAGAGTCGTCAACGGAAACAGGATGCAGAACCAGGCTTTGATGCTGAAGTTCACTTTGATTACTCCTTTGCAAGATAGTAAGTTGCTGGCTGCCTAAGGGAAAATGCCAAATTATCCATGCTGCAATCAATTTGAATGGAATTGGAAGCAGGCCGTAGGCGAGGATCAGTGCCTGTATGCCTTCCTCAGTTGGTTGAAGTGGATCGAATCCACTAAATTGCACCAAGGGGTAGACTAGACCAATAGCTAAAGCCAGGGATAGTTTTGTAGCCATACCCCATAAACCGAAAAAAAGACCTGCCCGCTCACCTCCACCTTCAGCACGATCGATATCGATCACATCTGCCTGGATGGCAGCTGGCAGAGACATGTCGATACCTAGGCTGAGGCCAGTGAGCAGGCAGACCAAAAGAAAGGGGACTATCTCTCCTGCAGGCAAGAAAGGTACCCAAATAAAAATGCATGACGAGAATAGAAGGGCAATTGCCCATGCTGAGTGTTTTTGGATTCGATGAGACAAGGGTAACCAGACCAATAAACCGAATAACCCTGAAGCAAAATATATGCTGAGGAATAGCCATGAGTTTTCACTCAATCCCAAGGCAAACTCTACATAGAGTAAAAAAAGGCTTGCAGGTATGGCATTGGCAATACCATTCAGTAGATAAGCAAACAGAAGCTTTTTTAATGGTCCATTACTCTTGAGTAGTTTCAGGCCACCTTTGAAACCAGTTTTTTTGACATGTTTCGCATGATTCGGAACAAACAGGAGGCCCGGCATAGAAAGCAGAAAGGTTAATATGAAAATAGCCCCAACTATTTCTAAAAGTTGCCTGCTTTGATGGTCAACAATAAGCAGAGGGATGGTGACAACGGCTAATGTCCCGATGAGGACATAAATCTCTCTGACTGATGTGATTTGCGACCTTCTGGTGTAGTCTGTAGAAAGCTCTGCGCCCCAGGCTGTATAAGGAATCACTACCCATGTCCAACCGGTATAAAGAAGTGCAGACCATACTAAAAGGTAGACGCCATCCGGTATGCTAGATGGAATGAACAGCATGTAACAGGAAATCAACAATAACGGAGCGCCACTATATATCATTATCCTTCGGCGTCCGCTCTTGATGTTAATTCGATCACCCAAATAACCGGCAAGTGGGTCGGTGCAAAGATCCCATAGACGGGAAAACATTAATAGTAGTCCGACGCTTGCCATGCCCAGACCGAACTCTTCGGCATATGTTGGAGGTAGGAATATAACCAGAGGTAGTCCTAAAAACGCCAGTGGAAACCCTGGCAGGCCATACCATAGCAGTTGTTTTTGCCATAGGCTCATTAGGTCATCTGCTTTTACGTAATAAGACTTGATGCAGGTCTAGGCGGCCATCGAGAAAACCCGCTTCGCAATAGCTGAGATAATAGCGCCACATACGTATGAAACGTTTATCGAAACCTTGTTCCAATATTTTCTCTTTTGCTTGGTTAAAATTAATCTGCCACTGTTTTAATGTTTCAGCGTAGTTAAGTCCGAAACAATCATCCTTTAAAAGCTTCAAGTTATACTCACCAGCTATATCCGTTAGTGTGGAGATAGGTGGAAGCATGCCTCCAGGAAATATGTAACGTTGTATGAAGTCAGGTTTTGCTCTGTACTCTTTGAAGGCCGTTTCATCAAGTGTTATTACCTGTAATGCTGCAGTACCACCAACTTTAAGATGAGTAGATATTTGTTCCATATACTCACTCCAATAGGCTTCACCAACAGCCTCAAACATCTCTATGGATACAATATGATCATACTGACCACCGATATCGCGATAATCAGTAAGAGTCAGATTGACTTCACGGCTGAATCCCGCGGATTTAACCCGTTCATTTGCCCAGGATAGTTGAGATGGTGAGAGTGTAATACCATCAACTTTTAATTGACGTTCTGCAGCAGCAACTGCAAACCCACCCCAACCACATCCGATCTCCAACAACTTAGAGCCGGGCTTAGGTTCTATCAGATCAAGAATTCTTTGGTATTTGTTATATTGTGCATTTTTAAGAGACTCCTGATCACTGTTAAACAGGGCACAAGAGTAGGTCATACTGCTATCCAGCCACAATCTGTAGAAACTATTACCAAGGTCGTAGTGAGCTTCGATATTCTTTGAGCTGCCTTGTCTGGTATTACGTCGGGCCCAATGACGTATTCGATTTACCATGTTGGTTACACGAGATGCTCTACGCAGTCTGGTGAATCTATGTCTGTTTTTAGCCAGTAAGTGTAAGAGTGCTGTAAGGTTTGGACTTCTCCAATCACCTGCCATGTATGACTCAGCAAAACCTATATCACCCTTGATATAGAGTTTTTTGACGAAATCCGAAAAGTGGACTATTTCTATACGCGCAGTTCCTCCAGAATCTTTGCCATTTAGAATAAACTGGCTTCCATTAATCTTGATTTCTAATGTGCCATACGCTAAACAATCCAGTCGGCTCAGAAAATCATCAATAAGATCAGTGCGTGAAGTGAGTCGCTGGATGGATTGTGTCTGTAGACTGCTCATGATGAAATCTGCTCCTTAGGAGGTTGAGGTTTCTTGAAGAAAGGTGCCCCACGTAACCAGATTTTTAATGCCTGCCAATGGATGGCGGCCATGACTTTGAATGTCATCAGGGGAGTCCTCATCAATGCCGCTAAGAGGCTTCTGTCCACCAAACTATGTGATACACCCGATTGGCTTGCTGTAAGCATCAATTTATTATCTTGAAACTCATTGATCACTACACCAAGCTTTTGTCCAGGTCTTGAGAAACGAAAGTGATACTCAGCCTTCATGCCTATCAAAGGTGAAACGTGCAATCTTTTACTTTTCACTGCTTTGACTGGCCATGATAATGGCTTGCCATTTTCATGGATTAGATAGAAGTGATGTTCATTGAATGTATTGTTCACTTCACAGATTACAGCTCTTAACCTACCGTCCTGATGATGACAGTACCAAATGCTGATTGGATTGAACCCGTAGCCGAGTAATCTTGGGAAGCAGAGCAACTGAATAGTGCCTCCCTGAAGATCTATATTCTCTTCACTCAGTAGACCTGCTGCCCATGTTTTAAGGCAAGTGCCGTCTCTTGCGCCATGATCTGCACGATTAAAAGAGAGTAGGTTAAAGCGATCAATCGAGAGCAGGTGCAGATGTTTGCAATCCTGCTCAAGCGTGTCGAGGTTGAGCAGCAGACTGAATACAGGATATGAAAAACGATACTTAACGGGGAAGTTTCGTTGATGCATAACTTTGGTTATATAAATTCTGCTGCTAGAATCAGTCATTGATTACACTCCAGTGCTTCTTGCAAGAGCAACCAATTGATCAATATTCTGCTGATATGGGATATGATTGGTTTTAGCTAGCCAGGGCTCAGTCACTCCCAACCTCGCTGCCAGCTCGACGGATGAGCGTAGAGCGTCTTCATGAAATCCATAACCGAAGTAACTTCCGCAATACCAGATCCTGTCATGACCCTGTATCTCATCCAACATCTCCTGTGCATAGAGTGCAGCGCTGTCGAATACTGGGTGGTCATAACTCATTTCCGCAATGGTATATTCTTCACGGGGTGAATCTAATGGATTGAGAGAGACAAAATAATCTTTCTGGCTATCAAGTCGTTGTAAACGATTCATCCAGTAGCTGACTGATACATCACGCTCTTGCAATTGTTTGCCATCAGATAAGTAGTTCCACGATGACCAAACTTTGCGGGATTTTGGCATCAAATGAGAATCTGTATGCAGATAGGCTTTGTTTTCCTGATAGCGGAATTTATTCAGAAGCTTGGACTCAAGCTGTTTAGGGTTTTCCAGCAACATGGCAGCCTGATCGGCATGGCAAGCAAGTATCAAAGCATCATAACGGGTTCTGTGACCATCCTTGGTAACAACATCTACCCCATCTGATAGACGTTTTACACTTACAACCTCCTGATTTACTTTTACACGTGCTCCTAAAATGGATGTCATCTTTTTTACGTATTGATAACTACCACCAGCCAAGGTTCTCCATTGTGGCCTGTGTTTTATATTTATCAGTCCATGGTTATGGAAAAAACGTACGAAACTACTAAATGGAAAGGAGAGCATGGTGTTGGTAGGGCAAGACCAGATCGCTGCTGCCATAGGCAGCAGATAATCATAGCGAAATTGTTGGTTGTAGCCGTTCTGATCGAGAAAGTCACCGAGAGTCAGCGCGTGATCATTCAGCAAAATATAGTCCCGACACTGATTATTGAAACGCACTATTTCTTTGATCATCGATAAGAACCGCAGATCAAAAATGTTACGTTTTTGAGCAAACAGCTTATTTAGATTGTCACCTGCATATTCCAATCGTCCATTCTCTACTGAAACGGAAAATGACATATCTGTTTTTTTTGTTTCAACATTCAGATAGCGAAATAGTTGTGTAAGCAGGGGATAGTTGGGTTCGTTGTAGACAATGAACCCAGTGTCGATAGGAATTTGTATTCCATCCTCTTCAACTTCTAAAGTGTGGGTGTGCCCGCCGACGTAATCATTCTGTTCATAGAGTTCAACTTCATATTTGTCACTAAGCAGCCAGGCAGCACTAAGTCCAGCAATGCCGCTGCCTACGATAGCTATACGTTGGGTTGCTTTCTGGTTCACATTAGTTATCCCGATTTATTGTTATGTATAAGTGTTGTACAAAAAAATACAACAATCAACTACAATAGTTGTACAGTTGTGATTTTAAGATATGGTGATTAATTTAGTGATCTTGAAAAATAACTAATAAAAACAACGTGTAATAGATACTAAAACTAAATATTTAGAGTTGTTGTTGTATAGAAAAGGTATACAAAATATGCAGGATTTATCTGAAAAGAGCCTTTTGGCCACTAAAATTGCCTGGATTACCGGGGGAGGTAGTGGTATTGGTCGCTCTCTAGCGTTAGCGCTGGATGAACTAGGGTGTAAGGTTCTGATTTCCGGTAGAAATAAAGAACGACTAGAAGCTACAGCCAAACTGGCTGGTCAGCAAAATGTGCAACCAGTACCTTTGGATGTAACGAACCCTGTAGCAGTGATTCAAACTGTTGACTCTATACTGGAGCAGCACGGACGCATTGATATCGCGTTTCTGAATGCAGGTGATTACACACCAATGAAGCTGAACGATTTTGATTTAAAGCTGTTTCATAGGCTGATTAATACTAATTACCTTGGCGTGGTTAATTGTCTTGCTGCGCTGCTACCAGACATGCGCAGCCGCCATGCAGGTGAGATACTGATTACTGCAAGCCTGTCCGGGTATTGTGGTTTGCCAGGAGCTGCTCCTTATGGTGCCAGTAAGGCTGCGCTCATCAATCTAGCTGAATCACTTCACCCGGAATTGATCAGAGAGGGTGTTACTCTGCGACTGATAAATCCGGGATTTGTCTCTACTGATTTAACAGATAAAAATGAGTTCAAAATGCCATCTCTGATTTCGCCGGAAGAAGCAGCTGAAGAGATCATGAAAAGCCTTCCATCCCGTTGCTTTGAAATCAGATTTCCAACTGGCTTTGCCCTTGTTATGAAATTGATAAAGTTTCTACCCTATAGACTCTATTTTGCACTGATGCGGAGATTCTTGAAATGAGTGACATTGAAGGTTGGCTTAATCGATATAGCCACTTTTTTCAAAATATTGATAAAGACGAATTGAAGCGCTGCGATCTGTTCTTCAGCGATCAGGTACGATTCAAAGACCCATTTAATGATGTCAGGGGAATATCATCGGTAAAAAGGATCTTTCAACACATGTTTGATGTGTGTGAATCCAGTCATTTTGAAATTCATGACTGTTGTGGACATGGTGAGCTGGGTTATATCACATGGACATATCACTATATTATCAAAGGCAAATCACTACAGCGAAGAATTGAGGGGATGAGTCAAGTGAAATTCAACTGGGAAGGTAAAGTGCTAGAGCACATCGACTATTGGGATTCAGGTGAGTATGTGTATGAAAGCCTGCCTGTCATAGGTTGGGTGTTGGAAAAGATACGCAAGCGCTATCTTCAAGCAGCCTGAAAATAAACAGATACCACTAAAAAACCTCACAGCTGTCCCACTAACTTTACATTATTACCAATGTAACTGATTGTTCAGAAGTAATTTTGATTTACGGATGAGTTGGTGAGGTATCACTATCAATTCTGTGCTTCCATTCACCCTCTGGGAGAAGGATAGGAGGGGGTAGATATAGTCGAAGCGTTAGCTTTCAAATCCACCCCAGCCCTCTCCCGAAGGGAGAGGGAGTAAACGGGGCAGCAGTGATAAAACCTTATAGTTTATCTAATTCCATCTAAACTAGTATGAAACACCACACTAGTGATTTAGCATCAAAACAATGGGGCGCATATGCATCAATCGAGAGTCAGCATGCTTCAGGGTATGCCAATCTTCGGCGGGGTCAACGAGACCACGCTTGATTTTTTAATTAAGAGTGCATCAGTCATTGAGGTTAAAAAAGGGCAATATTTCTTCGAAGAAGGAGATCTGGATAATTCGATCTATATATTGGAGCAGGGACGCATTGCTATCTATAGAACCTGGCAGGGTAGAGTATATATGCTGAGAGAACTAAACCAGGGAGACTGCTTTGGTGAAATGGCGTTGATGGATTGCAAACCTCGCAGCGCAGCTGTTAAGGCTTTGGAGGATTGTCGTGCTATTCAGATTAAGGCGGCACAGTTGGCAGAGCTCTATGGCCAGGATCATGGGCAGTATCTGATGATATACATGAATCTGGGGCGTGAGGTTTGTCGCCGTTTGAGTGAAGCAGATCACAGACTCTTTATAAATCGTTTCTCACTTGAGGCGAGTGGCGATACCCAATCCGATCAAGCTGATGGCTGTCAGTAATAGGGATAAAGGTTGTATCAAACTGCTACTATTCTCCTCTCGGAACTTTGTAATATAGCTTTTATCTGTTCGACGGGGGGGCGTATATTCTTTGGTGCTGAGAGTGGACTCCATAGAGACTGAATTTTCGTGAATAAAATATCCATTTGCCTGGATTGGATGTCCCTGAGTGATGGGTAAATACACAAATAGAGCGCCACCGCCCTGCGCCAAACAAGTAGCGCTGGTTATCAGGACAAGTAGCAACACAAAACTGCGAAGGTAGCCCATATGAGACCCAGGCCTTTTTTAGGTTGAGTATATCTCTACATGCTTATCTGAACTCAGCTGCAAGTAAAGTGCCACGCAAAATATCTTTCGTGGAAACAACAACCTGTAGAATAGTGAGATTTTTCTTGTACGCTATGTGTAAAGTATCCCGACGTAATTGATGACGTGCATTCATATGGATCTGTTGCTTGAATGTCCCATGGAGGTTCAGTCAGTTCATTTTCTAAAGCTCATTACGCAATCCAAGTTTTTCAGGGTGAGGCTGTAGGTAGACTTGTCTCGACATATAGTTGTCCGGATGTAACCTGAAATAGTGTTTAAGCAACGTCATCGGTACTATCAGAGGGGTCTCTTTCCTACGATAAGCTTCAATACATTCTATTAGTTCTACCTTATCATCAGAACTGATACGTTTTTTCAGATAACCCATGATGTGCTGGAGAACATTAACGTGACGGCTTCGATTGACCCGGCGTTTAAGAGTGTTCATCAGTTCCTCTATATACAATTCTGCAATCTTATCCAGACCGTTATCAGAAAAGTTTGACAATAGTCGTCCGAGCCTCTGATAGCCAGCTTGTGAATGAGACATGACAAGGTATTTATGATCCGTATGAAAGGCAATCAGTTCTGCAGCAGTAAGTCCTTTATTGAGTAAAGCTTGCCACCGTTGATACACATAAATTCTGTTGATGAAATTTTCGCGTAGAGTGGGATCATTGAGTCGGCCCTCTTCCTCAACAGGTAGCAATGGCAGGTTCTGCAGAAGAACGCCCGCAAAAATGCCGATACCTTTGGCTAGAGAATGAGTCCCCTTTTCAGAGTAGACCTTTACCCTTGTCATTCCACAACTTGGTGAACTCTTCTTTAGAACATAACCGCATAAATGATGAAGGTTTCTGGTCTGTTCCAGTGCATAAAGTTGCATCTTATCAGTCAAATCTATACTTGGATCTTTAACACCAACCAAGTGGGGCTGTTCAGGGTTGCCAACTAAACGAATTGTTGGGCGTGGGATACCAAGACCAATCCCTGTTTCAGGGCAGATGGGCAGGAAATCTAGATGCTCCTGCAGATGGTCCACGATAAAACTGTCACGTTTATGTCCACCATCGTAGCGTACCTGATGTCCCAGCAAGCAGGCACTGACACCGATAATTGGTTTTTTTGGTACTGATTGATTCATTTTCGCGCAATTCCAATGGTCGTGAGATTTTTAACTCTCTCCCAGCGTTGCAGGGCCTCTTTTCTGGATGTCTGTAAATCAACTATTGGCTTGGGATAGGTTTTTCCAAGTTTTAAACCTGCCTTGAGTAGCTCAGAAGAGGGGCTCTCCCAAGGTCTATTTAAATGCTTGTTTGGTAATAAAGACAGTTCCGGGATCCAGCGCCTGACATAGTCTCCATTAGGGTCAAAACGCTCTGCCTGACGCACAGGATTGAATATCCGAAAATAGGGTGCGGCATCTGCTCCAGATCCTGCGCACCATTGCCATCCCATGGAATTGTTTGCGCAATCAGCATCAACCAGGGTATCCCAAAACCACTTTGCACCTTCCAACCAATGGATACCTAGGTTTTTAGTTAACAGCGAAGCAACGATCATACGCACCCGGTTGTGCATCCAGCCGGTTTGCCAGAGTTCTCTCATACCCGCGTCAACAATGGGTATTCCTGTTTCACCCTGTTGCCAGCGATTTAACAATATTTTGGCACGTTTGCCCCTAAGCCACGGATAGTTTTTGAAGCGTGGATCAAAAGGCTGTTGATCAGTATCGGGGTAGTGTAGAAGCAGATAGTGAGCGAATTCACGCCATACCAGTTGGCGTAGGTATTGTCCTGGGCCACTATCAACGGGACTTGTGGAATCAGATCCGAGTCTACTTTGCATGCCTCTTACGATTTGTTGTGCACTGATTTCACCGAAATGGAGATGGGGTGAGAGGCGGGATGTCTCTTCATGGTCAGGTCTGTCACGTCCCTCCACATAAGCATTAACCGATTTATCAAAGAATCTTCGAACCTGCTTCAGTGCACTTTGTTCTCCAGGGCTCCAGTGGACCTTGAAGCCCTTATGCCAGTCTAAAGATGGCAATAGTCCCAACTTTTCCAGTGATATAGATTTGATGAGCCTAGGAGGAGGGGGGATGACTTTTGGAGCTGGTGATGGTGGGGTAGATGAAAATCCCTGTTTCAGAGCGGCGCGCCAGAATGGGGTGAATACCCGATAGCAGCCACCATCGAGACGCTGTAGCTGCTGGCCATCTGTCAGTTGACCGGCATTGAAGCTGTGGCAGGTAATACCAGCTTTAGATAGATGTTTACTGACATGGTTGTCCCGTTGCTGACATATTGCATCAGGTAGCTTGTTAAAAAATATGTCTGTTGATGCATGGTCAATAGCCAGTTTCGCTAAAACAGCTTGGCTTTTTCCATGAGCAATAACTAGATATGAGCCTAGCTTACGTAGTGATTTGTCGAGTTCAGTAAGACTTTGATGTAGCCACCAGTTTGAAGCCGCACCGGGGCTCCAGGGGGCCTCTTCATCAGGGGCATGGATATAGACTGGTATCAACTTTGTGGCGTGTGCCAGTGCTGCTTGTAAGGCTGGATTGTCCGTGAGTCTAAGATCCCGTCTGAACCATAGTATTGCCGCGGTCATCAGGAGGTTTGATCGGGCAATCTATCGTCAATCTGTATAACAGCAGTGGCTAAATCTGAAGCTAGAGGTATCGCTCCCGCTTCTAAAATTTCATGTTGGTGTGTCTTGGTAATGGTTCCTCCCACAAATACCGGTTCTGACAGTTTCTGAATCAACGCGGGCAGATGTGTTTGTAACAAAGCGGTTGAAGGTTCAAAGCTGCCGTAGAGGACTAGTGCAATACAATGAGCTCGGTTTAATACAAGTGGGACCTGCTCCAGGGCTATGTTCGGGCCCAGCAATATAGGTCTGTAGCCTTGATTCATTGCTTTTAAGCTGAACAGTAATAATTCTACTTCGCTGAACTCACCCGGAAGACAGGCAGCAAGTACTCTTTTTCCTTGGGTATGGGTGACCTGGTGATGAAAGCGTGCACCAAGCTTGTTACGTAAATAGGTATGGAAAAATCGAATTTCCACTTCCCCCAAAGGTTGACAGTTCCGTCTTTGATGAAGTTCGTGAAGCATGGGTTGTATAAGCAGTCGTGTTGCCAGTTCGATGGGGTAGAGGGAAAGAGCATCGTTGTAACTGTTGTCCAATGCGATCTCATCAAACTCAGCAATAGCCTGAAGCATTCTGCTGCGATAGATAGTCCATGCGTCATTCTCTACTGGTTCCGCAGGTTCGAGGGCTAGAAGGGGAGAGCTGTTGTCGGCAAGCATATGCCTAACCTGACCTATGGAAATACCCTTATCTATAAGACCGATAATCCGGCGTATCAGCTGAATATGTTCATCTGTATAGAGCCTGTGTCCTTTAGGTGTTCTTTCTGGTTTGATCAATCCATAACGGCGCTCCCATGCCCGAAGGGTCACTGGATTTATGCCGGTTAGTTCGGCGACCTTGCGTATTGGGTAATAACCGCTGGTATATGAGGGTTGTTCTTTCATGAACTTAACGCATATTTGTAATAGTTATACATAGTGTACAATATTATTTATAAAATGATACAAATATAATTGCACTAAGAAATAAGGGCTTTAATCATGTATTAGAGGAAGGTCTTTTTTAGTGGCCTTTGATTAGGGTTAGATAAAAAGTGGTTGGTAAGATATTTTCACCACATATTCAGTAACAATTGAGAGTCAACCTGGCAAGATGTTATTGGGTTGATATTGATTATTCTTCTTGAATCAGATTGGTATCTCTGTTTAATTTGCCATTCCGACCAAAGTGGCTGGAAATAATTGTTTTTTTAAAGGTGTTTTAAGCTATGCAATCATTGCCAACTCCCTACGAAAAAATAGGTGGTGAAAAATCTGTGCGAGAGCTGGTAGATCGCTTCTATGACATCATGGATGAGCAGGAAGATTTAACTACATTACGTCAACTGCATGCTAAAACGCTAAAAATGTCGCGGGAGAAATTGTTTCTTTTTTTGTCTGGTTGGTTGGGTGGCCCCAGTCTCTATGTGCAGAAATATGGCCATCCAAGGCTAAGGGCACGACATCTACCTTTTAGTATTGGTATAGAAGAGAGGGACCAGTGGTTGGCCTGCATGAAGTCTGCTATGGAACAGATGGGATTGAGTGAGGATTTTCAAAAGGAGCTGTATCAAGCCTTTTCAAATACAGCAGACTTTATGCGTAATCGCTCTGAATAAAACACTCTGCGCTCGCTATGAACCCACGGATTCAGGTTAATATCAGCTTGATGTTTTGCTAAAAAACTCGATAAACCGTATTCAATTAATCCAGACACCCTTTTGAGAATACCACTCTTTATCTATTCGCCAGTTGACCTTATCTATGTCCTCACGACTTAGCACAAGCTTACGTACCTTGCCTTGAATGGCACCCAGTCTCTTCTGAGCTTCAATCATTTCTGGATCTTGATCACTCTTTCTACTGAGTCCCGGATTGATCATGGCTAGAAACTTTACGGCCGGTACGGCGTTGGTTCTTGGGGTGGACATGATAGCAGTAGAGCCTCGGATTTCTAACGCTTTGAAGTGATAGGGATAGGAGGATATTTCCATATCATTGTCTAGCATTGAGTCGATCTCACTCAAGCGAAAATCAAGGCTACTCAGCCATGCGAGCAGGCCTATTGCCACTAAACTACCAAGAATCCCAGCATAGATTTTTGTGCCTCTGTCAAGACTCATGATGTCACTCCAGAAAAGTAACAGAATACGAAGTGATAGAAA
Organism: Candidatus Thiodiazotropha sp. DIVDIV; assembly: GCA_040506275.1. Classification (GTDB taxonomy): domain Bacteria; phylum Pseudomonadota; class Gammaproteobacteria; order Chromatiales; family Chromatiaceae; genus Thiodiazotropha. The sequence continues at coordinate 283,060 of JBEVXD010000001.1, forward strand.
TCCTCTCAATGACAATCATCATGTCGAGCTTATCATGGTATCCCAGTTGTAGGACTATGAGAGTCACTGAATTTACTGTAAGCCCTACTAGGGTAATCTCGTATTTACAGACCGAAGGGTGCTGTGTAAAACAGGTATACAAGAACCCAAATATATCGACTTTTTATCGGTTATATATCTCAACTTAATATATCGGGTTCAGGGTTTAAGTGGTCTCAAATTGATGTGGGTGTGTCGCCAAGGATTGGGCAATATGGCATGGCCATCAATATCAGAATTTCACTGAAACTCCTCGATGATTTGATATGAGGACGTTGTATCAGGTAAATCTAGTGGTTATTCAGAGCCTGTTATAGAGAGATTGTTTTACTCCCTAACTACAGGCAATCCTGCAACAACTGGACCCGATATATTAAGTTGCCCTATTTTTTATAATGGGTAATAGGTGTTTGGCGTTGTTGTTTTGATTAACATTACAGTAGCTATTAAATCTATCTGAAAGTTCGCTGTTAACAGCTTACACCCTCTCCCTGGGGGAGAGGGTGTAAAAAAAGTAAAGCGTTTGCTTTGATTACCCACCCTGCACATTTTCAGGGAGTAGGGCATTTATAAATGGTGTTGATGAGCCAGAGGTGTTGTGGTTTAGAGTGCATAATCTCCACTGTAAGCCTCTTCACCTTCAACAACAGGTAGTGTTAAGCGATTACCCCAATGTGACCAGCCCCCATTGTAGAGTCTGATATCTTTATAACCGAGATATTTCAACTGCAAGTAGGCCAGGCTCATTCGAAAGCCATCATGACAGTAAACGTAGATGGTCTTATCTTTTGATATCTCTTTATAAAGATCTGCAAGTTCTTCTTTAGAGCGCCATTTCTGTGCACTGGTTCCATCCAGGCTAACAATATTGATTGCCCCCGGGATATGGCCAGCGGATATGGAGTGTTTGACTTCTTTGCCTGTATACATGGCGTGAGGTCTAGCATCGAGTAATATTGTGTTTGGGTCTCGTCGCGAGACGACGTCGTCGTAAACATCGGTCCACTCTACATACATCTCAGGATTGGCCGGTTTTAAAGTCACATTGCCTGGTTCTGGCTGTGGTGTGGCTTCAGTTGTTATCTCCTCGAATGCGCTCCATTCGACTGTACCACCATTGAGAATCTTTACCTGTTGAGTGTTAAAGCCATAGAGTTCCAATAAATAGTAGATGCGTGTAGTCAAAGCGGTGTTTGAGTCATCATACAAAACCAATGTCGTGTCATTGTTGATGCCCCATTCACGTAGTTTGGATTGGAACTGTTCACGTGAAGGGAACCGCATCAAAGGATATCCCTGGTTATCTCCCAAGTCCTTAAAGCGTTGTACTTGTATAGCTCCGGGTATATGTCCGACTGTATAGTAGCGATGGGGGTGATAACGTACTTCGAGGATGACCAGGTTATCATCATCAATATGTTCAGATAACCAGTCTGATTCGACAAGAAAATCTGGTTCAGCCAAGCAGGTTGAGGTGATGAGGTAGAGAATAAAAAATAGTATAGTTTTTTTCATAAGGTTCACTCGAAGCGAATTAGTTTGGAAATCAGCTGAATAAGTGAAGAGTGTATGTGATCATATTTTGATCGACATTCTACTCGGCTTGGACTTGTTTCTGATGTCCTGTGGATTTTAATTATTTTTTTTAATGTAACGCAAGATTCAAATCCATAGTATAGGCATAACCACTAGAGAATGTACAAGTAGCACTGTGATCCGGTTGAGTGTTACCGAATTTACCACACGGCTCACTGGGGAATATTTCATTTCATGAATCGGGTGGAGATCTGAACAGGGTTAGCAATTACCTGCAATCTTAGCCCTGTTCGTAGGGGGCAGCAGAATTTATGATGAATCTTGGGGAAGTGCGTGTAGGGCCTGAATTGGCAGAACTATCATATTGCAGGCGCGCCTATTATTTTGCACACCCTCCGAAGAGAGAGGGTGTGCCGGAACAGCAGTATATGTAGAGGGTCAATGCATTATATAAGATTGAACCTGTTTCATAGAGTGAACTGATGGCATTTTACGGTCGATATATCTTGGAAGCCCACTCATGCTACTTTCTGCTTCCTTGCGGGAAGAGTAGTTACCATAAACCAGTGCAAATTGTTTGCTCTTGTTGACCGTAACCGGAATATACGCAAGCACATCCTGTAATTGATTATGATAACGCTCAGTAATTTTATATAGTTGCTGTTTTTCTTTTACAGTGGTTAAGTGGATCGTATAGTTTTCGGCAGGTTGCTTTGATAGCCATTGATCACTGTGAATTATATTGTCTTTTCCAAATGTACTGTTAGGTCGTATGTTGTTAACCCTGCCATCCAAGCTATCGACCTGGTCTCCTATTTGTGTCAATTGATCATTGAGGATTGTTATCTCTTCCTGAATGATTTTATCTGTTTGTAGGCTTTTAGTGCCGATTTCTACCATCTGACTCTGGCTAATTAAAAGTTGCTCTGTGTTGTCGTTGACACCGCTCTGTAATTGTAGGTTATGCTGCTCTTCCGCTGTCCAGTTTGCATTGTCATAGGCTAAAAAGCCCAGCATGCCTACGACTAGCAAAGCTATGGCGAGACCGAGAATGCGATAGTGCTTTTTTTCTACCATGATCAGACTATAGAGAGCCCTGGCAGTATGCTCAGAACTGTCTTGTAAATCAGCGATTAAACCGCTGTGTTCTTCTGTTTGGTTTTTCAACTCTTCAATGGCGGAGGATAGTTCAGAAGTACGCTTGTTCAGTGTGGTTGTAGAACGGGAGAGTTCGCGGCTTTTTTTAGTTAATTCATCAGCAGTAGCATCGATATTTGCAACGCGTTTCTCCAGAGCCTGGTCGACTGCCTGCATTTTAATTAAACGAGCCTGGCTTGACTTGATCTCTACCTCAGCTTTTTCAAGATCACTTCCTATCTTGTCAGTCTTGGTGTCCAGGGTCTCATCCCGTTGCTGACTATCTGCTGCAAGGGCATTTATCTCAGTTAACAGCTGGCCTTCCAGTTCTCTCAGTACTTTTGCATTGTCTTTAATGCTCTTATTTAAGACTTTAGTTGTCTCTCTTGATTTACTGGAGAGTTCTTCGGTGCGTTCGATCAGGGCTTGCACATCTGTATTCAGGGAACCCATTTCAGACTCTGTTTTGTCTGTTACCTCAACCAACTGCTTAGAGACAGACTTGATCTCTTTACTGATCAGAGATGATTTACCAATCAGCGATTGGTAGGCCTGATCCAAATCACCAAGTTGCTGGTAGGCTTCAGATACTCTGCTTGTAAGATCAATCTCTTTTTCACTGAGATCCAACAGTTTTGTCTTTACACCCTTGTTGGCTTTACTCAATTCTGTTTTTAGATCATCAAGATCGGCATCTATCATGCCAATTTTTCGGTTAAGTTCAGTCGGCAGAGCAGAGGAAGAACTCCCAGACTCAAACTGAACAAGATTTTTTTTGTCGCTGGAAAGTGCAGGTTCTTCCGAGTGCTTGTCTCGGTTCTTAGCATTTATCGAATTGGACATGGTAAACCCCCTAAGTACTGTCTTGCGCCAGGGGCCGTCACAGCGCAAATATTATAAGAATAAGAATCCCCTCGCGTGTAAATTAGCAAATAGTAATATACAAATATAATTGTATTTCTTTTGGGCTTTTGCAAAGGTTTATAAATGTAACAATAAGATACTGTTATTACGGGAAAAAATAATTATATAAGTGGATCAAATAATAAAGAAATGAGCAGTTTTTAGCCAATTCATCTTACTAAATCACTCGGAGGAGTGGGGTTTTGTTTGGTTTTATCGAATCCTGGGTACTGATCTATACGCCAGCGTTGCTCCTGGTGATCACCAGGGTCAACAAACCTGAGCTTAGACCAGAAGGCCAATGCAGTAATCAGGAGCAATATTAAAATAACGGCAACAGTTTTGGGTGTGAACATATGGCGTAGTATATAAAGAAGCTACGAATAATTCAGGATACAACCTGTGGGTAAATACCAGATTGGCATTAAGCAGATCCTTAGTAACTTGATGAATAATCTGTACACGATCTTGCACCAAATGAATTTGTTTAGTCGACTTTCAAAACCTCTATTATTTAAGGGTTACTCGGATCAGCTTAAATGTAACGCTCTAATATTGACGTCGATATGTTTGATGTCGATAACCCTGACGGCAGTAGCAGTAACTGATATTACGCTGACTACCGAGAAGATCTCTTCAGATGACTGGACGGCGGAAGAGATCAGACTATCCATGAATCCAACAGAGCATGGGCTTAGTCTGAAACTGAATATCTCCAGGTTTGAGCATAAATCTTTGCCTGAAGCATTTACTGGCATCGAATTTAATTGCCCACTGTTACAGCAAGAGATTGATACCTACCATTGTAGTAAGGGGGGGTTACTGATTACTGATTCTCCATACGGCTCCCAGCAAGTGCTAGCTGAAATAAGTTACACGGATGCAGAAAATTTTTCAGTCAGTGTAGACGATCTTACTCTCGCAGAAGGTGTACTGAACCTATCATTAGTAGTGAACTCAGGGGATTGGCAGTTAAGCCTTGACGCACAACAACTGACTCTGGAATCACTAACAAATTTTCTTGATGTCGACTTTCCACCTAAAGATTGGGCGATGATGGGCTCGTTATCACTTAAGGCTGAATTGTCAGGTTCTAACCAAGGTTTACAACATATTGTCATGGCAGCTGATATTGCTCACCTCAATTATGCGGATCAAGATGGTCTGCAGGTTGCGGAGGATGGTGCTGGTCGTTTTGATCTATCCGCCAAGTTGAAAGGTGGAGAGTGGTTCGGTTCGATCTCTGCCAATTTGAAAAGTGGGCAGTTTTACTCAGACCCAATTTTCCTGGATCTTAATCCAATGCCGCTTCATCTGAAGCTGAATGGGCAATGGTCTCCAGCGCAGGATGTAGTTCAGATAGAGCATGCCAGGATAGATCTGTTGCCAGCGTTTGAAGCCCAAGGCATGGCCTTGATTGACCTGTCCAAGTTAGCGTTGAAACAGGCCAAACTACAAATAGAAACCCATCAACTCGATCAACTCTACACAACAGTCGTACAACCGATAATGATCGGCACCATGGTAGATGAGTTGACTGTATCTGGTGAAGTGCAGGCGGAAGTAGAGTTGTCTCAAGGATCATTGAATCGGCTACATGCAACCTTGAAGGGAGTTGATCTGGATGATAAGCGAGGCGTATTCGCCCTGGTTGGGGTAGATGGAACGTTGGACTGGTCTAAGCATGGGGGAGGGGTGCCCAGCCATATAGAGATTGAAAAGGGGCATATCTACCAAATACCTTATGCTTCAATCTCAGTTGATGCACAAGCCGAAGAGAGTGGGATTTCGCTGCTTAAACCGATCGATATACCATTGCTGGGTGGCCATATTCATATTGCTCAGTTCGAGAGCCATAGCTTACTCAGTGACTCACCTGTTTGGGAGACAAGTGCCAAGGTAAACAGCTTATCCTTACAGGAACTTGCATCCGCCTTTGAGTGGCCATCTATGTCAGGTGAACTTAATGGGGAACTACCTGCCATGCGCTACCATGAGCAGACATTGAAACTCGATGGTGCTATACAGGTTGATGTTTTTGGCGGCCACATCAGGGTGGATCAGTTAAAGGTCAAACAGCCACTTGGGCGTGTTCCCGAGATGTATGCAGCTGCTGAATTGAATGGCTTGGATCTAGAGCAAATCACCCAAACATTCTCATTCGGGCATATTGAGGGAGGATTGGATGGACAGGTCAGGGCGCTTCATCTACTTAACTGGGAACCAGTTGCATTTGATGCACTTTTTCATTCACCTGAAGAGGATAACCTACCTCATCGAATCAGTCAGCGGGCCGTGGACAATCTTACCTCCATTGGTAATGGTGTGGGAAGTGGATTACAGAGTACCTTTCTGGGGATCTTTAAGGAGTTCCGCTACAATCGTATACAATTGAGTGCGAAATTAGAAGGTAATCTAGCCGAACTGGATGGTATTGAACATCCAGATGGTGGCTATTATTTGGTAAAAGGCGCCGGTCTGCCCAGAATTGATGTGATTGCTCGCAATCGTCGTGTGGCCTGGAAGACATTGTTGGAACGCCTAAAAAATATACGTGTCGAAGGCATGGAAGTACGTTGAATATAATTACAACGCCGGTTGTAATAGGTGCACTGGCAATTCACATAGTTACACTGCAACAGATGAGGATAACCTTTCATGACTAAGGAATCAGGTATGTTGAGATCATTTCTGGGCTATTCATTGATGGTGTTGAGTCTGGCCGCTTGTGTGACCATCAATATCTATTTTCCTGCAGCAGCCGCAGAAGATGCCGCAAGAACGATTGTGCGGGATGTTCTTGGTGATGAGGCCGTCCCATCTGAGGAACATGCGCCTCCCGCTGAAACTCTAGAGAAGGATGATCAATCCAGTTATGACGCTACTTCCAATAAGATTTCATTCATTGCTGAAGCCGTGTTGAATTTTGTAGTACCTGTAGCCAGGGCAGAACAACCTAATATAGATATATCGTCACCATCAATTCGCAAGTTACGTGCTGTCATGTCGAACAGGCAGTCTAACCTGACCTCCTATTATCGTTCCGGTGCATTGGGGTTTACCAATGATGGATTGGTATCTGTGCGTGAATTGAAAAAAATTCCACTGCGCGATAGAAACAAGGTGAAGAAGCTGGTTGCCGATGAAAATGGTGATCGCAAGGCCCTCTATGCAGAGATTGCCAGGGCTAATGGTCACCCTGAATGGGAGAAGAGTATTCGAGATATCTTCGCCCGGGTCTGGGTCGAAGAGGCGCCTAAAGGATATTGGTATCAGAACAGTAAGGGTGCATGGGCTAACAAATAATTTACTTCTGATACTAATGCCGCAAAATCATTGATTGTTGCTTCAATAACCTCTCCATTATATGGAGAGCGAAAGTACAATGTACCGCAGAGTATATTTTGTATTGGACAGTTTGCCTCTCTCTCATGTTCAGATACTACTTACTGTAGCGAGATGAAGGATTGCAGATTAATTCGTATTACCCATTTCTATTTCAGGTAATGGTGTGGTGTTTGACCCTGGTGTCAGGTATACCTCAATAGTGCGTAGAAGATTCAGCGTTTCGAATGGTTTTGTCATAAAAACATTTGCACCTGCAGACAAACACTGCTGTTTTGCTTCATTTGTTGCATTGGCTGTTAATACAATAATGGGGATGGATTGATTCTTTCCGTTTTCATTGCGTATCTGTTTGATGATGTCCACGCCTGTGACCTCAGGCATTTGCATGTCAAGTATTGCGAGGTCAAACTGTTCTTGATGTAGCTGCTGAAGTGCATGCGCGCCTGTTTCACACATGCTGACCTGGTATCCACTCCGTACTAATATCTCCTCGAGAAGATATCTGTTGATGGAAGTGTCCTCTCCAATCAGTATCCGCTTGTCTCTTCCTGATTCTATAAATGGAGTGGCGGGTGTATCTCCTATGGGGATAAAGTTTTTTTGGCTCAACATGTAGTGGAGAATATTACTTAGATGGGTCTTGTTAAGTGGGGTATCAATAGTGGCACCGACATTTAACTCTTGGATAATATCTTCTGCCTGTCGTTGGTTGGTACAGATAACTATGGTTTTACTGCTTATTCCAGGATCGGATAGAAGTTTTTTGTAAAAATCACTCTCCTTATTTAGAAAAAGAGACTCATCGAACAATATCAGATGAGACAGATGATTTGCCGGATAACGATTGAGTAGCTGAATAAGATCCGCTTTTTCAGTAATTACACGATGAGAGATATTCCAATCAAACAGAATTTCTTCAGTTATTTTGGAAAGTTCACTACTCGGGGTGATGGTTATCACCTCTCTATGATTGTATTTTTCCTTGTTTTCAAAAGGTAGCTCCTTAAAAGCAAGTTCGAAGAAAAACCTGCTACCCTTATTCGGGATACTGAAAAATTTGAGTTCGCCACCCATCAGCTTGACCAAGTCGTAAGCAATGGTTGTTCCCAGACCTGTGCCTGAGACACTTCGTGCATCTGAGTTATCCAGTTGAGTAAAACGATTGAATACCTGCTTCTGTTTCTCCGGACTGATACCGATTCCTGTGTCGATCACTTCAAAATGGATTACAGCAAAATCTTGTTTTCGTTGTTGAAGACTAACTTGCAGGGTTATCTCACCGCTATCGGTGAATTTTACTGAATTATTCATGAGATTCATGAGGACCTGGCGGAGCCTCGTCTTATCACCGGAGATATAAAATGGCACATCAGGTGATAGTTCAATACGAAAATCTAAAGATTTTTCCATTGCTGAAGGGCGAAAATGATTATTTACCAGGTCAATAAGTTTATGGAGGTCAAAAGCACTATTTTCAATTTTGAGAAATCCAGCTTCGATTTTAGAAAAATCAAGTACATCATTGATAATCGATAGAAGGTGATTAGAAGCACCATGGATGGCAGAGATATTGTTCTGTGTTGTTGTATTATGATTTTCCCGCAACATCAGGTCACTGAGGCCGATGATTCCTGTCAATGGGGTACGTATCTCGTGACTCATGTTAGCTAGAAATCTTGACTTGGCATCGTTGGCTGACTGCGCCTGGAGTTTTGCTGTTGTCAGGTTTTTTAATAGGTAGGATACGAACACAGGGATAAGAATATTCGTCAGTAGCAAGCTATAGCTCAGCAGCGTTCTTTCTGACCAATAATCTGCAATCTGGATGGCGATTAAAAATCCAATATTTGAAAGTATTGTTGCTGCGTACAGATAAGGGATACCAAACCGAACCCCGTATCCTATTGTGATAAGTAGCATAATTGCGAACAGGGGAGGGCCATATTCACCCATGGTTAATAGACCATAAAAAACTATTGCATTATCTCCGATCAGTGTGATTACTCTACGGATACGAGAAGATTTAGGATGTACCAGGAGGCTCAAGATGTGGAGTAATGAGAACAGTGTATAGCAGATGCCGGCATAGAGGTGTAGTTGTATAACCCGTTCACTATCTGGATAGATGGTGTTGACAGCGAACATATATGAGGTAAAAAGGCTGATGAACAACAGACGCACGAGGCCCTGATGAAACTCATGACGTGAGGTATCATCGAATCTGTCGTTGAATCTGTTTTTAGTGGATGATTGACGGTTTATCGTTGAGTTGTCATTCATACTGTTAGGTTCTTACGTCAACCAATTGGCTTCTTCGTGCGATCTATTCTGGTCATAGCTGTACATTTTAAACTATACGGGATGCTAATGCGTTTTAAATGATATCCTCTACAGACTCAAGTTTTTCTGGTTTATGAACGATGGACACCGCACTATTTAAGCCATCGATCGAAATGAGATTGCTACCTATTAAGGTGCCGGGTTAATATCTAACGCATTGATGTGGAAGTAGAATCTTTATTCATTGGCCACTGGCCATGATCTTCACTAATTTGCCTTTTCTCTCATCAATGAGCAGATAGAGCAGTCCATCAGGGCCTTGGCGTACATCCCTGACTCTGCCTAGTCTGTTTGATAATATCCTCTCTTCATGGATGATTTTATCTCCCTCCAGTTCCAACCTGACTAATTGCTGAAATTTCAGCGAACCTACGAATAGATTGTCCTGCCAAGCTGAAAGTTGATTGCCAGTATAAAAAGTCATTCCTGATGGTGCGATTGAAGGGACCCATTTGTGTATGGGTTGTTCCATTCCGAGCTTGTGCGTACCTTCACCTATTTTGGTGCCGATGACATAGTTGACGCCATAGGTGATAGTCGGCCAGCCATAGTTGTACCCTGCTTTAGGGATATTGATCTCATCGCCACCTTGAGGGCCATGTTCATGGGTCCATAACAATCCTGTCGAGGGGTGAAGGGCGGCACCCTGGATGTTTCTGTGGCCGAAGCTGTAGATTTCTGGTTGAGCTTTTTTATCTGCCACAAAAGGATTCTCTTTGGGGACGCGTCCATCATCGTGCACGAGGATTACTGAGCCAGCGTGATCTGATAAATCTTGTGCTCTGTTACGGTCGCCCCGGTCACCCAGCGTGATAAACAGATCGCCTTTATTGTCAAAAACCAGACGAGAGCCAAAATGGTGTCTGGAGTTATCTTTATCAGATATGCGGAAAATTATCTTCACATCTTCAAGATGGTGACCATTCAATTTCCCCCTGGCTACCGCAGTACCATAACCATCATCAGACTTTTCAGCAAAAGAGAAGTAGATGTATCGATTTTTTTCGAATTTTGGATGAAGTACTATATCGAGTAGACCACCCTGTCCATGTTGACGAATTTTGGGTAGACCTGCGATTGGGGTGGGGTCGAGATTGCCATCGGCGTCAAGATAGCGCAATTTTCCTCCACGCTCAGTGATCAGCATGTCACCCCCTGGCAGGAATGCCAAAGACCAGGGGTGTGAGAGTTGCTCAGTGACGATCTCATAACGAATGCTAAGTTTTTCAGTCTTGATGACTTGGGATGCCAGTGTTATCTGAGTGGAAAACGCTACTACGAAGGCGATCAAATAGTGAGTTCGTTTAGTCTCTATCTTGTGCACGTCAAGCTCCATCTCTGTGTTGTTTAACTGAGGATCTTCTGAATCTGACTAAAAGGTCAGCAGCTCTGAAAAGTGTTGTAGAATTGCTTTCTATATATATCAAGATGAATCTATCGATGAAGATCTTCAACCCTGGTATATTTAAGGAAGCTTTAATTCTTATCCAGCTTGTAACCTAATTATCTGAAATATAGTTCAATGCATCTATCCATAACCAAACTAATATCAATTCCAGAAAATGAAATTGAATTTAATGCGATACGTGCACAAGGTGCGGGGGGGCAAAATGTCAATAAAGTCTCATCTGCCATCCATTTACGCTTTGATATCCATGCTTCATCCTTACCAGAGCAGATAAAACAGCGTCTTCTAAAGCTGTCAGATAATAGAATCAGCCGGGATGGCATAGTTGTGATTAAGGCGCAACGTTATCGAGATCAGGATAAAAATCGCCATGATGCACTGCAGCGGTTACGGTCAATGGTGAATCTTGCGGTTGCTACTCAAAAAAAACGCAAACCAACCCGGCCAACAAAATCTTCAGTACGACGCCGGCTTGATGCAAAAAACCGGCGTGCTCAGCAGAAGACGCTAAGAAGAAAAGTAATTGATTGACTTACACCTGAATCCGTGGGTTGCTGGCGGCGCATAGCGCAACCTATTACTTCCCCAGCGGTCCAAAAAATGCACGCTTAACCTATGGGTGAAGCTAAGATTTTTTGATTCCACTGGGAAACCAATATTTTACACTCCGCGCTCGCCATCAACTCACGGATTCAGGTTACAATCTATTCGGTTCAGGCCGTTTTTAGATCACTAAATTATCACGAGGTAGACAACTGTTGTGGCTTTAAAAGCAACCATCTTCAAGGCAGAACTGCAGGTCTCCAATATGGATCAGCAACATTACGCTACCTATAACCTTACGTTGGCAAGACACCCTTCAGAAACCGATCAACGTATGATGCTGCGCTTGGTTGCATTTGCACTGAATGCGAATGAACTATTGAGTTTTACCAAGGGAATCAGCACCGAAGATGAGCCTGATCTCTGGTTGAAGAGCCTGAGCGACGAGATAGAGCTTTGGATCGAGTTAGGGCAACCCGATGAGAAGAGAATTCGCCGAGCATGTGGTCGTGCCAGGAATATGGTTGTTTATCCCTACGCCGAGCGCAGCGCGGGTATCTGGTGGGAGCAGATGCGTGATGTGGTGAGTAGATTCACCAACTTAAGTGTTATCAGACTAGCCGCAGCCGATAATGGTGAATTGGAGCATCTGGCCCAGCGTAATATGCATTTGCATGTCACCATACAGGAAGGACAGGTATGGCTGGGTGATGACCAGCAAACTGTTATGGTTGAACTTCATCAACTGCAATAGAAGCTTGTGGGACCGGCTGATCGTTACCTTATTTACCGCATGGCCCACTAGTAAGGTGCCGGGTTAATAGTGCCCTGCTGATCAATAAAACATTTCAGGGATTGCCGGATGGCTTAAGCAGGTAAATTTTTTCCACCATTTGGCTAACACCATGTTCATGATATCGATCGGTATCTTTGAGCAAATCAAGACTATGCAACAGGTTGATCGAGTAGTGGTGCTCGAATAGTGACCTGACCTCCTCTTCATGGACACTATAGGGTGGTCCAGCCATCTCATCTTGCGGGTATTCGAGTGTCACCAGTAATATTTTTGTACGTTTTGGCAAGGCTTGCAAAAGTGTGTGGACGAACTGCTCTCTCTGCACTGGGTTAAGGGCAATCAAGGATGCTCTGTCATATACTGCATCGATGTCGCTATTATCGAGTTGTGCCAGATCAAATATATCTCCGCACAGGAGCTCATAAGGTCCCTGAGACCAGTGCTCATAGCACTCTGATGTCTGTATGGAGGGCTGTAGATTGTGCTCTGAAAAAAATTGCTCTATGGCCAGTCTGCTCAATTCTATACCGCGAATTCGGTACCCTTGTTCGGCTAACCAGAACATATCCTTACTTTTTCCGCAAAGGGGGGCCAGTACCAGGGAATCAGCAGGTAGAAAAAGGGCGTGCCAGTGATTCAACAGGTGCTGGTTGAATGAAACATGGTGCCAGCCTATGTTGTTCTCTTGCCAACGCTTCAACCAGTTTTCGTTGGGTGCTCGAAGCTCTGATGTGAGTTTGGTCATGAGTCAGCCTGTCAATATTGTCCTTGCTCCAGCGAGAGTATGTTTTTGTTTTTATCTCAAGGCAAGTGACTTGCATTGTCTAAATAAGAACGATTCTTGGGTAACGCCACCTAACTGCCTAACTTGTTTGCTTTTTTTGCAAAAAAGTGGCGTATAGAATTGCTTGCTGGTGAGTCTGCTGAGTATAATTCAAGCCAGTTGATGAGATACGCATACATGATGTAAGTGACTTATTATCACAAGAGGTTATAGCAAGGAGGCTGAGTAATGAGCATGACAATAGAAAAATCACTTCATGATTTTGGTTCGCAGGGTAATCGGGATCCACATGTACCCAATTGGGAGGCTGTAGAAATTCCTGATGCCTGGCCAGACCTGCTTGAACTTAAAAGTCCCGGCGCAATCTGGTCTTTCCTCAAGCTGGTTGCAGCGAAAAAGCGTCCTACTGTGGAGCTGCCGGAGGATATGCCGGGGCGGGATATGATTCCGAAATATATTCTGCGTGAATTCCATAATTTTCCAAACGGCAACTACTCCAAAGTAATGACTCAACGTTATATCAATAACTTTGACCGTTTCATGCTTGGAGAGATCAAAAAACTGAGAAAACGCCTGGCCTCTGAATTCGAGGGGGTGGGACGAGTTCTGGATGTTGGTTGTTCCGGAGGTGGCGTGGCAGCAGAATTGGTAGCAGTCGGTGTTGACGATGTTTGGGGTATAGATCCATCACCGTATCTCCTAAAATCTGGCGCAGAAGAGTATCCGAATATCAAGTTTATTCAGGGAATTGCTGAGGATACTGGTTTTCCAGACCGGCGTTTTGATGGAGCCACTGCCTGTTTTCTTTTCCATGAGATGCCGATTAAATATGTTGAGCAAAGTCTGAAAGAGCTCAACCGTATCCTCGAACCAGGAAGTTTACTCACAATTGGTGAGCCATCACCGACCCAGGCCTACAGTGGCTATTGGGAGATGACCCGCCGTTATGGACTAAAGGGGCTCTATTTCAGCTGGTTTGCCAAGACCATCCATGAGCCATTTCTGGATACATGGCATAACTGCGATCTTGAAAGTCTGTTTGGCAAGCATGGTTTTGACTTGGTTAAAGACGAAGTCGGTATGCCAATTCGCTACATTGTTGCGCGAAAGCGGGAACAGACAACTGAATCTCCTGCTGAATAGCGGTATAGCCGGTTTTTTAAGAATTCTTGCGGCTAGTGTAGTGCTTCATACTAATGCGCGATTATAACGCGGTGCCAAAAGCCGTCGTCCGCGTTGTTGTGTGGCTTGGAAAGGGCGAGCCATTGCCTGCGCGTCGCGCCTTGTCTTGGGATCTCTGCGTGCCTCTATAATCACGCATTAGTATGAAGCACTGCACAAGTTTGGTAGCTTATGTTGATGGCTGACACAGAATTCTCATATCAACACGCTTTTGCTGCTCTAACGCCCGACACAATACTCGATGCAATTGAGTCGACTGGGGTGCTCTGTAGTGGCCAGTTTCTGGCCTTGAACAGCTACGAGAACCGTGTCTTCCAGATTGGTCTAGAGGAGGGGGCGCCACTGGTGGCAAAGTTCTATCGCCCTGATCGCTGGAGTGATGAAGCGATTATTGAAGAGCACCAGTTCAGCCAAGTCCTATCAGAACAAGAGATACCTGTGATTTCTCCATCGGTAGATGATAATGGTCTCACATTGCATCATTTCAAGGGGTTGAGATTCTCTCTCTACCCCTGTCGTGGTGGCCGCCCCCCGGAGTTGGATGATCCTGATCAGCTAGAACAACTTGGACGATTCATCGCAAGAATCCATCTCATTGGTGCAAGCGACTCATTTAATCACCGTCCTAGTCTCGATATCGAGAGCTATCTGCATCTACCCAGCAGTTATCTGTTATCCCATGACTTCATTCCTGACCACCTGTTGGCCGCCTATAAGAGTGTGTTAGCTGACCTGGAAAGCAGAATCGAATCCTGTTATAGCCGGGCAGGGAAGGTGAGCATGATTCGTCTACATGGCGATTGCCACCCCGGAAATATCCTTTGGCGGGATGATGGCCCACAGATAGTGGATTTCGATGACACCAGAACTGGACCAGCACTGCAGGATCTCTGGATGTTTCTCTCTGGAGATCGACGCTTCATGACCGAACGGCTGGCCGACTTGCTGGAAGGGTATACACAGTTTTATGACTTCAATCCATCCGAATTGCACCTCTTGGAAGCACTGCGCAGTTTGAGATTGGTTCACTATGCAGGATGGCTTGCCAAACGCTGGGACGATCCAGCTTTTCCTGCGGCGTTTCCCTGGTTTGATTCAGTCCAGTTCTGGGAAGATCACATCCTCACGCTTCGTGAACAAATTGCGAAAATGGATGAGCAGCCTCTGGCTTATTAGTTTTCTCTACAAATTGAGTGGATTCGCAGGGCAAGGTCATAGTGGCTGAGTACCGCAATCGGTCTCAGACTGTTTTGCCACACTCTCGTGAATAGATGTTGGCGTCATGCCATGCCAGGTACAGTCAATAAGCTCATCGTAGAGGGTGGGTAGAGGCACATCAAGCACGCCATCCAGCCTTAAGTGGATCAAACGGATAGCGCCACCGAAGACCGTAGATGCGATCACCCAGGGGGCGCCATCACGGATCTCGCCTGAATCGATTCCCTGCTGCACGATATTACGCATTTTCTTGAATGGGGCAGCACTACAGATCGGGGGTTCATCCGGCAGAAACTCCTGATGCTTGGCATGCAGCACATAGGCGATTATATTTCGCTTTGTCTCTGTGTACTCAAAAAGCAGATAGATGATCCGGTTACAACTCTCCCGAAAGCCCAATCCCTCAGCAATGATCTCTTCCACCAACTCTTCCATCTCTTTGATTAAATGGTAGTAGAGGGCTTTGGCAACCCCTTCCTTCCCACCGAAATGGTTATAGATTGAGCCGATACTGACATTGGACTGTTTCTGGATGTCATGTATCGAGACATTGTGAAAGCCACGCTCGACGAAGAGATCGAGTGCGGTACTCAGGATGCGGCTGTCGACGGGCTCGTTAGCCGAGGCGGCTTTTTTTAGATGAAGCATACTGGTTCCCGGAATCTGAAGTTCTGATTGTCAACGATTATACCCAGCATAGTAAAAAATTTGACAAGAATGAATATTCATTCTATTTTCTTTTTAGCCGCTTACCTCACTGCCAGCTGTATCGCAGCGGGACTAAGGAGGGTCAAGACGGTTTTCATGTCGATAGATCTTCGACAATCAACAGTATTGAGGACTGGGTGGATATTGATGCCGCTCAAAAAAATGGCCAACTGCAGTAGGAGGGCTGAGGTAGCGTGAATTAGCAAATAATTATTACCACAGGAGGCCTAACTATGAGGCTGTTTAAAAATAAGCCCGCCAAATCCCTTGCCTTGGCATCCACCCTGGCTCTGGGCACCACGCTGTTTGGTGCAACTCTCCCCATACAGGCGGATGAAACCTGCCAATCACCCTATATGGCTAAAATTGTTGGTCAGGAAGATTTTGTCTACGTCTGGACCCTTGGTGTCGAAGGTTTGGGTGATGGACAGGACAAGCTGGTGACGATTGACGTCAATCCAAAATCATCAAAATATGGTCAGGTGATCAACAGCCTTTCTGTCGGTGGACGTAATGAAGCTCACCACTCAGGCTTTTCTGATGACAGACACTATCTCTGGGCAGGTGGTCTCGACACCAACAAGATTTTCATTTTCGATGTCCACACCGATCCAGCGAAACCAACGCTGCACAAGGTAGTGACCGATTTCGTTGAAAAAAGTGGTGGTGTTGTCGGTCCCCATACAACCTATGCACTACCGGGGCGTATCATGATCACCGGTCTCTCCAACAACAAGGATCATGGTGGCCGTACTGCGTTGGTGGAGTACACCAATGAGGGTGAATATGTTGCTACGCACTGGATGCCCACGGATCAGAATCTGCATGGCGCCGAAAAAACCGGTAAGTATGCGGATGGCTATAACTACGACATACGCGTGTTACCTCGGCGTAACATCATGCTTACCTCATCCTTCACTGGTTGGTCCAACTATATGATGGATTTTGGCAAGATGTTGCAGGACAAAGAGGCAATGAAGCGCTTTGGCAATACAGTGGTGTTGTGGGATCTGCATAGCAAGAAGCCCAAAAAAGTGTTTGATGTCCCTGGTGCACCACTGGAAATCCGATGTGCCTGGCAACCAAACAATAACTGGTGTGTGACGACCACTGCATTGACTTCAAAAATCTGGTTGATCTATGAAGACAAGCAAGGCGAATGGCAGTCCAAGGCTGTTGCCGATATAGGTGACGCTTCCAAAGTGCCTTTGCCTGTCGATATATCCATCAGTTCTGACGACAGCCGACTCTGGGTCAATACCTTTATGGACGGTAAGACCCGTCTCTTCGATATGAGTGACCCCCACCAGCCCAAGCAGGTTTATGAAAAGGTGATCGGGCGTCAGGTCAACATGGCATCGTCCAGTTGGGATAGCACCCGTATCTACTATACCTCTTCTCTACTGGCTAACTGGGATAAAAAGGGAGAGGACAACGATCAATATTTTAAGAGCTATGTTTGGGACGGCAGCAAGCTAGTTGAGAAGTTTGCGATCGATTTTAATGAGCTTAAATTGGGTCGGGCGCACCAGATGCGTTTTGGTGCTTATTCACTGTATGGCGCAGTCAGGCCAGACGATAAGGATGTCTCTGTAGCCAGTCTGGATTCCATTAGCAAGTAATACCTGGTGCTTCCGGATGTCTGTGTGGCATTCGGAGGAAGACAATCCTGTCAGATTTTATCTGGCAGGATTGTTGATGCCTTGGAGTGTCTATGTATCATTTGCTTATTCCTTTGCTTTTATTAATGGCCAGCCTGGTTTCTACAGTAGCCGCTGAGCCTGTAGATCAGTCGTCAAACTCAGCACCTGGTTATGGTGCGTTGGGTTACACTCTGCCAGAGATTGGTAGTTATGCACTACCTTCCCTGGGTGAGGCAGCAAATGGCGAAGTGATCATTACCAGTGGAGAACGTAAGAATCTTTATGATCTCTTCACTGGTCAATATGTACTACTGGCTTTTATCTATAGTACTTGCAACGATGTCAACGGATGCCCACTGACGTCCCATGTTTTCTATAAAATTAAATCGGCAATGAAAAGAGATGGGATATTAGCTAACAAGTTGAAACTGATCAGTCTTAGTTTTGATCCTGAAGTCGATACCCCAGCAGTGATGGAACTCTACGGTAATAATTTTCGCTATGCCGGGAATGTTGGAGAGTGGCAGTTCATAACAACCGCGTCACACCAGCAATTACAACCTATACTGAAGTCCTATAATCAGGTGATTCTTCGCGATGTAGATAGTGATGGAAAAACCAACGTTGGCTACAGCCATGTCTTACGGGTTTTTCTTATCGACCCGGAAAAAAAGATACGCAATATCTACAGTGTCGATTTTCTCCATCACGATCTGATCATTAATGACGTGAAGACCCTGATTCAAGAGCAACAAGGCGAGAATCAAAATTTAAAGTTTGCTCTTAATCTGGCTGAGCCTTCGCAGCTCTCGAAACCCGGGGATGATAAACGGGGATATGAAAGTGACGGTTATGTTACTCGATCCCTTGACCTGGAGTTGAGACAGGGGGAGGCAACTGATCTGTTCACCATAGCAACTAAGCCGCCACTGGGATTGCCACCAGTGCCGGTACCCGCAGATAATCCTCTATCGCGCGAAAAAATCGAACTTGGTAGAAAACTATTCTATGACCGTCGATTATCGTTAAACGACACCTTCTCCTGTGCCATGTGTCATGTGCCTGAGCAAGGTTTTACCAGCAATGAGCTGGCCATGGCGGTTGGTATTGAAGGTCGAAGTGTGCGCCGAAATTCACCCACCATTTACAATACCGCTTATGCCACTCTTCTTTTTCATGATGGTCGTGAACAGACCTTGGAGCAACAGGTTTGGGGACCCCTGCTGGCCAAAAATGAGATGGGGAATCCTTCTGTGGGACATGTGCTGAGTAAGATACGAAAGATCAAAAATTACCAGGGTCTTTTTGAGAAGGCTTTCGATGGCAAGGGTGTTTCGATGGAGACTTTGGGCATGGCTCTGGCCAGTTATCAAAGAACTCTGATTTCAGGGGATTCTCCATTTGACCGTTGGTACTATGGTAGAGATGAAACTGCGGTGCCAGCAGAAGCGAGGCGAGGTTTTGAACTCTTTACCGGCAAAGCAGGTTGTGCTGCCTGTCACCTGGTTGGAGAGCGCGCTGCACTATTTTTCGATGATCAGTTGCACAATACCGGTATTGGTTATCGGGAATCGATGGGTATATTTCCAGAGAAGGAACAGGTAACGATTGCTCCCGGTGTAACTATCGATATAGATCGTTCTGTCATCGAATCTGTCGGGGAGAAGCCACCCACTGATGTGGGTCAATACGAGGTGACAGAGAATCCATTCGACCGCTGGAAATACAAGACGCCCAGTCTACGCAATGTGGCACTAACCGCACCCTATATGCACAACGGTTCACTCAGCACATTGAAGGATGTGGTTGATTTCTATGATTTGGGTGGTATTCCCAATGAACTGCAAGATCCATTGATCCGGCCGCTGGGCCTGACTGAAATAGAGAAGGATGATCTTGTCTCCTTTATGCAATCCCTGACTGGCAGCAATGTGGATACTCTTGTGGCCGACGCCTTCGCAGCCCCAGTTGGTGATGTGGGTAAGGGGGATCCGAGTTGGGTACATGGTACTGAAGTGGAAGTGAAATAAATGGTAAATCCGGGAAACTTCTGAAAAGTCATGAACCAATATCTTGCAGCTAAAATTCACAGCATTCGCTTTGTCGGTCTTTGCATTGCCCGACTATTCATTATCAAGCAGCGGTCGCTATTACTTTTTTGCATACTGACAGTAACAATGGCAACAGCCAATACCGAGGAAATTGGTGGTGACTTCAGTTTGACTGACCATCACAATAAATCCTTTGAACTTGAACAACTAAAAGGCAAGCTGGTACTGCTTTTTTTCGGCTACACCTATTGTCCAGATATTTGCCCAACTGAGCTTGCGAATCTGGCTATGGTATTTGATGAACTGAAGTCGCAGGCAGATCAAGTTCAAGGTTTGTTTATCTCTCTGGATCCTGAACGAGATACACCAGAGGTGTTGCACGATTATGTTGGCTACTTCAGTGAAGGGTTGCTCGGTTTAACCGGAAGTGAAGCTGAGGTGAGACAAGTGGCTCGACAATATAGAGTCAAATATCAGCGGCATGAAAAAAAAGGGGGAGGCTATAGCATCGACCATTCAGCAAATCTCTATGTGATCAACCGTGAAGGGATTCTATCCGCTGTTGTACCCTATGGCATGCCACCAGAGCATGTGTTGGAACTTGTGCAGGGTTTGTTGGCAGAGGAAGGGTGAATTGTTGATCAATGCAATATCATAGAATCTTTTTGGGGATTGTATATTCTTTCTACCCTGTTTGCCGGGTTCGACCAAATAGGTTGGCTGGTTTTGTCTGTGGGAACTCTGCATTCGTTATAGGCATGAGACCTGTTCGCCACCTCGGGTACAGACAATCAAGCCTGACCTGGTCGATCCTGCTTTTATTAATAATGTGGCTATCAATGCCGACCGTGATTTACGCTGATCAAAGACTTGTGCCTGAAGAGAGGCCTGTTCTCGCGTTACCGTTCAGATTACAAGGTCTTGAAGGAGAGTATCACCAGCTGCATGACTACCGGGGGAAGGTTGTTATTGTCAATTTCTGGGCAAGTTGGTGTGCACCTTGTAGAAACGAGTTACCCTCAATGAATCGAGCCTGGGCTGAACTAAAATCTAAAGATGTTGCCATGTTGGCGATAAATCTGGGAGAAGAGGTAGACGCAGTAAAGGCATTTCTTAATGATTACCCCATCGATTTTCAAGTGCTCTTTGATTATCAGGGACGAATCAGTCAGCGCTGGCGGGTAAGAGGTATGCCTACAACTTTCATATTGAACCGTAGAGGGAAAATAATATACAAGGTGGTTGGTGAAATGGCGTGGGATGACCCAATCATACAAAAACAGATAGAGGTCCTTCTTGTCGACCCATTCAGTTTGAATGTAAAAGTAGAGTCTGAAACTACCTATTAAGGTGCCGGGTAAATAATAGTAATCAATTTAGGAGATATCATAGCGAATATCCACGATCCAATAGTGGGTTATGCCTACTGGTGTCTCAACCACAATCTGATCGTCAAGACTGCGCTTGAGCAAAGCCTGTGCGAGGGGTGAATCAAGACTGATGTATTTGGGATCGCTATCTAACTCATCCGGTCCGACAATTCGATACTCCCGATCATCTCCTTCCTCATTTTCAAGTTGTACCCAGGCTGCGAAAAAAACCTGATCGGGATTTGATGGTGGTTGATTTACAACCTTTAGAATGGGAATCCTTTTCTGCAAATACCGGATGCGATGATCGATTTCCCGTAACTCTTTCTTACGATAGATATATTCAGCATTCTCAGAGCGGTCGCCTTCTGCAGCAGCTGCAGCGAGTGCTTTTGTCACATCCCGTCGACGAATCCACAGATCATGCTCTTCCTGCTTGAGGGTCTCATAGCCGGATTCTGTGATATAAGGTGATTTGGGTGGTGATGGTGGTCTATATCGTCCCATAATGTTGCGGTATTGTCTCTTTGTGACAAGATTATTACCAGTACCAGAATCCAAATCCAGCATCCCAAGGTTATTTAGACTAGTCTCTTAGTCTTAATAAACTGACATTTTTATGAAGAAAAATCCTTAAAATAAGTTAAATATCACCGTTGAAAAGGTTTTCGATTACTCTAGAATCGTTCAAACGCAGCACAACATAGAATTTTTAAAGGGAGATTGGCGTGAATAAGCTCAAGTTCACTGAAAAACTAACAAAAATAACACTGACTTTATTCTTCGCAGGCATTATTGCTGCCTGCGGAGGAGGTGGTGGCGGTGGCGATGATGGGGGAGACGGCGGCGATTCTGGTGATGATGGTGGCTCGGATACTGGAACGAGCAGTGTCAGTGGCCAGTTAGTGGTGCCTTCTTATGTTGTAACGGATAGTGATGTAAATGACATCGAAACCACATCGGTTGCCAATCATCCTGCCAACAACGCTCAATCCGTTCCAAACCCTGTAAATATCGGCGGCTACGTCAATGTGGCTGGATCAGGAGATTCTGGTAACTCCTTTAGTGCTGGAGACCGGGATGACTATTTTCTGGTCGATATGACGGCTGGACAGACTCTGCTGCTGAATATTGGTGATATAGGTACAGCCGGTGTGGATCTGGATCTGTATCTCTATGACTCGAATGGTGCATTGATTGATCGTTCAATCGGTACCTCCCAATTCGAATCTTTGGTTGTACCTAGCGATGGACAGTACTACGTCAATGTCTACGCTTTCAACGGTGCTTCAAACTATCTGTTGTCGTTAGGTCTAACACCATCTTCGGCCTTGCCTCCCGGCGCGCTTCGGATGTCTGACCAGTTCATCCCTGGAGAGGTGGTGGTCAAGTTTGATACTGACTCATTTCAGGCTAAATCTCAGGATCCTACACTGAACCAATTCAATTTCCAGCAAACACCTGGAAACGCCGCCGGTGTTCAGTTGCTGACTCTGAATGAGCAGTTTGCAAAGGTTGCTGCGCGCTCGGATACCAGTGTACCCCTGAGCGATGAAGAGCAGCGCAAGCTCGATACATTGATGGCGATCAAATCCCTCTCCAGTCGTAGCGATGTGGTCTATGCTCAACCAAACTATATCTTTCAACCCAGTGCAGTGCCAAATGACCAGTACTACAACTATCAGTGGCACTATCCTCAAATCAACCTAACTCAAGCCTGGGATATAACGACCGGTGATAACAGCGTGATCGTATCGGTGATAGATACCGGTGTATTGTTAAATCATCCCGATCTCTCAGGTCAACTGGTAGCTGGGTATGACTTCATATCAAGTACCGACATCTCCGGTGATGGAGATGGCATCGATAACAACCCTGATGATGTGGGTGATGCGGTACAAGGTGGTAGTTCCTCATTTCATGGCTCCCATGTGGCAGGGACGGTTGCTGCAACAAGTAATAATTCCAATGGTGTTGCAGGGGTGGCCTGGGGCGTTAGAGTCATGCCGATCCGTGTATTGGGTAAGGGTGGCGGAACCTCCTATGATATTACTCAGGGGATTCTCTTTTCTGCAGGACTGACGAACGACTCGGGCACTCTACCTGCGCAAAGAGCCGATATCATCAACATGAGTCTAGGGGGGGGATCTCCAGATCAGGCTACATTTGATGCCATTACTGCAGCACGAAATGCAGGCGTGATTATAATTGCTGCAGCAGGTAACGAAAACACCTCGCAACTATCCTATCCGGCTTCTTACAATGGCGTTGTGTCAGTCAGTGCGGTTGATCTGAATCGTGAAAGGGCTCCTTACTCCAACTTTGGAACCGAGATTGATGTGGCTGCACCAGGTGGTGATACTCAGGCAGATCTTAACGGTGACGGACGACCTGATGGTGTGTTGAGTACAGCAGCAGATGACTCTTCAGGTGCGATAGAGTTTCAATACGTTTTCTATAATGGTACCTCAATGGCTGCTCCGCATGTGGCGGGTGTGGCAGCGCTTATGCAGTCGGTATATTCTGGTCTGACACCAGCAGAATTTGACAGTATGCTCTCGGCTGGTGACCTGACAAATGATATCGGTAATTCCGGAAGGGATGATCTGTACGGCCATGGTCTGATTGATGCCTACAAGGCTGTACAGGCTGCTCAGCAGAGAGGCGGTGGAAATACCCCTACAGATCCAACCCTGAGTGTGAGTCCTCAGAATCTAAATTTCTCTAACACACTTCAGACGTCAACGCTCTACATCGAAGAGGTTGGGGGCGCTGTCGGAACTGTACAGGTAACTGAGAATATTGCATGGCTATCAATAACACCCAACGTGGTAAATGCATCGGGTATGGGTAGTTATACCGTCGCTGTTGATCGTACAGGTCTGACTCCTGCAGCCTACAGCGGAACATTTCAGGTGACTGCAGGAACCTCCAGTGCAAGTGTGGAAGTTATCATGCAGGTGACGGATACCTCTATTGCAGGGGATGCTGGCCGTCACTATGTCTTACTCGTCAATAACGCAACAGGTGAGGCTGTTCAGCAAGACTCCGTGAATACCAACACAGGAAGTGGAAATTACAGTTTCAGTGGTGTGCCTTCAGGAGACTATCTGGTTGTCGCTGGATCTGACATGGATATGGATAACCTGATTTGTGATGCCGGTGAGTCCTGTGGTGCCTACTCGACGCTTTCGCAACCTGTTGTGATAACAGTTGGATCGGGAAGTGTCAGTGGTCTGGATTTCTCCACATCTTATGAATATCAGACACCAAGCTCCCTCTCTACAGAGGGTGCACAGGAACTGATGGTCTATCCGCGTTTGGATTAAGTGAGGTATTATCATGAAGAATCTTAACCCATTAAAATGGCTTGGCCTATGTTCACTGTGTATGGTTATGAGTGCTTGTAATACTGTGTCTAACTCTGTCGCTGTTTTTAAAGATGGTGGCGCTTGTAGCCAAAATCAGGCAGCTGGTATGCAGTTGGTTACAGGCAACTCGATCAAAAATACCGGTGGGGGGGTCATGTTGAGTGACAAATCCCTTGATCCGAAGGATGATCCGAAAGGCGATGATGACGCATTCTGGCTGGTAAGAGTGGATATGGGACAGCAACCTAGCGGCGGCTATGGTCTAAAGTTGATGTCTGACAAATTAGCAGTTAAAGATCAGACAGGCAGTTTTGCTTTGCAATGGTCCAAACCGGAAGCAGGTTCGGTTCAGATGCAGATGCTGACATACCCCTGTCTCTATCTAAAGGTTGCTAAAGGTGACTACACTCGCTTGGAAGTTGTAGATGAAAAGGGTACGGTAAAACACGGCCTGGATCTTCCTTAACCAATGCATAGATACTGATGGCACCTTGGAGGTGCCGTCAGTACAATGCAGAACTGCATCATTGAAACTACCTGAAACCTGTTTTAGATCTCTTCTGAGCTGAGACAACCTACTCGCCAACTACCCTGCATTTACATAGATTGTGCAGTCAATTTCAATCTCTTTAACACAGTGGCTTGCAAATGAGCAATTCAAAGTGCTATTCGATTCGTTACGCTCTGAGTTCCGATCTCGTGAATATGGCGGAGCTTCTTAAACAACTTTTCTCAATTGAAGCGGACTTCGAAGTCGATTTAGCTACGCAGTTATCAGGACTGAAACTGCTTCTGAAATCAGAGAATGGTCAGATCTTTGTTGTTGAAGATATCAATAGAGAAGTTGTTGCAATGGCAACTCTGCAGAAGGTTGTTTCCACCGCTGAGGGTGGTGTCGTAGCCTGGGTCGAAGATATCATCGTTGATGAGTCTCATCGTGGACAGGGGATTGGTAATTCTCTACTAACGCATATTCAAAAATGGGCTGAGGCTGGAGAGATTAAAAGACTGCAGTTGGTGGCAGATAGAGATAATAAACCTGCCTTGAGTTTCTATAGTCAGCACAACTGGATAAAAACAAATTTAGTGGTTCTAAGACAAAAGTAGTAATCGGTAACTGTTGCACAACTGGCTGTAGTTGTTGATAATCGCTTTTGCAGGGATGCACTCTGTTTTGATTTACGGATTTCGACCAACTTTGTTAATCTTCAAGAATGGTCGGGAATGTTTCAATCCAGACTACTAGGGACTCTAGTGGGTATTGGTATGTTATTGATAAATGCTCATGAGAACTTGAATGCTCCTCACCCAGCCGCATTGTGGGTTGAGAGCATCTCTTTGGATCCGCTTCAGGTCGATTGTGTAACAGCACAAATGTTGGCAATCCTTGATAATCATTGCAAGTTGGGACTGGAAGAGCAGCTTGCGTTGATGGCTATCTACAATGTTGTAAAAGATCGTCCTGGTTTGATATTTGGTGGTGATGTCCATCAGACAATTGAAAAAGCCAGGTTGCGGCGAGATCTGCCAATGGTTCAAAAAGTACGTGAACTTCGATTGAATGCCGATCAACGCGTTCCTAAACAGGTCATGAAGCATTTCCAACGTTTTCTTGCAGAATCACTGAGTGTTTTTTAACGAATAACACGATTCTGCCATAAATGAAAAGTCACTTATTACTAAGGAGTTCTTGTTCTAACTTTTGAGAGAATAGGATACAACTAACTGCTTGTTCTATGCCGTGTTTAAAACAGAGTCATGCGGTATCCGCAAAGTAGAGCGATTAAGGATACGCCAGAATAAACTGACGTATCCTTAACAAGCTGAAGTGTGACTTGAGTCGGTTGCCCAAGTCATCGGAGGAATTGACTATTAACGATCCCAATTCCAGTTCATGAGGCCAGATGTTAGGAATAGACCAAGTGCGCGTCCAAAATCCTGGCAGAACTCATAAGGTTTCTCTGCACCAGGCTTGGTAACATCGAACTCCTCTTGAGTGACCTGTTCACCCGTTTCAGGGTTGACCCAACCCTCACCATCAGCATTTTCTTGAACTAGAAATCCATCAGTGACCAATAGATCCATCAATTGACCGCCGCGGTTGCTCTGGTTGATCTCCATATCACCTTTTTCATTCTGACTCAGTCCTGTCACCTGGATCACTTTGTCACCTTTGGTGATGGTGATGTCGTTGGCAACATACATCTCATTGTTTTTGAACTTTTCAGTATCAATAGTGATTTTGGTGCCGTCTTCCAGTTGAAAAGTTGATTTCTCCCAGAAATTAACGTCTGTTTTTCCATCACCATTCCAGTCGACATGAGGATCACCCCAAATGTTTGTCTCTTCACCGGTCTCCTTGTTTTTGATTATGATCTGAGATTTATTCTCGTCTAATACCAACTCATATTTGTCACCAAGGTCAATCGTAGCTTTACCTTCGCAAGGCTGAGTTACAATCCACTCTTGATCAGCTGGGCAAGGTTCCGGTGGTGCCGGCTCAGGAGGACAAGGCTCCGGTGGCGCCGGCTCAGGAGGACAAGGCTCCGGTGGCGCCGGCTCAGGAGGACAAGGCTCCGGTGGTGCCGGCTCAGGAGGGCAAGGCTCCGGTGGTGCTGGCTCAGGAGGGCAAGGCTCCGGTGGTGCTGGCTCAGGAGGGCAAGGCTCCGGTGGTGCCGGCTCAGGAGGAGAAGGCTCCGGTGGTGCCGGCTCAGGAGGGCAAGGCTCCGGTGACGGTGGTGTAGGTCCTGGAGGACAAGGTCTTATCGGTGGTGGACATGGGAAGGGTATGTGAGGCATAGGTGGATGTGGCAGATTAATACCTCCTGGTAAACAACCTCCATGCGGTGAAGGAAAGTGACTCCCTGGCCTACCACCGGGTAATTGAGGCATATGCGGCCTAGGCATTGGAAGCTTACTGCAACTTACTTTGAAAATAGATGGTAGCGAACATTTGATTGAGTCACGCTTGGATGACAGGGCGTTGAGAGCTGCGCTCGCGATTCCATTCATAGAGGATAATGACGTCATATCCACACTCCTTGTTAGTTATAAACTTAAAATCACATGCCCGTAATTGACCATTTCTAACCCAGTTCAACAAGCTGGGAATTTCCCTATTAGAGTTATCCCTAGCTTGTATCCATTTGGATTGTTTGCGTGTGTCACTCCTGCGCAGGAGATTTAGAAGAGAAAAATGGTTTCGGGAGTGTGTGGGAACTTGATAAAAAATCAGAATCTTCCGCACAGCCCACTAGTTATTAACCTGGCACCTTATTAACCCGGCGACTAAGTATGTCGTCTTCAGGCTTGAAACCCCTAACAATATGATTTTTAAAAGAGAGGCCGAAGTGTGCCTGCCTGCAGACTGCTTTATCAAAACTTGTTGTAGGAGTGCTGCAACAGCGTTATGACGCCTTGCTGCAGGCAGGCGCACCTACTAAGGCACCGGGTTAATAAATGTCTAGCAGGCTACCCTTCTTGTCTCGATGATCTTGGTTTCCTTAAACTTCTTGAAGGTTGATTTTATATTTTGATAGCTGATAGGGCGTTGATTACCGAGTCGGTTGCGTTAAGAATTACTGGGTAACATTGAAAAGGGCAGCCACATCAAGGAGGCCTCATCGTTATCTTTTAACGAATCTTTCAAAATTATATGGCCGGTATTTGTTGACCAGTGCAGAACGGGGTCTCTGCTCTCTTCAGTTTGTGGTGCATCACTTTTAGGCACTGGATTTCCCATCTGCTGCCAAAGCTGTTGTTTCAACTGTTCGTGGTAGTCTCTTCTATAGCCGATTTTTACACCATTAACCCACTCATCATGGAAGAAAATCGTGATGTATTTCGACGGGATAGCATTGAAAATCCCAATGCGTGAGGCACATAGTCGGTTACCGAACGGATTGACTTCATCCTGACACTTCCATGTTATGTCGGGAAAGACTTTCATGAACTCTGTTTCCGTCACCTGATTGTCAAGAGCTTGAAGATTCAGCTTTATTTCATCTTCTCCCCAAAGGGTGAGTACTACTGTGTCGGTACGTCGTCGACCATCTTCGGTGAATACCAACCAAAAGATAGGTCCTATAACAACAAAGAATGCCAGTATGCGCTTATAGAACGTTGGCAGTTTTAAATTCATGAGGTGTTCTGCTCTGTCAATGTTTAGGTTGACAATGGGTGTGGGGGGAAGAGGGCGGCGATTAACCGCCACCCTCTGTTAGGCGCGTCAGATTACTTGTTTTCTCTGTTATCAATCAGATTGTCGACTACTGTTGGGTCTGCCAGTGTCGAGGTATCGCCAAGTGTATCCAGTTCGTTGGCCGCAATCTTGCGTAGAATTCGACGCATGATCTTGCCTGATCTGGTTTTTGGTAAACCTGGTGACCACTGAATGAGATTAACCTTTGCGATGGGGCCAATTTCAGAGCGTACCTGTTTAACCAGTTCGGTTTTCAGTTCATCAGTGCCTTCTATACCCGTCATGAGGGTGACATAGGCATAGATGCCTTGTCCGGTCAGGTCGTGAGGATAACCAACCACAGCTGCTTCAGCGACTGAATCATGTAACACCAATGCTGATTCGATTTCAGCAGTACCCAGGCGATGCCCTGAGACGTTTAGAACATCATCTACGCGGCCGGTGATCCAGTAGTAGCCATCTTCATCGCGGCGGGCTCCGTCACCGGTGAAGTAGTAGCCTGGATACATAGCGAAATAGGTTTCGAAAAACCTTTTGTGATCACCATATACGGTACGCATCATGGAAGGCCAGGGTTGTTTGATAGCAAGATTACCTTCAGCTGGGTTACCTTCGATCTCAACACCTTGATCGTCAAGCAACACAGGATCAACACCGAAGAATGGGCGAGTTGCTGATCCAGGTTTCAGTGGTGTTGCGCCAGGTAGCGGTGTCAGCATATGAGCGCCGGTTTCTGTCTGCCACCAAGTGTCTACGATAGGGCAACGCTCATCACCCACGACCCGGTGATACCACTCCCAGGCTTCTGGATTGATTGGTTCTCCCACAGTACCGAGCAGACGTAAGCTGCTTCTGCTGGTTTTCTTCACCGGTTCTTCGCCCGCGCTCATCAGAGAGCGGATTGCGGTAGGTGCGGTATAGAAAGTGGCAACATTATGTTTGTCACAGACCTGCCAGAAGCGAGAGATATCAGGGTAGGTAGGAATCCCTTCGAACATCACTGTTTTCGCGCCATTGGTGAGAGGGCCATAAACAATATAGGTATGACCGGTGACCCAACCAACATCAGCTGTACACCAGTAGACTTCGCCATCTTTATAGTCGAATACCAGTTTGTGGGTCATTGCCGCTTGCAGCAGATAACCGCCTGTGGAGTGTAATACGCCTTTGGGTTTGCCGGTCGAGCCAGAGGTATAGAGAATGAATAGCGGATCATCTGCGTCCATCTCTTCTGCAGGACAATCGTCAGAAGCGTCAGCCATTGCCTCGTGATACCAGACATCACGGTCGTTGTCCCACTCAACTGGATCACCGCCACGTTGAATTACGATGCAGGTATGAACGTTTGGGCATTGAGCAACGGACTTGTCGGCATTGGCCTTGAGTGGCACTTTCTTACCGCCACGCATCGACTGATCCGATGTGATTACGACTTTACAATCTGAGTCGAGAATCCGATCACGCAGTGCGTCTGGAGAGAAGCCACCAAAGACTATGGAGTGAACAGCGCCGATGCGGGTACAGGCCAGCATAGCTACCGCCGCTTCAGGGATCATGGGAAGATACAAGGAGACACGGTCTCCTTTTTTTACACCACGGGATTTCAGGACGTTGGAAAATTTACAAACCTCCTGATGTAGTTCGCGATAGGTGATATTGCGTGATTCATCCGGATTGTCGCCTTCCCAGATGATTGCATCCTGGTCACCCCGGCTCTCCAGGTGGCGATCAAGACAATTGTAAGAGACATTAAGTTTTGCACCTTTGAACCACTCAATATGCAAATCGTCTTTACTGAAACTCCAGTCCAACGCTTTATCCCACTTTTTGAACCAGCTGATATATTGATCTGCTTGTTCAGACCAGAATCCCTCTGGATCGTTGATGGACTTCTCGTACATCTCTTTATACTGAGCCTCGTTAACGTTGGCCTGTGCTGCAAAATCAGCCGGTACGGGGTAGACCTTGTGTTCAGACATTGATTTCTCCTCAATGGTGGTTTTTCATTATCAACTGCCGGGTTGGCCAAAGCGTACTATTTAATGCATGTCTTATTTTTGAAGGCATTGCTTTATATCAACCCATTATTCTATTCTCAGTCACTGCGTTATAAAACGGTCGAGTTGGCATTGGCTGGGATTAGGGAACATATCTGCAGCCATGGCCAGAAACAGCTCTGCTGTGGCGACAGCATCACTCAAGGCATTGTGTGCCTTGTAATTAGGTAGATTGTATTGCGGTCTGAGATTGAAAAGACGAAGATTGCCTGGCTGAATAGTGTGGTTTCGTCGTTCAAAAAGACGTCGCGCTAACACAAGGGTATCTATGATCGGGATCACAAATGGTGCGCCGTAGAGATTCCGGCAGGCTGCATCGATAAAATGCTGTTCAATCGAGGCGTAGTGAACCAACATCACCTTGCCAGCCAGGTGGCTCAGTAAAATCGGCATTGCCTCTTCCAGTGGTATCCCTGTGGCTGCCTGATCATCAGTTATTTGATGAATCACCGCCGATTCTTCGGGGATATCATCATCAATTGAAATGAGCTGATGCCGTGAACTGTTAAGCTTTACGGTCATATGTCGTATTTCAACAAATCCATAACTGAGAATCTTGTCTTTCTTTGGGTTTAGTCCCGTGGTTTCCAGATCCAGCGAAACGATCACCAACTCCTCGCATACCGTGTTTTTGTTCACCATAGGCGTCGAAAGATAGTCGTGCAATATGCCGCTCTCTACCTTTTTCAGCGCACGTTTACGTTGTGACTCTTTGCTAAGAAATCGTTCAAACATGGCTATCTGAATCGGCCGCCTTGATAACGGGTATCTAAAGTCTCTTGCATATCCTGAATTACACGGAATGCATCTTTCAGGTGTTTACGCTCCAGTTCCGACAGATCATCCGGCGACATATAGTTATCCACCTTAACACCAAGTCGTATCTGTCTTGCCTGGTGATTGCTCCGCATGCTGGCAATAAATTCCAGGGCATCAATAAGGTTTTCACCCATATCCTGGCTGAGAATCGAAGTCTCAGCGGCAGCTCTCAGTCGATTCGTAGTGTTGACCTGCTTGAGCCCTTTGGCAAGAGCAAACACACGGGCGATATCAGTGATAGGTACTATGCCTCTGTGTTTAATGTCAAAGGTGTCGTCATGGGCACCACCATGTATCAGTACAAAAGTGCGGAAGAAACCAAGTGGCGGGCGATGCTGAAGTGCGTTGGAGGCCATATAGGCAGTAAAAATTCCATTGCCACGGGTTTTATCCAAAATCTCGGACTGCAGCTCTTCAAACAGTTCCTTATCTCCATGTACCGCCCTGAGATCGAAGAAGATACTTGATAGCATTAAGGCCATGGGATCTGGCTTGTTAATCCATGTATTGAAGTATTTTTTCCAACCGCGCAGTGTTTGACGCCATTTTGGATTCATCGCCATTGCATCCCCTGGACAATAGACATATCCGCAGGCATTCAGGCCATCACATACCTGCTTTGCCATCGCTTCAAAGTAGGGGGCATGCTCTGGTCTCATCTCATCAGAAATCAGCAGTGCATTATCCTGGTCTGAGTGAGATGTCTGTTCTCTACGAGCCTGGGATCCGCCACATAACCATGCATAGGGCACCGGAGCTGGCCCAAGATCGGCCTCAGCCATCTCAATCAGTTGTATTGTGATTGAGTCAGTCAGTGAGGAGATGGCGTCACCAATATGTAGCGCTGTTGCACTCGACATGGCCAGCTGATGCTGAAGTTCAGGCAAGCGCTTACTGATATTTACCAGGTCATCCAGCGTTTTCGCTTTACGGATGTCGGCAGCAAAAAAGGCTGAGTTAGTCGATTGGTGCCTGGCAAGGTCTGTTGCGGTAACCATGCCGACAACCTTGTCGCCACGCATCACTGGAAGATGGTGAACTCTCAACTTGGTCATGATCATCAATGCCTGGATGATCAGTGTATCCTCTTGGACAGTTTCCAGGTCACTGGTCATGATAGTGCTGACTGGGGTATCTGGTGAGAGTCCGGCAGCGACACAGCGTTTGCGGAGATCGCGGTCTGTGATCATACCAACCAGTTTTTCATTCTCCATCAGCATCATTGAAGAGATATTCTTTTCACTCATCACCAGTGCTGTTTCACGAATGGTGCTATCGACGTCTGCTGTGACGGGAGACTTAGTCAGTAGATCAGAAATCTCACCGGTCAAAATCTCCATTGAGTTATTAGCGTTAGTATCCTTAAGCGTGCTGACAGCTTGCTTCAATCGATCCCGCATTGATTCACTGAAATGTTGATCAAATGAAGGTTCGGATTGTCGAAGTGTCCATAAATGGCTGCAGGACATTGCGTAGAGCAGAGTATCCTCAGTGGCTATACCTTGTTTTGCCCGGCTGATATCCAGTAATTGGCATTGGGTGGTATAGATTCCGCCCTCAGCCAGTTTTTCAACCAGGTTTTCATCATCGTCGCGTAACTCAATAGCGCCACTTCGGATAATGTAGAGCTCACTCTTGGTTGCTCCTTCCGGAGGAAAAGCGCTGCCTCGACGCAGGTAACGAATCTCAAGTTGCTTTGGAAGCAGATCGAGCTGCTCCTCGGTGAGTACGTCGAATGGAGGGCGTTCAGCCAGAAAGTCACGTATCTCGACCAGTTCGATTTCCATGCTTTTGACTCTATGTGATTATGAATTTGGTTCAAAAAACATCAGCGTATTGGAGTAACAATATAACTCATTCTTAAGCCAATACGTTGAAATTCTTCACTATAAGGAAAAAAGGCCCCGCCGAAGCGGGGCCAGAACACAGACTTACTTATAGATCTTAATGATCTGTAGCAGTACCTGCACCTTTAGGTACACGGATATCCTCTACCAGATGCTGAATATGATCTGGTGGTGGAGCCGTAACCTTGGATACAATTATGGCAACTGTGAAGTTAACTAGCGCACCAACAGCACCAAAGGCGTTTGGTGAAATGCCGAGGAACCAGTTAGGACCCATGTCACCCAGGAATGAAGTGCCTGGTATGAACATGATGCCTTTGTGCTGGAATACATACAGCATGGTGACGCCGATACCTGAGATCATGCCCCAGATTGCACCTGAACGGTTCATCTTCTTATAGAAGATGCCCATCATCAGCGCAGGGAAGATGGAGCTCGCGGCCAGACCAAAGGCGATAGCCACGGTACCAGCTGCGAAATCTGGTGGATGAAGACCGAAGTAACCCGCCATACCAATGGCACCTGCCATTGCTATACGCCCAGCCATCAGCTCATTCTTCTCCGAGATATCGGGCATGAATACACCCTTCAGAAGGTCATGAGATATGGATGATGCGATCGCAAGCAACAGGCCAGCAGCAGTAGAGAGCGCCGCAGCAAGTCCACCGGCAACTACCAGGGCGATTACCCAGTTAGGTAACTTAGCGATTTCCGGGTTGGCCAGAACCATGATGTCACGGTCAACCTTAGTCATCTCGTTGCCTTTCCAGCCCCAGGCTTCAGCTTTGGCTACAAACTCAGCGTTTTTGTCGTTGTAGTACTGAATACGACCGTCACCGTTCTTGTCTTCCCATTGGAGCAGACCGGTTTTCTCCCAGTTCAGCATCCATTGAGGGACATTCGCAATTTCGATATTGCCTTCAACACTACCGACTTCACCGGTTTGGATGGTATTCATCAAGTTCAGACGAGCCATGGAACCAACTGCAGGTGCAGTGGTGTAGAGGATGGCGATGAAGACCAGTGCCCAACCAGCAGAAGAACGTGCGTCTTTTACCTTAGGTACAGTGAAGAAACGGATGATAACGTGAGGCAGACCCGCAGTACCGATCATCAGGGAGAGGGTGTAGACAAACATGTTGAGTTTGCTTCCCATGACCTGAGTCGTGTACTCCTTAAAGCCTAGCTCGGTTACAACCTGGTCCAGCCTGTCCAGCATGAACGTACCAGAGCCATCCGCCATAGAGCTACCTATACCCAGCTGAGGGATAGGGTTACCGGTGATATTCAAGGAGACGAATACAGCGGGTACGGTATAGGCGAAGATCAGTACGCAGTACTGAGCGATCTGGGTATAGGTGATACCTTTCATGCCACCCATAACGGCGTAGATGAAAACTATGCCCATGCCCATGTAGAGACCTGTATCGTAATCAGTTTCCAGGAAGCGGGAGAAAGCTACACCGATACCTTTCATCTGACCGATAACGTAGGTTACCGATGCCAGAATCAGACAGATAACCGCTACGATTCGGGCAGTACGTGAGTAGTAACGATCACCGATGAACTCTGGCACGGTGAACTTACCAAACTTACGCAGGTAAGGTGCCAGCAGCAGTGCCAGAAGCACATAACCACCAGTCCAACCCATCAGGAAGACGGAAGCACCATAGCCATTGAAGGCGATTAGGCCAGCCATTGAGATGAATGATGCGGCGGACATCCAGTCAGCTGCGGTAGCCATTCCGTTTGCAACAGGATGAATACCACGGCCGGCAGCATAGAACTCGCCGGTTGTTGCGGCACGAGCCCAGAAGGCGATGCCGATGTAGAGGGTAAAAGTGAAACCCACCACAAGATAAGTTAGTGTTTGCAGATCCATGAATCAGTTACCCCCGTTAATCCTCATGGACGTCAAATTCGACATCCAGAGCATTCATGCGTTTTGTGTAAACGTAGATCAGCACCAGAAATGTGTAGATCGAGCCATTCTGTGCAAACCAGAATCCCAGCCCGACACCACCGATTTTAATGGTGTTGAGAGGCTCTACTAAAATGATGCCGAAAAGAAACGAGCAGACAAACCAAATCACCAGCAATATGCTCACTAGGCGAATATTGGCTTTCCAATACTGTTCAGCAGTTTTGTTCATATCATGATCACTCCGCCGTAATTAGATTAATTATCACTTGAAGCGTCTGGCTCCCAGGTTAACACCCTGTCAGAGCCTTCCTGCGCTGTCATATTTCGATTTGAGCAGGTACTTGGGGGCAGACGCCCACTTGTGTGTTACCGAAGTAAAAAATGGTTACACATTGCACTATTTTGTGGCGCAATGGTCTATAAAGTCAAATAAAACAATAAGTTAACTCTTGGTCATTTATGTTGCATGGCAGCAATAGTGTTACGTGAAGTAACAACGTGAGGGCTAGGCGTTACCGATTGAATCGTGTTACGTTTCCATTGGTAAGAAATAATTATTTTTACGCAATCACTATCCCATGGGTTCTATTGCTCCCTTCACTTCTGATTTGACGATATAAAGTTGTCTCTATGGTAGAAAAGGCTGGAATAGGCAATTGTATTGGCAAGTTACCCTGCCCATTTTGATTATTATTATCCCGGCGCCTTAATTGGTAGGTTCAGGCACAATCCGAAGGGCTGGGGCTGTTTTTGCGCCCAGCGGCGTTATCATTCGCTCATGTAGCCGAGCTACACCACGCTCATTCTGCCTTGCTGGAGACAAAAACAGTCCCAGCAGGGCATATTGGATTAGTGTTAACAGGCCCTAATACGCGATTATAGCGTGACGCCAAGCCATTGGCCGCTTGACAAGGGCCTTCTTGACGCCCCTAACAGTTTGAATGTAAAAGGAGAGGCCGAAGCGTGCCTGCCTATTAAGGTGCCGGGTTAATAAGGAATGATGTGTGACAGTTGGCCTTCCAAGTTGCCAACCTATCAATTCAGGTATATATGCATGCTTAAAAGCGTACTTGAGTATTTTAATACCCACCTGGTTCCAGTTTCAGGTGGAGAACAGGTGGATCTGGAGACCCAGACCCGCTTGGCAGTAGCTGTGCTGCTGATTGAGATTGCGGAGTCCGATTTCGAGAAGGCACCTGAGGAAAAGGCAGCCATCTTAGAGGCCATCGAACTGCAGTTTCAGCTTGACCCTGGTGAATCGAAGAGACTGATGGAGCTCGCTGAGCAAGAACACGCCCAGTCTACTGACTACTTCCAATTCACATCATTGATCAACAAAAACTATTCCCAGGAAAAAAAGATCATGATTATTGAGGCCTTATGGCGGATTGCTTTTGCCGATCAACATTTGCATCACTATGAAGAGCATGTCATAAGGCGACTGGCCGATCTGATCTATGTTTCACACAGTGACTTTATGGCAGCAAAACACCGGGTAATGGCTGAGTGCGATTGAGACAAGATGAACCGATTGGTGACTCCCTTTCCTATTGTAACCGGCAGTTCATGGTATATTCCCCTAATGTAACTCTCCTGAAGATGTTGATGCTATGTCTAACCTGAGTAAATCTGGTGGCCGTAAAGGCACATCCGCCAATAAAGGTCGATTGTTGATAGTGGATGACGAAACTCGTCATGCTGAGAGCCTTGCTACGATGGTCGAGAGTTGGGGGTATGATGTAGAGACTGCTTCCGATGGTGCCAAAGCAGCTGGTCTGTTGGTCACTCACTCCTTTGATCTGATATTACTCGATCTTCATATGCCTGTAGCCGACGGCTTTCAGGTTATGGATTTTGTCAGGAAACGTCAGATGGCTACCCGCATAATCACAATTTCAGGTGACCCGTCGCTCGATGATGCCATTCAATCCCTTAAAAAAGGGGCCGACCACTTTATCCGCAAGCCAGTTACGCCTGTAGATCTGTTACAGGCAATCGATGAAAGTTTGCGCAAGCAGGTCAAGGACGAGCAACTCAACCGAGTGAAGAAAAAGGCTGAGATTCAGTCCAGTCTTCATCGCATGATGTTCGATGTTGCTCCAAATATTCAATTTCTGCTCGATACCAAAGGGAAGTTTCGAATGGTGAATGGTGTCTTCACTAAAGTCACCGGTTACACCAAACAGGAGATACTCGGCAAACACTGGAGCGCTCTGGTGGAGGCCGATGAGGTGAAGCGCATGCACCATGTGTTCGAAGAGCGTCGCAGTAGTCCTGAACGGTTCCCTGAAGTCGAGTTGAGGTTTCGCTGCAGCGAAAGCGAAGGGAGTCAGGCAGGGACAAAATCAAAAAGCGTCCTGGTGGCCATGCAATCCAAAAGACTCTACTCACGCAGCGGTAAAAAAAGAATCTTTTTTGGTACTTATGGTGTGGCTCGTGATATCACTCAATACAACAAGCTTGAGGAGTTGAACAAGTATCAGGAGTTTCATGACAACCTGACCGGACTGCCTAACCGGGTACTGTTCGATGACTATCTCAATTTCGCATTGACACAGGCGAAGCAGGAAAATGGCCTGCTGAGTCTGCTGAATATTGTAGTGGTGGATCTAAAACAGGTGAATGAATCATATGGTCATGGGGTAGGGGATAAGTATCTTCAGGCACTATCAAACAGGCTTAAGCAGCAGGTTCGAAAAGGCGATATTCTAGCGCGGATCGATGGCAGTGAGTTTGCTGTGCTGCTGCCTTATATCAAACAGGATAAATCGATTGTCCACATTTCGGAGAAGATACGGGGTGGTCTGAGTAAGCCTGTTGTGATCAACGGCCAAACCTTATCGCCTCAATTGAGTATTGGTACTTCAGTCTATCCGAATGATGCAGAGAATAGTGAGGATCTACTCCGTTTTGCTCAAACCAATCATGGTTTCAATACCCAATCGAAACAACGCCATCTTTTACACAATTCGAAGTGGATTAAATTGATTAAATCCCAGTCCCGTGAGGGCCTCTGATTAATGCGCTCTATATGAGACGCTTTATTGAAACCTAACTTTTTTTGCCTTTCTTCTCTCTGGGAATCCCGAACCGTTGACGTCTTTCCCATAGAGCTTTACGACTGATGCCCAGTTTTTTGGCCAGTTCTGTTTCAGTCATGTGGTCCTGGTTATCCAAAACAAAGTGGCGAAAGTAATCTTCCAGGGAGAGGTTGTCATTGCCATCCCCAGTTTTGCTCTGTCCGGAGCTGATATGGTGATCAATCGCCAGTAACTCCGGTGTTATATGGTTGCCTTCACAGAGTATGACAGCTCTTTCTATGGTATTGGCCAACTCTCGTACATTACCAGGCCAGTTATAACGACGAATTGCCTCAAGCGCACTGCGGCTCAGAGACAGGGAGGGACGATTGAGCTGGTTGCAGGACTTACTGAGCAGGTATTTCGCGAGGGCCTTGATGTCATTCCCCCTTTCTCTGAGTGGCGGCAGGGTCATTTCAACCACCCTCAAACGGAAATATAAATCACTTCGGAAACTCTGTTGTTGTACCAGTTTGCGGACGTCCTGGTGTGTGGCTGCAATGATACGAATATCTGATCGGCTTTGGTCACCATCTTGATGAGAGGAGTATTCGTCTCCTTGTATCACCCTCAACAGACGTGCCTGCGCCGCAACCGAAAGCTCTCCGACCTGATCCATGAAGAGGGTGCCTCCTTGTGCCTTACCCAATAGGCCACCTCGTCCGCTTTTTCGCTCATCTTGTTGGCCGAAGAGCTCAGCTTCGACCTGATGCTCAGGTAGTGCTGCACAATTGAAGACAACAAAAGGGGACTGGCATCGATGGCTTCTTTCGTGCAAGGCTCTGGCAACCAACTCCTTGCCTGTGCCTGATTCGCCAAGGATGAGAACTGTGGCATCGGTTGGCGCGACTTTATCGATACGCCGGAATACATCAACCATTGCCGAGCACTCTCCAATCATACCCCGCACTGGATAACTCTTTTCAACTTCGGATTTGAGCACTTCCTGTTGCCGAAGTTGGCGGTCTTGCTGAATGATGCGTTCAACGACTATCAACATCTCATCATGATCAAATGGTTTTGCTATATAGTCTATAGCGCCTAGTTTCATGGCATCGACTGCAGAGCGGATACTGGCATAGCTGGTCATGATCAAAACTGGTGTAGGGGCTGCAATGTCGATTATTGCAGTACCAGGATCTCCAGGAAGACGGACATCGCTGATGATCAGGTCGAAGTTTTTCAGGGGGAGCTGCTTTGCTTCTTCTACTGAGCCTGCCTCACTGACATTATAATCATTGCGCTCCAGCAGCCGCTTTACCGCACGTCGGATTACCGTTTCATCTTCAATGATCAATATATGCTTCATGGTGTGACCCGAATCCAGTTGATGTTATTTATGCAGTCTCACTGTGATAAATTTTGGGTAGATCCATCATCACCCGTGTTCCGTGATTTTTTTCAGAGTCTATGGTGATCGCCCCTTTATGGTCGGAGACGATCTTATAGGCAATAGCCAATCCCAGGCCGGTTCCTTCTCCTGGTGCTTTGGTCGTGAAGAAAGGCTCAAAAAGATAGCCTAGATTCTCTTCCGGTATGCCTTCGCCTTGATCCGTGATCTCAATTCTGGCCAGATCGCCGATCTCATTGACTTTGATATCTACATGCTCTCCTGGTGAGGAGGCGTGACAGGCATTGGTAAGTACATTCACTAAAACTTGCGAGATTCCCTGGCGATCCCCTTCAATTGTCAGCTGAGAATCGCAATTATTTGTAAAGCGAATCTGGCGTCCATGTTGGGTCAGTTTGACCAGGCGAATTGCCTCGTCCACCACTTCTCGTACTGCGAAATGCTGAGTATTGGCACCAATGCCACCGCTACGACTGAAGTTCATAAGGGTTTTGACAATGGTAGTGATTCGTTGGGTCTGGTTGAGTATCTCTTCGATACTCTCCTTGATTATTATTGGGTCATCTTCATGGCGAAGGTTCTGTGCCAGTGAGGCGATACCTGTCACCGGATTGCCAATCTCATGAGCCACACCGGCAGCCAATCGACCAATCGAGGCGAGTCGTTCACTGTGAGCCAACTCTGCTTCCAGAGTCTCCAAGTCGGTGAGATCCTCCATCAACATAACTTGGCTTGTGCGTGCCTCTTCCACCGGGTGATCGACGGGCATAGGAGCCGGAATCGCTGCTTTATGCAGGTTGAACCAGCGACTTTTTGCTCCGTGTGTGATTTCAAGATGATGAATGTGCTCATCAGTGGCTTTTGCAAAACCAGCTAGCAGGTGTCCCCAGGGTTCCGGCAGTCGGTGCAATGAAACACCTATTGCGTCTCTAGCTTGAACCCCGGTCATTACCTCCATTGCCAGATTCCAGATGGTCACCATGCGCAGACGATCTATGGTACAGACACCCAAGGGAAGATCGACAAGAATCTGCCGGTGGTAGCGGCGCAGGTTGTCCAGGTCTGCGCTCAGGCCACGCAGTCGTGAACGGGAGTGCTCCAGCTGATCTTCGATAAAGCGCATCGAATCAGCCAGTGCGGTTTGGGTATGAATGTCAAGCTGTAGCCGTCTGTTGATGATCATATGGGCAAGCTGTGGCCCAAGTAGGCCGGAAAGATTTCGCTCGATCCGTTCACGCAGCCGTCGTAGCTGTGAAGGGCGGGTTTCTGTATGGGCAAGACTAAGATCCCTCAGGGCCTGTTCCACCTCCCGATGAGCTGCTTCATGACCCAGCATCTGAGCCAGCTGCTCTGTAAATTGGGCGGTTGAGCCGACACTGACCATACCCCCCATAGGTACCAGAGATTCACTACAGCAGGCATTGGCAGCCTCTTTTTCACCGATGCTCTGATTACTGATCAAAGAGCCGAATACAAACAGCAGAGTATTTAGAGAGAGTGACCAGAAGGTGGCGAACTCCCATTGATCCATGCCAGATGCCAGTCTTAAGCCAGGAATATCGAATTCTGTTCGGATGAAGCCTGAGTTTTCCAACAGAGGAAGCAGTAGTGTTGCGGACCAAATGGCTATGCCGGCCAGTAAACCTATTATGAAGCCAAATCGTGTGGCCCGACGCCAATAGAGTAGACCGACTACTCCAGGTAGGAACTGCGCTACAGCCACGAAGGAGATCAGGCCGAGTTGTACCAAGCCATCATGTTTCTCTAATAGGATGTAAAAACCATACCCGGCCATAATGATCAGAGCGATCAATAATCTTCGTCCCAACAATAGCCATCGATACAGATTCACCGCTGGATCGGGGAAATTTGTAGGTAACAGTATATGGTTCAGGGTCATAGATGAGAGCGCCAGTGTGGTGATGATCATCATTGCACTGGCAGAAGAGACGCCACCGATAAAAGCAAGCACTGGTAACCAGCTAGGGCCTCTCTCCAGACTGATGCCCAAAGCGAAGAAGTCCGGATGGATTGGTAGATCGATAGCTTCACCGGCCCATAGAATAATCGGAATGGGTAGATTGATAAGCAGCAGAAAAAGGGGAAATGCCCAGCTGGCTGTACGTAAGGCTTTCGGTTCCAGGTTTTCTGTGAATAGCATGTGGAATTGGCGAGGCAGAAGAAAGGCCGCCGCAAACGCCAATAATATCAGGGTTGCCCAGGGACCTTCTCGTACAGGGGCGTAGAGCTTCTCAAGTGCTTCAGGGTGCTCGGCCAGCCACTGTTCTAACCCACCAAAACCACCAAAAACCCCAAACAGTGCAGTGAAACCGATAACAAGCATTGCAACCAGCTTAACCATTGATTCAAAGGCGATCGCCAATACCAGACCACGATGTTTTTCACGACTGGTGCTGTGCCGGGCACCGAACAGAATAGCGAACACCACCAGTGTGGCACAGAAAATAAATGCAAGTATGCGCGGGGCGACTGTTTGGCTTGCGACTTGAAGAGAATCGGTGACTGCTTTGATCTGCAACGCGATATAGGGCAATGTGCCGAGTAGCATGAAGAGCGTGACCAGAATACCTGCGAGCTGACTTCGATAGCGGAATGCGAATAGATCTGCCAATGAAGTAAGTTGGTACTCACGGGTCAGTCTGAGGATCGGTTGAAACAGTATCGGCGTTAGTGCAAACGCCAGGGTAACTCCTAGATATATGGTTAGAAACAGGTAACCCTGTGTCTGGGCAAAGCTGACACTGCCGTAATAAGTCCAGGAGGTAGCATAGACACCAAGAGAGAGGACATAGATGCTCGGGTGTCGGATGAAACGTTCAGGAATCCGCCCGCTGTCTGCAGCAAAAGCAATGAGAAACAGTATCGCCAGATAGATAAAGCTGATGCCAAAGAGTAGCCAAAGATCATGGTTCATGGTGTCGGTGATTCACCCATGCGATGAGTAGAATGACACCAAACCACAGTAGGTAGGGCAGGTACCAGTGATGGCCAGGGGAGGTCCACCACACCATAACGGGTGTGGAAAAGAGCATCAAGATAAGCAGGACGAGGGCGAGTGTCCTGTCTATCTGTTTGACTGTAGGTGAATCTGGCATCTAAGAAGCGTAGCAGTTGTTACTTAAGGTAACAACCTCCGCTTTCAAAGATGTGTGTGTGAGTTGCGAGTGGCTTAATAGAGACACCTTCTGAAAGGTGCCTCTCACATTGTCTATTTCTTAATATTGGTAACCATTTCATGCAACTTGGAAGATAGCTCGGTGGGTTCAAATTTGGGCACATAAGCATCTGCACCCACACCTCTACCCAGAGCCATATTGGCATCTGCAGATAGTGATGAGTGCATGATGATCGGTATGTCGCTGAAACGTGCATCATCTTTGATTTTCTTGGTCAGCACATAGCCATCCATTTCCGGCATCTCTACATCGGTCAGGATAATCTGCACAAAGTCACTTGCTTTGTGGTCTGTAGCACTGGCCCGATCGGCGATCTCTTTGAGTTTGTTCCAGGCTTCAGCGCCGTTGGAGGTGCTGATATATTTCATTCCCATATGGTCTAGAGTGCGAATGATCTGATCTCGAGCCACAGCTGAGTCGTCTGCAAAAAGTAGGGTAACGTCACTGTCCTCAACCTGTTTGATGCCGTCAAAAATATCTGAGCCCTGGCCAAAACCGGAGGTTTGGCTCAATACCATCTCAACATCCATGATCATAACCAGGCGTTTGTCCTTCAGCTCAGTTACGGCCGTTACCAGCCCACCATGTTGCTGTGCCATCATCGGTGGGGGAACTTTGACATCCTCCCAGGCCAGACGCTCGATAGTATCCACAGCATGCACAAGAAAGCCTTGCACATTTTTGTTGTATTCGGTGACGATCAGGATGCTGGGTTTTTCCTCAGTCTGTACACCGCAGAAGTCTGGTAAATTGATCACCGGGATCATATTGCCCCGCAGACTCACCATACCCTCCACTGAAGTAGGCATGTCAGGAGCATGGGTGATTTCAGGTACCAACATGACTTCTCGAACTTTGAAAACGTTGACGCCATAGGTCTCTTCGCGACCGGTTCTGATGTCCTTCCCAAGGCTGAAAAGGAGAACCTCCAAGCGATTGGTGCCTGCCAAACGAGTACGATCATCTACAGATTTAATAAAATTGGACATTTTTTAGTTACCAGAAATTAGTCGCATTACAGGATGGTGGGCGCTTCGACTTCGTCGTAAGTACTCGCCCCGACTGATGTTTGTAGCGGTCGATTTTATGAAATCTTTAGAAGTTCACAATTTGATTTTAGGGTTACCCCTTCAGTATGAATGTGTCGCATCAGATGAGCTCCTATTGTCGCCCCTTGCACAAAAAAAATCAGATGTTTTCAGTTAAAAACAGCAGATAAACCACTGGAAAAAGACTATCTTTTGTTCCAAGATCGACTAACTGTAGCCACTTAGCAACATATGGGACTGGAAATGATTGATGATTTCTGAGACTCGTTTATGCTGCAAACCGGTATTGATGTAATAGAGGAGAAAGCGGGTGAATCCGGAAAAGGTCCTGTTTGGTTTTTTTATTGTGCTTGCCCTGACGCTCAATTTCGGTTTTTTTGTTGGCGAGCTGGACAATCCTGACCACCATCACGTGTATGAGCTGTTTGCGGTTATTGTGGTGAACCTGGTCGCCACAGTATTGAAATTTGGTGACCGTACTCAAATGGGGGCTGTGTTACTGGCGACCAGCCTGGTGGCATTGATGCAACTGTTTGCTGGAGCATTGGTTTGGACTGTGGCCGTACATGTCACCGAGACCGGCCTGACCACAGTTACCATGGCCAGCATTGTTTCACTCTCTGGCGGGGCGATGCTTGCAAATGTTGTCTCCGTGATTCTGTTGATCATCGAAACGGTCATGCTTCGTCGCTGAAGCGACCTGATTAGAATCGATGAACAATATTATCTTTCTCATCTTTCGGCGCATGAGAGCGCCATTATTGACTTTAGTATTGGCCTACTCAATCGCCATGCTCGGGTTGGTCCTGATACCTGGTGAGGATGCAGATGGCAATGTCTGGCATATGGATTTTTTCCATGCTTTCTATTTTGTCAGCTTCATGTCGAGCACCATCGGGTTTGGAGAACTGCCTTACCCATTCACAGCAGGGCAGCGTCTTTGGGTCAGTTTTTCAATCTTCTTTACCGTGGTTGTCTGGCTATACTCGATTGGCACCGTATTGGCTTTGCTTAAGGATGAGACATTTCAAAGAGCATTAACTGAAAGGCGATTTGCAAGAAAAATCAGCAGA
The DNA here is from genome assembly GCA_040506275.1 of Candidatus Thiodiazotropha sp. DIVDIV. Lineage (GTDB taxonomy): Bacteria > Pseudomonadota > Gammaproteobacteria > Chromatiales > Chromatiaceae > Thiodiazotropha. The sequence continues at coordinate 328,035 of JBEVXD010000001.1, forward strand.
TTGAGGGAATCTTTTTATCTGGTTTGTGGTTACGGCCAAACAGGGGAGGCGCTGGTCAAGGCACTCACAGATCGCAGCCAGCATGCAGTGGTAATCGATGTTCTTCAGGAGCGGGTAAATCTACTGAAATTGGAGAATCTGCGAGAGTATGTGCCAGGTTTATCTGCTGATGCCCGCTTACCGGCTCATTTGATGGAGGCTGGCCTGCTGCACCCCCTCTGTATGGGAGTGGTGGCATTAACCAACTCCAACGAAACCAATCTCAAGATAGCCATTACTTCCAAGTTACTGCACCCGGACATCGACGTGATCTGCCGTGCAGACTCCCATGATATAGAAAAGAATATGGCCTCTTTCGGTACCGATTACATCATTGATCCCTTTGATGCCTTTGCCCTTTATCTGGCTACTGCCGTTCAGGCACCCTGCCTGAGCCTGCTGCAGGATTGGTTATCCCTGGGTAAGAGAGATATGCTCAGTGAGCCTGTCCATCCTCCAAGAAAAGGGTTGTGGGTGATTTGCGGCTACGGCCGATTCGGCAAGGCGGTATACGATAAGTTGGTGAAGGAGGAGTTTGAGGTTGTCGTGATTGAGGCTGAGCCTGATCGTACGGGCAGTCCCCACTCTACAATGGTGACGGGACGTGGCACAGAGGCGGATACCTTGCTCGAAGCGAACATTGATCGAGCAGTAGGTCTGGTAGCTGGAACTGATAACGATGCCAACAATCTGTCGATTATCATGACAGCCAGGGGTTTGAATGCAGACCTGTTCGTTATCCTGCGTCAGAATCGCAAGCATAATGATTCAGTAATACAGGCAGTTGGCGCGGATATGGTGATGTTACCCAGTGAAATCATTGCCAACCGTATACGGGTATTATTGGGTGCCCCTATGCAACATCAGTTCGTCACTATGGTGATGCACCAGGATGATGAATGGGCCTGCCAGCTGATCAGTCGTATATCCGCGTTGGTGACTGATCACGCCCCGGATGTATGGGAAGTTGCGTTCGCCGAGCAAGACACCCATGCGGTGTGCCAATATGTACATGAGGGGCGCAATCTCACACTGGGTGAATTGACCAGAGACCCTAGAAACAGGGATCTCAATTTGCCTTGTATCCCCTTGATGTTATTGAGGCACAATGAATATAGCCTGTTACCTGAAGAAGATCTGATTGTTCAAAAGGATGATCGGTTGCTATTCTGCGGGAAGGTGTCAGCAAGAAATCGCATGGAGTGGACACTGCAAAATGAAAACGCGCTGAACTATATTCTTACGGGAGAGACCAGTCCGCAAGGCTGGGTCTGGCGCCAACTAAGAAAAGAGAGGTGACATGAGCCCATTATTGGAAAAGTTGCACCGAGACCATATCAATCTCGCTCGTCTGCTTGACCTGCTTTCTGCAGAGCTGGATGCCCTGGCTGCAGGCCATGAGTCAAATTTCGATTTGAAAATCGAAATGCTGGATTATATCGAGCATTATGCTGAGAAAGTGCACCATCCCACTGAAGATCAAATCAACAGTGTTGCCTTCAAGAAGAAATCAATGCAGTCCCATACAGCACTATATGAGCGGATATGTCGTGAACATGTCAGCCTACTAGGATTGGCAAATCGTTTTCGAACCACCCTTGAAGGTGCTATGCAGGGCGCGGTGTTGTTGCGTGATGAAGTCGAAACACAGGGGCGTGAGTTTGTTGCTCTGCAACGCCAGCATATTGACACTGAAGAGGAAGAGGTCTTCCCTCTGGTTGAACAGGCGTTGAATGATAAAGAGTGGAAAAAGCTGGAAGCAGAGGTCACACATGGTGATGACCCTGTTTTTCATCGTCAGGATTACAATCGATTTCGTAGCCTGATCGACTATCTCAAGGTTCACGAAGATGAGTAGCTCGATCTGAATAGCCCAAATTAGATTACCCCTTTGTTTCACCACAATCCGTAGCTGCAAGTGTAAATTCTACCCCCCCAGAGTGTGGCCAGGCCACACTTGGATGGGTTAATAGTGCAGTCGAGACTACTTTTTTACGCAATATCAGACTCTCCCTTGGACTGTGCTGTACTGGTGAACAGGATTGTCGTGCAATAATCACATTACCTAAATAGCCTGATTTGCTGATTGCAGTTTTTCTGTAGTTACTTTGTGCCTCCAGGTTTCTATAAAGGATCGAATCAGGTTGGCCGATAGCCTATTCAGATACCGGTTAAAGCGGTAGAGATCTAGCTCAATTTTCACACTATATCGGTTTGGTGATGTCTGGTTATCAACAAAAAAGTAAGCTCAGCTTTCTAATATTTAGTTTCGTCGTCATGCTTTGGTTGCCTCGAACCGCACTGCTTGGGGCCACGCAACTGGAATCTCAAATCTATATGGCTGGCTTGCATGAGTCGGAGTGGGTTTTCGCAGGCTCTGATATCAGCTGTGAGTTACGCCATCGGGTACCCCAATTTGGTCAGGCTATTTTCCGTCGTATCGCGGGAGACGATCTCAATTTTCGAATTAACAGCTTTCAGCCCATACCTGAGAAACTCAATGGGACCTTACGGGAGGTGTCACCCGCCTGGGAGCATGAAGCGCCAGATGAGTTACAACAGCATTTGCAGATTAACTCTGGTATGCAGCCAGTCCGGCTTGGACGTAAACCGGCTGGATGGTTACTCACATTGCTGTCAAAAGGACAGGTGGGCAGTTTCGGGTTTCTCGATTGGGACGATAGTCGCAGACAGGTCTATGTCCGTCTCTCACCTGTTCAATTCCAGAAGCCTTATCGGGAGTTCAAGCATTGTCTAAGTCAACTCTCCAACGAGGGTTTTGAGTCACTGCAACAGTCGATGGTCTATTTTCCATTGGATATAGACAAACTCGGTAAGCAGGCCAAACAGAGACTTGATCGCCTGGCAAAGTATATCCAAGCTGACGAAAAGCTGGCAGGAGTCACGATCTCGGGTCATGCTGATGATCAAGGTACCCGAAGATATAACAAGAAACTGTCAGCCAGAAGGGCAGAGAGTGTCTTCAACTATCTGGTTTCAAAGGGTGTCGATGCAGGACTGATGAAAAAGCGCCATTTTGGTGAATCAAGACCGGCGGTCGCCAAACGTACAGAGCAAGCCCGTGCAGCAAATAGACGGGCAAAGATCAGTTTGTCTCGGCATGGTGGTTAAGATTCTAGAGCATCCCTGATTCGTTGCATTTAAATCTCTCCCAGAGCATGGTAAGGGAAAAGGGGTAAATATTTCAGATTACCCTAAATCCTAGCGAACACCGTTGTAGGTATGATATGCGCTGCGCCATCTGATGTTTTCTTGGTACTTGCCGTAGACAATTGTCGGATGGCGCTTTGCTTATCCGACCTACATCAGTTCCGGTAAAACAGACAGTGTCACGCTGTAATTCCGTACAATTATTGCGGGATACAATCCATATGGCTTTAGCGTGATATCTTGACTAGAATACTACCCATATGCTTATGCAAGCATAGAAAAAATTAATAAAAATGACGGGCCGGATAATCACAGTGTCATACATAACGGGCACTGACAGAGATTCATGCGTAAAAAAATTGATCATGCATCTTTGTAGCTTTATTCCAAGATTCCGATCTGTCGAACACCAAAAATAAATATTTAATTAATGAGGAGATGTTTCATGGCACGCGTTGCACTCGTAACAGGAGGAACCCGTGGGATTGGCGAGGCGATAAGCCTGGCATTGAAAGAAGCTGGGTATACAGTCGCTGCCAATTATGGCGGAAATCAGCAAGCAGCAGATGCATTCACACAAGCCACAGGTATACCTAGTTATAAGTTCGATGTCAGCGATTATGAGGCAGTCAAAGCGGGGATTGCCAAGATTGAGGATGATCTTGGTCCGGTAGAGGTATTGATCAATAACGCCGGCATCACCAGAGACGGCACCATGCACAAAATGACCTTTGAAAACTGGGATAAAGTTATCCAGACAAATCTGGCTTCTTGCTTCAATACCTGCAAATTTGTGATCAATGGCATGCGAGAGCGGGGATTCGGCCGTATTGTCAATGTTGGTTCGGTAAATGGCCAGGCTGGTCAATATGGGCAGGTGAACTACGCAGCAGCAAAATCAGGTATACATGGGTTTACCAAGGCGCTTGCTTTGGAGGGTGCAGGTAAGGGGATTACCGTCAACGCAGTTGCTCCAGGCTACGTCTCTACAGACATGGTGCGCGCCGTACCAGAAGCTGTATTGGAGAAAATTATCAAGACTATTCCTGTAGGGCGATTGGGGGAACCTGAGGATATAGCCCGCACAGTTCTATTTCTGATTGCTGATGAGGCCGGCTTTATAACCGGTTCCACGCTTTCTGTGAATGGTGGACAGCATATGTACTGATTTATCTTCCAGGACACGCTGTTATATGTAGGAATTAAACCAAACGTTCTGTTTTCTGACGCTTTTAATCCTCTCCTTCTCCCTCTTGGAGAAGGCGCGTTCGTTTTTTTATTTTCCAGCCTCAAAAAAACCATAATTATTCACGAGTTATCCACCTCCCTTGGATGTCAAGTTTCGAGCTGATTCGCCGTAAATATTGATATCTGATTGCGCCTTTCTTTCGACATCGTTTTAAAAAATGACAACAAGAGCTAACCATGAAGATTAACAAGCCAGTAACCGATAGAAATGTTGATATACACAGTGATCAAATAATATTATCAACAACTGATTTAAAGGGAAGCATCACCTACATCAATCAGGACTTCATGGATGTGAGCGGCTTCCTGGCAGATGAGCTGATTGGAAATAATCACAATGTTATTCGTCATCCTGATATGCCACCCGCAGCATTCGAAGAGCTGTGGGCGAAGGTGAAATCAGGAAAGCCCTGGATGGGCATGGTCAAGAATCGATGCAAAAACGGAGATCACTACTGGATTGACGCATTTGTGACCCCAATTCTCAAGGATGGTGCTGTGGTGGAGTACCAGTCGGTGCGCTACAAAGCGAAACAAGAGTGGATAGAACGAGCAAAACCGATCTATAAAAAGTTGTTGGAAGGTAAGCCATTCACACGGAGTTTTCTTTCCAGGATAAGTCTTACTAACAAGTTAATTCTTGGTAATGTAATCGCTCTACTGCCTGCTGCCATTTCGATATTGCTGCCAGCTTTTGCCGGTTTTTCTCTTTTTGGCCTGCTTATCACTCTACTGCTGTCAGTTGGTATCAATTGGACTTTAATGGGATCTTTCAGGCAGGTTGTGGTGAGAACAAAAGAGATTGTTGATCAACCTGTCATGAGTCAAATCTACACCGGGCGTGATGATGAGACAGGTCAGATATTACTGGCTCTGAAAATGTATGAGTCGCAAATTAATGCCATTGTAGGTCGGATGACAGATGCCACACACAAGATGGGTGATGTGGCTGACATGAATGTTCAAACCTCTCAACAGACCAGGCAGGGTATGGATATACAGCAGAGTGAGCTGACCCAGGTCGCAACAGCGATGACTGAGATGACCGCCACTGTTCAGGAGATTGCAGCAAATGCTTCAGCTGCAGCTGACTCAACCAGGTTAGGACAAAAAGAGGCTGGAAGCGGACAAGCTGTTGTGGAAAAGACCATAGCAGCCATAAATACACTGGCAGTTGATATTCAACAGACATCTGAAGTCATTCGGAATTTATCGTCAAACAGTGCTGAGATCGCCAAGATATTGGAAGTAATCAAAGGCATTGCTGAGCAGACCAATCTGCTTGCCTTGAATGCGGCAATAGAGGCTGCCAGAGCTGGTGAAAATGGACGAGGCTTCGCAGTTGTAGCAGATGAGGTACGCACACTGGCTGGTCGAACAACTGAATCGGCGAGAGAGATCGAGGAGATGATTGAGTTGTTACAGGATGGCAGCAAGGATGCAGTTTCTGCGATGCAAAACAACCGTGACCAGGCAGAGTCGAGTGTCGATCTTGCAGCCAAGGCCGGTCTGGCTTTGGAGGCAATATCCGGTGCAATCGATATAATTACTGAGATGAATGTTCAGATCGAGACCGCTTCGGAAGAGCAGAGCACCGTGGCTGAAGAGATGAACAAGAACGTCCTAAAAATAAGCCAGGTGGCAGATTCCACTGCAGTAGGTGCGAAGCAGGTCGATGAAACCACCCGTGAGACACTAGATACCATCAAACAGCTCAGTCACCTGGTGATGCAGTTTATGCATAGATGATGAAATTACTACGATAGTATCTTGATTGGTCAAGGGAATCCCTGATCAATCCATAAATAGGCTCGAGATGTCTGAAATAGGATGACTCTGAGTTAAAAAGCTACGTAATAGTGGGCTATACCTGCGTCTTCACCTAGATACAAAGCCTTTCATCACAACAGGTAACTGATCCAGAATTAAACAGAGATTTCCCAAAGATTTGTGGATGCCACAGTGTGTTTCATGAAGGAAATGAAGGACGATTTATACAATTACGATAATTGATTAGTGTCTTGAAGTGATTGTTTGGCCGTGTGGTAAATTCTGTAACACTCAGCCGGATCACAAGGGAACCCCGCTACTGGACTATTCTGCACTGCACACGAGTTATTCTCCATATTCTGATATTCAGCAAAATATCAGTTTGTTACGCTATACTTCTGTGCATATAGGTGAGAAATATTTAATGAAAACAAGCGGATATAATGCAAACTGTTTTGCAGTTCAGATTATATATTAATTGTGAAAATACTACTGGTTGAAGATTCGATACGTTTGCAACGTTCACTACATGCTGGCTTGAACAGGCATGGTTTTTCTGTGGATCAGGCATTTGATGGTGAACAGGCGTTAGCGTTCATCAAGATGAATGAATATGACACTATCATTCTCGACCTGGTATTGCCAAAGGTGCATGGGCTAAACGTACTATCGACTTTGCGTAGAGAAGGTAATAATTGCCAGGTGTTGATTCTCTCTGCAAATGACCAGACTGAAGACCGGATTCGTGGTCTTGATCTCGGTGCAGATGACTATATGGTCAAGCCATTTTCATTTGATGAACTGATTTCCCGGCTTCGGGCATTAAACAGACGTCAATCTGGAACTAAAAATCCCATTCTTAAAGTAGATGGCGTTGAAATAGATACGGTGGCTCGTATGGTTAGCTTCAATGAGAATACGATCAATCTTACGCCGCACGAATTCAAACTACTGGAATATCTTTCTCACAGACGAGGGCGAGTTTTTTCCCATGACCAACTCATAGACCAGCTTTACGATGCTGCCAGTTATGTAACGCGTAATGCCGTTGAAGCGCATATAAGCTCGTTACGTAAACGATTGAAGGCATCCGGAGCGCCTGGTCTTGTGAAAACAAGACGCGGTTTCGGTTACTTGGTTGAATAGCGTCCCGTGAATTCGATCCGTAGCAGACTAAATCTCTCGATCATCAGCAGTTTGGTTCTGGTTTTATCGCTAACTGCAGTATTTCTCTATTTCCGTATCTCTCAACATGTAATGGTAGTTTACGATACGTCATTGCATGATAAGGCTCAGGCCTTGATTTCACTGACTGAGCTCGATGAGGAAGGACTGGAATTCGACTTTGCTGAAGATGGCGTGATGAATGAGTTCGTGTTGTTAGAGAATGCGCACTACTACCAACTTTGGCAACATGATGCTCAGTTGTTGATTAAATCACCCTCGTTGATGGATTCAGATTTGCCATTGAGAGGTATTGGCCTGGGGAAACATCAATTTGCTGATATACAGTTACCAGACGGTCGTGCTGGTCGCCTGGTCGAAATCAACTTTATGCCACGAGTTGAGATAGATGATGAAGAGGGCGTTGTTGAATTACCTGAACCAAAACAGATCTCTCTGGTCTATGCGCGTGAACGAAGAACGCTTGATGAAACACTTTTTGCGATAGGGTTCACCATCTTCAGTATTGTTATTGTTGTTCTTCTGACTACAGCTTTGCTGATTTGGCATCTGGTTGGAAGAGGGCTACTACCACTGTCAACGTTGGCAAAGCAGGTGAGTGAAATTGATGAATCCAGCTTAAGTATACGTCTTAGGCAACGAGGTTCACAAAGTCTTGAGATTACGCCAATTGTAGACCAATTGAATAATTTTCTTGAACGCCTGCAATCAGCATTTGAACGGGAAAAACGCTTTTCGTCGAATGTTGCGCACGAACTGCGTACACCACTATCCGAACTAAGAACTCTGTCTGAAGTCGGCTTGATGATCCCGGATGACCAGGATCAGCTTATAGAGTTCTTCAAGGATGTCGGTCAAATATCCAACCAAATGGAAAAGGTAGTCATCACTTTACTTGAGTTGGCGAGATCTGATGCTGGTCTATTAAGTAGTGATCCTGAAGAGATCGTTCTGTCCGAATTTTGTGATTCGATTTGGCAGCAGGCTATCAATGACCAAGGGTTCAGTAAAGACTTGATAAAAGAGATACCAGAGGGCCTTATAATCTCAACTGACCGTGAAAAATTCGCCATGATTTTGAGCAATATATTTGTAAATGCGATCAGCTATAGTCCCCAGGAAGCTGATATTGAATTGGGTGTTGAAATTCAAAATAACAACATCGTACTCAGGGTTAAGAATGTGGCTACAGACCTGAGGCCGGAAGATATAGTGAACATGAAGGATCGCTTCTGGCGGAAAAATAAATCGCAGAGTGAAGCGAATCATTCTGGTTTGGGCCTGACCTTGGTCGACGCTATGGCAAGAATATTAAAACTTGATATTGAATTAGATCTGGATAATCAGCGCATGTTTATGGTTACTATATCCGGTGTACCGTTGGTATTGGGATGAGCAGTTTTTAAAATTTATAGACAATTTCAAAGCCGACATATTCGCTGGAATCTTGTGGGTAGGCCGCATAAGCTCGACCGGGCTTGAATTTAGCGTAGGTGAAAAACAGTTCCAGCGTTTCGTCATGCTCTAAGATATAGGTCAGATCCAATTCCTTACCTAAATCTCTGCTTGTACCTGACGGATCTACCTCAAGACTGGAGTCGCGAATTTCATCGGATAATTTCTCCTGCCTGTAATCAAAGTGCATCAAGTAAAGTGACATCTCCTCTGTTAGCCGCCATTGAATACCTAGCATATTGATCTTGAGATTGGATAGTTCCGGTTGATAGAGCTCACCATAAGATTCAAGGTCTCCCTGTAAACCGGTTTGGCGATAGGATTTGTTGTGTCGGTTCTCAAGGTTAGAATCACCAGAACCCTTTGCTCCTGCAAGAATCAGTGAGATCTCGTCCAGTACGTGAGGAGTCCAACGTAGCAAGTAACCACTAGCAGAGCCGTTGATGTGTTCACTTTCCCGCTCGGTGACCTCAACAGTGCCTGAAGATGGCTCTTCAAATTCATAATTCGTAGATTTGCCACTGATTTCTGAGTAGTGTAATTCCAGATCGAACTCTCCAAGCGTGCTATGTTCGATCCCAGCAACATAACTGATGCCTTTCCAGATTAAGTCGGCATCTTCATCGTCAATCCTATTAAACTCTTTTATATCGCCAATTCTATATTTAGATGATTTGTCGCTGTGATTGAGGTAGTAAAAGTTTAGGAATTGCCCATCTAGAAATTCCCAGCTCATGCTGAGAATCAGACGTTGAATATCGTCCAAATCAGGCTCAATAAACTCATCATCTGTTGACTCCGGTGCCTGTTCCTCAGCTATGGCAAAAAATGTTTCAAAGTCACCATACCAAAGTTGCAGACTTATGATGTCCAGTTCGTCGTCCCACCAGGACCACCACTGGCTGATGCTTTCATACTCGATACGACCAAATTTCAATTCGGAATCGATGATATCCCCAAATAGGTAGCTAACCCCAAGTTCTCTGTACTCCAGGCCAGAATGAGTAATTTTTTTACCTGCATCTTTTATAGTTTCGTTTTCATTAATCAGTGCGCCGGTAAAGAACAGATTAAACTGATCATTCAGTCGAAATTCTAAATCGAATTCAAGTTCCAGGTCCTCTTCTACCAGGCGATTTTCCTCAGTTTCTTCACCTAGGCTCAGACCATCCAATTCGGAGAATTCGATACCAAATTCAAAGTCTGTGTAAAGATGACCGCCCATCTCTGCATTTACAGGTGATGTGTGAAAAAGGGCGATGAAAATAGTGCTTAGAATTAATTGCCGCAATACTTAATCCTCAGGTTATCTTCAGGTAGGTGAATTAAAATCTCCAGGTAGTATTTGGCTTGCAGGACCGAATCTATCGCTGGTAATACACAACCAGCTGGCACTATTAAGATTTATATGAGTTTATGAGGACTATTGAAAAGCATAACAAAAAAAATCAATGATAAAAACTGATAATAACTCTAAGCCGCAATAACTTATGTCTATATCGCGGTACGGGTTTCTGTTGTCTATGAAATCATCTAACTCAAGACTCAATCGTCGATGTCGACCTTGATAATAGTTCCATCGAGCTTGATGATGGCCTCAAGTTTCTTGCCTTCATGAGTGAAATCGACCTCATAGATCTTTTTCCCTTTATAAGTCTCTTTTTCAACTTCGGAAATTCTCGAGCCGGGGTAGGCATTCTCTATTATTTTCCTGACATCACTTTTACTAAGCGCATTGGCTTGACCAGCAAATACCAATAGTGAAATAAGAATCACGGTGATTTTTTTCATCTTTAAGCATCCTAAAAAAATTTCATAATTCCTTGCTGACAATCTGATTGTAAATATTCAGTAAACATTCAGTTTTCAGTCAGGGTAAATTCAGACCATAGGTACAAAATATCTCATGCGTGAAGAGCTGTAAATATAAATTGTTAATAATGGAGAATCTGAAATGAAACTTGTTAATTTGCCTGTTTTTATTCTTGCTTCTGGTTTTGTCGTTACCTCACCACTTGTGCTCTCAGATGAGGATATACCATTCGATGAAGGAGAATTGTTTTTTGAATTGAATGATACTGACGGTGATCTTGGTATTCATGGCAAGGTCGATGGGGATGAGTGGAGACGCCTCAAAATAGAAGATCCCAATGAGAGACGCATGATGTCTGTACATGTCAATGGACGCCTTAAAAGACAGGGGCTCACCGAACTGTTTTTCGAAAGTGCTGAACCGACTTTCGATGAACTGGACCCAGTAAAATTCTTCAAGCGGTTTCCTGAGGGTATCTATGAAATCGAGGGAGTCACCCTGGATGGGGAAGAGCGTGAAAACGAAGTATTTCTGTCTCATGTCATTCCTGCAGCTCCTTCGAATGTAACCATCAATGGTGTACCTGCTCCTGAAGACTGTGATGCAGATGTACTGCCAGTCCTTAACGCACCAATAACCCTCTCTTGGGATCCAGTAGTCGGTTCACACGCAGAACTGGGTAAAGAGGGGGATGTTGAGGTTCGCTACTATGAAGTTGTGGTAGAGATTGATGATACGGATTATAAGTCAACCAACAATATTCCAGGTGATCTGACACAGTGGACCATCGCTGATTCAGCATTTTTTACTCTGTCAGAGGAAGGCGAATATAAATTTGAAATTCTTGTCAGGGCGGAGAGTGGTAATAAATCTGCAGTGGAAAGCTGTTTTATTGTTGAATAAATAGACAAACCCCTCCCTGAGTGGGAGGGGTAGACAGGAGCTAAATAGCTATGAAAGTAAAAGTAACTCTATTGCTGGCCCTGTTTACTATAGTTGCCGGTTATTTGTTTAACAATACAAAGTATGACGAAAAGAGAGTTGTTTCCAATGTCGTGGAACAACGAAAGATAGTAAAGGAAAATGTCACACCCTCTACTGTTGAAGATAAGTACCATCTGGATACTACTCAACAGAATCATATAGTTTCGCAGAGTCTCTTTCATGAACAGGTATATCAAACTGTAAACTATCAGATTGAATCGAGCTATCTTGCAGAGCTTGATTGGATAGAATTGCTTGATGAAGAAAACCTAACAGCAACAGATGCAATGCTGCACTTACAACCCATGCTTTCCCGTAGTGAAGCTGAATTGCGTCTTGCTGCGCTTACTACAATAAGTGAATATCAATATGAAGAAATAAATTACGATCTTATTGAAGCTCTGAACGATCCCAATCCAGTCATACGGGAAACAGTTGTGGAGTCCTTCAGCATGCAAAAAGATGACTCAGTAATAGCCTATCTTGAACCATCTCTCCATGACCCCGCTCCGCAAGTAAGAATTGCAGCGATCTGGGCAATTGCACAACTTGAAAATGATCAGAGTGTTTATGCACTATCAGCTTTATTGTCGGATCCAAATGATGATATACGCTTAAATGCTGTAGCAGCCTTGGGAGAAATCGGGGGAGATACATCAATATACTATTTAAAGGGCCAGTTAAATGACCCTGATGAGAGAATACGTCAAAATGTAGCCTCTATCTTATATGAAATAGAAGCTGAATTTTGATGACTATCTGAGTTAGGTTCGTTATGCCTGGTCTGACATATCATCAGATTACAGCGCTTGTCAGACTCAGATGTTGCAATTTATTGGTGGGCACAACAGGGATCGAACCTGTGACCTCTGCAATGTGACTGCAGCGCTCTCCCAGCTGAGCTATGCGCCCGGATTGTGTGATCGGGCATTCTAGTTTGCTGCTTAAGAGCGGTCAAATGGCCAATTTTGAGACAATTTTATGATTTGACGGCCGATATCAGCTTTCGAATCAGTAGGAGTCTGATAGAATTCCTGGTTTGCTCTTAACTGGATGAAATCACCAGACTATGACTGTCCGTACCCGTTTTGCTCCCAGCCCGACCGGCTATCTTCATGTGGGCGGTGCCCGCACTGCACTCTTTTCCTGGCTCTATGCCCGCAAGCATGGCGGTAAATTTATTTTGCGTATCGAAGATACGGATCTTGAACGTTCAACAGCTGAATCGGTGAACGCGATCCTGGAAGGCATGACCTGGCTTGGCCTTGAATATGATGAGGGACCGTTTTACCAGACCAAACGCTTTGATCGGTATGACGAAGTCATAGAGGACCTTCTTGATCGGGGTTTGGCTTATCGTTGCAACTGCAGCCGGGAACGCCTTGATAATCTCAGAGAAGAGGCGATGAATCGTAAGGAGAAGCCTCGCTATGATGGTCATTGCAGGCATCATGAGGTCAGTTCTGACGAGCCGCATGTAATCCGTTTTCGCAATCCTGACTCAGGCGTGGTTCTGGTCGATGACCTGATTCGTGGCCGGGTGAGCTTCAATAACGAGGAGCTGGATGACCTAATCATCAGGCGCACCGATGGTTCTCCAACCTATAATCTAACCGTGGTTGTGGATGACCTGGATATGCAGATCAGTCATGTGATTCGTGGAGATGACCACCTCAACAATACACCCAGGCAGATCAATATTCTGCGGGCATTGAACGCTGAGCCACCAATATATGGCCATGTCCCTATGATTCTTGGGGATGACGGCGCAAGACTGTCGAAACGTCATGGTGCTGTAAGCGTGATGCAGTATCGGGAAGAGGGTTTCCTGCCAGAGGCGCTACTCAACTACCTGGTGCGCTTGGGTTGGTCCCATGGTGATCAAGAGATCTTTTCCATAGATGAGATGATAGAACTATTCGATATCGATGCGGTTAACAAGGCTGCCTCCAGCTTTAATACGGATAAGCTGTTATGGTTGAACCAACACTACATCAAAGATGATGATCCGAAGCGTATTGCGCATCTGCTGAGTCCACATATGGGTGGGCTTGGTATTGATCCTGCTCAGGGCCCGGATCTGACAAAGGTCGCTGAAGCTCATCAGGAGCGGGCCAGGACACTGGTAGAGATGGCAGAAATGAGTACATTCTGCTACCAGGATTATGATGAATTTGAAGAGAAAGCAGCCAAGAAACATCTGCGTGGCGTTGCCAGAGAACCCCTGGAAAAAATGCGCGAAGCGCTCTCCGCTCTGGATGATTGGCAAGAGGAGGCCCTGCATAGCGTAGTGGAACAGGTATCAGCCTCGCTGGAATTAAAGATGGGTAAGGTTGCTCAGCCATTACGGGTAGCTGTGGTGGGGCGGGCGGCTTCGCCTGGCATCGACACGACACTCTTTTTGGTTGGAAAAGAGGCCTGCCTGCGACGTATCGACAAAGCGCTCGACTATATCACCCAGCGAGAAGCCGCTGCGGGATGAAGCTGACCCTATAAATTTACACTTTTTCAAGAAGCCAATATTATGAGCGAAACGGATCATAGCGACAGCGCTACAACTAATTTCATCCGACAGATCATTGAGCAGGATCTAAAGCAAGGAAAAAATGATGGACGGGTGCACACCCGCTTTCCACCCGAGCCAAATGGCTATCTGCATATCGGTCATGCCAAGTCGATTGTACTCAATTTTGGGGTTGCTCAGGACTATAACGGGTTATGCAATCTTCGCTTTGATGACACCAATCCTCATAAAGAGAACATGGAGTTCGTCAAGAGTATTCAGCAGGATGTGCGTTGGCTTGGTTACGACTGGGAAGAGAGACTCTTTTATGCCTCAAACTATTTTCAGCAGCTCTACGATTTTGCAGTAGAGTTGATTAAGGCTGGCAAAGCCTTTGTCTGTGACCTGGATGGAGAGCAGATGCGTTCCTACCGGGGAACTTTGACTGAGCCGGGAAAAGAGAGTCCCTATCGTAATCGCTCAGTTGAAGAGAATCTGGATCTGTTCGCACGCATGAAAGCTGGTGAATTTGCTGATGGTGAGCGTGTGCTAAGGGCCAAGATCGATATAGCATCACCGAATATGAATATGCGCGATCCGACTCTGTATCGCATTCGTCATGGTGTGATTCATCACCAGACAGGGGAAGCCTGGTGTATCTACCCCATGTATGACTACACTCATCCTGTTTCTGATGCAATTGAGGGTATAACTCACTCTCTCTGTACGTTGGAGTTTGAGGATCATCGACCGCTTTACGACTGGGTGCTGGATAACATCACCATTCCTTGCCACCCCCAGCAGATCGAGTTTTCCAGACTCAATCTTGAATATACCGTGTTGAGCAAGAGAAAGCTGACCCAGTTGGTAGATGAAGGCTATGTTGAGGGTTGGGACGATCCGCGCATGCCTACGGTTGCAGGCTTGAAACGCAGAGGGTTTACTGCTGCTTCAATTCGTGAATTCTGTCATCGTATCGGCATCACCAAATCTGATGGCCTGGTAGAGATCGGCATGCTTGAGAACTGTATCCGTGAGGACCTTGATGCCAATGCACCTCGTCGTATGGCGGTAATGCATCCCCTGAAACTGGTTATTGAAAACTATCCTGAGGATGGAGAAGAGTTGCTGAATGCACCCAATCATCCGAAGAATGAGTCTATGGGGGCGCGTCATATTCCTTTCAGTCGGGAGATCGTTATCGATCAGGCTGATTTCAGAGAGCAGGCGAATAAAAAGTTCAAGCGCCTTGTCACCGGTGGAGAGGTGAGGTTGCGTAATGCCTATGTGATCAAGTGTGAAGAGGTGGTAAAAAACAATCAGGGTGACATTGTTGAACTACGCTGCAGCTATGATCCTGAGACCCTGGGTAAAAACCCGGAGGGGCGAAAAGTTCGTGGGGTAATACATTGGGTTTCGATGCGTCATGGAGAGAAAGGGGAGGTTCGCCTCTACGATCGTCTTTTCATGCAGGCAAACGCGGATAAGGTGGAAGAGGGTGGTCACTTTACCGATAACCTCAATCCTGACTCTTTACGTACACTGACAGATTGCTATTTCGAACCAACCCTGGCTGAAGCTGAAGTTGACCAAGCCTATCAATTTGAGAGAGAAGGCTACTTTATTCTCGATAGCACTGAAGCCGGTAGAGCGCCAAAAGTATTTAATCGAGTCATCACCTTGAGGGATTCCTGGGCTAAAATTGAAAAGACAGGTGCCTAACAACCCGGCACCCTAATTAGGTATGTGCCGGATTAATAGTTGGCCATGCGGTAAATTCGGTATCTCTCGGCGTTCCGCAAATGGGCCAAGACTAGTTGGGGGCTGGTATTACAAATCCCTGTAAAGTCATTGGATTAGTGGTAGTGGGACTAGTGGGCCATGCGGTAAATAAGGTAACGATCAGAGCCCCGCTCATCAATCAAGGCAAGGCGTGCTCCGCAGGGAATGGCAAGCCCTTTCCAAGGAGTACAACGTAGCATTGACTGATGAGCGGGTCTCCCTTCGGGGCGGCCCACAAGCCTCAGCAGCGTCGTTGCACTCACTTGAATTGGCCTGCCAGTCCTACGTTCGCGCGCCTTACTGCTGAGGCTTGTGGGACCGGCTGATCGTTACCTTATTTACCGCATGGCCCACTAGGACGCAGTAGATAAAAATCAGTGGACAAGCGAGGAATTATCCCCTAATATGCCCGGCTTTCTGGGGCCATAGCTCAGCTGGGAGAGCGCAACACTGGCAGTGTTGAGGTCGGCGGTTCGATCCCGCCTGGCTCCACCAGATTCCATGAAGTCACGCCCGGACTTGATCCGGGCGCTCTTTTTCAGGGTTCTGCTGGCTTATGTTCAATAGAATGAACACCATGTCTCGATCGCCCAATGGGGTAGCGGTATGCTCTGGATCGATATACTAATCATCGCAATTATTGCGCTCTCTGCTGTAATCAGCCTCATACGGGGTTTTGTACAGGAGGCGCTCTCACTCGCAACATGGATTGCGGCATTTACACTCGCCTGGTTATTCTTTCGCACTCTCTCAGTGGAGTTGATCCCCTGGATCGATGTGCCATCGATACGGCTTGGCGTCTCCTTCGGACTGATTCTGATCGGTGTTTTGATCATTGGTGCGATTATCAATCATTTCATGAAAGTATTGGTCGACACTACCGGATTGAGTGGTACCGATCGTATGATTGGCATCTTTTTTGGGATGGCGCGGGGCGCAGTAATCGTCGCTATTCTGGTGCTGTTGGCCGGATTAACACCCTTTCCGAATGATCCTTGGTGGCATGAATCACGCCTGATACCCTATTTTCAGGATATGGCGCTCTGGTTGAAGAGTTTTCTGCCAAGTGATATTGCTGCAAACTTCGACTACTAAGCGACATGGAAAGGTCATTGTGTATGGTTTGGGATACCCTATCAGCCGAGGTCATCAGTTGATGCCCTGGTATGTAGTTATTCCCATTCAGATCCTGGAGAACTGAACATGTGCGGTATCGTGGGTATTGTCGGTAAATCACCGGTCAATCAATCGCTCTATGACGCTTTGCTGGTGTTACAACACCGAGGTCAGGATGCTGCTGGTATCGTGACCTGTGAAAAGGGCAAGCTCTTTTTACGTAAAGCTAACGGATTGGCACGAGATGTCTTTCACACACGCCATATGATGCGCCTGAAAGGTACCATGGGATTGGGCCATGCCCGTTATCCCACAGCTGGCTGCTCTTCTTCCGCTGAAGCCCAGCCCTTCTATGTCAATTCACCTTATGGCATTACGCTGGCGCACAACGGCAATCTCACCAATGCTAAAGAGTTGACACGAGATCTGTTCGTAGAGGATCTACGCCATATCAACACCTCATCAGATTCGGAGATTCTGCTCAATATCTTTGCCCATGAGATACAGATGCAGAATAAACTGCGCATTGCGCCTGAAGATATTTTCAAGGCTGTGGCCGGGGTGCATCGTCGCTGTCGGGGTGGGTATGCTGCGGTTGCTATGATCCCCGGTGTGGGACTGATCGGTTTTCGTGATCCTTATGCTATACGCCCAATTGTATACGGTAAACGTGAGACTGATCAGGGCACAGAATATATGATTGCTTCTGAGAGTGTCGCATTGGATGCGCTAGGATACGAACGAGTACGTGATCTTGAGCCTGGAGAAGCAATATTCATCAGTAAGGAAGGGCAGTTCTATGCACAGCAGTGTGCAGCTAACCCCATAAAATCTCCCTGCATATTCGAGTTTGTCTATTTTGCACGTCCCGACTCAATTATCGACAATGTATTTGTACATAAAGCGCGTTCCAGGATGGGTAAGAAGCTGGCAAAGAAGATCCAGAGGGAGTGGCCAGATCACGATGTGGATGTGGTGATACCAATCCCCGATACCAGCCGTACCGCAGCATTGACCTTGGCCAATGAATTGAAGGTCAGGTACACAGAGGGTTTTATAAAAAACCGCTATATCGGGCGTACCTTTATCATGCCTGGGCAAACAGTTCGGAAAAAATCTGTAAGACAGAAACTGAATGCCATAGATTTAGAATTCAAGGGTAAGAATGTATTGCTGGTGGACGATTCAGTTGTACGTGGTACCACTTCTCAGCAAATTGTAATGATGGCTCGTGAGGCCGGTGCAAAGAGAGTCTATTTCGCTTCCGCTGCACCACCGGTGATCTATCCGAATGTGTATGGCATCGACATGCCTTCAGCGAGTGAACTGGTAGCCCATGATCGTACCGTAGGCGAGGTTCAGGAGATTATTGGTGCAGATCGTATGATCTATCAGGATCTGCAAGATTTAATCGATGCTGTGTTAAAGAAAGGTAAGACAGACATCGAGCGCTTTGATACCTCGGTCTTCAACGGTGACTATGTGACTGGCGATGTCAGTGAAACCTATCTGGAACAGCTTGAATTACTACGAAACGATGGTGCAAAGAAGCAGAGTGAAATAGCTGACAAGAGTATTCTGGATCTGCACAACGACAGTTGAAGTTGTGATGGATCAAGTATGAATTCGGTCAAAATAGCGTGCTCTGTAGATCAGTCTTGGATTGTCCCCATCGAAGAATTCCGTGCGGGTATGTAGCACGTTATTGCAGATCAGTCCCTGGCCCGCTTTTAGTTTGCCATGGAAATGCCACTCGGAT
Source organism: Candidatus Thiodiazotropha sp. DIVDIV (assembly GCA_040506275.1). Taxonomy (GTDB): domain Bacteria; phylum Pseudomonadota; class Gammaproteobacteria; order Chromatiales; family Chromatiaceae; genus Thiodiazotropha. The sequence continues at coordinate 346,860 of JBEVXD010000001.1, forward strand.
GGAGTGTGAAGGATTGACTTCAGATAACCTAAGGCCTCTTTCAACACCGGATCATCGCGCCACTCAATGCTACGACTTCTATCTGTATAGCGCATGTGTAAATGGCCGTCAGGATAGACAGCGAATACCGGTCCGGTTCTCGCTGGTCTGATTTCCTCGCCATCGACGATATTTGCAGGTATCGTCATGGCCTCTGGATGCATTAGGGCGCGGACATACTCAGGGCTTTTGTCCATGATTCGAATAAATACAATTTCGTGATCGAGAAGATCATTTTCGCCACCCTGTTCAGCAGGCTGGACACAATGCAATAACAGACCATGAATCTGATGGTCAAGATCATTGTAATATCCATCAGTATGCCAGGCGATTGCACGATTGGAGTAGGGTATGTAACCTTGCCGCATCGCGTCTGACTGAACTGTCAGCGAAGTGATTGCATCATTGTCTGCACACATATTGTGGTCAAGGTGTTGTAGACCAAAGCGATACCCCAGACTGCGAATTATTTTTTTGTCTGCATCATGTCCGGAAAGCCCAGCCCAAATTGCCATGTTTGTCTTTTGACAGATGGTTTGAAGCTTATCGTGTTCAGCTTGGGTTAAATGACTCGGATCGCCTATTTCAACAACCATATTTTCAAGCGACTTAGGATAGTTGCTTAGTTTACTGTCTCGCCAATGAAGGTAAGCAGTAGAGTTTTCGGGTAAATAAGGGGATTGTAGATCTATTGTCATAAATAGGGTTTTCGCACATTCAGTTGACTACTGGTATGATACTGCGGTTACCAGTGCAGCGTCACGCTGATTTATGCTGTTTTTTTGAGGCCCTGGGATTAAGTGCAGAATTGCCCTGCCGAGGCTTTAGCAAATTTTCACTGATGAGGCTCTTTGCCATGTATGCTGTTTCCAAACGTCCCCTAATGCCCAAACCACTCATCCTGCCTCTGAAAATATTGCCAGGTAAGGCCCATGGCTTGATATTGAGCGCTCTGTTGAATCGGGTATTCCGTTCTCAGGTTGCAGAAGGTGAACTCGATTTCCTTGAAGGACGGGTCGTACATATCAAAGTAAGTGATGCTGGACTTAAATATGCCTTAACCCTGAATAGCGGCAGAATTTCTGAGGCTGGTGGCAAGGCAGCTGATTTGTCCATTGTTGGATCCGTCTACGACTACCTATTGCTGATCACAGGAAGGGAAGATCCTGACACTCTGTTTTTTCAACGTCACTTGATTATGGATGGCGATACCGGATTAGGGGTTCATCTCAAAAATATGTTGGCCGCAGTGGATCCAGAGGAACTGCCAATACCCATGGAATTACGGGCAGTTGTAGAGAAGGGATTGCAATTCTATGAAAGAGTACTTTGAGACGATGGCATAAGCCGACTTTTGATCTCACATATCAATAGTTGAATGAGTATGTGAGAACTGAATTATCCTAATTTCTGTATTGGATATTTAATCACCCTTGATGCTCGATCCCGTAGCAAGCACAAGCCACGTAATTCTCAAGTTTTTGGTAGAGCCTGGACTATTGCCGGTTTGCAGAGCAGGCGTTCAATCATTGTCTGAGTCTCTTCAGGTGGTGCACTACACCAGTACTCTTCAGTCCCTGATGCAGTTACCTGAGATAGAAGATCCAGTTCCACCAACCTCCGATAGAGCTGCTTTGCAACTGCCTGTCCCGTATCGATTATAGAAATACCTGGTCCTGCGGCATTTTCAATAGTTTTTCTCAGGAATGGATAGTGAGTGCACCCTAAAACGAGTGTGTCGACTCCACTGTCAAGGATGGGTTGCAGCTGCTGTGCTACTAGCCTATGAGTCACTTGGTGATCATGACCGTTTACCTCAATAGACTCAACCCAGCCATGACAAGGGCATATCATCACTTTCGATCCATTGGCATGTTGCTGTACCAGGGTTTTAAATTTATGACTTGTCAATGTGCCCTGGGTTGCCAGTACGCCGATCATACCACTCTGACTCTGCTCTATAGCTGGTTTTACACCAGGTTCCATGCCAACAATTGGTATCGGGTAGATTTCACGAAGATGCTGTACCGCTGCAGCAGTTGCTGTATTACAGGCGATAACGATTGCTTTTACATTTTTTTGTATTAAAAACTGTGTTATGTAGCGACTTCGTTGGAGTATGAATTCGTTGTCTTTGTCACCGTAGGGTAGATGAGCCCTGTCGGAGACATACTGAAGATCCTCATGAGGTAGCAATGCTCGTATATGTTTGAGTACCGAGAGGCCGCCTATACCAGAGTCGAAAATCCCAATAGGAGCATCAGACGACATTGCCGACCTCATGCTTCAGTAATCGTTCGATTTCCTGTTCAAGTTGTACGAAGTTATCCAGAATTTTTTTCTCATCTTCAGATTTACATAGCTGTTCGAATTTGTTGATTGCGTTGTCTAAGGCTGGCACGCCACAGGATGATGTAGAGCCGTGAATTTTGTGTGCAATCTCCGTGAGATTGAACCAATCTGATTGATCAATATAATTTTTAATCAATAGTAATTGCTGCGGCAACTCCAGGCAGAGCTGTTGAAACATCTCATCAGCTAGTCGTTGATCACCGCCTGTAATGGCGAGTAGTTTATCCATGTCTCTGACAGGTAGTGAATCAGCCAAATTCTTGGGGCTAGATAGTTTGTCTATTTGTTGAAAAGCTATTTCAGGGGAGTAGTGGCCATTGAAAATATTATTAATAACAGACCACATTTGGGGCTCGTCTATGGGTTTTAATAAGTAGCCGTCCATACCGGACTCAGTAATCTGGTTTCTTGTTGCAGGAACGACATCGGCAGTCAGTGCAATGATCGGTGTATGAGCTTCTTCACCCTCATGCCTGCGAATTATCTCTGCTGCCTCAGTTCCTTTCATTTTAGGCATATGGATATCCATCAAAATCAGGTCATATCGATGATGTTGAGTCTTTGAGATGGCACTCAATCCATCATTAGCTTCAGTTACTATAGCACCCTTACTTCTCATTAGAGTGCTGACGAGTTTTAGATTGATATCATTATCATCGACAACCAGAATGTTATAGTTTTCCAGGTTCGGCTGAGTGTTGTCAGTAGTGGCTCTGGGTTGGAATTCCGGGAGTTTTATTTTAGTGGCAAAAATCGTCCTCAGACTGTTTTCTAGTTTAGTGGTGCTGAATGGCTTTGAAAGATATATGTCATCACTCAAGGATTGAATTTGTTCAAATACAGTTCTCTCTGAAGCACTGACAAAAGTTAATAGAGGAGTTTTACAGTTAGATTTTAAACGTTTTATTTCAAATTCCGCTGTACCGGAAGTGATCTCATTATGTGTAAAGCCAAGTACAATTAAATGAATGTCTGGCGTGTGGTTAACTGGGAACTGGCCATCTATAACATCTATCCCATAAGACTCCAAAGTGTGCTTAATAGCAAGATAGGATAGCCTTTGACTGTCAACTAAAACTACCCGTTTGTCATAGTACTGCAGTTGATCCTCAACAGGATTTTTACTTACTGATTTAACAAGTGGTATAGAGACTATAAAATTAGCTCCTTTTCCAAGACTACTGAAAAGCTCAATATCTCCGTTCATGGATTGAGCCAGTTTTTTACAGATACTCAGCCCTAGCCCAGTGCCACCGTACATTCGGCTGGTAGATGAGTCAGCTTGCTGAAATGATTCGAAAAGCATATTTTGGGCTTTGGTTTCAATACCGATGCCCGTGTCTGTGACAGAAAACTTCAATACGCAACGGGTTTTTGTTTCTGTATCAATCATGACTCGAATAACTACTTCGCCATCGTGGGTGAATTTAATAGCATTGCTTATTAAGTTAACCAGAATTTGTCTGATTCTTGGTTCGTCACCGATTAGTGTCCTGGGAACATCCGAATAGACTAATAAGATCAGTTCCAATCCTTTATCATGAGCAGACGGAGAGAGCAGTACAGTGGGGTCTTCAAAACATTCTCTTACATTAAAAGGGGCGGTTTCAGGTTCAAGTTTGCCGTATTCAAGTTTCGAGTAATCAAGTATTTCGTTAATAATATCCAACAGATTAATCGCAGACTTGGAAATTGTATTTACCAAGTCACGCTGTTGTTGCGATAAATCTGTTTTTAGCAGGAGATTGGTAAAGCCCAGTACGCCATTCATTGGTGTGCGAATTTCATGACTCATATTTGCAAGAAACTCAGACTTTGCTTTGCTTGCAGAGAGTGCTCTTTTCTTAGCCAGATCCAGTTCAACGTTCTGTATTTCGATAGCCTCCATAGTCTCTGTAAGCTCAGAAGTGGCCTGATCAATTTGCTGCTGCATGACTTCATGTGATTGGAGAATGCGATTGGTCATCGCATTGAAACCTTCTTCCAGGTTTCGTATTTCTCCTTTTGATACTTCTGGAACACGGACAGATAAATCACCATCCCGCATGCGAGATACTGCTTGGGTTAATCTCGTAATAGGGTTAATAACCGAACGGCTAAGTGCAAGTGAGAAAAAGGCTGTAATAATCAGACCAAGAGCCAACAGAATTATAGTGTTTCTTATAATGCTGGTTTTATTCAGATTAAGTCTTGTTTTGCTGAGCGTCAGAATGACATTCCCCATGCTCTCACTACTGACATCTTCGCTGTCTAAAATCTGGTCAGGATAGTCAGATATTTGAATGTTTTCTACTACATAAATTGCAGGTGCACTGAATTGGGCTAAATTGCTGCTACTTTCACTATCTGTCTTCTTCATGTGAGACAGGAGCGAGCCAGTGGCATCAAATACCTTGATACTGTGAACATCCTCTTGTAAGAAGACCGGTCGGAGGCTCATTTCCAAAATTGTTTTATCGCGTGTAAAAATACCGTAAACACTAATTGCGGCTGACTGATTTGCGATTGACACACCGCGTTCATTGAATAGTTTAGTTAACTGTTCAAGCTGGGTACTGATCAGGTAGATGGTCAACATCAGGGCAAGAATAAATGCGGGTAGTAACCCAATCATCAAAGCCTGGAATTTTAATGATCTCAGTTTATTCAGCATCAACATGGATATAGTCCATCATCAGTTCTTTCAGTTTAGTTTCGGATTTGATTGGAAATCCCAATGAACGAGCAACATCAGTATTAAAAAGTACAGAAAAATATTTACTCATCTGTTGTTTGTTTTGTATGGGTTTATCTGAAAAATAGGTGACGATGCCGTCCCTTACCTGGTGAGCAATGTTCTCTGGAGATGAGTAGATGGCCGCTAGAGCGCCTGCTTTAACATACGCAGAAGAAAACCCAATTAGTGGTATTCTTTTCCTATAATTAGATAACAGTATATTAGAGACTGTTGCTTTGTTATGTATATTGGTATCTGGTGTGGCGAGAAAAATATCGATCTTTTCAAGGAGGTTGTTAAGTGCGGTACCAACATATTCACTTGATTCGATAGATTCAAAAAAAAGGGTCAAATCAAGATCCTTTGCGGCGTTACTTAAAATGTTTACAGTGCCTTTGTCATTTGTATCCACCAATATGCCAATATTCTGTAGTCTGTTGGAAAGGACTTTTATCAAGATAAGGTTATGGCTCAGTGGTTGGTCAAGGTATAGGAATATTTGTTTTGAGTTATTTTGAATTATCTCTTCAATCAGTGGGTTATTTTTAGGTATCAAGGCAGAAATAATATCTGCGCCTGTTATGTTATTTTTAGAAAAAATCGCAGCATGTATACCCAGAGTTACTATTAATTGATAGTTGTTATGCTGATTATGGTTATAAGATGAAACTTGTACTATGTCGTAGTTGCTACTTTGACAACTCAAATTATGATTTCGGCAATATTTAATAGTAGAGTTGGTTATCGTTGTGGCTACATCAAGATAGACATCCTTATTGTCACTGAGAAGGATTAATATGTTTTTGTGGCTTTCTTGTGCTGCAAGTGTTGTAGGTGCAATTATAATCAAGCATAAAATAAGCATACTTGACCAGCTGTATAGTCCAGCTATCTTCTCGAACATCCTATTTCTTAATGACTTAAAGATACACAGACACACCTCATTACAAGAGAGGTTGAGTGCGCCATGTATATCTTTGTTGCTCATTAGCTGGATGTGTTAGTAGTTTAGTTTGGCCTGTAAATAGGCCCGCCTTTCCCATAAATTTTGTTCATTGATTTCATCGCCATTGTAGAAATCGTAATTTTCTTTATGGATATTCTGAAGAATCAAGGCAATGTTAAGTTTTGCCTTATCGAGGACTATTTTTTTGTTGAATTTAACATCAAGTCGACTGTAATTCGGTACAGCATCACCTTCTCCTGGCCACTCCATCTCATCAGTGAAGTAATAGCCAGTGCTCAAACTTACCCCATCATCAAACGTATGGCTTGCCAGTATGCTGAAGGTTCTCTGAGGAATTTTCTCGTCAGCATTTTCGCGATAACTGTAGACACCATCCTTCAACCGTTTTATTTCATTACCACTAACATTTAGATAACTGAAGCCAAAAAACACCATATCCCTGTTTGTTGGTCTGAAATCCAGTTCGAACTCCAGACCATTGACATCAACCTGCCCAAAATTGGTATAGGTGAATGCACCTCTCTGATACAACCTGTTAAATTGATGAAGTATTTCCTGGTCTACAGGGTCGGTTAAACCTCGATCAGGATCTGGTATGTCAAAATTACCATACTGATCAATTATCTCTTCATGCTCTTCGTGAAAAAGACATATATCGAAGTTCAGCGCATAATCTGTCAAGCGGCTGAAAAAGCCGGCTTCGATACGATCAATTCGCTGAGGATCCAGCTTTTCTGTACTTACTGCCCATGTATTCAAGGGGTCATCTTGAGAGTCGAGATAGACTGCTAAATTAACATTGTCTTCGTAGATGGTGGGCATTCTGTATGCTCTCGAACCACTGATTCGTATTGTGTTTTCCTGAGTTAAGTGATAATTAATGCCGAGACGTGGAGAATAGACCTCTTTTTTTCCTTCAAACTTTTCTATCATTGCACCAGCATTAACAACAACACTCTCTGCTGCGTACCACTCACTATTGAGGAAGAGTCTGTATAGATCTCTTGATATAGCTTTATCCTTTTGGAATAACCAAGGGCTTTCACCGCGATCGTGACGTGCGCCAACACCCCAGGCAATTCTGAGGTCATCTACAGGTTCCAGTGTGTGCTCTATTTCCAGATCATAGCGATGCGACTTGATGCCAAGCCAGGAAAAGACAAACGGTGAATCGGTCAAGTTAAGCGCCTGTAGGAATGAATTAAAATCATACATTCCCCCTGACAGCAATCCGGCAAAGACATCAGGTCTCACAGCCTCGTCAAAATCCTGCAGCTCTTCATTGGCCATGATCTGTTCCGATAATGATCCGGTGTGATAGGTATCGTCGACTTCGTAATAGTTATGATAAAACTGTACATTGATTTGATTGTTTGGTGTGAGGAGGTGGTTCCACTCTATGGATTGGTAGTTATAGCTGGATTCCAGTTCACGGTTTTCTTGTAACAGGTTTGGGTGGCCTTCGTCATAATTGCCGCTGACTATTCCAAGTTCTGTGCTGATGGTGTTGTTCTGGTTGAGGTGGTAATCACTATCAATTTTTAACCATTTTGTACGGCTGGCATCATCTCGGTTGTCAAAGCCTTCGTCTTCCTCATAACTGGCCGATAAACGATAATCAAAATCTCCAACTGTTGCTGCATGGGCGGCTTCAATATAACGTGTTTTACCATAACCCATAGTGGTGGAGATCATTGTGCCCAGAAGATCTTTGGGTCGGTCGGTAACTATGTTGATAACACCTGAATAGGAGTTCGACCCATAGGCAGCTGCGTTTGGTCCACGTATCACTTCGATTCTTAATATCTCATCAAGAGTTAACGGGATTTCAGACCAGGGAATGCCGCCATAGACTGGATCATAGATCGAACGCCCATCGATCAGTACCTGCATGTCTCTCGCATACTCATCCGCATGGCCATGGTAGCTGACTGTTGCTCGTGAGCCCGCGTAAAAACCTATAGTAAAACCAGGTACCAGCCTAAGCAGGTCGGGTATATTCAGTGCGGCACTCGCCTCTATCATTTTTCTGTCGATAACCGTCATTGCTGTCGGAGTATCAGCTTGAGACTGACTTAGTCTGGATGCGGAAAGCACAACTGGCAGGTCGTCATAGAAATAGCTTTCTGAGAAGTTGTTGAGATGATTGTCTGCATACAGAATCGATGGTAAGAAAACTGCTATAGAGAGAGATAGCGTTGTGATGATATGGCCCGGATTTTTACGGTTATACATGGGAAGACCTTGTGTAAAATATAAAATAGCTACTTCATCCCTGATTGGTTTTTGAGTGCAGTAGATGTTCCTTAGCATAGATTCTCATAGACTAACAATTATATAAATCGTTTACTTATCAAACCATTGATTAAACTATCTATTTGTTTGCTAATTGGCTGGAAAACGTTATGCAGTAGATAATAGCATTTGCGGTTTTGTCCCATCTGAAAGGATGGAAAGCTGCAAGGTCTGATTTTACAGTGATTAAAAGAGAATTGGGCAGAATTTAAATACTACTTGTAGGCCTGAAAAGGCTTGTTCCCTTCTAAACGGTGCCCTTGTGGCCTGTCCCAAAGGGAACCCCGCAACTGGGCAAATTCTAAGTTGCGCTTCTCGGATAGGGCACGTCAATCCCATAAAGTGCGCCTTGTCTTAGCTAGGTAACGGAATTCTGGGTGTTACTGAATATACCGCACAGCCCACTAATGCCCGCTTGTTGATAATCCAATATCATCATGCCAGTAACCGTCACAACTGCCCAACGGGATGTATTTGCTCAGGTCATCAGGCTGATTTCCGGATAGGGCCTGATGGTATGCATTTACAATCTCTCCAGTGAATCGGGATTGGGGACTGATCCTGATAACATCAACCTGCAGGTTTTTCAGATCTTCCAGTTCAGGAAGCAAATTGCAGCTTTTGGCTGAGACAGTTTGAATGCCATTCAATGCCAGAAAGGATTCCCCGTCTTGAGTTGAAAGCAGTCTGCCATCTGGATAGTCGATACATTTATATTGGCAGTCATCCTTTGGAAGGTTGTGTGATCGGGCGGTGAAACAGCGAGCCGATAAGGTAAGAGGCATCCTGCCATAGCAAAAAACTTCTGTCTCAATCCCCATCGGACGGTGTTGTTGCATAAGTGCCAGGGTGGATTTACCCAGTTCCAGTGGCATGACCCAACGAATCAATCCCTTATCCGCCAGAAATTTCAGGGTTTCCGAATTGTAGATATTGATACTTGGCCCAGTGACAAAGGGGATTTTTTGTCCATTTAAGATATTTATAGCGCCAATATCATTCGCTTCAACAATAAAGCGGCCATTTTCACAGATTCGTCTGAGGGTTTTCAGCTCAGATTCCGCTTCCAATAGTGCCAATGTTGAGAGAACAATCTGCTTGTCAGTTTGCTCACTCAAACGTGTTGCGATTTCGATCCAGTCCTGGGTCTTGAGACTGCGTCGTTTTGAACAGACTGTCTCCCCCAGGTAGATAATATCCACCGGCATCTCTGCGGCTTGTTCATAGAATTCATAAAGGTCCTCTCTGGACCAGTAGTATAGTATTGGGCCGAGAGATAATTTGGGGTGTGAATTCATAGGGCTATTGCCATGGTCTGTAGTAAGGACCGAGTGTGGTGGAAGTGCCTTCAGAAACCTGGTCGAGCACATTCTGCCATATCGCTTTTGGTTGATATGCTTGTGGATTTCGCTGACAACTGTCGATCGCTTCACGCCATATCTTTGTAACCTGACCGACATAGGCTGGTGAGCGCTGTCTGCCTTCAATTTTTATGGCCTTCACCCCAGCGCTAAGAAGTTTTGGTAATAACTCAAGTGTATTCAATGAGGTAGGTTCTTCTAATGCGTAGTAGGTATGGTCCCCAACGGCAAACCGACCTTTGCATATAGTGGGATAGCCCGCTTGCTCACCTGTTGCATAGCGATCGGTCAGCAGACCGTTCAGTCTCGATTCCAAGCCATTGCTCGTCTCGCGGTAATCGACATATTGAGCGGGTGAGCAGGCACCGTGTGTATTGGGGGATTCACCTGTTACATAAGAGGAGAGTATGCAGCGACCTTCGACCATTACACAGAGACTGCCAAATCCGAAGATCTCGATCTCTACCCGGGTGTTTTCGATAACCTGTTCTACCTGGTTAAGGGATAGAACCCGCGGTAGTACAGCTCGCTTTATTCCAAATGATTCTGCATAGAAATCCAAGGCCTCGTGATTGGTGCTCGATGCCTGCACGGAGAGATGGAGATTGAGGTCAGGGTAGGTCTCTGAAGCATATCGAAGTATGCCGATATCTGCACAAATCAGAGCGTCAACCCCTAGCGATGCTGCACTGTCGACTGCCTGGCACCACCTTTCCCAGCCCTCAGGTCTAGGGTAGGTGTTGATTGCCATGAATACCCTTTTATCACGAGATTTGGCGTAGGTAATGCCATCTCGGGCACGCTTCAGGTTGAAATTGAGGCCGGGAAAGTGACGTGCATTGGTATCATTTTGCAAACCGAAGTAGATTGCATCAGCACCGTTATCGACAGCTGATTTCAGGGAGGGGAGGTTGCCAGCGGGGCAGACTAGTTCCATAACGCTTCTCTTTGATCTCAGGTTCAGGCGACGCGTAGACAGGTTTCGTAACGTCGTTGCAGTTCACCAGCGATTCCGTTTAGCACTCGCCATTTCCATGAGCACCAAGCCGGGGCGAGCAGAATAGTCTCTGAAGCAGTGCCCGTGAGGCGGTGCCAAATAATCTCTTTTGGTGCTTGCTCAACCAGATCTGCAGCGATCTGGATATACTCTTTCAAGGCTAAAGGGGTGTAATTACCGGCTCGCCATGTATTCGCAAGCTGGGTTCCTTTGACAATGTGTAGTGGGTGTAACTTTAAGCCGTCGGTGCCAAGTTCAATGATTCTGCGTAGGCTCTCCCGATTATGCTGGGCAGTTTCACCTGGCAGGCCAGCAATCATGTGGGTACAAACCTTGATGCCTCGGTCTCTTGCCCGCACTACAGTATCAGCATACTCAGCAAAACCATGTCCACGATTGACCCGTTCAAGGGTTTCATCAAACGCACTCTGCAGGCCTAATTCAAGCCAGATTTCATGACCGTCAGCTTGGTAGTTGCTGAGAAGATCCAGTACATCATCAGGTACACAATCAGGACGAGTTCCGATTGAGAGGCCGATGACATCATTCTCCTTTAGTGCCTCGTCATAGCGTTCAGCCAACCGTTCAACTTTGTCATAGGTGTTGGTGTAGGCTTGAAAATATGCAAGATATTTTTGTGCGCCAGTACGCTTGCGGATCACCTCTCGGCCGGCGTTGATTTGCTCATGGATCGGCTTGGAATGACGTCCGTTGGGACTGAAAGAGACATTATTACAAAAGGTGCAGCCTCCGCGTCCTTTGTTTCCGTCCCTGTTGGGGCAGGTGAAGGCAGTGTCCAAGGCAATTTTATGTACTCGTTCACCATATTTGCTCAACATATATTGCCCAAAAGTCGGGACATGATCGGCCAGAGTAGTCATCGGGTTTAACCCACGACATTGAGTTCGCGGCGTCGAAATTTGACCTTCAGCTGCCTGGCAATACCTTCACAGGATTCAATATCAACACCTTCCAAACCATCGATTGCTGTTGCTGTTACATCGGATATGTAGTCAGGTGCCCGACTGAGAAACGCCATCACCGCTTGATAGGAACCTGGGAGGTTGGGTCGACAGTGCAGGTCGTAAATCTCGCTATTCTGGGCATTCAATGAAACTGACAGGGCATCAACGCATTCAGCCAACTCTGGTAACGTATCGTGCTTATGCACCAGGTTTGATAAGCCATCGGTGTTTACTCGCACCTTGCCGCCATGTTTTTTTACGTGTCGGGCGACTTCCAGCAAGACATTGAGCCTGAGTGTAGGCTCTCCGTAACCACAGAAGACGATTTCATCATATTTCGATGGATCATCGATTGATGCGATAACCTCTTCGGCTGTAGGGCGGTGATCGAGGGTTAGATCATACCCTTTTACCGTCATATCCCCTTGTGTTTTAGGACAAAAGATACATTCCAGGGTGCAACGGTCAGTAATGCTGAGATAGAGGTTTTTCCCGATTTGATAGCTGATCTGCTGTGGCACGATTTTCCCATGGACATTGATTCGGAGAGGCTATCCTAGCGTTTGAAATGATGGATACAATGACTTTGGTCAAAACAATGGATGTGTTCAAAATAGATCACTTTTTCCGCGTTCAATTGGATTTTTAGGATTCTAGAATTTGAATCTCTTGATGTTTTCTATTAACCCGGCGACTAAGTATGTTGTCTTAAGCCGAAGTGTGCCAGCCTGCGGCAAGGCATCAAAACGCCGCTGTAGCACTCCTACATCAAGTTTTGATAACGCAGTCTGCAGGCAGGCACACTTCGGCCTCTCATTTTTAAAATCATATTGTTAGGGGTTTCAAGCCTGCCCTTGCCCGGTATGGCGGCTCTTGACAAGGGAACAGCCATTGCCTGCGAGCCGCGCCTTGATCAAGGGCAGGCTTGAAACCCTGAAGACGACATACTTAGTCGCCGGATTAATTAAGATGAAGCGCTCATCGTTTTCATTATTGTCTGGCATATCACTTTGAAATTCTCGAACTGCTGCCGAGTTACCCCGGGGCCGCTCAAGCCGTTGTCAGCATAAAACAGCCCCACCGGTTTGTTGCGAATGAAGATCGACATTGAGATGAATCCACTTGTGTTGATCTGCTCTCTTGCATCTGGAGGAATCATGGGTAAGTACTTTTCTGCATTATTCTTATTAAGAGATATTGCCTGAGGTTTATTAAGTAGTAATTTGAATAGGCTTGGGTTTTTTGTGGAAAGCGCAAAGTCCTTCAGAGAGAGTTGCTGCTCTGACTCGATTACAAGACGGGATCTGAGCATCTTTCGGTCGGGTGTAAGCATAGCGAACATGGTACGACTCAACCCCAATTCCTGATGCATCTGCTCCAATGCGCTACTGAGCATATCCTGTAGAGGATTGCTCTTTTTCGGTGGTGGTGGCTTTGTTGCCTTCGGGGGGGCGGGGATAGATTTCTTCTCGCTGGGTATTTTTTTTGTCGGAGTTGGTTGAGCTGTTTCAAGCTGAGCTTTTTTTACAGGTTTTTTGTCGCCACAGATGATAAAAAAGGCAGGTAGTGGCAGGGGAAGAGTTTGGAGATTTCGTGCTGTCTCTGCTGCCAGTCTGTGAAGGTTGGAGATCGCTTGCTCTTGGGGGATTTCAAGAAATTCAGCCAGCAGCTCTAAATCCTCCACTGTTTTCTTGCTATTCCAACCCAGGGTGGTTTCCCGGGCCAGGGTTGAAGCAAGCATTACTGTGAGAGGTTTGGGCTGGAAGTTGTTAGAGATACTTTGGGCGTCACTGATCAAGTCAGGCAGCTGCCAGCGTTGGCATAGCTGGATGTTGAGTGTTTCAAATGTAAAACCTAATTCGGTCTGAGCAACACTCTCTCTATCCTCACCTGCCTCAATTTTTTTCTGAATCCTGATCATGGTGTCCGGTGCTTCGGACCAGATGGCCATTTCGCCGATATCGTGTAGCAGAGCACCGGTATAAAGCGTATCGCCATCAGATTGATTTCGCATCTCTGACAGACCTCGAGCATAACAGGCGGCATGGGCAGCACGGCTGTAACAGCCGATGAGTCCTCTTCTCGGAGGGCCTTTCAGCTTATCTTCCAGGCAGGGAAGTGTTTTGCTGGCTTTTTCAATCAGAGCCATACCCAGCATTGGAATAGCCAGTGAAATTCTGGTAATTGCCTCTTTTGGCTGTTTGGATGGGTTATTTGATTGCCGCATGACATACAAGCCGAATCCAGGATCACGGGAAATGACTTCAGCGAGCCGGGAGTGGTTCACGCTCGTTTTTTTATTCAGTAAATCCCTGACCTGGGTCAGGGTCCGCTGCATAATCGGAAGTGGTTCAGCGGAGATTTGTCGTACCCACTCTTCAACAGTCTGAGACATGGCCTACATATTTGTGGTTGCTGAGGTGAATCTGATTATATTGCGGATTCCTTTGGAGAGCTTGTTCGCTCCTGATCTGCCTGAATTAAGCGAACGAAAGCATGTACTTTAAAGCCTATTTTTTAAAAAAAGCGCTTTTATATCGCCACTAAATCCACTCTAATTCCAGATTTACTCAAGGTTGGTAAAATTAAAGTTGTCGATAAATTACAAATGTAACCTATCGCGTTTGGCTTTGCATGGATCATTGGGTTCCAGTAGCTGATATATAAACACATCATGTTGTTATATCAAGTTATCCAGCTCTTCATCGACCAGATTTCCTGGTTTCTTATAGTTTATCTGCGATTTTAAAATAAGGTTGAAGGATATCTGGAAATTACTCTGTTTCTGAGAGATCAGGGGGATGTTAGACTACTCGGTTTGAATCTTCGGTATTGAGAGGTTTGTATGGCAGGACACAGCAAGTGGGCCAATATCAAGCATAAAAAAGCAGCCAACGATAAAAAGCGTGGCAAGATCTGGACAAAACTTATCCGGGAAATCACTGTGGCAGCCCGTATGGGTGGCGGTGACCCTAATGCAAACCCACGGTTGCGCCTGGCTATGGATAAGGGGCTTGGGGCGAATATGCCTAAAGATACCATTGAACGCGCAATCAAGCGTGGTGCTGGCGGCACGGATGGTGAAAATTATGACGAAATTCGCTACGAAGGTTATGGTCCAGGCGGAACTGCTGTGATGGTTGACTGCATGACTGATAATCGCAACCGGACTGCCTCTGAGGTGCGTCATGCCTTCAGTAAATTAGGCGGAAATCTTGGCACTGATGGTTCAGTAGGGTATCTCTTCACAAAGCAGGGCATAATCAGTTTTGCCTCTGGACTGGATGAGGAGAGTGTTATGGATGCCTCTTTAGAAGCTGGCGCAGAGGATGTGACCGTCAATGATGATGGAACAATTGATGTTATCGCAACACCTGAGAGTTTTTCTGAGGTTAAGGATGCCTTGATTGCCGCTGGTCTCCAGCCGGAAAATGATGAAGTTACCTATGTGGCCTCAACACGTGCTGAGTTGGATGAAGGGGATGCTGACAAACTGTTGCGCATGATTGATATGCTGGAGGATCTTGATGATGTCCAAGATGTCTACACTAATGCCGAGATTTCTGATGAAATCCTCGATGCAGTAGGCTGAATGTTAAGAATAATCGGCATTGACCCTGGATCTCGGGCTACGGGATATGGGTTGATTGAATCGGATGGCGTGAATTCAACTCATCTGGCCCATGGTGTACTGCGTCTTGAAGGCGAGGCGTTGGCACCTAGACTGGGGCAAATATTTACCGGCATTACTGCAGTGATAAATGAATACCAGCCTGAAATCATGGCAATAGAACAAGTTTTTGTATCCAAGAACCCCTCATCGGCACTTAAGCTTGGACAGGCCAGGGGAGCGGCTATTTGTGCTGGAGTCAATCTTGGATTGTCAGTTGCGGAATATTCACCCCGGGGTATCAAACAGGCGATTGTAGGCACTGGCCGCGCAGAAAAGGAGCAGGTTCAACATATGGTGCAGATGCTTTTGGGTTTAAAGAAAAAGCCCCAGGCTGATGCGGCTGATGCCCTTGCGGTGGCACTCAGCCATGCGCATACGAGCAAAATGGCTTTTGTTCGAAGTACTACCCGCAGCGCGAGAGGTTTTCAACGATGATAGGTCGTCTTAGAGGTGAACTTGCAAGTAAGCAGGCACCCTTCCTGTTGTTGGATGTGAATGGGGTAGGGTATGAGTTGGAGGCACCACTCTCAACCATCTTTGCGCTTCCAGATGTTGGGCAGAAGGTTACGCTACTGACTCATTTGATTATTCGTGATGATGCTCATGTCCTGTATGCATTTATTAACGAATCTGAAAGAGCTTTGTTCCGTAGCTTGTTGAAAGTTAATGGAGTTGGGGCAAAGATGGCCTTGACTCTATTGTCCGGTATGAGTGCCGATGCGTTTGCGAACTGTGTGGAGAATGAGGATGTGGCCTCACTGGTGAAACTCCCGGGTATCGGCAAAAAAACTGCCGAACGATTGATTATTGAAATGCGAGACCGATTGGCGAAACTGACGGGGATCTCCGCCACTAGTTCGCCCTCTTCATCAGCAGTAACTCTGCAACCCTCCAGCGCCAGTTCTGATGCAATCGCTGCCCTGATTGCACTGGGCTACAAGCCTCAGGATGCGAGTCGTATGGTAAAAACGGTAGAGCAGGAAGAGATGGATAGTGAAGCTTTAATTCGAGCTGCTCTGAAAGGAACGGCCGGTAAATGACAGGACAGATAGCCTGTGACTGAAGAACCCAGACTGATCGATGGTGAGGCTGCCGGGGATGATGACCTCCTTGAGCGGGCAATCAGGCCAAAGCAATTATCCGACTATGTGGGACAGCCTGCCGTGCGCGAGCAGATGGAGATCTTTATTTCCGCTGCCCGTGGGCGAAGTGAGGCACTCGATCATGTGCTGATTTTCGGTCCACCAGGACTGGGCAAAACCACACTTGCCCACATAATTGCCAACGAAATGGCAGTCAATCTACGTCAAACTTCAGGGCCGGTTCTCGAAAAACCCGGTGATCTTGCTGCGTTGTTGACCAACCTGGAACCCCATGATGTGTTGTTCGTTGACGAGATACATCGTTTGAGTCCGGTAGTTGAGGAGGTGCTCTATCCGGCGATGGAGGATTTCCAACTGGACATCATGATCGGTGAGGGCCCCGCAGCTCGTTCAATTAAACTTGACCTTCCTCCATTTACTTTGGTGGGTGCGACAACACGGGCTGGATTGCTTACCTCTCCACTTCGGGACAGATTTGGAATTGTACAGCGCCTGGAGTTCTATAATAGTGAAGATCTGACACGAATCGTCACCCGGACTGCAGGTATTTTGAATATCGGTATTGATATTGAAGGGGCAAATGAAGTTGCTCGTCGTTCCCGTGGAACCCCCAGAATCGCCAATCGTCTTCTGAGACGAGTACGTGACTATGCTCAGGTGAAAGGGGATGGGCATATTTCAGCCGAGCTTGCGGACAAAGCTTTGAAAATGCTCAAGGTGGATGGTAATGGATTCGACAACATGGACAGACGTTTACTGCTGGCGGTTATCGAAAAATTCGATGGGGGCCCGGTAGGTGTTGATAATCTGGCTGCTGCGATCGGTGAGGAGAAGGGGACGATTGAGGATGTACTTGAACCCTACCTGATTCAGCAGGGTTTTATGATGCGAACACCGCGAGGCAGAGTCGCAACCCAGGCAGCTTATCTACATTTTGGCCTGACACCTCATTCAGGCGGTATATCTTCATCCGAGAACGACCCGTTTAAATCCAGATAGCGGTAATTCAGGGAACTCAGTTAACATCAAACACTCATACTCGTGTACCTCGTCGGAGATTCAACAGATCGCATCATGAGTTTGTGTGTGCCAGTCTGTAGAAAATCATTAAATGTTTCCTGCAGTGAGGTTCACTACGGCTGAAACTAAACAATAAGGTGCTGGGTTAATAAAATAGATCATTTTTTGATAACGTATCTGTAGGCAGATACACTGCGCTCTGTCTTTAATAAATTTCAAATGGTTAGAAGCTTCAAGAAAACCTATTTACAGCTTGGGACACTTCGTGAAAGTGTAACCAATGGCTGGCGAGACAGGTTTTGAATAAGGAAATCTTGAAGCCTTGTAGTGATTGGTCAGCTCTCTCTTCGGATGGCGCCGTTTAGTGGTATTGGGAAATGAACAGTAGTCAAAATAGTTTCACCTGGCCGGTCAGGGTTTATTATGAAGACACCGATGCCGGGGGCGTGGTCTATTACGCCAATTATCTGAAATTCATGGAGCGGGCGCGTACCGAATGGCTGCGAAGTAAGGGGTTTGAACAAGATCAGCTGGTTCAGCAAGACGGGATCATCTTCGCAGTTCGCCATGTAGATGTGGGATACCATCACCCGGCTCGCTTTAATGATGCGTTGGAAGTGTCAGCAAGAGTGTCGCAAAAAGGTCGTGCCAGTCTCACATTTCATCAGGAGGTAATCCGTACTTTGGATTCTCAGATACTCTGTCAAGGAGAGATTAGGATTGCTTGTGTGAATATGACAACTATGCGCCCAACCCCCATTCCTGAACATATAATGCTGGAGATTGCGGATGTCGACTGACCTCTCCATTACCCACCTGATTCTCAATGCCAGCCCTGTCGTGCAGTTTGTGATTGCATTGCTGGTTTTTGCATCTGTAAGCTCCTGGAGCATGATCTTCGATCGTATGCGTACCCTCAAAAGGGCCGTGCAAGATGCTGACGAATTCGAAAGCCGCTTCTGGTCAGGCGGTGATCTGGCTGAACTCTATCGTCAAATTGAGCGAGAGACTGATGATGAGTCAGGCATGGCTGCCATGTTTCGCGCTGGTTTTCGGGAATTTGCCCGATTGAGAACCAAGGGTCACAAAGATCCCATGGCCATGGTGCAGGGTGCACAACGTTCGATGAGGGTCTCCCTGAATAGAGAGGTGGACCGGCTTGAAAACCATCTCTCCACTCTGGCAACTATTGGTTCCACCAGCCCCTATGTAGGGCTCTTTGGTACTGTTTGGGGCATCATGAACTCGTTCACCGCTCTGGGAAATGTAAAGCAGGCAACTCTGGCTTTAGTCGCTCCCGGCATTGCAGAGGCATTGATCGCAACAGCCATTGGTTTGTTTGCTGCCATTCCGGCAGTTATCGCATACAACCGCTACTCAAATGATGTGGAGCGTCTGAATAATCGATATGATGATTTTGTAGAAGAGTTTGCTACCATCCTGCAACGACAGGCTGTCTCCTGAGTGAGTAATTGAGATCATGAGTCGCAGCAAGAATCGTCGTCGCCCAATGTCAGAGATCAACGTGGTGCCTTATATTGATGTCATGTTGGTACTGCTGGTGATTTTTATGATCACCGCACCACTCCTGACTCAGGGTGTTCAGGTGGAATTGCCCCAGGCGGATGCTGAACCGCTCTCCAGTGAAATGGATGAACCGTTAGTGGTCTCTGTCAACCAGGTGGGTGAACTGTTTATTGATATTGGTGAGGATAAGAATCAACCTGTGGATGAGGATACTCTGGTCGATCGGGTTCGAGCGGTGCTCAAATACAAGCCCAAAACGCCAATCATGGTGCGCGGTGATAAGGGGGTACCCTATGGCCGTGTTGTTGAAGCAATGGTTCTGCTTCAGGCTGGTGGCGCACCAAGTGTTGGTTTGGTCACTGAATCACCGGAGCCATAGAAGTGTTCAGCGTGATCAAACGCAATCCATTCTCTGTTTTGCTGGCAGTGCTTCTGCATATACTGATTCTGTTCTTTTTGCTATTTGGTGTGGATTGGGAGAAAAAGCCGAATCCACTGAAAACCCAGGCCAATGTGGTTCAGGCGCATACGGTTGACCTGGAAAAGATCAATCAAAGCAAAGAACAAGAGAAAAAGGCAGAACAGCAAAAGAGACTAAAGCGCGAACAAGAGATCAAACAACGCAAGGCAGAAGAGAAAAAGAAAAAGCAGGCACAGGAGCAAAAACGAATCGCTCAAGAGAAGGCCAAGAAGCAAAAACGTGAAGCCGAAGTCAAACGCAAGGCTGAAGTGAAACGGAAGGCTGAGGCCAAGCGCAAGGCTGAGGCGAAACGCAAAGCCGAGGCACAGCGAAAACAGGCAGAGGCGAAACGCAAAGCCGAAGCCAAACGGAAGGCAGAGGCGAAACGTAAAGCCGAAGCTGATGCCAAACGTAAGGCTGAAGCAAAACGAAAAGCTGATGCGGCAGCTGCTCAAGCCGCACGGGAAAGGGCTTTACAGGAGCAGATTGCCGCGGAACATAACAGTAGGGAAATTGACCGTTACGGTGCAGTCATCAAGCAACAGATTGAACGAAGTTGGCTTAAGCCAGGACAGAATACCGAAGGACTATCCTGCGTAGTGCAGGTTCGCCTGATACCTGGTGGAGATGTTGTGCCAGGAGGTGTCAGTATCATACAAAGCAGTGGTAATGCGGCATTCGACCGCTCGGTTGAGGCTGCGGTCTACAAAGCAGCGCCATTACCGGTGCCCAGTGGGGCCTTGTTTGAATCGTTCCGTTCATTAAGATTAAACTTCAAGCCAAACAAATAACTTATTGTTAATATGAAAAAAATATACTTGATCTTGCTGGCATTTTTCGCTTTTCAGTCGATAGCTAAAGCCGAGTTGACCATCGAAATAACTGAAGGCGTCGAAGGGGCTTTACCGGTCGCTGTGGTACCGTTTGGTTGGCAGGGAAGAGGGCGGCCACCTGTAGATATCGCTGCTGTAATTAATGCTGACCTGAAGCGCAGTGGTCGATTCAAGACCATTCCCTTTGCGGATATGTTGTCCAGGCCAACCTCAGATAAAGAGGTCGAATTCAAGGACTGGCGGGCTCTGGATGTTGAAAATCTAGTGGTTGGGCAGGTGCAGTCAACAGGTGCAGGTGGCTATGAGGTACAGTTTCAACTGCTGGATGTATACCGGGGTCAGCAGCTTACCGGTTACAATATCCCCACCACAGCAGCGAATTTACGTAGTACCGCACATCGTATTGCAGATCTGATCTATGAAAATCTGTTAGGTGTACCTGGTGCCTTTTCCACAAGGATTGCCTACATCACCTCGACCAGACAGGCGGAAGGTGGAGAGAAGATCGGATTGAACATTGCTGATGCTGATGGTCACAATCCAGAGACTATTGTCACTTCAACTGAACCACTGATGTCACCGGCCTGGTCACCGGATGGGATGAAAATCGCCTATGTCTCCTTTGAAGGCGGACAGTCTGCAGTCTACGTTCAAGGGGTCTATACCGGGAAACGGGAGAAAATCACATCATACAAAGGCATAAATGGTGCACCTTCCTGGTCACCGGATGGGCGCAAGCTGGCTATGACACTCTCCAAAGGCGGCAACCCGGATATCTATGTCTTCGATTTACGTACCCGTAAATTGCAGCAGATCACACGTCACTACGCCATTGATACTGAACCGGCATGGTCACCGGATGGAAAGAGTCTTGTATTTACCTCCGATCGAGGTGGCAGACCCCAGATCTACCAGGCATCGGCTTTTGGGGGTAAAGCACAACGTGTTACCTTTCAAAACAGCTACAATGCCCGGGCCTCGTTCTCTCCTGATGGCAAGTTATTAACCTTTGTTACCCAGGATGAGGGTAACTACCGGATTGCGGTACAGGATTTAGAGTCTGGCGTTATGCAGGTGCTCAGTCAGGGAAGACTGGACGAGTCACCCAGCTTTGCACCAAACGGCAGTATGATAATTTTTGGCGCCAAGAAGGGACGTCGTGGCGTGCTCGCAGCAGTTTCCGTAGATGGACGAGTGAGACAGCGTCTCGCTTTACAGGAAGGGGATGTGCGCGAACCGGATTGGTCACCTTTTAAAAAATAATGCACTACTGAACCAGGAGAACTTCCATGAAAAAAGTGCTGTCAATATCTACCATCATTACACTTTCCTTGCTGTTGATGATTGGCTGTTCCTCCACTCCCACCAGTGATGAGGCTGCTGAGGTATCCGAACAATCAACTGGTGCTGGATCAGAGGGCGGCGCCAACGGTGAAGCATCAACCTCTGCTGCCTCACAGGGTGAGGAGTGGTATGGCGACCCACTGGAGAATCCAAACAGCCTGTTAGCGACCCGGGTGATCTACTTTGATTATGATCAGAGTCTTGTCCGTTCAGACTATATGGATGTGATTCAGGCACATGCTGACTATCTGGCGGCCAATCCCCAGGCTGTGGTCAGATTGGAAGGTCATGCTGATGAACGCGGTACGCGTGAATATAATTTGGGACTGGGTGAAAACCGGGCCAATTCAGTACGTAGCCTGATGATGGCGCAAGGTGTTGCAGACAATCAGATGGTTGTGGTCAGCTATGGTGAAGAGAGAGCAGCCGCGTTTGACAATACCGATGAAGCGATGGCACTCAATCGACGAGTTGAATTGGTTTATTGATTTAGGAGAGAGTGATGAACTCATGCTTCAGACTGGGGATTCTTAGCTTAGTGATAGGCTTGGGAGTTAGCTCTTCTGCACTGGCTGCAAACAACGGCCCAACAATGGAACAACGTCTGCAGCGTATCGAGCGTACGCTTCAGAACCAGAGTATGGCTGATCTGGTTTTGCAGCTGCAGCAGCTTCAGAGGGAAGTGCAGCAATTGCGTGGTGATGTGGAATTACAAAAGCACACCATGGATGCGATGAGCAGGAGACAGCGTGACCTTTATCTGGACATTGATCAGCGACTGTCGCGAGTTCAACCAGGGGGCGTTTCAATGTCGCCTCCTGTCACAGCTCCAACCACGCCGCCAGTTCAAGCGCCTCCCGTCAGGCAACCGGTGACTCAGCCATCTGCAACTGTTGATGCACCTGCTGCCGCTCCAGTGACACCACCGAACCCTCAAAAGGAAGAGATGGTCTATCAGGAAGCATTTAATCTGTTGAAGCAGGGGCGCTATCCCGAATCGATCACTGCATTTACAGCTTTTCTGAATGAATATTCTGGAGGGAGTTACGAAGATAACGCCCAGTATTGGTTGGCTGAGGCCAGCTATGTCAATCGGGATTTTGATACCGCTCTGGCGGAGTTTGCCAAAGTACGGGAAAAATATAGTCAGAGTCCCAAGGTTCCTGGCTCTATGCTCAAGATGGGATATATCCACTATGAGAAGCAGCAGTGGGATGAGGCCAAGAAGATTCTGAGTGAACTGCAGCTCAACTATCCGGCCACAACTGAAGCCCGCCTTGCTCAAAAGCGGATTCAACGCTTGAGGAAGGAAGGACGATAGTTAATTGGTTAAAGGGTGCGCTAGCTCGCACCCTTTATTCATCTTTCACTCAGCATAAGCTACATTTCATAACGCTGCCGACTCAGTAGCTTCAATCAATGTCATCACAACTGACTGCACAGAAGTTATTTATGTTGTCGATGGTATCGTGATACATCAGTGCTGTTATCATATCCTATGTCACTACACTCGAATTTAGATTCATACAGATAACTTCCGCTTGATCAGGTCTATGTCACACTTACGAATCACAGAGATCTTTCTCTCTCTACAGGGAGAGGCAAAGAGTGTTGGTCTGCCCACAATCTTTGTACGTTTGACAGGCTGTCCACTTCGTTGCAAATACTGTGACACTCAGTATGCCTTCAGTGGTGGTGAAAAGATGAGTATCGAAGCCATACTGGAGCAGGTTGCGGAGTTAAAAGTTCAACGTGTCTGTGTTACCGGGGGAGAGCCCCTGGCCCAAGCAGATTGTAAGCTGTTGTTGTCCCGCCTCTGTGATACTGGATATGAGGTGTCGCTGGAAACCAGTGGTGCACTTGATATCTGTAGGGTTGACCCAAGGGTATTGAGGGTGATTGATCTAAAAACCCCAGGCTCGGGTGAAGTCGGTAAAAACAAAATGACCAACCTGGATTGCCTGCGTCAGAATGATCAGATTAAATTCGTGATCAGTGGCAAGGAAGACTATGAATGGAGTCGTGATTTATTGAAAAGTCACGGTTTGGAACAGCTGTGTGAAATTTTGTTCTCTCCAGTTCATGGTCAACAGAGTCCAACCCAACTGGCGGATTGGATTCTACAGGATAGATTGAATGTAAGGTTTCAAATGCAACTCCATAAACTGTTATGGGATGAAGAGCCGGGTCGATGAATAAAAGAGCTGTCGTCTTACTCTCAGGTGGTCTTGATTCAGCGACGGTATTGGCAATCGCTCGCAGTCAGGGATATCAATGTTATGCCTTAAGTATGGCCTATGGACAGCGTCATGTAGCTGAGCTAAATGCCGCTTCTAGGATTGCATCGGCCCTGCAGGCTGAAGATCATAAGGTGATGTCTATAGGGCTTGATGCGATTGGTGGATCGGCTCTGACCGATACCTCAATCCAGGTGCCTGATCAGCTGGCAGAGGGGATACCTGTAACCTATGTACCTGCCAGGAACACGGTGTTTCTTTCAATGGCTCTGGGTTGGGCAGAAGTGCTCGATGCCCAGGATATTTTTATTGGTGTGAACGCGGTGGACTACTCCGGCTATCCTGATTGCCGGCCAAAATTTATTGAAGCTTTTGAATATCTGGCTAATCTGGCGACCAAGGCAGGTGTCGAAGGCAGATCTTTTAAAATCCATACTCCTTTGATCGATCTGAGCAAGGGGGAGATTATCCAACAGGGTATAGCACTCGGTCTGGATTATAGTCTGACCGTCTCCTGCTACCAGGCAACGGAAAGTGGAGAAGCCTGTGGCAGTTGTGACTCCTGCAGGCTGAGAGCACGTGGTTTTTCTGAGGCCGGTGTTCCCGATCCTACCCACTATTCCAATAACTGATAGATCAATTAGTCTCTGCGGCCTACAACAGGCCTGGCGAGTAAGCAGAAGATAATAACCCGACACCTTAATAGTAGTACCGTTTACCCTCAATGCTCAGTAGTTGAATTACAGGATTGAGAGTATGAATCATGTTAAAGATCCGCATAGGTGACTGACTCTCGGTGAGGTTTTACGGATAATGAAAGGGGGTTTCTGAGTTTCCCTTAGCGTGCTTTGCGTCTTTGCGAGAGTTTTAAAAATGTTGAAGCTAGGTAGCTCCAGGTATCAGATCATATACCTACAAAAATGACTCGCGCAAAGTCGCCAAGCTCGCAAAGAATTACCTGCTTAACTTATATGGACTGTGCTTGTATTACAGAGCTGAGATTAGGAATCAGACTAAACATAGGCATAGGTTGCGAGTGTTTGCTGAGGATTGTGGGTAATCAGCTAGTAGTAAAAAAGCACCATTCTCCCGCTTAATTCATTTCAGGTTACTTGTCGTATTGGCAATGCCTGGGTAGGTGGTTTGTTGTTTAATGTTATCTGGCAGCGGTGAAAGTGAAATCATGGAAAAACCTGTGAAATTAGAGACTGAGCGACTCACACTGAGGCAGTGGCAAATATCTGATCTTGAACCCTTCGCTCAACTAAATTCTGACTCACAGGTGATGGCCTGCTTTCCGGCACTGCTTGACCGGATTGAAAGTGATGCGCTGGCAGATCGTTGTCGAGAGTTGATTCAGCAACGGGGTTGGGGGTTCTGGGCAGTTGAACTGCGAGAGACCAGTACGTTTATAGGCTTTGTCGGGCTACACATTCCTAGTGCAGAGTTGCCTTTTTCCCCCTGTGTGGAAATCGGATGGCGCATTGCAGTCAGCTATTGGGGGAAAGGTTACGCCACCGAAGCAGCAAACAGTGTTCTGAGTTTCGGTTTTGAGCGGCTGGGACTGCAGGAGATAGTCTCGTTCACTGCGATTGGGAATCGTCGATCCCGCAGGGTAATGGAGCGGTTGGGGATGCGTGATACCGCCTGCGATTTCGACCATCCGGCGGTACCACTGGGTCACCCTCTAAGTAAGCACTCTCTCTATCGTCTATCTAAGTCAGATTGGTTATCTGCTCAGTGATAAAGAAGCTCTGCCCACCGATTATCTTCTATCATGGACTGTTTTTGCTGGCTCCAGGCATCTGCGGAGCCAAAACTCTCTTCCATGACTTCGTTGAAGACATCGGCTGCTTTCTCAAGTCCACCAAGAAATACGTAGGTTTTAGGGTCCTTCAGCAACTCTCTACACTCTTCAGCATTCGCGGAAAGGGTTTCCTGTAGACCAGATTCGACCTTGGCCAGTGGTCTGTCAGTCAGGGCACTGAAGGCTTTGAATGTCTGATCATCATAATACTGGCCTAGATCCTTCTGCTCATCATTCATATAGAGCAGGTTCATGCCGCCTTGGTCGCCATAGAACAGACGTACCTTGCCATCCCAACTGCCATGTTGGTCATATATTTGCCGTACGAAAGCACGGAATGGGGCAATTCCAGTGCCGGTACCGATCATAAGCAGGTTGCTGCTTTTGTTGGCAGGTATTTTGAAGGGGCTACGAAATGGACCGGTGATCTTGATTTTGTCACCGCTTTTAGCATTACAGAGATAGTTTGATGCGATACCTGGATATTGTTCGCCTGATACTTCATCCAAGTAGAAACAGCGTTTTACCAGGATTTCCAATTCAATCGACTCAGCATTGCCGGTTTGAATTGGGTTGGCGATTGAGTAGCGGCGATGATGATATTCGTTCCCGAACTCATGGGGTCCAGGTACAAGGACACCAATTGATTGGCCCGCAGCATAACGAAAGGTTGGGTCGTCGATCTGCAAGACCAGTTGACGTACTTCTTCTGCGGATTCAGGGCTGATTCTAGAGGTCGATTTGATGACGGCATCACAGCTACTTTCAAGATGCATTTCGTCTGCGCTTTCAGGCATGTTTTCTCTCTCGGAATTCTTCAATTATCAATGGATTAAGCAATTTCAATCTTTTAAGCCGTCATTATAAAGAGAATATCGAATACCCTCCAGCCCTGAACAAGGAGAAATCATATTTTAAACCTGAATCCGCGAGTTCAGGGGGATTGAAAACAGAGTCAATCGAGTCTGTGAGAAAAAGATATGTGACTATCACCATCCGGATCAGCGACAATAGCCCTATGTCAGATGTTTCTAAATCAAAAGTTGTTGCCGTAACAGTCACCTACAACATAGATTCTCGTTTTGAGATTGCTCTAAAAAGCTATCTTGATCAGGTTGATTTGGTGGTCATTGTGGACAATAGCACCAGTAGTGATGCTCAGGCGCTGTTGCGCGAGATTGTTCAGCTAGACGGTAAACGGATCAAGCTGATCCAAAATGGTGAGAATCTCGGTCTGGCCAAAGCTCAGAACATTGGTATTACTACTGCGTTGGATGAGCGGGCTGACTGGGTATTGTTGATGGATGATGACAGCAGTGCTACAGAACAGATGGTCTGTCTGCTGAAAGAGGCTTCACAGCGATATAATCTTGCTACTGAGACAGCAATCCTAGTTCCGCAACTGCAGGAGCAAGGTGTCAGACGAGATGCACGGTATGTGGTTTCGCCAAATGGTCGATTTAGACAGCCTCTGTTTGGGATTGATGATTTTTCCCAGAAAGCCGTTCTGCAAAACCTCTATATAGCGATCAGCTCCGGAAGTCTGGTTAAGGCTGATCTGATCCGTGAGATTGGCTTGATACGTGAATCTTTCAACATTGATTATCTGGATGTCGACTTCTGTCTTCGCGCGCTCGACAGGGGGTATCGTATAGTTGCAGTCCGGGATGCCGTTTTACAACACAATTTAGGTGCTCAGACAGAACATCGATTTTTAGGGAGACGGTTTTGGGCATGGAATCATTCAGCACAACGCAGATTCACTATCTATCGTAATCGTACCCGTATCTGGCGAGAGTATCTTTTTCGTTTTCCAGGGTTCATTTTGTATGATGTTTTGGCAACCCTGCAGGATCTTTTCCGCATTCTGATGTTTGAACAGAGCCGTGGTGCAAAACTCAAAGCAGCCGCCAAGGGTGTATGGCTTGGCCTGTTCAGTTCAGGATTGGCTAAACAAGGTCCGGAAATAGATTCGTAGGTCGGATAAGCGCAGCGCCATCCGACATTTTCAGCTGATTCCCTCAAGATATTGTCGGATGGCGCTGCGCTTATCCGACCTACAAAGGGTTATCTATTCTCTGGGAGTTGATGTTAATCATAAACAATAATAGTTTTTCTCTTAGCGTGTTTTGCGTCTTTGCGAGAGATTTCATAATGATAAATCATGCGCAGTTGTTGTTAATTTCGAATCAATTTAGGACGCTAGAGCGCTTCAAGCCGGTAGTAACCTGGAGTGGTTGCAGCAAGATTGAATCTATCCTGATGAGGTTTAACCCTGAGGATTTCAACTCTCTTGAACGGACCTATAGGCGTGCCGGCATGACTTAGTTGATAGAGCCCAGGCTTGAGATTCCGGGTTTTTACAATCAGACCTGTTGCTGATTTTCTCATTGTGATCCGATCAAAAGGCGCTGCCAAAGGTTCACCGATGAAAATCCCCTCTCCGGGTTGCTGTACGCTTTTCCAATAAGCTTCAAGCAGGGTCTCTCCATGACTGTAGTGCTCAATGGCAAGACGAGGGCTTGGGAATTTGCCCAAATGGTTACAGGGTTCGACAACCGTTCCATAGCTACCTGTCGCACCTGCTTCCAGCCAACGTAAGGCACTCATCTGTTTGCTCCCATCCAACTTACCTCCTGTGGAGGTGAGATGGTCCGCAATTGCGCCAGGTAGGAAGGTCAGGGTGTTTAATCCATCGATATGGGTCTTGCCGGTGAAGTAGAAAAGAACATCTTCCCGATCCCGCAAGGCATCTCCCCTCACTATTTTGGTATCAATCCATCTCTGCATCAGATTTCGAGTCATCATATAGTCCCGTGCCCTGACATTGCGTTGTTTATCACTGGTGCTCATCAAGTAGGCTGTACCCTTTGGCAAGGTGCCGTCTGATGTGATACCTCGGTCAATCAACGTTTTGGCATCGTCAAAGTTTTTTGCTGCAATGCTGATCGTGGGTCGAACCGAGAGATCGGTAAAAGGCATACTGCCGTCATAGTCGTAATAGGGACTGTGGCGGGTTGAAGCGCAGGTTTTTTTTGAACACCAGTCGGTACTAAAGCCGAAGGTGAATGCCGAGGTGATCGACATGCAGCTTACCCTGTAGGGGGTGATCCAGGTTATGGCATAGGCTTGGATATCTGCTGGCGTCTTATCCACCAGACTCTTTCGGATTTGAGCGAATTGGTTAGGGGATATGTTTTTTTTGCCTGGTTGAAAACTGACATGAAGAAGGTTGTCTTCGGGGATACCTCGGGCCTGAATGTAGTATTTTCCTATGCGCAGGCTCAGTGGATCTTTATCGTTGACTACAACGCCAAGCTCATCGGCCTGAAGTCGATGCTTTGGCAGTTGTATCTCAATCGTATCATCAGCCAAGCTGAAGGATAGGTTGAAAAACAGCCACAGCGAAGCGAACGTCCTGGTTAACTCTCTTCCATTAAGTACACTAGACATGACAAGCTGATTATTCACTCCCCCCTGTTCAATGATTAGAGTGCTTTGACCGTGACGATTCTATGTTGTTCACCAAGGGTGGTGGCTTAGATGCCTTGAGTTGCAATATCTCTCCAGTGAACGATCTTCGAAGGGGTGACTCAGTAACTGGCCACTGTCCTTTTAAAATATTGTTTGGAGCAGTGCCATGAAAAGCCAGATAGCTGTACTTGCCATAGTGTGGCAGCTTTCTGGCGAGACCGGGAAGAGAGTCTGGTGAAATTGCACCTAACCAGGCCAGGGATTTTCCCTCAGTAGATCGGCGGCCGACCAGAGCAAAGCTGTGATCCTTCAAGGAGTAGCTCGTCTGGTTGAGCTTGAGTATGCTATTTTGCATTTGAAACGGATAGGCCTTAAGTGTGTTTAAAAAAGCCGTTTTATATCTGTTCTCCCAACCGAGTATCCAGACCGGACGATCATCAGGAAGCTTATCAACGTCACTATCTAAAGCGATTTCTATTCCGGGATAGCCGTCACGCCAACGATTTGCTAATCCCATATAGGCTTGTTGCATCGCCTTAGTGGCATCAGCAGGTACCAGGATGAGCAGGTTTTCACTGCCAAATAGATTACTTAAGGTGGGTGGTGTCTCTTCAGGATAGAGATGCCTGAAAAGGTCAAACCAGGGGTCGACATCCAGTTGTATGGGTTTGCCACTGAGTTCAATACTGAACGATTTGTTTCGCTGATTCACTGGTAACCGAACCAGCTTTGGCTCGGCGTTCTGCTGGTGAATCAGCAGGGGTACTTCAATGGGAAAGGGGGCGCTTTTTTGAATTTGAGCCAGCTTACCCTCTATCCGGTAGCCTTTTGGCGTCTTCTCAGTTTTGACCTCTTGCAGACTGAGCTTAGGTGCACCGGTTCTAGTGAGCCATGGCTGGAAAAAATCGTCTAGGCTCTGTTCAGCTATCTCTTCAAATGCCTGTTGGAGGTCTTGAAAGCCTGCTACCTTGAAGCGGTTGTTTTGGTAGAAATGACGTAAGCCTTTGATGAAGGTCTCATCACCCAGATGACGCCTGAGCATATGAAACAGCATCAGACTTTTACCATAACCCACTGCCTGACTTGCACTGCTGTGTCGGCTACGAAAACGGTTCAAGGGAAAGTCATTTTCCTGATGAATGAAATCGCTATAGCGCTGCAGTTGATTGCGTCGGTAGTGGTCACCCTTGCCGCGCTGCTCCGCCAATAGGTGGTCAGCAAGGTAGCTGGTCAATCCTTCTGACCAATTACCCTGTTGAAAGTCTATATAGACACTGTTTCCCCACCAGTTGTGTAAAATCTCATGGGGGTATGAGGTATGTAGAATAAAAGGCAGTCTTATCACCCTGGAACCGAGCAGCGTGAAAGAGGGCATGCCATATCCGCTCTCCCAGAAATTCTCTACCAAGGCAAATTTGTGATAGGGATAGTTTCCTATAAGTTCCTGATAGAGCAAGAGATAATCTCTGGTTGCATTGAGATATCGTTCCGCCAGGGATTTATCAGGTTGGCGTAGAAAAACTTGTGCTTCCACCCCACCAGCAGCTTGTTGATAGAATTGGTATGGACCAGCAACCAGGTAGATATCATCCTGAGGCTGGCTCTCGTGCCATCTTATCTGCACCTGATCCCCATAATCATCGATGATCGGCCCCTCTCCCTGGCTGATAACAAGCCACTCCTCTGGCACTGAGACACTCATTGAAAATGTCTGCAGGCTATTCTGGAAATAGGGGTACCAGGCTACACCAGCGTCCAGGTAGGTTCCCTCGGGTGAGATTGTGCCAGCCAGCCGTTCCTGACTTCGTCCTGGGCTCTCCTGGGAACGTTTCAATTGATGTGAGATCACCCCGTCATATTCCAGGGTGATAGCTTGTTGCCCTTCTGGCATGCTAAGCCGGTAGACAGCGATGGGAATAGAGCCTGAAACTGATCCCTGCCGCTTGATGGTCACGCCAGGAGTGAGACTGCGTGGATTTAGGCCATCATGAAGCAGGAACTCCCGCTGCTCTATTCCACCCAGCTCGATCTGATCAACCACATGCAGATAGTGCTTGTTGGTATTCAGTTCAACCTGTAGGTTGTGCTGAACCAGTGAAGAGGCTTCCGCTGGACTAATCAGTATCAGTAACCAGGGAAGTATGAAACGTAACGGTGATTTTTTGGTCATAAGATGCGTATCATATTGACTGCTTTGATTATATTTACCTGACAGCAATGGCTGTCGAGTTGAGGAGTCTGAGACAAATTCTGCACTACATAAATTGATTAGAGACTCCTACAAATTGTTCCATCTGATTTGATAAGATGCTTGGCTGCAGTAGCCATTGGGTAAAACCTTAAGAATAGTGTTATTTCCAAGGCTATCTCCAAGGAACTCAGTCTAAAGCTTAAATTTAGCGGATCAGGTTTTCCGTATATTTCACTTGTGGCTTAACCACAAATCAAGCAAGTGACTCTTTGCACCTGGAGATAGTCGTGCTACGAAAATTTCTGACTTTGATTATCATGGCCAGCATAATGACAGGATCAATGGCAAAGGAGAAATCTTCTGATCCAGTGGTGGATCTGTCGACCCTGATTGATCTCTCCAGTCTGGTGGAGAAGATCTCTGATAAACAGGTGGTTTTTGTTGGTGAGAGCCATGATCAATATCAGCATCATCTCAACCAGCTAGCTATTATTAAAGGTCTGCACGCCAAACACTCTGATCTGGGAATCGGACTGGAGTTCTTTTTTCAGCCCTATCAAAACTACCTGGACCGCTACATCTCGGGTGAGATCGATGAGGCGGAGCTGATTGAGCAAACCGAGTATTTCAGCAGGTGGCGTTTTGATTATCGCCTCTATCGCCCCATTTTTCGATTTGCCAAAGAGCACGGTATTCCACTGATCGCCTTGAATCTTGAGAGCGAAATCACCAGCCTGGCCGGTCGTGAAGGTATAGAGAGCCTATCTGATGAGATGAAACAAAGGATCCCATCGGAAATGGAGCGGGACAACGAGGCCTACCGTGACCGACTAAAGAGAATTTTTGAGGCCCATCCACATCGTGAAGGTCGGGATTTTGAACGGTTTCTTGATGTTCAACTGCTGTGGGATGAGGGTATGGCTGAACAAGCTGCAAAATGGTTGAAGGATCATCCTGACAGTAACATGGTGATCCTCGCCGGTGCTGGCCATCTAATCTATGGGGATGGTATCCCTAACCGACTAGCGCGACGGGTCGATGCAAGTCAGGCAATTGTTCTCAACGTCAACAGTTCTGCCGATCTGAATCCCGATCTGGCAGACTATCTAATCCTGGCTGGTGATCAGAAACTGCCCCAAAGTGGCAAGCTGGGGGTATTTCTTGATGTAGAGAGCAAGCCTCCCGTCGTGAGTGGTTTTAGTGAAGAGAGTGGTGGTGCTGAAGCGGGGCTCAAAGAGAAGGATCAAGTGATCTCAATCGATGATCAGCCAATCGATAGTTATGCTGATTTACGTATCGCCTTAATGGACCGGGAGGTCGGTGAAACCGTAAAGGTGGAAGTGAAACGTGAACGACTTTTTTTAGGTACCATTGTTGAGACCTACCAGGTCACACTACACTAATACGATTTGAATATGCCAAAACAGACAGAACTACTGGCCCCAGCAGGCACACTTAAAAATGCACGCTACGCCTTCGCCTATGGTGCAGATGCTGTGTATGCAGGATTGCCTCGCTACAGCCTGCGAGTGAGAAATAACGACTTTCTTGAGGACAATCTCGCTATCGGTATTGCTGAAGCTCATGCACTACAACGCCAGTTCTACCTGGCCTGTAATGTCATGCCTCACAATGCAAAGTTAAAGACCTTCATTAAAGATCTCGAACCGATTATCGCGATGGCTCCCGACGCATTGATCATGTCGGATCCCGGATTGATTTTGATGGTCAGGGAGCGCTGGCCCGAGATGCCGATACACCTCTCAGTACAGGCCAACACAGTGAATGCGGAAGCGGTTCGGTTTTGGCAACAACAGGGGGTAACCCGGGTGATTCTTTCCCGGGAACTCTCTTTGGATGAGGTGGCAGAGATCCGGCAGCATTGTCCCGATATGGAGCTGGAAGTATTTATTCACGGAGCGCTTTGTATAGCCTACTCAGGACGTTGTCTGTTATCGGGCTATTTCAACCACCGTGATGCTAACCAGGGTACCTGCACCAATAGTTGCCGTTGGGATTACAAGATGTCGCAACCTGTTGCTTCACCTGAACTGAAAACCGGTCCCGCCGGTGTAGTCCGGCACAGTGCTGCAGATGAGATCTACTATCTGGAAGAGAATGGCCGTCCTGGCGAACAGATGCCGGTTTTCGAGGATGAGCACGGTACCTATATCATGAACTCACGGGATCTTCGTGCCGTAGAACATGTTTCCAGACTTGTGGAGATCGGTGTGGATTGCCTTAAGATTGAAGGGCGTACAAAGTCCCACTATTACACTGCCAGAACAACCCAGGTTTATCGCCAGGCAATAGATGACGCACTCGCCGGTCGTCCTTTTCAGGCTGAGCTGATGGCAGATCTGGAAAGTCTGGCCAACCGGGGTTACACCGATGGTTTTTACCAAAGACACGAGTCCCAGGAGTTACAGAACTACCGTTACGGCAGTTCTCAAACAGAACGTCAGCAATTTGTTGGTGAAATAACCGGTGTTGACCAAGAGACTGGTCTAGTGGAGATGGATGTAAAAAACAAAATCCGTGTCGGTGACCGTGTAGAGTTGATGACACCGGCTGGAAACCAGGAATTTGTTCTTCAGCGAATGGAAGACAAACATGGCAACGCGATGCAAGAAGCGCCAGGTGGAGGCTATCAGGTGCGGGTAGCCTTACCAGCCGAAGATGTTACCAATGCACTACTTTGTCGCTATCTTGAATCTGCATGAAGCTCGGTCTGAGAGTCGCAGTTAATACACTGGTTGGTGCAGAGCAGGGTGTACCAGCGCTACTGAAACTTTTTGATGAGTATCAGATACAGGCCAGTTTTTTCTTTGCCACAGGCGCTGATAAAAGTGGCCGTTTGCTTGATAGGGGCAAGCAACCCTGGTATCCACATTTACCTCTGACATCCCGCTTATTTGGTCTGGTGTTGATGCCGCCTCAGATCTCCAGAGAAGCTGCGGAGATTATGCGCTCAGTAGCAGCGGCGGGACATGAGACCGGTATTCTATGTCATGATCGAGCCCGTTGGATAAAGGGCCTTGCTTATGCTGATGAACGTTGGACCCGGACAGAGCTCAATCGGGCGATCCATGACTATGTTTCAGTGTTTGGAGACCAACCAAAATCCATGGCCTCAGCAGGCTGGCAAACCAACCCACACTTGATTCGTCTACAGCAGGAAATGGGCTTCGACTACGCTTGCGATGTGCGTGGGAAAAGCGCTTTTATACCTGTTTTACAAGATATTGAATCGTCCTGTCCTCAACTACCAACAACGCTCCCGACTTTGGGTGAACTGCTGAACCAGGGGGGGGATATCACTCTTAAAAATGTCCATGAGTATTTGTATGCTGAGAGTCAGCACATCCTGCCCTATGGGCATGTCTATGCCTGTGATGCTGAGATGGAAGGTATGACCTACCTTCCTGTCATGGAAAAGCTAATAGTCATGTGGCGGAATATGGAAGAGGGTATACAGCCGTTGCAGACCTTTATCGAGGGTGAAAAAAAAGCGCACCTGAATAAACATCAAATTGGTTGGGACACTCATTCAGAGGCTAAGGTTTACCATGCAACACAAAGTATACAACAGCCTTAAATCACTGGTGATTTGATACAAATAATTCAATCAGGTCTGTAAATGGTTTTTCTGCATCAGAAACATTTTTTTATTGCTACGGCATATTAGGGGAACCTCAGAAGAGCAGAACCTGGACAGTCACCGTTTGTTTGCTAAATATGATTAAGCGTTTGGTTGTCCTAGGGGAATTCCTGAATATTCTCACTATTTAAATAATAATTATTTCTTAATCCTAACTTTTGAATATAGATGCCTCTGAACTAAAAATCCGCAAACATTATCAGATTGGTTTGTTTATTCTCAGTAACAGGAGGTGACAATATGAAACAGTCAACAGCAGACAGCTACCGGCAACGTGTCATTAAGGTGATTGAGTATATTCATGATCACTTGGATGAAGATCTTACTGTTAATGTTCTGGCCGATGTCGCATTCATGTCTCCCTACCATTTTCATCGCATCTATCGTGAGATGGCTAGAGAGACTCTGAATGCGACTATCAGACGTCTGCGCCTCCAAAGAGCGGCTGTTGAGTTGATCAAATCAGCCAAGCCAATTGTCCGCATAGCCACGTCTGCATCATATGGGAGTCCTGAGGCTTTTAGTCGTGCTTTCATTCTTCAGTTTGGTGAATCTCCAACAGATTATCGAATTACCAGACGAGATAGGGGTAGTAGGGCAGATGAGCCCTTTGTGGTTATGTTGCCTACTGATATAGAGGAGTATTGTGAAATGTATTCTGTTGAAATTATTGATTTGGAACCTATCGGTATCATTGGTTATCCCCATCAGGGTGACTACATGGAGATCGGGCGTACCTTTGAGAAGATTTTTGTTTATGCTTCAAGCAACAATCTGTTGAGTGATAAGACTCGATCCATTGGTCTCTATTACGATGACCCTAAGACTGTAGACAAGCAGATGCTAAGATCATTTGCCGCAATATCTATTCCTGAAGATGGAGGTATGCCAGAGAATGGGGAAACACCTGAGCGTAGTGAAATCCCAGGTGGAACCTGTGCCAGTTTATTATTTAAAGGGTCATATGCTGAACTAGAAAAGCCCTATGATTGGTTGTTTGGACACTGGTTACCTCAAAGTGGCTATGAAGCTTCAGATTTTCCACCATTTGAAGAGTATTTGAATGATCCTAAGAGTACTCCGCCAAACGAGCTGCTTACTAGAATCAACTGTTTTGTATCCAAGAGATAAGATGTAAGCAGTGCATGCCTATCAAATAAAAAAATGTAAGCTGATGGGTATGCTGTCTATTGTATAGTTCGATTTGCTACGATAGCTCTATTAAAAACTATCACTACTCTCCCGCAATTCTTTTTACTCCAGAAACTAGCTTAAATGCCCCTCTCCCCCGGCCCCTATCCCGCAAGGGGCGAGGGGAATAAACGATCTCCCAGTTGTAAAAAGCCCCTCTCCCTTTATGGGAGAGGGGTTGGGGAGAGGGTGTGCGCGAAGCGCTTAATGAACCTGAAGCCTATGCAGCACGATTCGGTCAATCCTCGTAGTATTGAGTAATGGTGAAGATGTTGGTGTTGATGAATGCCCCCTCTCCCCCGGCCCCTCTCCCGCAAGGGGCGAGGGGAGT
Organism: Candidatus Thiodiazotropha sp. DIVDIV; assembly: GCA_040506275.1. GTDB lineage: Bacteria > Pseudomonadota > Gammaproteobacteria > Chromatiales > Chromatiaceae > Thiodiazotropha. Next base: position 383,404 of record JBEVXD010000001.1, read on the forward strand.
AAACGATCTCCCAGTTGTACATTCCCCTATTTTTCAACTCTGATGATTTGTGTTTTCAGCCCCTCATCCTGTGTTGCGTAAGGCTCAAACCTCACTCTACAAGACAAACCATGTATGATTAAGCAGTTAATGCAATAATGATCTAAGTTAATGGGAGAGTAGTGAAAATTATTACGAAATAATGATATGAAGATACAAGTTAGAAATTTGATTGCTTTCTCAATTATATTGCTTCAGTTAAGTACAGTTAATGCTGAGATTTTTAAGTGGTCTGATGAGCAAGGAAAGGTTCATTTTTCTGATAAAAAGCCTGCACATCTTGAATCCAGTGAAGTTAAGCTAAAAATCAACACTATCAAAAGTGTCAGTTATGACAAATCTATTTTTAATTTAGGTAAAAAAGTGTTGATTTATACAACAAGCTGGTGTGGATATTGTGAAAAGGCCAAGCGTTATTTCAAACGGGAAAAAATAAAATATACCGAATACAATATTGAGAAAAGTCGAAAAGGTAAAAGGCAATATCTCAAAATGGGCGCAACAGGTGTCCCTGTGATTCTCGTTGGTAAACGTCGTATGAATGGATTCAGTGAAAAGGGATTTGAAGAAATATATAAATCTACTAATCCGTAGCGTCTGGAAATACGGTGCTATAGGACAGCACCAGTAAAAACAGAGGCACGGAGATGCATCTTTTCCGTGACTCTGTTTTTTTATTTGTACTATAGATCCAACTCTGGAATCGGTTCGATCAAATAGGGCTTGGCATGCAAGTAGTGTGTTGTTTTACGCTTGTTGTCTATATCCTGCTTGACGAACCGGGCTTGATCTTCTGAGATATTGAGCATTTCAGCCAATTCAACATCGGTGGCACCTCGGTTATGCGCCCACAACGCTTTGTCCATCTCCTGGTAGGGGAGGGCGAAATAGAACTCATCCTGACCCTGGGGCAGACTGTAGGTGTCTGTGGTGGGGATGGCGTCACAGATAGATTCTGGCAGTCCCAGATGTCTTGCCATGGCATAGACCTGGGTTTTATAGAGATGGGCGATCGGCTTTAAGTCAGCAGAGCCGTCACCGTTCTTTACAAAAAAACCCTGATCATATTCAAGTCGGTTGGGGGTGCCGATTACTGCATAGTTCAAACGGTCTGCATGGTAGTATTCGATGGTTTTGCGAATACGCTGTTTATAGTTAGTAGCGGCAACAATTTGCAGATACTCTCTAAGATCGAGACGCTTTTCATGCAGTTCACCTTGTGGATCCTGAACAACCAGCATGAAGTGGTTGACCTGTCCATCCATGCCACCCTTGATTACGATTTTGTTTTTCCAGCCATCGGTATACTCGGAGAAGGTCTTTTTGATCGCTTCATCGCGGGCGTCGTAACAACCGATTGCCTCAAGGGTGGAGGCGATATTGTGTCGGGTACTCTCTACGCCAAGATGCTTGATCAACTGACTGCTGCGGGATTGTGTATCTTCTGCGGAATCCACTTCAGGGATCTGGATAAAGAAGCATTTCCCAGGACCAATTGCTCTGACAGCGAGTGCTGCAGAGACAGAGCTGTCAATACCACCTGATACGGCAACAACCAGTCCACGTTTTCTAAGTTTGCTGCGCAGGGCTTCCCGCATGGTTTCACAGATACGGTCAGCTTCTTGTTCGCGGTCGAAATTCAGGATTTCAGCTTCGTACCGTTCTGAAAAGGATTGCATTCGTTTTCTCCCCTTGATTCTGTTTGTTTTCCGTTCGGTAGCCGACATTATGCCCGTTAGAGCGGATTACGCCTTTTGTCGGTATCGATGACTTCTATATTCAGTCCACCTGCAACATAGGCGAAGGCGATCAACTCATCGTCGAATGCTTCACCCGGTAGCGGGTCGGCTGTGATTCGTGCGCCTCGCTCAATCAGATCATCCATAGTCTGATTGACATCATCTGCTTTGAAGCAGAGATGGTGCAGGCCTTCTCCTCTCGATTTGAGGAAATTTGTAAGTGGAGATTGCGGACTGGCGGGCTGGATCAACTTGATGTCAAGTGAACCGGGCTTGCTGAAAAACTGAACCAGAACATCCTGTCTGGTGTTTTTCACAATCTCTGTTTTTTCCTGGTACTGCAGGATTTCACAAAATCTTTTCTTGCTCGACTTAATAGATCTCACAGCGATGCAGACATGGTCGACATTCATACTTAAGACCCTTTCCCTTGCAGTTGGAATTTTTGAATCTTACCCGATGCGGTTTTGGGTAATTCTGAAATGAACTCAATGCTCTTTGGAATCTTATATATAGCAAGATTCTGTCTGCAATGACGCTGAATGACTTTTTTGTCACTATCATTTATATCTTTCGGCACCACGAAGGCTTTGATGATCTCACCCAGCATCTCATCAGGAATGCCTACAACAGCAACTTCCATAACGCTATCAAGTTCCTGTATCACCTCTTCGATCTCTTTCGGACTGATGCGATTAGCGCCGCTTTTGATCATGTCGGAAGAGCGGCCATCAATGTAGAGATAACCGTCACTATCTGTATGGGCCAGATCGCCGGTGTAGAGCCATCCATCTTTCAATACCTGGGAGCTCTTTTCTGTATCTCTCCAGTAACCCTGCATGATGTTTTTGCCGTAGGCGCAGATCTCGCCCGTCTCTCCGGACTTTGCAACATTACCTTGCTTGTCCCTGACCTCTATGGTGGTATCAGGAATGGCGATACCGATAGAGCCTCGCTTATTGGTAATCTCATCCGGTGGCAGGTAGGTCAAGCGTGCGCTGGCTTCGGTCTGGCCGTACATGATGAAGATCTGGGTTTCTGGCAGTGCTGATAATAGCTTGTCAGTTAGGGTCGGTGCCATTGCACCACCGGCCTGGGTCAGATAGCGCAGGTTACTGAGGTCGAAGTCACCTAGATTGACGCGCCCCAGCAGCAGTGCAAAGGTCGATGGCACTCCAGAGAAACCAGTAACCTGTTCATTGGCGATTCTCTCCACAACCCGGTGGGGGTAGACCAGGTTGTTCTCCAGTATAAGGGATGCACCTATAGCTAAATGGGTGTGCAGTACTGAGTTGCCATAGGAGTAGTAAAAGGGCAGTACATTGAGGATGCTGTCCTGGTTGGTCAGTTGCAGATATTTTTGGATCGATTCAATATTTGCACTGAGGTTGCCATGACTGAGCGTTACCCCTTTGGGACTCCCAGTGGTGCCAGATGTATAGATGATCGAGGCGAGATCTGTTGGTTTCAGTTCCAGACTAGGTAGTGAAGCCTGCTGTTGCAGCAATCTGCTCCAGGGTGTGAGACCGTCGACTGGTTCTTCCGATGAGGATTCACCGACACTGATCAGTTCTATTCCCTGTTCCAGGTTGTCTGCAATGCCAGAAAACTCCACATGTTTCTGATCTACAAACAGATATTTTGTCCCGGAATGGCTTGCCCAATTAAGGACATCCCTCGCTTTTGCCTGGGTGTTGAGCGCTACCGTGACGCCACCAGCAGCCCATATGCCGTAAAAAATAGCGGCATAGTTGGCAGAGTTGGTGACCACCATTGCGACTCTGTCGCCTTTTTTCAGACCCGCCTCAATGAGATATCTCGCCACTTGACCAGCTAATTCTGAGAGCTGCTGATAGGTACATTGCCGGGTTGCATCGGCAATGGCGAGCTTATCTGGTTGGGCTGCAGCAATCGATCTGAAGCGATCGATCAATGGCAACGCAGGTGTCGTCACATTATTGGCTCTTACGCGCGATGAAAGCGACGATATTATTCACAGAGTCGAGGTTTTCAGGAACCATCTCAGTGTCTTCAACCTTAAGGCTGAACTCGTCTTCCAGAAAGTAGATAACCTCCAGAATGCCGGTGGAATCGAGGATACCCTTATCAAGGAAGGAATCCGTGCTATCCAGGGCTGCTTGGTCGTCGGTGAACAAATAGTTTTCCAGGATATAGTTTCTGATCTGAGCTTCTGCTGACATGGGTATTCCTAAAGTTCTAACAATTCGAAGATATGCGCATGATACTGTATCGAACTGTGCAAAAAAAACGTTAATTAATCACTTCTGTGCTGTCTTAATTAAGATGAGTTATTTACCTGACCACGAAACAGGTTCAGAACATGACAGATTAAGTGATCAGGTTTAAGCATATATCGGTTAATTATGGCTTTCCTGAAGTGTCCTGTAGATATCAGATGACGCCACCTAATCGGGACTGTTCCCTAAAAACTGATCATCCACAAGCATTGTGGAGAGGATTCCGACAAAGGCCATATTGTCACCAAACCCCAACGCTTTTCCTTTAGCACACTTCTTCAACAGCATATTCGTGGCTTTGGGATTGAAATAACCCGCTTTCTTGATGCGCGCTTCACTGAATAGCTCATCCACATAGTCGAGGGGTTTCCCCTGTTTGAAAAAAGATTGGCTATCCGGTGCCCGGTAAGGCTGCTTGCTACGGTTTCTGATACTTTCGGGTATCAGGCCTTTCATGGTCTTTTTGAGCATATATTTCTCATTCAAGCCCATGATTTTATACCGACTGGGTAATTTTGCCGCAAACTCAATCACCCGGTGGTCAAGAAAGGGAAAGCGTCCTTCAATCGAGTTGGCCATCGCAACCCGGTCACCCTGGGAGCATAGAAGATAACCTGAAAGAAGGGTGTGAGCCTCAATGTACTGATCCCGGTTTAGGGGTTTCCATTGATCGATTTCCGGTGGAAGAATTCGTTCGATGGTGGAGAAATCAACAGGGGATGCGGAGGCGCGGGCCTCATCAGAGAAGAACTGCATTATCCTTTGCGTGGTTGCCCAACGAGGAATATGGGCGAAAAAGGGTTTGTTCAGATGCTCCAGGCCCTGTTGAAAAAAGCGCTGGGTAAAGGCTCCGCTGGCAGTAGGAGAGTGCTTCAGATAGGGATAGAGCCGCTTTAGAATCAACGGGCGCCATTCCGAATCCGGGGCATGACTCCAGAAGCGTCTGACTTTTGCCTCTTTGAATATATCGTATCCACCAAAAACCTCATCAGCACCTTCACCGGTCAACACCACTTTGTATCCTGCTTCACGAACGGCACCTGACAACAGCATTAGTGGGGTCGGAGCTGTACGTACTATGGCAGACTCTGCATGCCGGATCACTTTAGGAAAAGCCTCTCCGATATCAGACTGTTTGCATAAAACATGGGTGTGGTTTGTACCCAGATAGTCCACTAGGTCCTGCTGAAAGCCACTCTCATCGAACTCCTCATCCTCGAATCCTATGGAGAAGGTTCGCAGCGGGGTATCAGTGAAGTTTTTGATCAGCGAGGTTAATACGGAGGAGTCGAGTCCACCACTCAGATAGGCGCCAACCGGGACATCGGATCTGAGTTGCAGGCGTACCGAGTCGATCATCAGTGACTTTAACTCTTCAGCCCAATCCTCAGCAGATTTATTGTGATCTATCTCCTCATTGGGGAAGTCCCAGTCCCAGTATTGATCGATGTTGATTTGTCCCTTTTCAACTACCATGCGATGGCCCGGAGGTAGAACTTGAATATCTTCGAACAGGGAATTTGGGGGTAGGGCACTCCAGAAGGTGAAGACCTCCTGCAAAGCGGTGGTGTTGATTCTTCTGGGAATCGCAGGATGACTGAACAGGGATTTCACTTCTGAGGCAAAGTAGAGCCTGCCTCCAACCTGGGTGTAGAAGAGCGGTCTGATACCGGCTCGGTCACGGACAATTACCAGTCTGCCCTGCGTACTGTTCCAGAGTGCGATAGCGAACTGCCCGTTAAGATGATCGACAAAATCATCGCCATGCTGTTCGTAGAGGTGAACGATTACCTCGGTATCTGAGTGGGTATAGAAACGGTGCCCTTGGCGCTCCAGTTCTTCACGTAGTTCGAGATAGTTGAATATCTCACCATTGAAGACAACCTGGATTGTTTTGTCTTCGTTATGTATCGGCTGATCGCCTCCTGCCAGATCGATGATACTAAGCCTGGCATGCGCCAGTCCGACACGATCCTGGTAAAAGTACCCATACCCATCCGGTCCACGATGATGAACCGCATGTATCATCTTCTCCAATTCACCTCTGGAAGGTGATGCACCGTCCTTGAGATTGAGGATACCTGCTATGCCACACATATTTTTTTGTTGCGTCCTTCAAATGGAGTGGAGACGGCCGGATTCAATTGACAAATATCTGGCCTGCATCGATGACTTTAACATGACCGATAGGTTTTTGCCGATAGTCGTAGATGGGAATCTTTGAATAATTTCTTGTCAGGTATCTTGCTACCAAAACAGGCAGAATTATTTTTTGTCAGTCTATATAAATTTCACCGGTAGACTCTTTACTGGCTTTCCATGAGCGGAGAGTAGGGCATTAGCCAGAGCTGGGGCGAGTGGTGGGACACCCGGTTCGCCTGCACCACCTGGATCATGATGGTTTTTAGCCACGATGACTTCTATCTGTGGCGACTCTTTGAATGAGAGTATCGGGAAGTCGTGGAAATTACTCTGTTCCACTTTGCCGTTTTTCAATGTGATTCTGGACTTGAGCGCTGCGGTGAGTGCAAAAATGATGGAGCCCTCCATCTGTGCTTTGATGGTATCCGGGTTGATGGCTACACCGCAGTCGACCACACAGGTGATCTTGCCCACTCTAAAGGCTTGATTGTCATCTTTGACCAGTTCGACAATCTCAGCTACATGGCTGCCAAAGCTTGAATGGACCGCACAACCCAATACCCGTCGTTCACTCTGTTTATTCCACGAGGCTGCTTCTGCTGCGATCTGCAGAACAGCTTTTAAGCGGGGTTCCCTCAACAGTCGAAGACGGAGATGTAAAGGGTTATGTCCTCCTGCAACAGCCAGCTCATCAAAAAAATGCTCTATCGCGAATGCATTGTAGTGATGGGAGACAGACCGCCAGGGACCGATTGGTACCGGTGAATCAAGGCGTTGCATCTCCACCCGGATATGGGGGATTGAGTAGGGAAGCGTTTGGGCCCCATACTCATCGGCTTGTAAGCCGGTAATCTTGTGGTGCCAGACCTGGGGCATGCCCTGTTTATCCAATACACCCTGTAGACGATGTTGGGTGAGCGGGTGGTAGTAGTCGTGTTGTAGATCTTCGCTTCTCGGCCAGACCAGCTGTACAGGCTGATCAATCCGATGAGCGATTTTGACAGCCTGGCTAACATAGTCCTGTAAGTTTCTGCGACCAAACCCACCGCCCAATAGAGGGGTTATCACTTCGATGCGTTGCTCAAGCGCATCGATTTCTTCTTGCGTTGGTTGAGCAATCAGTGATTTCAAGGCAGCCAGTGCAGCGGCTTTCGCATTGGTGGGAGATTGAGTGGGGGCCCAGATTTTAATCCGTTGTTGCTGAATCTGCACGGTGCAGTTCATGGGTTCCGGGGTCATATGGGCCTGAAAGGGTAGATTATATTGCGTCTCTACCAAGTTAGTCGGGTGTTTAAGTTGGGAGAGTGGTTCGCCTTTTTCAAATATCAGTGAGTTTGTCTCCAGGGAGGCGTGTTGGACTAAAGTCTGAATGATATCTTCGCTATTCAGTTTGGTTGATTTACCCTCACTCCATTCGATCTTTAGGGCTTTTCTGGCCTGGAAGGCCTGCCAGGTATCCTTAGCAACCACCACAACACCTTCATCCAGGGCAAAGCAATCGATGACGCCAGGCAGTTTTTCTATATCGGAGGCGTTGAATCGCTCTACCTGACCCCCAAAAATGGGGGATTGGACAATGGTGGCGTAGCGCATGCCCGGTAGTTTTGTGTCGATGCCGTAACGGGCGCTGCCGTTAAGCTTTTCAACCAGATCCAGCCGAGGTAGTGAGCTACCGATAAGCTTGTATGATTCAGGGTTTTTTAGCGTAATCGATGTGGGGATTGGTAATTTTGCAGCGCCAGTTACCAGCTCGGCATAACTCACTGATTGGGCAGAGGCAGTATGAATGATGCGTGATTTATCTGCCTGGCACTCATCGATTGCCACGTTCAGATAGTCTGAACCCGCATTCAGTAACATCTGCCTGGCAATGGCGCCTGCATTGCGCAGAGTTTTCCAGTTTCTTCTCACGCTACGGCTGCCGCCTGTTCCCTGAAAGCCATACGCCGGGTCCAGGGATGCATGTTCAACGCGAACTTTCTGCCACTCTGCGTCCAACTCCTCGGCTACCATCATCGCGAGTGCTGTGTAGGAACCCTGTCCCATCTCCGATTCGGCAATAAATATGGTAACAATGCCATCGGTATCGATCTTCAGCCAGGCATTCGGTGAAAATGGCGGGGAGACTTTTTCACTCGATTCGATGCTGCCCGTCCAGCTGATACCCAGTACCAGGGCAGAGCCGGCTGTTGCAGCACTCATCTTCAGGAATTGTCTTCTATCGGGATCTAGACAGTTCATGATGACGCTTCCTTTTCTCTCATCATTTCGGCCGCCTGATGTATCGCCTTACGTATACGTGGATAAGTACCACAACGACAGAGAACCTTGGACATGGCTTGATCGATCTCATCATCAGTTGGATTGCTGCTATTTTTAAGCAGGGCATAGGCCATGATGATCTGGCCGGATTGACAATAGCCGCACTGAGGTACCTGTATCTCATACCATGCCTTGAGTATGGGATGGTCACTCTCTTTAGCCAAACCTTCGATGGTTGTAATTTTTTTGCCTACGACTTGATTGGCTTTGATCTGACAGGCCTGCATAGGCTTATCATCAATCAATACCATGCAGGATCCGCAGAGTCCGATACCGCAACTGTATTTGCTGCCTGTAAGAGTGAGGTGGTCACGCAGTACCCAGAGTAGGGGGGTATTACTGTCGATCTCAAGCTGGGCCGTAGTACCGTTGATTAGCAGTTCAAGTGCCATTTAAACAACATCTCCCTGATTGGTTGTTTAGTTTCGGGGTAGATAAGCTATTCAGTATTCAGTGCGTTTATCACTGATGTTCCAAGCTTCAAAGAGCGACAGACTCTCGTTACGCAGAACCTGTCGACTGGGCATTTCACGATCTAACATTGGCTTACATATCTCCAATGCAATTGAGCTGTCACCGAAACCACTGGCTGCTGCATCTTCTGCTTTGGCGGCATAGACCAAACGCCCAATATGGGCCCAATAAGCAGCGCTTAGACACATTGGGCAGGGTTCGCAGGTGGTATAGAGAACGGCACCTGACAAATGGAAGTTGTCTGCATGTTTACAGGCTGTCCGTATTGCCTGCATCTCTGCATGGGCAGTCGGGTCATTGAGATGAACAACCTGATTCCACCCGCGGCCGATAATTTCACCCCGCATCACCACCACAGCACCGAATGGACCACCATGGCCCAGTGCGAGCCCATGCTGTGCCTGCTCGATTGCCTGACTCATGTACAGTTCGTCCTGATCCACCGCTTGCCTACTCCCAGCGAAAGCTTTTAGAACCTATTGTGACAAAGCATAGAGTAAAAAAGGTAAGTGATAATAGCGGCGTGAGCACATCTTTAAAACCGGCTCCCTCAATCATTACTGCACGTGCTGCATCCACCATATGGGTCAATGGTAGCGCTAAAGCGAGGTTTTGCACCAAAGGATGAGAACCTTCCAGAGAAAACCAGACGCCAGAGAGGAGCATCATAGGCCAACTGATCAGGTTCAATAGGCCATTTGCAGCCTCTTCGCTGGTGATTCGTGCCGCCACCAGTAGTCCGACACTAATCAAACTTAACGCACCCAGAATCAGAATCAGGAACAGCAGCCAGTAGGATCCAATCATGCGAAAATCGACCACGAGATCAGTGCCAAGATAGACCAGGATGGTAACAGAAAGGATCATCAGTAATCGTGAGGCGATCTGGGCAGAGATGAACTCAAATGCGCTCAGAGGGGTAGCCCTGAGGCGTTTTAATACACCATTCTTTCGATATCGGACAATGACATAACCAACGCCGAAGAGGGCGCTGAACATAATGTTCATGCCCAGTACGCCGGGTATCACCCAATCGACATAGCGGATTTCCGTGCCACTTACGGCAACCCGTTCAAACTGATAGGGTTGCAGTACCTTTTCCAACAAATATCCTTTAGGAGAGGTACTGTTGACCCAGTAGCGCTGGGTTGTCAGGTCCAGTAAGAGGTCGATTTGGTGCCTGTCGACCTTATCAATTGTCTCTTTCAGTTCAACTACCGGAATAAATTCCACATAGCGGGTCTGCAGAAAAGCCTGCACCGGTTGTTCCTGTTCCGCCTCTCCATAGAGTCCAACCTTGTAGAGTTCCTCCTGACCGGTGGAAAAAGCGAAGGCGAAACCCATAACGATCAGTACAGGCATGATCAGGTTCCATCCCAACGCGGTACGATCACGTAGGAACTCCAGGTTTCGTGCTTGTAAGGCAGCGAGAAATCGACGTATTGACATAGTATTGGTTCGGATAGTTAAGAACGAAGATGGTGACCAGTCAATTCTAGAAATAGATCTTCCAGAGTGGGTGATCTAACCTGCAGTTGCTTCAGGGAGACTTGATGGGAGGTCAGGTGGCGTATCGTGGTATCCACATCTTTGGACAGGATCTCGATAATCTCACCTTGGGGATGCATTGAAGTGCCTTCATCCGGGTTGAAGCCCTCGGGGAGAGCTTTTTGCGGCAGACTGATTACTGAGTTGTCAAAATGGTCGGCCAATAAGGTGTGCGGATTGCCTTGTGCAATGATCACTCCATGATCCATGATTATGATCTCATCACAGAGCTCAAAGGCCTCTTCCATGTAATGAGTAGTCAGAACCAGGGTCTTGTTTTCAGCCTTGATGCGGCGCACCTGGTTCCATAAATTACGCCGGGATTGAGGATCAAGACCAGTTGTCGGCTCATCGAGAAAAACCACATCAGGATTATTAATCAGCGCGATTGCCAGCAATAATCGCTGTTTCTGTCCACCGGACAGTTTACGGGTATCTCTGGTTAGAAACTCTTCCAGGGCACAGGCCTCGACCAGGTCTTCTATAGTGCGGGGGTTGGTGTAAAAGCGCTGAAACATCTTCAGCGCCTCATCAACCTGGATAAACTCTTGTAGAGCAGTGTGTTGAAACATGATCCCGGCTTCATCCCGGAACCGTTGTCCCAGGGGCTTGCCCTTGTAGAGAATGGTGCCGGATGAGGGGGTAATGATGCCTTCAAGCATCTCCACAGTAGTGGTTTTACCCGCCCCATTAGGGCCGAGAAGACCAAAGCATACTCCTCGGGGTATGTTAAAACTCACGCCATTGACAGCTTTAACGCCAGGATAGTGTTTGCAGAGATTGCGTGCCTCAATCATGGTCTTTCGGGAGCTTGAATCTGAATCATGATAGAAACATGACTTCGATTTCTTGGATATCCTCGGCAACGCCCTCGATTTCAATAAAATTGACTTCCGGCTCGATGCCAAGCTTACAGAAGGCTGGCACATTCGCCACTTCCACAGCGTCGTCAGGATTTAGATTTGCCTGAAAACGAGCGACCAACACGATATCTGAGTAATCAGCGTCCCCCTTACTTTCATACTGCAGATTAAGAAAATTAGCTGGAACCTTGATCAGGGATTCAGGAAAATCCCACATCTCCAGAATTCTCTGCCCGATCAGCGGGCTTAGCTCATTGATTACCCTGTCTAACTCAGCTTCGTCTTGAACAAGTTCATCACGGCTTTCAGCCATTGCCAGTATTGGCAGAGCACCGATGTTGTGTATCAGCCCGGCCAACATGGCCTGCTCTTTATCCAGGTGATCCAGGTTGTAAGACAAAACTCTACTGATTGCAGCGATTTGGACACTCTCTTCCCAAACTTTGTGGAACTTGGCATCAAGCAGGTCATTGGTAGCTTGAAAGATCTGTTGCATGATCAAGCTGACTACAAGGCTGCGAACCAGGCGTACACCCAGACGGGCGACAGCCATCTGCAGGTTATCGATTGCAACCCGACCCCGGTAGAGGGGGCTGTTGGCTACTTGCAGCATGCGTGCAGACAGGGCAGCGTCAGAGGCAATGATTTCAGCAATCTCATTGGCGCTGCTCATCTCTTTTTCGACGGCATCCCTTACCCTGAGTGCTACTTCAGGCAGTGTTGGCAGGGTGAGTTTGTTGCTGTCGATGGCTTCGTTTAGGTCGTCTAAAAACTGTTTTTCGTCAATCATTTTGATGTCTTATCCTGGACTGCAGACGTTGTTTGCTTATCGGTCACGCAGCTGATTTCTTAACGTGACACTGATCCATTTGACTGGGCAACTATTCCGAAAAGGGATAAGGTAGATTAAGTATTTCAAGTGGCGGGCCCTGTTCGCCAAGTAAAACCTGATCCTCCTCGACACTGGCAATCTCGATAACCGCCAGTAGGTCATATCCATCCCCGCTTGCCTGAGCTTCAACCACTTTACCAGTACCCTGTCCGGAAGTGCTCTGTTTTGCGAAGAGTTCGTCTCCTGGTTGAGGCTCAGTTGTTGTATCGACATGAGCCAGGTACATCCTTCGCTTCAACTTTCCCAAATACTGCATGCGTGCGACGATTTCCTGGCCTGTGTAGCAGCCTTTGGTAAAGCTGACACCATCTATAAGCTGCATATTCGTCATTTGCGGTACAAATGCTTCTTTTGTCTCTTGGTAAATGGTAGGTATCCCGGCGCGTATCTCCTGAAGCGCCCAAAAATCCACATTCCCAGTTTGTGCTTGGCCTTCAGCGGTTTGCCAGATCTCTTCTACAAGATTGACTGGGCCGATAATCTCAAATCTGGGTTTGCTGCCTGGCAGGCGGATCAGGGTTAATTCACCTTGCTGTTGAACATCGTTTGGTTGTTCTGGTATGTCATCGAAGAAGGGTTGCAGCAGGGCATCTGAACAGTCACCTGTTAGTCCGATTCTTATCAATTCGTCACTGATATCACTGAGGGTGACTTTAGCCCTCAACACATACATACCCAAGCGTTGCATCACTGAAGGGAGATTCTCAAGCGGGGTCTGTAGAAAATAGTCATCAGAACGGCGAAAACAGCGAAAGTTTGCGAGCATGCGCCCCTTTGCATTACACCAGCCGGCAAGATTGCTGTGTTGGCTGGTGACTTTACGTACATCATTGGTTAACTGCCCTTGCAGATAGGTCTCTGCGTCTTCACCGGAAATCCGTATCAGTCCCAGATGGGACAGATCATTTAAGGCGCAGCTCAGTTCAATACCATTTTGGTTGGTATTGGTGCGGGTAGTTAGAAATTCTGACCATTCTTCATTCATATCAGGAACAGCTCCTGGGTTTGCGGATCAACAGTGCGTATCATACCCGATCCAACCGGGGACGAAACTCCCCATGTTTAACCAGGTTTTTGTGACGGGTTCAGAAGAATAGATGAGTAATTTGACTGCAGGCGCTCTGGTGCTCTACAAGATCCGCCCGGCAAGGGTGATGGAAGTCTCCGACAAGATCCTTATTGAGTTGGAAGGGGGTAAGAACAAGCGGGTTCGGGATAAAGATGTTGTGATGCTGCATCCAGGACCAGTTTCAGAATTAAAAAATTTACAGGCACTGGATGGCGAAGTTGAAGAAAACTGGGAACTGCTGGAAGGTGCTGAGACCGATATCAAAGAGCTGACCGAACTGGTTTTTGGCGATTACACCCCTGCCATGGCCTGGGCTACCTGGCTTTTGGTTTCGGAGGGTATCTATTTTGAAGGAGAGCCCCAGTCGATTCGACCCAGGTCTGCGGATGCGGTCAAGATAGAGATCGAATCCCGCAATAAAAAAGCCGCTGAAGCGGAGGCTTGGAACTCTTTCATGCAACGCCTACAGCAAGGCAAAATCATCGAAGAAGACCGTAAAACCCTGGGGGAGGTCGAAGCCCTGGCACTACAAAAAAGAGAAAGTAGCCGAATATTGCAGGCTCTGAATCTGGCAGAAAATCCAGTTAGTGCTCATCGACTACTGGTGAAGACCGGTTATTGGTCATTGAATGAAAATCCCTATCCTCGTCGCATGGGTATAGATGAATCCATTCCCACACATCCGGTGCCTGAATTGCCGGAAGAGAAACGACTCGATCTGACACATCTACCAGCTTTTGCCATCGATGATGAGGATAATCAGGATCCTGACGATGCAATCAGCCTAGATGGTCAGCGCATCTGGGTACACGTGGCAGATGTGGCTGCCCTGGTAAAACCTGACAGTGACATGGATATCGATGCTCGGAGTCGAGGTGCAAATCTCTATCTGCCAGATCGGATTGTGCCGATGCTACCCCAACCGGTGACCGATCAACTGGGTCTGGGTCTACAAGCACGTTCACCTGCGCTCTCAATCGCTTTTCAGCTATCTGAACAGGGAGAGGTGGAGCAGCTTGAAGTCCACCCAAGCTGGTTGAAGGTAGAGCGTATCAGTTACGCTGAAGCTGATCAGCGTTTAGATGAGCACCTATTTAAAACGCTATCGGATAAATGCCGTGTTTTCAGAGCAAGGCGGATGGCAGCAGGAGCAGCCACTATCCAACTGCCTGAAGTGAAGATAAAAGTTCGAGAGGGTGAGGTGGAGATTGTTCCGCTGGAAAAACTGGAAAGCCGCGAAATGGTCACAGATTTGATGTTGATGGCCGGGGAGGGGATTGCTAATTACTGCCAGGAGAAAGAGATACCCATTCCTTTCGCTACCCAGGCACCCCCGGAGCAGCAGGATCAACCTCAGGATTTGGCTGGGATGTTTGCCTATCGGCGTATGTTCAAGCCGACCCAGGTTAAAACCCAGGCTGAAGCCCATTCTGGTTTAGGACTTCCAGCGTACTCTCGATCAACAAGTCCACTGAGACGCTATTCTGATCTGTTGACCCATCAGCAGGTACGGGCCCACCTTTGCAATGAGCCATTGCTCGAACTGAATGCTGTTTCTGAGCGCATAGCGCAAGCAGAAATGGGTAGTATGTCGAACAGAAAGACTGAACGGGTGTCAAATAACCATTGGCGGATAGTTTACTTGCGGGATCAACCCGATTGGCAGGGAGAGGGTATTGTCGTTGCGCGTGAGGGTGAGCGTGCAACTGTGCTGATTCCATCCATTGGGTTGGAAGCCAAGGTGCGGATCAAGGGAGAGGCCGGGTTGAATGAGAGTGTGAAGCTTAAACTCCGGGAGATCGATCTACCGGATCTTAGCTGTTATTTCAGAGTTCTCTGACGTAGTCGGCTTATAAGGCGAGCAGAGTTCACCCAAACCAGTCTATTGTGATTGTACCGGATTGTATTCCACCCAATCCTTTTCGTGAGTGTAGTGGGTGGTCAAGGGAAAGCAGTAGCTGGTAATCGATGAGATTTCTTAGCACGAGGTGCTTCTGTTATGAGATGGATATTGATATTGATTGCGTTAAGCCTGCCGGCCTGTAGTACCGGCTATCAAACGATTTCAGATCTTAATAATCCCTATTACCGATTGCCTGTCGGATCAACTATTGTTTTAAAACAAGCGTTGGTGATTGCACCAAATCGAACCCGACTGTTTCTACAACAGGGACAATCCATGCTGCTTGAAGATTTTGATCGATATGAGCCAAATTGTAATTTTGAAGTGAGATCCCTGGTCGATGAACAGCAAATCGTTAACCCGGAAACTTTCACAATTACCAAAGTAGAAGAGCTGATGGTGGAGGTGGTTCAAGCTGAGCAGGAATATGGGTATGTAACTGTTGGGTTGGATGACTCTGGAACACCAATGGTATCGCGGGGTTACCATTTCTGGTTGGATTCGACACATCATCCAGAAGTTATGCGTCTCACCTGTCGTAGCGCCTTTGACGACATGTGGAAAGCACTGCCACCGACTATTTCTGAGATCCGTCAAGCCCTTGATGAGGTTGCTGAACTCCAATTGGCATTATAATTTAGTGTTAAATAGAGAGGAACCCACAAATAACAAGATTTAAATCCTTAACTCCTAATGTGCTATATCTATGCATTGGGGTGGAAGATATTGAAATTGAAGGCGTAGAGGGGCTTTCTCCATAAATTCGATGTAGATCCAACCACCACTAAATAAAAAGCATTTTGGGTGATTACCTTAGTCGGAAGGGTTATGTCGGCGGATAAAAGCAAAAAACGAGATATTGGTAAAGAGCTAATAGCTGAAGAGCAGACTCGGATACTCTATCAGCAGGCACCGATATCTAATATCACCGTCTATTCAGTCGCAATACTCTTTTACTTCATATTAAAACCCCATATTGAATCATTGATTGTTGAGGTGTGGGTTGTTGCGCTGTTTGCAGCTGCCACCTTCCGTCTCGCACTTTGGTTGATGCGAAAGCGAAACCCGAAAAAACTGACAATAGAGCAGTGGCACAGGAGCTATCTGATCGGATGTCTGCTTGTTGGCACGTCTTGGAGCCTGATCGTTCCCTATATTTATCTCTCAGAAAACCTAACTGTGGCGATCAGCTTGTGTATGCTGCTGTTTGGCATCGTTGCCTCTGCTGTCGTTGTCCTGTCAGTCTACCTGCAGGCTTTCATTGCCTATGTCTATCCGCAGTTGCTCACCCTTATTGGTACTCTGATCGCCTACGGTGATCAAGGACACAATGCGCTCGCTTTTGCGATCTTTGTATATTTGGTTATGACCACGCTGTTCACCCGCAATGTGAATCGCAATTTATTGGAAAATATCAGACTTCAGGTGCAGAACAGTAAGCTGATTGAAGACCTTGAAGAAGAGGTCAAAAATCGTGAAAATGTAATAAAAGTTCGCACACTTGAACTAGAGGAGAAAAACACCACCCTCAGAATGGAGATAACAGAACGGAAGTCAGCGGAATCCGCGTTACGCAAGAGCGAGGAACGCTTCGAACTGGCGATGCGCGGTTCAAATGATGGTGTCTATGACTGGAACCTGCAGAGTAATGAAATTTATTTCTCTCCACGTTGGAAGAGTATGCTTGGTTTCGAAGATAATGAACTGGTTAATGAGTTTTCAACCTGGGAAAAACTAACCGAAACAAAAGATCGGGAGCGCTCCTGGGAAATGTTGAATGATTACATCAATGGTAAGCGTGACAACTTTCATATTGAGTTCAAGATGCGTCATAAGGACGGCCATTGGGTGGATATCCTCTCCCGAGCCTTTATAGTCCGTAACGCAGACGGAAAAGCGATCCGTACTGTCGGGACGCATGTTGATATTTCAGAAAAGAAACGCCAGGAAGCACGGATTCTACGCCAGGCTCACTACGATGGTTTGACTGGTCTGCCAAATCGTTTTCTCGCTATGGATCGATTGGCCCAATTACTCAAAGAGGCATCGAGAGATAGCTGCAAGGTTGCCGTTCTTTTCCTAGACCTTGATGGATTTAAACGGGTCAACGACAGCCTCGGACATGAAACCGGCGATCGCCTGCTGGTACAGGCAGCAGAGCGTTTAAATTCGGCTGTCCGAGATGGTGACAGCATCTGCCGTCTTGGCGGAGATGAATTCGTCGTATTGCTGCGAAATTTATCGGAATTGAGTGATGTTCGCATGGTTGCCAACTGTTTGATTTCTCATTTTCGACAACCGTTTAGATTGGATGAACGAGAATTGGTTGTTACCACTAGTATTGGTATTTCTGTCTACCCAAATGATGGAATGACCCCAACAGAACTGCTGCGGAATGCTGATACAGCTATGTATCACTCCAAGGAACAAGGTAGAAACGTTTATAACTTTTTTACTACTGAGATGAATCTGAACATTTCTCGAAGCCTGGAAGTCGAGGAGCAGTTACACGGTGCTCAGGAGCGGCATGAGTTTTCGGTATTTTATCAGCCTGTCATAGAATTGCAGAGCAATAGGATCGTTGCTGCTGAAGCCCTTTTACGCTGGAATAATCCGGTATTGGGAATGGTGTCTCCAGATGAGTTCATTCCAATTGCGGAACAAACAGGGGTAATTTTGGGCATAGGGCGATATGTACTGCAACGGGCTGTCACCAACACTATGCGTTGGCGTGAAATGGTTGATCACGATTTTAAAATTGCAATCAACCTGTCACCCAGGCAGTTCCGGGATACTAAGTTGGTAGACTATATAAAGGATCTGCTGCGACAAAGTGGATTGAATGCTGATGGGCTGGTGCTGGAGATCACAGAAGGCGTATTAATGAGTGGGCAAAGGGATATCGATGAGGCAGTAACTCGCTTACATAAAGCAGACATACACTTGGCGATGGACGATTTTGGAACCGGCTACTCATCATTGAGTTATCTACGTAAATTCCCGTTTGATATTTTGAAAGTGGATCGGAGTTTTGTAAATGATTTGACGGAGGATCCTGCCGATTGCGAACTTGTTAATGCCTCTGTAATGATGGCCCACGGAATGGGATTGGAAGTGGTGGCTGAAGGTGTGGAAACCGAGGGGCAACTCCGCTTACTGCGAGAAATGCAATGTGAGTATGCCCAAGGGTATCTGTTCAGCAAACCTATCAATGAAGAGGCCTTTACGAATCTGCTTCAAGATACATCAATAATAGAATCGTTCAGCTGATTGAAGTGGTTGATAGTTGACACAGCGCCTTAGTTATAAACAACATTATATATTTACCGACAAATACTTCTTACTCTTCTTTAGGATAGTCTTATCCACTGAGTAGGGTGGGCCCACGGCCCACCATAAAACGTTAGATATTCACAAGTTGTGGGTAATTACTATAGATCTAGAATTAAAAAATAGTGACAACTTTATACTGTTTTTAACTTCTATGGTGGGGCAGGGCCCCACCCTACAGTTTATTGTGTAGCGAAGGAATGTGAGAATTAGATTGCGTCATCTCTTGATGCAGTGGGTATCTAAAATACTAACCAATAAAAGCTAAACTCAGTAAACTTAGCCGGTGATACAAGGCGTCAGCGAGTTCAGGCCTATTTATCTACTCTCAGGGTAGTTCCGAAAACAGGAAAGACGTAACAACAATTTTCAATCTGATAGGTAAAGAATTTTACCACTCTATTGTATACTGTGCTCTCGGATAGAATAGTGTAAATAGGCTGAGGGCCGTTAGCATGATTGAGATGTGTCAAAAAAGTATTCATGGAGCAGTACGATGAGTGAATTGTATTCTGAAAATCCTGTCATGTTTAAGAACAACCCGGTAGGTTTTATTCTATCAATATTGCTAATACCCGTATTTGGTGTGGGTTTGGTTATATTACTTGCATGGCATCTTCAAAATAAATCATCCAAGTTAACCATAAATGAATCTGAGATTCTTTATGAAAAAGGTCTGCTAAGTAAAGAGCGATCAGAGATTAATATTAGCAGCGTAAGAACAACAAAAGTGAAGCAATCCTTCTTCAATCGTATCTTTGGAGTCGGGGCAGTTGAAATATATACGGCTGGCGATAATCCGGAAATTGTTGTAACCGGTCTGCCAGATCCAAATAGAATACGCGAGCTTATCAAGCCTCGTCAGGTTGAAGACTAATTGATATGGTTGGGGAAACTGATAATAAAGATAAGAATGAATCGCGTAAAATAGCCATCGCACTTGTTTTCCTGATATTGATCTTGGGTGTGGCAATCTTACTGATGATTCCTGCATTGTCGGAAATCGCGACAATTCATCTGTCCCCGGGATTGGGCATCAAGGATTCTGCCGTAATCTCGTTCTTTATTACAGTCATCTTACTGATCGTATTTGCGGTTTTCTCAGGAGATGGCTTATTGGGGGAGATTCAGTTTGTGCTGAGTGGTTTTGTTGCTTTTTTCCTGATAATTTGGTTAATGGTCGCCTGGATATTTTAATCTGAGAATTTGATGAATAATATACCCCCTTGTCTTAAGTGCAATTCAGAATATACCTATCAAGATGGTGATATGTTCATTTGTCCAGAGTGCGCTTATGAATGGGCAACCACTGGAGATGAAGATAGTGTTGAGACAGAGGAAGCTATAAGAGATGCCAATGGTACAGTTTTAGGCGATGGCGACTCGGTTGTGGTTATCAAAGACCTTAAGGTTAAGGGTTCATCCTCTGTTGTGAAAGTAGGAACTAAAGTTAAAAATATCAGATTGACCAGTGGGGACCACAACATCGATTGTAAAATTACTGGAATCGGTGCGATGAAGCTCAAATCTGAGTTTGTTAAAAAGGCGTAGACGGAATCAATGCTTTCAGAAGAGCTAAGTCAGGTGTTTGACCTATTGTTGAATCGCATACCTCGATATTGAGTTTCCATAATGAGTTGTCGAAAAAGCTATGTGATATTGCCACTAGTCGTTATCTTCGTTGAAGAAACTGCCTTTCACTCACCTGGACGAGCCCGGTTATCAGGTTTCAATTCTATCCTCATCTCATCTAGAGTAGGGTGGATAAGCGTTAGCGTACCCACCCTTAAAGAATCGGATTAGAAAAAGCGGGTTATGGTGATTTCAGCGTAATCGTCACGATGCATTACAAATAATGGGTCTTGTTCAGGAATGTCAGACCACAGTCGTACTTGTGCGCTGGTTTTCCAGTGGCTACCAATGCGCCGGCTTGCTTCGAGGTTGAACATCCAGCCCTCTTCATCAAGGTCCTTTATTACTCCTGCAAGTAATTCACTACCATCTACATCATTAGCTGCCAGTCGAAAACCGAGAAACAGGTCATTTTCAAATGGAGTAGTGGCCTCATCTCTACGATCGTCATATAGATATTCAGCGAGCAGACCAATATCAATGTCACTCTCAGCTATGCCTACAAGGGTATATTCGAATCCACCTGTTGCAGCATTGTAACTGCCGCTGTCGATGGTGCGATGGATCGCTTCCAGTTTCCAAAGCCAATCCCCTTTGGTCGCCTGTAGGTCTAGACTGGTTTGACGCATCAGTTGGTAGTAGGGGATAAGGCTAATATCGCCCTGTTGACTGATTCTGGGAGTCAGCAGGGGATCCCGACTGGTGCCGTTGAAATGAGAAAGGCCTATGTCCCAATCACCGATATAGTGGGACCAGCGAAGCGCATAATCCAAGTGCTGATCCTCACGGTCAGATTCATATTCTGCATCATCCTGACTAACATGAGGGTGTGTACGTAAACGACCATTTTCACCAGGAAAGGTGCGCTCTCGAAAACCGACCAGGGCATAAAGGTCAAGAATACCCCAGTCCCGTTCAAGAGAGACTTTGAGTAAAGGTTGTCCCAGTTTCTGCTCTCCATCAGGGTTTTCAACCAGATCAGTCTGGTTGATCACATCCACCAGATGGAGTGCTTCGGTGACCCCCCAGAATACTCTGCCTACACCGGCCTGAGCTTCCCATCCTTTTCCGGCATAGGTCCATATCAGCTCACGCAGATCACCATGTGTCCGCTCGCTATCTTTACTGTCCCAGCGTAAAAAAGGAACAAACAGCAGGCTTTGATTACCACTATCCCAACGTTGATAATATTCAGGTTGAAATGCCAGCGAAACAAGTTGATCAGACTGTTCTGAGTCTACGGCCTGCTGTGGAAAATAGCGTCCCTGCAATTCAACAAAACCGCTCCACTCTCCAGCCTGCAATAGACTGGGTATCAGACAGATAATCCATCGCCACAATCTCACAATTTAATCTCCCTATCTTGCTCGCTTGAGACTGTTCTTATTGAAGTCTGTGTCGCTCAGGCCACTGCGAAAACTATACTCTGTCCAGGTTAACAAGGTGCTCTTTCCTGTCTGGTGATTTTCCATAAACATCTCATTGGCTCGCCAATATTGCTCCAGATATTGCTGATAACCACGAAATACCAAGGTTTTCAATAGATCGTCTTTTCGGTCGTAGTAGTCAATTTTCAGGGGGATATACCTCTCCTTGTCAATCCATAATTGTTGTCGTGTATAGCCAGAGTTGGGATCAACCGGATCTCGTTCAATGAGAAAAGAGGCAATACCTTCATGTTCACTGTCACCAATATATTTGTAGGTATATTTTTCAACTTCCTGAGATGAGATATCCTCATAGGCAAATTCACTACCCATGAAAGGTCCTGACTTATTACGTGAGGCAATCCGTTTGACCCGTTTGAGTGCGGGTAAATAGAGCCACTGATCATCATCCCCCACTTTATGGGAGAAGCTGAGCAGCGCGGTGCCTTTGACATCTCTTGGTTCATCGAAAATAACTAAAGTTTTATCTCCGTCGTTTTCTACCTCCAGTGTCTGGTTGCGCATGTCCCGCAGGCTCTCTTCGCCGTGCCTGTTTTTCAGCAACATGGTCATTGTCGCTTTAAAGTCGTGAAATCCGGTATCCCTGGTCTCGACCTCAGTGGCTATCTCCAAGCCCTGTTCTTCAGGGGTTGCTGCCAGCATGACGGCCGGTGAAAGCAGAAATATGGTGAGTAATAACTTTAATGTCACGATTTTTTTCCTCCTAAAAAGATTAGCAACGGGGGTAGAAAGAGAAAGTCGGCTACCAGAGCAAGTGCCAGTGTTATTGCTGTCAGTAGCCCCATGCCTGCATTCAGCTGAAATTGGGAAAATGCAAGGATGCTGAAGCCAACGATCAGAACCAGAGAAGTGACCCAAAGTGCGGTGCCGACGGTTGAAAATGCATAGCGTACTGCATCCTCCTTGGGTAGGTTTTTCTCACGCCGGGCACGGAGGAACTTACTCAGAAAGTGAACGGTATCGTCTACAACTATACCCAGTGTCATACCACTGACAATCGATAGTGCCAGCCCAATCTCACCTACAGTCAGACCCCAGAGTCCGAAAGCCATACCTATGGGAACCAGATTTGGTATCAGGCTTATCGTGCCAATCCTGAATGATTTGAGCGCAATGATCAGGATAAATGAGATTACCACAAGCGCAATGGTTGTGCCTTTCAACATGGCTACAATATTGCGGCTGCCAATATGAGCGAACATCACAGAGGGACTGGCGCCATCAGAGCGTAATTCTGGGGCATTTGAAAGCAGCCATTGTTGTGCATCTTCTTCTATTTTGAGAAGTTGCTGAGTTGAAATGCTCTCTAACGTGACAATCAATCTAGTAGCAGATTTCTTCACATTGATCTGGTTGTTCAGGTCTAGACCGAAAGGTAGTGAAAACTCATAGAGTAACAAATACTGGGCGGAGAGGTCTCTTTGGTCGGGTAATCGATACCAGTCGTCATCATCTCCATGCATGTTCCGGTTGAGGCGCTTCATGATATCTGTAATTGAGTTGACATGAAGTACATTGGGTTGTTGTCTGTACCATTGGGCGAAATCTTCTACTTTGTGGAGATATGCAGGATCGTTGATTCCACCTGTCTCCTTACTGTCCAGTGAATATTCGATTCGATAGATTCCAGTCAGATTGTCTGTTGCGAAATCGGTGGCTTGGCGAAAGGTGATGGTCTCATCGAAATATTTTACAAATTGATCATCCAGGCGGTTGTTTGGGATCTGTGCAATTAAAAACAGAATAAGAAGGCCCATACCCCATAACAGTCGCTTCTTGTTATGGATGACAAATTCGGCGAAGCGTAACATCGCGATGCTGCCCATGGTGTCGCCACTTAATGCTTTCACTGGTAGCAGCATCATCATTGCGGGCAGAAAGGTGATTGATAGTAGGAAAGCCAGCATCACCCCCATTGCTGCCATATTACCCAAATCACGAAACGGTGGAGCGTCACTGAAATTGAGACTGAGAAAACCGATCATGGTGGTCAGGGTTGTGATAAAAATAGGTTGAAGGTTGATCCGCAGGCTCTCCATCATTGCCTGATATTTCGATTCTCCATCGCGCATGAAATGGAGAAAATTAACCAGTATGTGTACACAGTCGGCAATTGCCAGAGTCATAATGACGATCGGGACTGTGGTTGTTGGCGGAGACATCTTGATACCAAGCCAACCAGTCAGTCCCATGGTGGCGATTATCATAAGTACAATGATGATAAGAGTTGAAATCGTACCCGGTATCGATCTCAGCATCAGCACTAAAACCAGTGACACAGCTGCGAACATGATAGGGTAGAGGCTCTTCATGTCATCCTGAGAGGCTGTGGGAAAGGCGTTGTTCATCATCACCATGCCCGTCAAATGAACCTTGATATCGGGATATTTGGCTTCCAGGTTTTTGGCCATATCCATGACCTTAGCTGCCGCTTCAGGGACTTCAGTCAACTTTTTGCCTGGTAGCTGGACAGTAACATTGACCCCAGTAGTATGGGCGGTGGGTGAAATTAATCTGTTAACCAGCAGAGGATCTGTGGTGGCAATACGCTGTTTTTCAGCAAGGGTATTATCATCCAGGGATCCAGGATCCAGAACCAGATCTTCCACTACCAGGTCGTCGCCTTCGGCATAGGTGTGTTGAAAGTTTGTAATAGAGTCGACACGAATGGAGTAGGGTATTTGCCAGGCCTCATGTGTCAATTCTGATACTGCTGTCAGGGTCTCACGGGTAAAGACCCTGCCATCTTTCGGTTCTATGACAAATAGAATATTGTCTGTTTTTGTATAGGTATTCTGAAGTTGTTCAAATGCATTCAGCTGAGGGTTCTCTTCACTGAAAAACATTCGGTAGTCATTGTTGAAACGAAGATGTTGTACACCACTGCCCATTAGAAGACTGATTGCAACAGTGATTAGTAGCACCATAACCTTGTGCTTTAAGATAAATCTAAAGAAGATTTCACTCATGTTTAATTCCTGGTCGCCGAATTATTGTTAATTAAGTTAATGCACCTTAGAACAGATCATGGATTGAAATCCTACGGACACAATAGATCGCTTCTGTTTTACATCTTATTTCAGTAGTGAACCATCATGCGGAATCCATACCGCGAACCGCTGCATCATCATCGATAATCTGTTCTTCCAGACTTAATCTGGAAGTTCCCTAATACCAAATCACATATTTAGTTAGAATTATCCCATCCAATAGTCATGTCGATGGGGTCTCAGCACGAAGATTATTGAGATAGCCTATTAGTCCTTCGCCACAACGTTTGAGTTCATCGTGACTTTGAGCATTTTTAGCAATTCCAAGACATCCCTCAAGAGAGGCAAGAATAAATAGTGCTGTGTCAGATGTATCTATTGACTGCTTCACATTGTCACTCTGTTGACCTCTACTCAATAAACCACCTATGCTTTTCAACCACTTTTGATAGAGTTGATCAATTCGCTGGCGAAAGCCGGCGTCGATAGGGGACATCTCCTGTGCCAGATTATTGAGAGGGCAGCCCAGATAGAGCTGTTGATCTGTGATTTCCTGACTAGCCAGCTGTATCGTCTCAATCAAAATATCAATTTGATTACCTTGTTTCTGAAGCGGTTGTATCCAAAGTTTGTCTAGTTTTTTACTGATTTCCTCATCTAGTACAGCGTAGCCAAGCCTCTTTTTACTGCTGAAATGGTGGTAGAGAGCGCCTTTTGTTACTCCGGTTCTTTCCAGAATCGCATTCAGGCTTGCTGCCTGAAAACCATTGAGATATATCTCTTCATAAGCGGCTTCAAGTAGAGCTTGACGAGTTTTATCTGCGTCTACCATGACATTTATGCCTGTAGTATTCATTTAACATACCAACCAGTATGTATGCGGATTCTGTTTTTGTCAAACAGGGTAGAATCGAGATGGATTTTGAGAAAAACGTCTGCCAATGTTGAATGAATTATCACTTGATCAAACAAATCGATCTTTTCTGAGATGTATCTCTGTGTAACAAGATGTAACTGGTCTACCTGACGAGTGAATCGATCCCTTGAAGTCCCTAACATTTTGATTTTCTGCTGATGCTGTGGTTTGCCAGTCTACAGAATGGTTTTACAAACTCGCCGTAGGAGGTCTGTAGCAGCGATTTGAAGTCTCTCTATGTGAAGAGGCACAGGGAGTGAAAGTAATCAGCTTGATTGCTGGGCTAATAATGATGACCTCTCGATCAGAACTCCCTATACTGAGCGTGCTCGACTTCTGCCATAGATGCTTCCGGTACTGAAAATGATCTGGGATGATGGTGATCAGGAGCAGCAGGTAAACAACAAAAAAGGGGGATCCGTATGTCAACGTCTGAACAGACTACCCAGCAGCAGAACATGCAAATAGGCCCATCTGCCAAGGAGTTTCTGGATTATTGTAATGCTGAACGGGAACGTAGACTGAATTCAGGGGAGTCGTTTGATGAACAGGCGTTCGATCAGGCTATTGAAATGGTTTTGAGCAAGCTTCAGGTATTAGCTGATGAGGGTTGGTCATGATTATACATTCGATCAATGCAAAAAATGTCCTCAAGTACAGTAGCCTGAATTTAAATGAGATCCCTGAGCAGGGTTTGATCGCCATATCCGGGCCGAATGAATCCGGTAAAAGTTCTATTGGTGAGACAGTCTGTTTTGCTCTGTTTGGCAGAACGTTTTCACTTGATGTGGATGAGTTAACTAAAATTATCCGCTGGGGTGAAACCCACTGTTCTGCACAACTGGAATTTTCAGCTGCTGATGGTCAAAAGTACCAGCTTGAACGCTTTTTGGATGATGCGGGAAATCACAGCGCCCGTCTGTCACCCATAGGTGTCGATGATGATGATCAGGTGGTGCGGGGTGTGGAGCAGGTGGCTGACAAGATCTATCAGCTGATCGGCTTTGAGTATGAAGAGTTTGTTGAATCCTTCTATCTTGCTCAACGAGAGATTACTACACCCCATCCCCACAGTTATGCGGTTAAGACAATGGCAGGCTTGGTTACTCTTGAATACTGTGATGCTGCCTGTCAGGAAGATCGCACTGAGACACTCCAGGAGCTGGACCTGCGTAATCAAGAGTTAGGCGGGCTGCAGAAGCAGATGGAAGAGCTGGATATCAACCCAGGACTGATGCCAGGTCTGGAGAGTGAACGGCATGGGGTCAATCAGCGTATGGACAAAACCCAGCGCATGATTGATGAACTGGGAGGTGCTTCGACCGCCTATCAGGATGTCATGCCAAAACGTGATAAAGCGCGTTCAAAATCCGGGAGTGCTGGGTTTTTCAGTTTCTTGTTTTTGATCTTTGCTGCAGCTTCTGGTGGTGCCTGGTATTTGCTGAATAAGCTACCTGACCATGATTTATCGGTAAGATTGAACACCTGGCTTGGGCAGATGGTTCCCAGTTGGGAGGCAGCAATGCTTCCCTGGTTGCTGTATGCAGCCGGGGGATTCGCTCTGTTGTTTCTAATCTTCGTCATCAGACGTGCTGCTCTTAAAAAAGCGGTTTCAGCTTTTGACGTAACTGCAACTGCGCTCGCCGATGCACTTAACAACCTTGATGATTTACCACCGGATGTTGCATCAGTAGAAGATGTCGTTGACCTACCTTCGGATGTGGCCGGTGAGCAGGTTGTTAGCGAATCTATTGAGAACGCTAGCGATCCGGACGTTGTCGATCGTGCTGCTCGCGGACGTCTTAGTGGACGTGTAGCCGATTGGACAGCTTCACTTGCAGAGGTGCGGGATGGTGTTGCGAATGAGTTGGATCTGCTGAGTCTTGGTTTGGCAGATACAAGACGACGTTCTGGTGAGCTTGATCAGGCCATAGCCATTGAACAGGAGCGGCTCGATAGGGCGGCTCGGCTCAAAGAGATGCAATCCAGCCTCAAAGAGAAGATCGATGAGCGGCAGCAACATATCGATATCTGCAGTTTGGCGGATGAACTGATTCAGGGGGCTTCCCGAGAGATATCTCATCAGTTCAATCGAAAGCTGCGGGGCTTGGTAAGCAAGACGCTACCTCTGTTTACTGAGAATAGGTATGAGCACCTGCAGATTGATGATGACCTGACAGTTAGAGCCTTCTCCAGTGAAAAGCGTGATTTTATGGATCTGGATGAGATCTCCAGTGGTACACAACGTCAGATAATGTTGGCCGTACGACTGGCCTTATCACAAGAGCTGGTAGGTCGTGCCGTGCAGGGTGGACAGTTTCTGTTTCTGGATGAGCCTTTTGCTTTCTTCGATGAGAAGCGTACCCGTAGTGCTCTAACTGTGCTGCCAACGTTGAGTGAGGAGCTGAAGCAGATCTGGATTGTGGCACAGGATTTTGCTGATGATCTGAAGTTTGATTTACATGTTCGGTGCGATAGAGAGTTTGAAACATTACCGGCAGCTCGGGATTGAGTGTCAGAACTTCCAGTTAAGCAGGTAATACCCGATCTCTCCAGGGCGCTGGAGTCACATCGCAGGGCTGTATTAAGTGCGCCGCCAGGGTCGGGTAAAACCACCCTGGTGCCCCTCGAGCTATTGGATACACCATGGCTGGATGGTGCGGGAATCCTGCTTCTGGAACCCCGGCGGCTGGCGGCTCGTGCTGCTGCCAGCAGGATGGCCAGCCTGCTTAATGAATCGGTTGGTGAGCGAGTTGGTTACACCATACGCTTAGAACGCAAAATCTCGCGTAATACTCGGATTGAAGTTGTTACGGAAGGGATTCTGACTCGCAGATTGCAACAGAACCCGGAATTGCCCGGTGTGGGTCTGGTTATCTTCGATGAGTTTCATGAACGAAATCTCCACAGTGACCTCTCTCTAGCCCTGGCGCTTGATGCACAGCAAGGGCTACGCGACGATCTTCATCTGCTGGTGATGTCCGCTACTCTTGATCAACAACGCATCAGTGCTTTGATGGATGATGCGCCTATTGTTCAGGCAGAGGGGCGTCAGTTTCCTGTGACCAACCGCTACCTGGGTCAGATCCCGGAAAAACGCAAGATTGCCGAGCAAGTTGCTGGTGCAATCGTTCGGGCATATCAGAGTGAAGCAGGGGATGTTTTAGCATTTCTCCCTGGTGTTGCTGAAATTCGTGGTGTAGAGAAGCTGCTCGCGAGTCGGTTCTCTGCTGATGACATAAAACCTTTGATCACCCCACTATATGGAGATCTACCAAAGGCAGCGCAGGATCGAGCCATACTTCCAGACTTGAAAAAAAGACGTCGCATCGTCCTCACCACCTCTATTGCAGAGACAAGTCTCACAATCGAGGGAATTGAAGTGGTAGTTGATTGTGGATGGACCCGAATGCCCAGATTCCTTCCTGGTATGGGGTTGACGAGGCTGGAGACTGTTCCTGTTTCCCAGGCGGCTGCGGTGCAACGGGCCGGACGGGCCGGTCGTCTTGGTCCTGGTGTTTGCTATCGATTATGCGCTGAATCCTATCATGACCAACTTCAGGCCCACCATCCTGCTGAGATCCTGCAAACCGATTTAGCACCATTGGCGCTACAGCTGGCCTCCTGGGGGGTAGCTGATCCAACACAACTCCGTTGGCTGGATCCACCACCAAGGGGCGCATTCAGTCAGGCAGTTGATCTATTGCAGACGTTGGGAGCCCTAGATCAACAGGGGCGGCTCACAACCCTGGGAAAGCGGATGGCTGAGCTGCCAACGCACCCAAGATTGGCGCATATGCTGGTGCATACACCAAGTAAAAAGAGACAACTCGTAAGCGACATTGTCTCTCTGCTCAGTGAGCGGGATATCATTAACAGTCGAGAGGATGGGTGTGATCTGGGTTTGAGATTGAGACTGTTGAATGCTTGGCGCGAAAACAGGGCGCCGGCTAATGTGGCTGCTTCCTCCTGTCGACACATCGATAGAATAAGCAAGGATTGGTTGCGGCGACTTCAGCGCAAGGATCGTCTTGAAAAGAGCCAGCTATCAGTAGGGCAACTATTGGCACTGGCTTTTCCGGATCGACTGGCTCAGCGTTCAGGTCATGCACGATTTCGTCTGGTGAATGGCAGAGCCGTTCGTCTTGCAGAGCATGACCCATTAGCAAACGAGCCATTTTTAGTCGCGGCGCAGTTGGATGCAGGGCGCAGTGAGGGCCGTGTCAGGTTGGCAGCCAGTATCGATTTGGAAGAGATTCGCAGTTTGCCGGAAGCCAGGATAAACGAGGTAGAAGAGGTTGTATGGGATAAACGGTTGCTGCGAGTGAATGCTTCCCTGGAGGAGCGTTTGGGTGCATTGGTTTTAAGCCGAAAGACTTTACCTCCAGGGGAGTCAGAAATCATTAAAGCCGCTATGATTGAAGGCATTCAATTTATGGGATTGGATGCATTACCCTGGACGCCATTAATACGTCAATGGCAGGATCGGGTCATTTGGTTGGGAGCTCACACTGATGATTCAATCTGGCCTGACCTCTCTGATGACTGGTTAATTGAACACCTTGAAGTATGGCTGGGTCCATGGCTTGATTCCGTTCAAAGTAAAGGACAGTTGCAAAGACTCGATCTGTTTACCATCTTGCAAACCCGTCTGACCTGGGAGCAGCAACAGTCCCTGAATCAATGGGCACCTACCCATCTAAAAGTACCCAGTGGTTCAAAAATTGCGCTGCAATATTCTAAGAACTCTGTCCCTGTGTTAGCAGTTAGGTTACAGGAGATGTTTGGTCTTACTGAGACCCCGAAAGTTGGTCAGAAGCCACTGGCAGTTATGCTTCATCTACTCTCACCTGCGCAACGACCGATTCAGATTACTGACGATCTAGCCGGTTTCTGGCTAAGAACTTATTCTGACGTTAAAAAAGAGTTGAAAGGGCGCTATCCAAAACACTATTGGCCAGATGATCCATTACAGGCTCAGGCAACTAATCGAGTCAAACCCAGGAAGTCTCGATAGATGGCTTGACTTAAATAATATCTGAAGAAGTCAGGAGTTGACTGTTTGCCTGCAAAAAAACATCGCTTTAGTATTGTAATTCTTAGAAATACCCGAATTTAGACTATATATTTCATGAATGAGTATGATTTAACAATAACCTGCCCGGTTCAGACATAAAGCCGTGACTCTATACAACTGCAGGCTGATCATGTTTTCTAATTTATAGAGTGATAAGAGAGACTCTATTTTGGGGTGCTAAAGATAAATCCGCGTCATGGCGGGTATAATATGAGTTCAAACAGTATGGGTTAGGATGCTACTGGGCCTTTTTATTAACCCGGCACCTTAATAGGTATGTTCAGGGCAATAAGAAGGCCCTTGATTAAGGCGTGACTCGCTGATAATGGTTGCCCCTTGCCAAGAGTCACAACGCAGCGCAAGGGTCTTCTTGTCGCCCCTAACAGTTAGAATGTAAAAGGATAGGCCTTAAGGTGCCGGGTTAATAAAAGGATCTAGATTAAAAACTGAAAGTATTGGATCGGAAGAATATGTTTGTTAAACCATGGCGAAGATTCGTCAGCCAATTCAGCAAGGCCCCTGACAAAGAGTCAGAACAATCCCTTGTTAGATTAGCCATCGCATTACTGATGTGTGTCTATACTCTGTCCATCTATTTTTTTGTTTCTGTTGATGAATCTAAAACGCTATTTATTTTTGCCTTGATCTATGCGGTATGCAGTCTTCTGATCATCATGGCAATCGGATGGCGGCCAAAACGATATCGCTTACGCCGATTATTCACAATGTTGTTTGATGTCAATATGGTCACAGTGGTGATGTGGTTCGGTGGTGAGAGCGCCGCAATGTTGTATGTATTCTATCTGTGGGTTAGTTTGGGAAACGGTTTTCGTTTTGGTACTCCCTCACTCTATTTCACAAGTGCTTTCGCTACTCTGGGGTTCGCATCAGTGATAGTGATAAGCGATTTCTGGAGAGAGCAGCAGATACTCGGTGTTGGGTTACTGGTGGGGTTAATGGTTACAACCCTCTATGTCGCATTATTACTTCAGCGTATCGAGCGTGAAAAAGAGCGAGCGGATGCTTCTAATCAAGCTAAGAGCAGGTTTTTGGCTAATATGAGCCATGAAATCCGTACGCCACTCAATGGTGTGGTCGGTATGACAGATCTATTGGCAAGAACCCCAATGGGTTTTGAACAGCGGGAGATTATGTCGGCTATTCAGGCTTCAGCTGAGACCCTACTCAACCTGATTGAAGAGATTCTCGACTTTTCCAAAATTGAGGCAGGCAAAGTTGAGGTTAGTTTTAGTGATCAGGATGTTTTTGCTCTGGTGGACACTGTTGTTTCAATGTTGAAACCTGCTGCAGACGCAAAGGGTATAGAGTTGAATAAGTTGCTCGATTTGGATATCTCTCCAGTTATAAAAACAGATCCAAAGTTACTTAGACAGATCCTGATCAATCTTCTAAATAACGCGATCAAATATACTGAGCAAGGTAGCATAGCTATAAAAGTTACCCCTTATCAGCATGCAGATCCTATAGATTCAGCACCCAGAATCTATTTTGAAGTAGTAGATAGTGGTATTGGGATCTCTGAGAGCCAGCAAAAGAATATTTTTGAACGTTTTGAACAAGGTGATGATTCTGCAAATCGCCGTTATTCAGGTAGTGGGTTGGGTACCACGATTACCAAACAGTTGGTGGAACTGTTGGGTGGCTCCATTGGTGTAGTGAGTCGTTTGGGAGAGGGTAGTCGATTTTGGTTTCAGATTCCGGCGATTCCCTCAGAGTACACATTAGACGAGACCCATATACAAGAAGCACGGGTGCTACTTTTTTCTGACCTACTGGCGGAGCCACAACAACTATTGGATGAATTGCAGGAGTGGCAGGTAAACGTCAAAGTTTATAATAGTATCGCAGAAGGTTTTCTGGAACTATTGAATGCTGTGAAGGTGGAAGAGCCTTACGACATCGTTATAGTTGATGAGACTCACAGCTTATTGTCCAATGATGAACTATTACGGGTTATTAGATCTGAAAGGAGCTTGGATGATTTAAAGCTGGTATGCGTAACCCACCATTCTGAAAATCAAGAGAGAGAGACTGCGCTGTGTAGAGAGGGCTTCAGTGCAGTTATGACCACGCCAGTAACCAATGAGAAGGTTCGTCACGTATTGAAGTATGCCTTAAAGCAAAGCCATAGTGATTGTCTGCCACCAAAAATATTCTCTTCAGTAGAACACAGCTTTTCAAAACAAGCCGATATTATTTTAGCTGAAGATAATCTGATCAACCAAAAGGTGGTAAAAAAGATTTTGGAGTTACAAGGCCACCGTGTTGAGGTGGTCAGCCATGGCAATCAGGCAATCAAAAAGCTCAATGAACAGACGTTCGATCTGGCAATTCTTGATCTGCAAATGCCCGATATCAGTGGTATTGATGTTATTAAATCCTATCGAGCAAACCACCATGGTGAGTTCAGCCTCCCGTTTATAATTCTGACTGCAAATGCAACTCGAGAGGCAGCTGCTTTATGCGAAGAAGTTGATGTCAATGCTTATCTAACAAAACCTGTTCGTTCTGCGCATTTATTGGATGTGGTTAATGAGATATTAGGAGGGGGTGTTTCAGATGTATCTACCGATACAATAATGGATCAACCTGTTAGGCATGAAAGTGAGGAAAAGAGGGGCAGGGTACTTGATAAGACTGTACTCCAAGGGCTTGAGCAGCTGAGTAAAGACCCTGGATTTCTAAAGCAGTTATCAGATAGCTTTTTACGTGACTGTGAGGCATTGCTGGGATCTATGTATCAGGCATTAGAGGAAGGTAATATTCGACAGTTTAAAGACTCTGCCCATGCACTTGCTGATAATGCATCAGGCATTGGTGCGTACTCGCTGATGAATATCTGTTTGACCGCTACGCAGATTGAACAGTCAGAATTTGATGAGCAGGGTAATAACAGAATAACAAAAATATCTTCAACTTTTAGTGTTACCTGCCAAGCGCTACAACACTACCTGAATGCATTGAAGTCAAGCAAATAAACAGAAGTTTTCGGTTATATTTTATCGGTTAGTTGAAGGGAGTACTGTTTGGTTCGGATTGTGTGGCAGAGGCCCGTTGTGAGAGGTAGAGAGCATAAGCCTGGAGTGTTAGATTAAAGGTCTGTTCAATTTCACTCAACATGTCTGAGCCTTTATATTCAAACTCCCTGGCTGAGAGTTTAGCAGCCTGTTGGCTTAGTTCGTAAAGTAGTACTGCACCCAGTTGACCAGCGCTATCCAAAAGTATTTGGGCCTGGTCGAGAAATAGTCCAAGTTGACGATGGGCAACGGCACTTTCCATTTGTCGAATAATTCCTCGCCCTTCAGCTTCAAAAATCTTGAACAGATCGTTAATGAATGAGATACCGCTGTCCAGCTTCTCCAATCTTAGAAGTGTCATGTGATCAAGCAGCATGGCATCCTGGATACGGTTATTTTTAAATTGAATGGGGTCTGTTTTGCGGGAAACATATGTAAGATTCTGGAGATCACCCTTATCAAGGGCTGCAAGAATGGAAAGCATGACCTCCTGAGGTGTAATCGGTTTAAATAGACATATATCCACGCCAATGCTATGACAAAGATTTACTACCTCAGGATTATCTTCTTCATTCATGAAGATGAAGGGTACCCATTGCTTATAAGGTGTGGTAAATCGATGCAGTTTGACAACCTGAATACCACTCATAACGGGTAGTTGTAAATTGATGATAGCTAAATCAAAAAAATGTTCTTCCAGTGCATCGAGGGCTTGATCACCATTGTCCACCAGGTGGATGTTGTATCCGGCCTTACTCAGAGCTCTGCCAAGTGATTCGCGCTCCTGCGTTGGGGCATCAGCCAGTAATATCTCTTTTTGACGGGTGTACGCCTTTTTAACTGTACGATGTTTTATCAAGCTGACAACATTTTCAGCAGGTGTAAAGGCGTCAGGATCGTAGCTGATGATACTGAATAGTTGCTCTTTGCTCCAGGGTGATTCCAGCAGTGTGTGATAACCTGCTCGAAGCAATCTGTGAGCATATTTCTCATTAAAGAATGAGGACTGTATACAGATCAACCGTACCTCTGAGAGCAGCGGTTCGTTTTTTATCAAGCGCGCCAGGGAGAGAGGCTCTATATCCAGATTTTCACCATCGACAATGAGATATGAGTAAGGAGTAAATACCTCACCTTGTCTACGAGACAGCATGTGTTTGAAGGCCTGCAGACTATTGCTGCATGTTGTTGTTTCGTGTCCCCAGTTGAAGAGTTGTTG
The DNA here is from genome assembly GCA_040506275.1 of Candidatus Thiodiazotropha sp. DIVDIV. GTDB lineage: Bacteria > Pseudomonadota > Gammaproteobacteria > Chromatiales > Chromatiaceae > Thiodiazotropha. The sequence goes on from JBEVXD010000001.1 coordinate 418,303, forward strand.
TGATAATAGGGATGTCGTAGTGGTGTTTCTTGAAAGTATCAGAACACGCTCTGTTTTTTGATCAACTGGAGCAGAATTAAAGTGTTTGTTTTGTTTTGGGATTTCAGGGTTCTCGCTTGAAATCTCCTCAAGTTGTGGCAGTTCCGGAATGTCATAAGGCTGATGAGACTTTTGCGTTGCCACACTATTTTTTCTGATAGATACCAGAGCAGGAGGACAGAGGGCGAGTAAGCTTAAGAGTACCGCCTGTAGTAGATCCATCTCAAAAGCAAGATTCAGTGTAGAAGTGATCGATATGAACCCAGTAACCATTGCCAGCCAAAGATAGTTCCTGCCAAAAGAGCGTGCGCCAAAGATCAACAAGCTACTGAGTGGTATAAACAATAGGATCGAGCTGCCTGTAAAGGTGATCAGACTTAGATAGAGCTGATCCAATATTATCGATGAGCTACGGGTGAGTAGGGTGGCTGTATGTAGATGTCTGAGGCTTTGTATCAATCGGATCAACATGAACTGGCAAGCCAGGAGCAGTGTGCTGAGCCCTATCAGGGAGGATATTGGCCAATAGTAGGTGATGACCAATCCACAGAGTACCATGCAGCTGGCTACAAAACTGAGGCTATAGTAGACATGCTCTCCTATTAAACTGTTAGCCTCAGACTGCTGATTGTTCCTGGGTTGTTTGTTCAAGAGTAGGTTCCTTCTGGATTTCCACGCAGAGCGTAGTGGATGGCTTCCACTTCCTGCATTTCACTGAGAAATGCATCTGTACAATCGGGGTCAAAATGGACTCCTCTTTCCTGACCAATATAGTCAATTGCCTTGTCAATTGACCAACTTTTTTTATACGGTCTATCCGATACCAAGGCGTCGAAGACATCAGCGACTGCGACGATGCGGGCCTCTAGTGGTATTTCGTCACCGTTCAAATTATTTGGATAGCCCTGGCCATTAAATTTTTCATGGTGGTTTAGAGCAATGATCGCACCGATTTGAATATATTTTGATAAGCTGTTTTTAAGAATTTCGTAACCAAGTAGTGTGTGTTGCTGCATGACCTTAAACTCATCAGGGTTCAGTTTCCCTGGTTTAAGCAGAATCGCATCGGGTATACCAATTTTGCCGATATCATGCATAGGAGAGGACTGGGCAATCAAATCGCAACGTTCTTGAGATAGGCCGAGCTTTTTGGCAATCAACAGAGAATATCGGGAGATCCTCAATATGTGGTTACCTGTATCTTCATCTCTATACTCTCCAGCCTTGGCCAGACGCATTAGAGTTTCCTGCTCTCGGTCATGTAATTCCTGAGTGGTTTTGCGTATCTCCTGCTCCAGTAAAATAGCCCTGTCTTTGATCATTTTCCGTTGCCGACTCATTGTCAGCATGTTGTGGCAGCGGGCACGGCACTCAGTGTGATCAATTGGTTTGGTAATGAAATCATTAGCTCCCGACTCGAGGGCCATATATCTTACAGACTGATCTTCTACACAGGTAACAATCATGACAGGCACATCACTGCAGCCTGGGATACGTCTAAGCCATTTAATAAATTTAATGCCATCCATTTGAGGCATTTTGTAATCAGTAATGACCAAATCAACTTCGTGGGTCTTAGCCCATTCAAGTGCTTGTGTAGGGTCAGCAAAGCAGGTAGACGAGATGTCAGCATCAATTGATCCAACCAATTCCTGCAGGATCATACGAGTAATTGATTGGTCATCAATGATGAGTATGTGAGACATATTGAAAAATAGTTACTCTGTTTATGGTGCTGTTATCGTTTGCAAGTCAGTCTGTTTCAATAACGGCTCGCAGGCTCAATGCTTGATCGATATCCGAATTTTATTCAGATATTCAGCAGTTAAACAATATAATCCATATCAGTCTAGCCACTGATGTGCATAACAAATAGAACTGGAAACTGAATTCACGAATTCAGGTAGTAAATTGAGCTTTGTTATATTCGAGATTTATATGACTTAACTTCCCAAAATGTTAGCTTATTTTTCATTGTAACGCGATAGATATGAATTATTGCTAATACCAAGAGAGGATGTTTTGAATAACCTAGTGGGCCGATTCGATTAGTGTTAACAGGCCCTCGTGTAGTGTTTCATACTAATGCGCGATTATAGCGTGATGCCAAGCCATTGGCCGCTAGGCGTGTGGCGCAGGGAATGGCTCGCCCTTTCCAAGCCACACAACAACGCGGACGATGGCTTGGCGGCGCGCCCGAAGGGATGCACGCACATGACCCCAATCCTGCGTTGACCGCTTGGCAAGGGCCATCTTGTCGCCCCTAACAGTTTGAATCTAAAAGGATAGGCCTAAGCGTGCCTGCCTCCAGACTGCGTTATTAAAAACTTGTTGTAGAAGTGCTACAGCGGCGTTTAGATGCCTTGCTGCAGGTAGGCGCGCTTAGGCTGAACCTACCTATTAAGGCGTCGGGTTAATAGTAAGCGGGGATTCATGGTAACTATTCGTATGCCACGCTTCTCGGAGTAAAAAATCGACTCTGCCAGGTTACACTTAATTATCCATGTAAGTAACGTAAATTATTGTAATGATTAAAAAAAGCATTCAACACTGTGTCAGTGTGGAAGCAATATGAATGGGACATGATACTTGGGAAAGCTTACTTATAGCTAAATTGTAGCAATTGTATACACGGTCTTGAGTATCATTTTTTAAATGAGAAGTATTCTCATTATATAGCTTTTTGCTAATGACTTTCTTCATGCGTTGCTTGTCCGTAGAATGTGCGCTTCTTGAGACAGGAGAATTTAGCAGTGAAATTGAGCCCCGAACAATTTCGTAACTGGGATCGAAAATGTGTCACCCTGCTGGGTATGTCAGGTGTTGGAAAGACTCGTCTATCTAACCTATTGAGAAGTAGCGATTGGTTCCACTACTCAGGGGACTACCGAATAGGTACTCGTTATCTTGATGAAGCCATTTTGGATACGATCAAGGAGCAGGCAATGAGCGTGCCATTGCTTAGAGATCTATTGCGTTCAGATTCTATATTCATCCGAAACAATGTCACCTTTCATAACCTGAAGCCTGTCTCCACCTTTCTTGGCATGTTGGGCAATCCGGAATTTAACGGACTTTCTTTGACTGAGTTCAAGCGTCGCCAGAACCTACATCGGCAAGCAGAAATTGCTGCCATGTATGATGTTCCTGATTTTATGCGTAAGGCAAAGCTCGTATACGGCTATAACCATTTTATCAATGATGTAGGTGGCAGTTTATGCGAATTGGATGAGCCGGAAGTATTGAGCTATCTAGCGAAGCATTCATTGATACTCTACATACGAGCCAGCGAAGATGACGAAGCATCATTAATTGCAAGATCAGTATCCCATCCTAAACCTTTGTATTACAGAGAGGCCTTTCTTGATGAACTTCTGTCTGAATACATGAGCGAGAAGGGTGTGGAATATGTTTCTCTGATTGAACCGAACGACTTTACAAGATGGGTGTTTCCTAAACTATTTCGAGCAAGGATTCCTCGTTACGAAGCAATAGCTGCGGAGCATGGGTATACGGTAACTACCCATGAGCTAGCAAAAGTGCAAAGCGAAGCGGATTTTATCTCTCTTCTGGAACAGGTAATCGAGCGGGAGTCCTGATATGCCTTTGGTCGCACATACCAAATTACCCACATTCGAACGTTTACGCCTGGAGGGGCAGAATGTGCTTTCTCCTGATAGGGCAACTCATCAACACATTCGCGAATTACATATTGGTTTGCTTAACATGATGCCTGATGCAGCGATTGAAGCAACTGAGAGGCAGTTTTTTCGTCTTGTGGGTGAAGCGAATCCAATCGCTCAGTTTTTCATTCATCCATTTACGTTGGATATCTTGCCGCGTGGTGATAAGGCAAATCAACATATCGCTACATATTATGAATCATTTGAGCAGATAAAAGAGAGTGGTTTGGATGCCTTGATTATTACCGGTGCCAATGTTACCCATCCGAATCTTTCTCAAGAGGACTTTTGGGGGCCTTTGACTGAAGTGGTGGATTGGGCACATAAGAATGTTACTTCTGTGCTCTGCTCATGTCTTGCAACCCATGCCGTTGTGCAGTCCAGCCATGGGAAGCAACGTACGCATATGGGGGACAAACTCTGGGGTGTATTCAGCCATCGAGTTCAAGATAGCAAGCATCCTTTGGTTAATGATGTTAACACGCGTTTCGATGTACCTCATTCGCGTTTCAATCAGATTTCGAGAGAGCAATTTGATCAAGCAGGTTTAAAGGTTCTGGTTGAAAGCGAAGAGGCTGGCGTTCACCTGGCAGTCAGCAGTGATGGTATCCGGGTTGTCTACTTTCAGGGGCACCCAGAATATGACACGATCAGCCTGTTAAAAGAGTACAAGCGTGAGGTCAGTCTCTATGTGGCCGGTACTCGTGAGGACTATCCACCTTTTCCAGCGAACTACTTCTCTCTTCGCAGTCAAGCAATCTTCAACGAATATCGTGAACGCTTGGATCGAGCAAAGTCAGAGGGACAATCATTGCCCGATTTTCCTGAATCGTTGGTTATAGAAAGCCTCGATAATACTTGGCACGATACGGCTGAGGCGGTTATCGGTAATTGGATCGGTCTGGTCTATCAAGTGACACATCATATTCGCAAGTTGCCCTTCATGGATGGGATAGATCCAGATAATCCACTGGGTTTGAAGTAGACATATAGACTTCTGAAAAAGCCTTATTTCACAATGACGTGTATCTGGCAAAGCAGATTGTAGTGGCCTGGCAGTGCAAGATAGAGCAATTTATCGACTGCCTGAGATGGATTTTTTTAGGTTAATAAGTAACAAAGCGCCGAATCAATAGCATTATTTATAGGAACAAAGGCGAGAAAGCTGATTCAATATTCCCTCCGGATTGAAAATTAGTCAGGTTCGGAAATAGATTGCTTATGAGGTTATTATCCGCGCCGAACCAATGTGTCAATGCTGCATTGACCTGGTCCTGAGAGAGTTTTGGGATCATTCGGCCTTTATCACTGTAGTCATCAATACCTCCCAACTGCATGGTAGGTAGTTCACCTATCAATTTGCCGCCGTCAAACTGACCTGCAGCACCTGTGCCATCTCCTCCCATAACCAATTGATGTGAACCCCAAGCGTGATCAGTACCATCACCATTTTGGCTTAGGGTACGACCAAAGTCAGACATGGTGAAACTGGTTACTTTCTCTGCATGTCCCAATTCTTCCAGTGCTTTCTGAAACTTCCATAACCCCAAGCTTAGCTCTCTCAAAAGCATTGGGTGTTCAGAAGCTTGGTTGGCGTGGGTATCAAACCCACCTAACTCGACAAAGAATATTTGTCGATTGAAACCTGCTCCCAGGTTGCCAGAGGCACCAAGATGAATCATCTTGGCTACGGCTTCAAGTTGGCTGATCAGTCTACCCCTGATTGAACTGGTAAAGCCAAGCTGTTGAGCTGTTGGAATATCAAACAGGGCTTCGCCATAGGGTCCAAGTGTTGTGTAGTCGACCTGAACAGAGTTCCAACTCTGATTCAACTGCTCAAAAGTGGTTAAGGATTTGAGCTGCATTTGATTATAGAGTGTTTTGTAGGGGTCAGCCGTGGTATTGGTTCGTGAGGCATCGAACGTCAATCTGTCGGTTGAGCCTTCGACTCCTGATAAAGCCTTGAAAAAGGCACGCCGATCATCATAGCTGTTACCAACGCCTTCTCTTAGATGGTTGATACTAGGTAGCGAACCAGGTTTAAGCACAAGAGGAGATGTAGACTGACCGATCAGCATGCGGTCATTTCCCGCATAGGAAATGTTAAGTCCCAGCGGGCTGTTCTGATTGATGTTATCCCAGTTGTCTGCAATTTTACCCGCCCATCCGACATCATTCAGGTTATTCGCCTGACCCGTTTGTAGTATGCGTTGCTGGTGGTTATGGGCGAATAGATAGAGAGGAAGCTCAGGGTGAGTGTTTCGGATTTCATCCCGTGTGACCGGTCTGACGAGTGTGCCAATATTGCCCAGGATCGATACTTTGTCATCTGTTATCAGCTGCGCTAATTCTGGCATCACACCATTGACACCTAAATCGATACCTTTTGCGCTTAATGAATAGACACCCCGGGTATAAGCGGTCGATTGATTTAGATTCTGGTTATAGGGATTTTGCTGTGCACCACCGATAACACCTTGATTCAGATCGCTACCATTTGTTGTGATCTGGTCAAGGCCAAGATCTTCATTATTGACAGCCAGGTCTCCTCTAATTGAGGCGTAGGGGGCATAGCCTCTATCTGCATCTGCCCCAATAGGAACCAGCATATTGAATACATCATTACCACCGTAGAGATAGACGCACACCAACGCTTTGTAGTCATTGAAACCTGGGGCGGCGGCCATAGCTTGTGTAGGCAGGATCAATTGTCCGGCCGAGCCAAGCGCACTGATGCCGCCAATTCCTGCCAGTGATTTTAAGAATGCTCTACGTTGCATTGCCATTGTGTATTTTCCTTACTGGCTTACTATTTTTGGATCATATAATCGCTAGAGGTGGCGATCAGAGTAAATGTATCCTGTACCATTCGTCTGACATTTTCTCGATTATTACCGGTATTGGTATAGCTGTTTGATAGCAGGTAGTGTTTTAGTGCTGCACGATAGTTGTCAGACATAGTGCGTCCTAACATAACAAGATCAATATGATCGATCAGGGCGTCAATAGCATGTGCTTTAGGGGTATCCCCATTGTTGTCAGGTGTGTTGTCACTGAGAGAAATAAAATCTCCATTACTATCATTTTCAAGGGCCTGTTCGAATAGTGATAGTTCAGTGTCAAAGTTTGTCAGTAGCGAGAGACTGTAGTGACCCCTTGTAGCCGAAAACTCACTCAATGACTTACCGCTTACATGAGTGATCTTGTTCTTTTCGAAACTTGTTAAAAGTTGAAAAACCAGGTTGTTATAGTCGGCCAACATTTGTGAGGTTTGGATCTGAAATTCTGGCCCGACTAACTGGTGCGTGGTGAAATAGTCGTCACTTGGAACATGGTGAGGGTTGTAAAAATTGAAAACTGAAGGTGAGCGCAAAGCACCCTGGTTTAGGGAGTTTTCAGGATTTCGAAACCAATAGATATGATCCATTGTGACATTGTCTCTACTCTTCCATCCATTCAATGGCGTAACGTGCGTGGCTCTCAGTAACTGGGTAAGGGCAAGCAGTGGCTCTTTGGCTTTACCGAAAGCAGGGTTGGTGCGGTAGCTGTCATCTCTAGCTTCCGGGTCGAGCAGAATTGCTCTTACTACGGCTTTCAGGTCGCCCTTCATTCCCTGTCCATTGTTATTGAATACACTGGCGATTCTAGCCACATAGTTTGAAGTGGGATTAGAGGTAACCAGTCTCTGTATCAAGTGTTTACTGACATATGGCGCTATATTAGGGTGAGCAAAGAGTGTATCCAGCGCCTTATCCAGTCCGCTATGATCCTGACCTGAGTTGAGTGGAAATGTCACTCCCAAGAGTGTGATGTTACCATCACCCCCTTCAGCTGATTCGTCCTCATGCTCAGAGGGGTGAAATACCATGGGTTGTGTATAGTCGCCACTTCTATTGCTTAGTCGACCAAAGTGGTTGTTCTCCGCCAGATCCCATCCAGTCATTACCTTGGCCAGTTCCTCTATATCGGTTTGGGTATAGGTCGGCACTGTGTTGGTGCCTGTGTCCGGAAAGCTGCTGCTGTTACCGTCCCGATTAGGTGAACCATCCAGGTTCAGCTCATAGAGTCCGATAGTGAAGAGTTGAATTATCTCCCTGGCAAAATTCTCATCGGGGCGAGCGCCTGTAGATGGGTCTGCTTTACTGTTTCCCTGGTGCGATAGGTAGACTCCCATTGCGGGGCTGGTTGCAATTGCTCCCAACAGGTCCCGGTAGTTGCCGAATGCATGTTCTGTCAGTAAATCATAGTATGCTGCCAGGGCCTCGCCACGCATTGATAGTGTGGAGCTACTTGTTGATACCACCAGAAGTTGACTCAATGAATAAGCGACTCGCTGGCGTAATTGATCTGTGCCAATCTGCCCGCGTTGAGGAGCTGTTGTACTCAAAGCATTTTCCCACCAAGCTGCCATTTGGTAATCTTTGGTGGTGCTTGATGCTTGGCTGAAAACTTGATTATTGCTATACCAAGGCACGCTGGGCTCGGCTTTCAAGGCAATCTCTTGTGTGCGCTCCAAATGAGTTTTCCAACCATCAGATGCACTGGTATAGGCTGAATTCATGCTGAGTTGAGAATCGACCCAACCACTGATGCCCAGACTTTTAACCCGCGCTATTTCACTCTCGACTGGCCCGAAAGTGCTTTGTTGCAGCAGTCGGTGGGCCATGCTGTCAGTTACCGACTGAGATTCGAAGACTGAGATTGTAAAACGGTTTTCCACCGTGGTTTTTCCGTCAGATGCGGAGATAATGATTGAATAGCTGCTACCCAGATCCTCCCAGGATGGTGAGCCTGAGAGTACTCTTGATGACGGCGTATGGACGAGCCAATAGGGTAAACCGTCAATATGATAAGAGAGCTCATCACCATCCGGGTCATTTGCCTCATAGGTGAGTGAGTAGAGCACATCTACCGGAACAGAAGCATTGCTGCCAGATCGTGTGAATTCGGGTGCATGGTTATTGGCTGTGATAGTAATCGTAACCTGCGCTGCTTGTGATTGGTGCTGACCATCAGAAATGATGTAGCTGAAATTGTCTTGAGTGGTATCTGAGCCATCGTGACTATAGACGACTGTAACCCCGTCAGTTTGTAACCGGACAGTACCTCTAAGGGGATTGGTAAGTGTCACGATCTGAAGCGGATCACCATCTGGATCTTCGTCATTTTGAATCAAGTTGAGTGATTGGCTCTCTCCCTGAGCAATTTGAATTTGATCATCTCGGGCAACTGGTCTTCGGTTATCTGTTGTTGGCGGATTATTATTTTCGTCAGAGTCACCCCCTGGGGTATCCTCTGAACCATTCTCATTGAGTTCGATGGTAATCGAGACTACCGCAACTTTAGATTCTGCTGCACCATCAAATGCGGTATAGGTGAATGAGTCATCCGCTGTCGCCGATCCATCATGCTGATAGAGGACAGACCCATCAGACTGAAGTGTTATACGTCCGTATTCTGGTGAAGTGAGATTGGTAACCTCTAGAGGGTCATCATTTGCATCAGTATCATTTTCTAAAACTTTTATAATGACACTTTCACCCTGGGAGATGGTTGTGCTGTCATTCTCAGCTTCAGGGGCAACATTCTCTTCAATGCAGCCAAACAGGGTAACAGAGAGAACTAGATAGGCCGTATAATTTGGGATTAATTTTAAAACTTCCATATCGCTCTTTTATAGATCGTTTGAAATTGCAAACGGTCATTTTGTTCCAAAACTTGAAGACGAAGACTAGGCAGTTATCAATTTGAATACTGTGTTACGTTTCAAACTATCTGCTACGAAAGGAATTTGAGTCCTAAAAAATCCCTAAAAGAATTCGCTGTAGAGGAGCTGATCTGCGATATTGAGACTCAGGACAACATTTAATCTTACTGACTACTGAATTCAATGACTATACGAGATATCCCGTATGTATTGTGGCCAATTGGTTGGTTTGCAGAGGGACACTCAAACTGTGTACAGGTGCTCAGGTGATATCGGTGGTGTTAAGCTTGTTTGAATTAGTGACAGCTCGACCTGTGCTCGTATGCTTTGCCAATGGTGAGTGTTAACCGGTTGGTGACGACCGAATTAATCGCAGGTTCGCTAGAATTTTGACTAGTGACGAAAGCAAGTCTGATAAGGTGGTTTATAATGGCGGAGCGGACGGGACTCGAACCCGCGACCCCCGGCGTGACAGGCCGGTATTCTAACCAACTGAACTACCGCTCCGAAGACAAGAGCGCGATAGTGTAAGGATATTTTTTCACAGGTCAACCATAAAGTAGGAAATAAGGCTGGACTAATGGTCAAATATGGCAATTTACCCATGATATCTGGTGCCGATATGACGCCTTGATGTATTTAAAGTGGGCGATTCTGCCTGTATCTTTGGGGGTTGCGTAATGTCAACGATTTTCTTAGGCAAATCATGCCATATTGACCGTCCCCCATGCGAATTACCGGGATCAGATTGAGTGACTTAATCAGGTCAGCTAGTTGCTGGGTAGGGTAGCATTTGAAAGGGATCATTGAGTGTGCGATATCTGGGAGTCTGTTACAGGAGACGGCCCATCCTGATGGCACCGATTGTTTCGGTCTTAGTTCGGACCGACTGATTATAAAGAGACAAAGACTATGCTATTTGATATTGATGAGGCGATACGTAAGCGTGCTAAGACGCCCCACGAGCTATCCATGCTGAATCTGGTGGGATGTCATCTGATTGCTGCTCCAGCATCCATTGTGCTTGATGTCGGATTGCTTGGTTTTCTGATCCCTCTGGGTCTCTCTCTGATGATGATTGCATTTATATGGTTCAAAGCGGGGAGTACCATTAAAAGTGACCCCTGGTTTGTGGCAGCCCACTGGCGCTTATCGGCCAATCGTACCCGTATTCTGATGGTAGGTTACACAATCAGTGCAGTCATTCTTGGCATGGCTATGATGGCAACATCAGGTAGTTCGAAAGGGGATATCATGATGGTGGCTATCTCCAGAGTTGCGGTTGTACCTACCTTGCTGACTGTGATGGTCTGTTTCGTGCTGGAATCAGGTTCAATCTACCAAGCGGGCCGAGGCGAAGTACCTGACGGGATTACAAAGCGCATACCACCACCAGCTGATTTACCTGTTATAAAAAAGCAGGTCGGCTCTATTGTTGAAGAGGGTTAGCAACCCTATTGCCTAATGATTGGCCAGTTTATGAGTTAAGGTGCCTTTTCTTCAGTGCGCCTGCTTGCATGGGCTTGCCATATAGATAACCCTGAGCGACCCGATAGTCAGACAATATCAAATAGGTCTCTTGTTCGGCTGTCTCAACGCCCTCAGCAAGTACCTCGATACCAAGCCGCTGCCCCATGTCGATTACCGTTTGCACAATTGCCAGGTTGCCTTTGTCCTTACTGATATTCTCTAAAAACACCTTATCAAGCTTTAACAGATCGATGGGTAGTTTTTTAAGGCGGGCTAGTGATGAATAGCCAATACCGAAATCGTCTATTACTATGGAGAATCCCATCTGCTTCAGTTGTAGCAACCGATTTGCAGCTTCATCTATACGCTGAATAAAAAGGTTTTCTGTAACCTCCAGTGCCAGCCACTCTGCGGCACAGCCGGTATTCACCAAGATGCTGTTTATATTTTTCAAGAAATCGTCGTGCATGATTTCACTTGCCGATATGTTGATTGCCACTCTTGGTGGCGCCAATTTCTCCTTATGCCATTGCATGGTCTGCAAGCAGACGTTGTAGATTACCCATTGGCCAATTACGTGGGAGAGCCCCATCTCTTCAGCTAAATGGAGAAATTCATTTGGGGATACCAGGTCATGGCCATCTCTTTTCCAACGAAGCAAGGCTTCTATTCCTATCAGTTTTTTCGAATAGAGATCGATTTGCGGCTGATACAACATGACAAAATTGTTCTCTTCAGTGGCAGCCTGTAATTCTGCAATGAGGCTGATGCGTTCCTTGACTGACTCCGTCATGCTGTAATCATATAACCGGAATCTATTAGAGCCCTTACGTTTTGCCCTGTACATTGCGGTATCAGCATTCTGTAGCAACCGATCTGCATTATCCCCATCATTGGGGAAAATACTGATTCCAATACTAACCGCTGGCTGAAGCCGTTTACCTAGAAGGGTGAGTGGCTGGCGAACCTTATTGATGATGTGGCTGGCTACAGAGGATGAGTATTCAGGGCGCTTGATGTCCTCAAGCAGAATCACAAATTCATCACCGCTTAGTCGTGCAACTACGTCACCGGTCCTAACTACATGGAGAAGTCGATTTGCTGTTGTAATGAGCATTTCATCACCTGCATCATGACCCAGACTGTCATTGACTTCCTTGAAGCGGTCGAGATCAAGAAACAGAATTGCAAGCAGGGTATTGTTGCGTTGTGCACGAGCTACTGCTTGTTTAAGAAGTTTAGTGAACGAAAAACGGTTTGGTAGCTGGGTCAGTGAATCTTTTTCTGCAAGCTGTTGAAGCTGCTGTTTCTTTATTTGCAACTCATCAACGGTCTCGAGGTGTTCTGTAATATCACGATAGGTCACGACAACAGCATCATTGTTTTCGATTGAAAGTGGGCTGGCTAACAGCTCCATACGTCGCGGCTTTCCATGGGCTTGCTGGAAATTATGGATATATTTAACCGGCCGTCCTTTATTGGCAACATTGGATAACATCTCTTGTGTGGGAACTAAATCAGTCATATAACCATCATTGTTGACAGTCTGTTCTGATAACCTCAGAGAATGAGCAGCCTTATTTTGCAGGATAATTTTATGATGAGTGCTGAATACGTAGAGTGGATCAGCAACAGCGTCAATAATCGATTGTAACTTTGACTCGCTCTGTCTTATCTTGGATATAAACCATTCTGCTGATACCCAGGCCAACACAAGGAAAAGCATTAAGATTACACTCGACCATAACAGCTTTTGTTGAACATCATCTATCAATTTGTTAACAAAACCACGACCAGTGAATATTCGTGCAATGCCGACAAGAGCATGTGTGGATTCGTGAAATAGGGGTATTTCAGAGACAAAACAATCAGTACATACTATCTGACCCCGTGTTAGGTTCAGTGTCTTGTCCTCAACGTTAATTACACTATAGTCGACTTCTATTTCTATGCGTTGTACCAACGGTATAGAGGTAGACGGATCTCTTAACAGTAATATGGTATCCATAGTACGTTCGAGTTCGCTTGCGATTAAGCTGTTTTGTTTTCTACTGAGTGGTTTGCTCAATGTGTTAGCTTGAGCCTGAGCAAGAGCATTAGCCTGGGATTGGGCGTTGGAGACCAATCTTGGCTCCAATGTCATATGCCAATAGGCCCCAATGAGTATGCCTAAAGTGATTCCCAAGGTTATGAATACTGATAACAGACCATGGCTTTTTGCCAGTAATGCTGGTTCTTGATTCTGCGTTTTCCTACTCATCATATTGTTTCGCTATACGTAGGAAAAAAGGTTTGTAAATTACACCTGCACGTTTCGCTTGTGAAATGTTTATATACGGCAAAATGCGATCAGTGACATATAAACCAGCTATTGCACCTCGCTCAACATCTCCTGAGAAAGGAGAGAAGACTGTGGTTTGATTGTGCCTGATCCAGTTGTTGAAAATCTCAGGTTTTATTCCAGGTGAAGCAATGAATAGTGCTGCAACACGGGTATTATATGGCTCTTGTCGTTCAGATGTGGATAAGATAACTATTTCTATAGGATATCCACCAATTGTCTTTAATGCTAACAATCCCTCAGAAACAGATAAGGCGCTGGCATAATCATTTTTATGCAATACCAGAATTCGAAGTTTTCCAGAAGGAGTGAGTTTTTTAGATAGTGCAAGGTCAGCAATCAGGCAGGCAGGTAATACATTAATACCGACATTGAGTCTCTGAACATCCTCGGGCCACAGACTATTAGCAACACAGGTTTTGAAGACCAATACAGTAAGCAACAGCCAGACATGTCTGTCAGCAAAAGATTTCAACAACCTACGACCCTGTATGTCCACTTTTCATCCTTTAGCAGTCGATAGGCAGTGAGTGTGCTACTGAAAATCGTAGTTTAAAGAGAGCCACCAGCGTCTTCCTGGTCGTGGATAATCATTGGGATAGGGTAAAAAAGCTTCTCCTGCGAAATCTGTAGTGAGTTGTTGAGGATATCTTACATCTTCATCTGCCAGGTTTTTTACGCCTGCATGGAATTGTAGTCCTGGTATCAAATCATGGTGCCCGACTGTGAAATCAATAACAGTAGTGGCAGGTAGGTTATTACGTGAATCAAGGTTTGAACGATGCCGTTCTCCGACATAAGAGATCTGTATAGCAGTAGACAAGTCTTGGAGTGGCTTCCAGATGAGTCCCAGGTTTGCAAGCCATTTGGCACCACCTGGCAGATGATCCCCGCTTTCTTTGAAGTGAGCATCAACATAGGAGAGATTCCCATCCAGTTTTACGTTGTTACTAAGACGATGTTGATATTCAAATTCAAGTCCTTGAAGACGTGCATCTTCGCCGTTGATATAGCCAGCATAATTTAGTTCATCAAAGAGTATTGGATTTCTGAGGTCTGAGTGAAACAGGATAAAACTACCACGCCAACTGCTCTTTTTTATAATGTATCCGATCTCAGTACTGTTGATTGCGCTCAACTCGAGATGACCTTGGCCAGGGTTTTGCAACTCATAAAAGGTAGGGGGTCGAAAGCTCCTGGAAAATTGAAATTTCAAGATTTTATCTGGTGATAGACGCCATACACTGGCCAATCTTGGGCTTATCGGGCTGTCCAGGTCACTGTAATCATCGTAGCGTAGAGTTCCTGTCAGAGTGAGCTGTTCGCTGAAGCGATATTGATCTTGAATTATTAAAGTGAAAATATTTCGGTTAGTTTGAGTGTCAATCCAGTTTGATGGTAATTCGAAAGGTAGTTCTGGCCATTTCCAACCAGCATCTTGAATAGATGTATCGCTCCCTTTTACGCTCAGAAGTGCATCATGTTTTAAATTTGGACGCCAAAAAAAGTCTGTTGAAATGAGATATTTTCGTTCTGTATAGTAAGAGTCCAAATAAATAGGGTAGGACGAAATAAAATCAGCTGGATAGATGTAGAGTTGATCTCTGTTGCGTTCATGCTCTAGCAGTTCAAATCGTACCTCTGCATTGAGAGTATTCGAGAGTTTGTTTTTGCTGCCAACGCTGAATGAACGATATTTTTGTCGTGATGCCAAACGATTGTCAGATGGCGGTAGAAAGTGGTTGATTCCGAAATGATCACCATAAGCATCATCCAATAATTTTACCGATGCAAATAGTCCCTTCCATTCCAGGTCGAAAAAAAGCCCGAGATACTGCCTGGCTTCATTGCTGGTTCCAGGTGCGTTAGAGAGTTCTGATTGTCCTGTGTGATACCAGGCGTCTTCTTCTACATCTACGTCGTGACCATCGCCTTTCAGTCCTGATATATTGAGCGATAGCGACAACTCATTTTCTTTATCGAGCAAATGCCAGATGCCGCCCAAGCCATAGTGGGAATCATGCTCGTAATGACTGTTTAGTCTGTTTGTGGTCTGCTTGGTAATGATGTTTACCACTCCTGCATAGGCATACTCACCATATACTGATGCACCAGCTCCGCGGACGACTTCAATTTGCTCAATCTGTTCGATCGGCATGTTGAGTGCAGGGTTTGCAGTGCCAAGTAGTGTTGAATTCAGGGATATTCCGTCAACCAGTATTTTGACATTTCCGGAAGCGTAGCCATGACCAACGCCTCTACTGAGTATTTGTCGCTCACCTGTAAATTCCATTCCCAGGCTGATTCCCGGTACCAGCCCCAATGCCTCCCAAGCCGTTCTTGCACCACGAGCCAGCAGGTCGTCTCCATAGAGTATACTGGCCATGCCTGGTACATAGTCAGCATTCATACGACTTTTTGTGGCGAGTTCTGTCTGACTGTCCAGTAGGGATAGCAGGTCATGTAAATCTTGATTCTCACTATTCTCTGCGGCTGCAATTTCTTGAAAAATAAGTATAAGCAGAGAGATGATCAGAGCTCTTAGGGAAATATCAAAAAGTCTACTTAAAAAAGTGGACGAAAGGTAAGGGTGCTCTGTGTTGTTTAGATTTGTGAATGACATGAAATGGGTGTGCAACAGTCATATTCCTTCATAACAGAAGCAGGCAGCAAGGTGATGCCTGTCACTCTTTTATTAACCCGGCGACTAAGTATGTTGTCTTCAGCCTGTCTTTTAAAAATCATATTGTTAGGGGTTTCAAGCCTGCCCTTGCTCGGTGTTGCGGTTCTTGACAAGGGTACAACCATTGCCTGCGAGCCGCGCCTTGATCAAGGGCAGGCTTGAAACCCTGAAGACAACATACTTAGTCGCCGGGTTAATAGATAATGTTAATTATGGCATAAAAGGGCTGCTTCTTGAATGAGCTAAAGCAAGAACTACACTCTTAGAAAAGGATGTTGCTCCAATCGAGGAGTGAGTAGATTATTGAGGAGAGTAAGCCAGTAACGGGAAGGGTGATGATCCATGCCATGAGAATGCGTATGAAAGTTGAACGTTTCACCAGCTCTTTGTGGTAGAGTTTATCTAACGACTTTTTGTCTTTTTTAGAGAGAATTTCCCCTTCACTAGTCTCATTCAGATTTTTCAGTAACTTACCTTTCTCGTGGAATGAAGCATCTTCAAACTGCTGAATGAAGGTATCAATCTCTTCCTGGTTTTGGTCGGCTTTTTGGCGTTTTATCACTTCCAGAGTAACGGCATAGTTCTTTTTCAGGTTTTCCCGCAAAAACCCGATACCGAATATTGCGCCAATGGTTGTATGAGTGGTGCTGACTGGAATGCCCATCAGGCTGGCAAGCAGAACAGTGATGGTGACTGATGTGACAATACAGAAGGCTCTTATTTGATCAATCTCTGTAATCTCGCTACCGATGGTATGGATCAATCGCTTGCCGTAGAGCGCAAGTCCCAGTGGTATCCCGATTGCGCCAACAATTAGCAGCCAGGTAGGCAGAGCTGGATGGCTGAATCCTTGATCAGAAATCAGTGCCTCTTTGATAGCGATCACGGGTCCGATAGCATTGGCGACGTCATTTGACCCGTGAGCAAAGCTGAGTAACCCAGCGGCAACCAACAGGGGTATATTGAAATGGCGGTTTACTGCTGATTTTGTACTGGGTAACTGGGCAGCGTGTTGTTGCAGAATTGGTCTGACAATTAGAAAAACACCTGTGCCGACTGAGATTCCACAGAGTATAGCTGTGACGAAATCGACACGCCAGCTGGCTTTAAGTCCCTTTGTGAGTAAGTAGGTTGTAAAGGTCAGGGCCATCATACCGACAAATACTGGAACGACCTTTGCGGCTGCTCTCGACATGTCAGGCTGATAAGTTATTTTGCGTTTAATAATATAGAGCAGAAATGCAGCTATCCCGCTTCCGAGCAGGGGAGATGCGAACCAGCTGACAGTTATTGTGCTCAATATTTCCCAGTTCACAACCATTGTGCCGCCATAGGTGATACCCGCGCCTAAAACGCCACCTACAATAGTATGGGTCGTAGAAACCGGTGTGCCTGTTGCTGTAGCAATATGTAACCAGAGAGCGCTTGCAAGCAGAGCACTTATCATGACGTGAATGATTACACGTGAACTTCCGAGAAGTTGCTGGTCAACAATACCATGTTTAATGGTACTGATGACTTCATTGCCGGCGAGAAAGGCACCAGTAAATTCAAATATTGCAGCTAATAATATAGCACCAGACATGCTGATAACTGCAGAGCCCACCAGAGGGCCTATGTTATTACCAGCATCATTGGCGCCAATGGTAATTGCCATATAACCACACAAGACAGCAGAAAGAATAATTAGATTATGATCACCTAATCCATCGAAAAAGAGTTGTGAAAAGATGAAGATTCCGAACAGAAAAAAAACTGCAAGCAGATGGTGTACATAGTAGAGAGGATGGTAGGCTGAAAGAGAGATGCCGCGTAAGTTCTGCATGAGTTTTGTTCTCATTATTTATGCGATGAGATTGGTAATAGCCTAAATATATTTCCGGATCATATTTGGCTAATACTGTTACTACAGGAGCAGCCACCTTGATTACTATTTGGCTGTTAAGTTGTTATTCTGCACTCTGCATGTCTCGTATGAACTCATTTGAACGTTTGATTGACTGATTCATGCTGTTGATAAGATTGTTGATGTCAGCTTTTAAATTACCGAACTCTCCACGCAAAGACCCAATGGCCTGTGCATTGAGGTTATGCTTCAGGAAAAGTACATTGTCGCGAAAATTGTTGAGTACAGGCTGCATTGTTCGTTCTGCTTGCTGCATCGATTTGAGCATACTCTGATAACGTGTCTTGGTTTGGGACAATTTCTTTTTGCTACTTGCCTGCAGTTTTTTATTTTCATAGAGATCCAACTCATCCTGCCACTCTTCAAACAGAGCTTCAGCAACCGACTCTACCTTTTCGATACGGTCTGTCACTTCCTGAGCCGCGCTTTCACTGGATTCGAACTCGCGATTAAGGCTGTCATAGGCCTGTTTAAGATCACTCTCTTCGAGACGAATCACGGAGGCAAATTGGTCAAGGGCTGACTTGAACTGCTCCTGTGCATCACTTTGGGCGTCTCTTGCGGCCTCAACCCGATCGACCAGAATATCCCGTTTATGGTAGCCGACCTGTTCCATGGTGTCGTAGTAGACACTGGAGCAGCCAGCAAGAAAAAGCAGGAAGCCGACTAAAAGGTATCGATGTTGGGTAAACATGTGAACTAATCCTCCTGGAATCTGATAGATTGGCAATTCTGCCACAGAGTAGGTGAGTGAGGCGATGCAAGAAAGGCCCTTTTTAAAAGATTCATGCAATTTAACAGTATCTTCACACGCTGTTGTATTCTTTGAGCGCTAAAAATTACGTAACACTATGTTTTATAGGCAAAATATATTATTAGGTGCGCTTTTCATCCTACTCTCGGAGTTTATGTTTGCCTCAATGGGTGCAATTGTAAAGCAGCTGACACAGACTCTTCCAAGCGAAATGGCTGTATTCATGCGGAATTTGTTTGGTTTAGGTCTCCTTTTGCCTCTGGTGTGGGGCAGTAGCACTATTACCTTAAAAACAAAAGTGATTCATCTGCATCTATTGAGATCTGCGGCAGGTGTTTCGGCTATGTACTGCTTTTTTTATGCCCTGGCAAACCTTCCTTTGGCCGATGGCATGTTGCTCAAGATGACATCGCCGTTATTTATGCCGTTGATCGCATGGTACTGGTTGAGCGAACCCCTGCATCGGATGATTTTTATGGCGATAGGGGTTGGCTTCATGGGGGTAGTACTTGTTCTTAATCCTGGTGGTGAATTTAATCAGATTGCTCTGATTGGTCTTCTGGGGGGAGGATTGGCGTCATTGGCTAAGGTAAGCCTACGCAGATTGGGAAGAACAGAGCCTTCTGTAAGAGTGGTTTTTTATTTTGCACTACTGAGTTCTATTATCTCAGCAGTACCAATGAGCTGGAATTGGCAACAGCCAACTGTCTCAGAGTGGTGGCTTTTTGCCCTGTTGGGTCTGGTTGGTACATTGGGACAGCTTCTATTGACTCGTGGATATGCCATTGCCACTGCTGCAAGAGTAAGTCCCTTTACCTACTCTTCGGTTCTTTTCGGAGCTGTTTATGGTTACCTATTCTGGGGAGAGACTCTCAGCCTGCAATTTGTATTTGGCGCTATATTGATCGGCCTGGCTGGCGTTCTTGCCCTCCGGGGCAGAGATGTGGACGAGAGATTGGTCAGCGATTCTGCAAGAACTTGATACAATGCAAATTATTTACAGTATTTTGAAGGATTGGATCGGCCTATGTCGATGAATTGGACACAACTGTTGTCTCGTCAACGTCTTGGTTCTCAGGATCACCCAAGCGGTAGTACCTCACGTACAGACTTTCAGCGTGATCTGGATCGTATTGTCTTCTCTTCAGCATTTCGGAGGATGCAGGACAAGACTCAGATATTTCCCCTCTCGAAGGTCGATTATGTCCGCACTCGCTTGACCCATAGTCTCGAATCTTCGAGTGTAGGACGCTCATTGGGCACTTTGGCTGGAGAACAGATCATCGCCCGTCATAGACTGCAGAATAACGAAGCCTCAGATTTTGGGGATATCTGTGCTGCAGCCTGTCTAGCTCATGATATTGGGAATCCACCGTTCGGACATTCCGGGGAAGACGCAATTCGCCATTGGGCTGAGACAGCTGAGTATGGCAAGCAGCGCGTTGCGGTACTTAGCGGTAGTCAGCGTGAGGATTTTCTCAATTTTGAGGGAAATGCTCAGGGATTTCGTGTAATTACCCGACTACAGAACCGTGATAATCCCGGTGGTCTGCAGTTGACTTGTGCAACTTTAGGGGCATTTACCAAATATCCAAGAGAATCCTGTATAGGTAAAGGTCGTTTTGAGGGGGTAAGCGCCAAGAAGCCAGGCTTCACTGCCCAGGATCAGGAGAATTTTGAAGCCGTTGCCAAGGCCGTTGGCTTGATTCGACGAGATCCAGTGCTGGCTATCTGGCATCGCCACCCACTCTCATTTCTGGTCGAAGCTGCTGATGATATTTGCTATCGAGTGATTGATATTGAGGATGGATATCGATTGGGGCACCTTAGCTTCCAGGAAGCACTGGACCTGTTCAGCGCCATACTTGAAGATTCATCCATTCAAACAGCGCGCTTGAAGAGTATTGGGGGTGACAAAGAGAAAGTGGAGTTTTTACGGGCTAAGGTAATCAGCCAGGCTATTAGTGAGATTCTCTCCTGCTTTCTGGATCATGAACAAGCGATCTTAAAAGGGGAGTTCGACGACCCTTTAATGAGCCATATTCCTCACCGGGAAGAGATGGATCGATTGATTGAGGTGGCTGGTGAAAAAATATACATCGCACCTGAGGTTATCGAGATCGAAACAGCGGGGTTTCAGGTGATCAGTGAACTTCTGGAGAGGTTTATCCCGATTATTGATGACGTTGCAGAACATGGTTCTGAGGCGAGTCCACGCAGTCAAATGATGATTAGATTGATTCCAGAGCAGTTTATTGGGCCACAAGCTAAGCCTGTAAAAGATGACTACACTCGATTGTTACGCTTGACTGACTTCGTTTCAGGGATGACAGACTCTTATGCTGTGTCTCTGTATAAGAAGGTGACAGGTATTTCGCTGCCAGGATAATCAATGATCTAGTGGGCCATGCGGTAAATAAGGTAACGATCAGCCGGTCCCACTAGATATTAATCTGGGATTAGAGTGGATTTCAATGACGGGTAGGTTGGATAAGCGGAGCGCCATCCAACATTTTCAGGTGGTACCCGCAGGAGATTGTCGGATGGCGCTCCGCTTATCCGACCTACATCAGGTTATGCATTAAGCCATCTAGGAGGCAGACACATTCTTACTAAATGAAATATTTAGGACTGGCAAGCCAATTCAAGTGAGTGCAACGAAGCTGCTGAGGCTTGTGGGCCGGCCCGAAGGGAGCCCTGCTCATCAGTCAATGCTGCGTTGTACTCCTTGGAAAGGGCTTGCCATTCCCTGCGGAGTACGCTTTGCCTTGACTGATGAGCGGGGCTCTGATCGTTACCTTATTTACCGCATGGCCCACTAGCAATCCGGTTACCTGGATGATGGTATGAAAATAGAGATCTTTGTGCCTTTTTCAAGCTCACTTTTTATGCTTAATCTTCCACCATGGGCATCGACGATGATTCGGCATAAGTAAAGACCAAGGCCGTATCCCCCGGTATATCTCTGCCTGGCTTGATCAACTCTATAAAAGGGCTCTGTCAGATGAGAAATATGTTCGGCAGAAATACCCTCTCCATAGTCTTCTACAGTGAAGTGCCATCCTTCAGTGCCCACCTCACTGTAGATATCAACAGGGCGAGCCCCATCAGGGGTATGGCGTAGAGCGTTTTCCAATAGATTTCTGATCAGTAGTTTGATGCGGACAAGATCCAGATCAATTTTTTTACCAACGTTTGTAAAATGTGGCTGCAAACGCGCATCAAAAAAATGCTTATCTGCAACCGATTCTATCAATTGTGTCGGATCTACAGGCTGAAGGTCGAGTTTTGCATGCTTCGACTCAAGTCGTTCAGTTTCAAGTAGCTCAGTCAACTGATGCTCCAGTAC
The DNA here is from genome assembly GCA_040506275.1 of Candidatus Thiodiazotropha sp. DIVDIV. Taxonomy (GTDB): domain Bacteria; phylum Pseudomonadota; class Gammaproteobacteria; order Chromatiales; family Chromatiaceae; genus Thiodiazotropha. The sequence continues at coordinate 440,235 of JBEVXD010000001.1, forward strand.
TTGCAGGTCAGCGATAATTCTCTCTCTCGGATCGCTTTCGCTCAGTAGTTCAGCGTTTAATCGTACCCGTGTTAGTGGTGAACGAAGTTCATGACTGATTGCCAGTAGCAATTGACGTTTTGCTTCTAGCATTCCCTGTATTTCATCTGCCATAGTGTTGATGCTGTTGGCTAATTCACCCAGTTCGTCCCGACGCTGTAATGAGATACGGTGATCCAGTTCGCCAGAACCAAATAGAGCTACATCATGGCGGATTATTTCGATTGGTTGAAAAAGACGTCTGACCAGATGGTAGGTGAGGGCAATTAATGCTAATACTGTGAATATGGTGATGATGCCAATGATAGGTAAACTACCACTTTTCCAGTTGTCCTGAGTAATAAACAACAGTTCAATATCTTCTTCGTGTAGACGCAGCAGGAAGCGGCGCTCGTCATGACTTAATTGGACTGTTTTTCCATTCGGTAGCTGATGGGTATGAAAACTGAGTCTATTCTCATCTATAGGCTTTCCATTGCTGGACCAGCGGTATTCAGGGAAGTTTATCTGTATATCGAGCTGCAGTCTGTGAGCCAGGGCCGAAGCTGCCTGGATATCCGGAGGTGTACCTATTTGCTGACGTAAGTGATCAACATATTCCACAAGGTGAGGCTCAGCAAACTGCCTAATTTCGTCTCGAATACCGTATCGAAAACCACTATGAACAACGAAAATAATTAATATACTGACACAAATGAAGAGCAGTACGAGTCGGCCACTGAGTCGGTGATGTCGCTTCATGCAGTGGGTCCTACAATTCGATAACCAGATCCCCATACGGTTTTGATGTAGTCCAGGGGTTGAATTTTTTGACGTAGTCGGCTGACCAGAATATCCACCGAGCGGGTGTAGAGGTCCGCATCTATACCCTTGATGGCAGTTAAAATCTCGTCCCGGCTGTAGACCTGTCCGGGATGTAGCACAAACAGCTCAAGTAGACGGAATTCCAAATTTGTAAGATTTAGAGTCCGTTTTCCAATTGAAGCATTTTGTTGACTCTGGTCGAGTATGATTTCTCCAAGAGTGCAGGGTTGCTGTTTATTTGTTTTGGAATGGCTTCGTTTAAGGATGTTTTGAATTCGTGCAACCAACTCTCGCGGTTCAAATGGTTTTGCCAGGTAGTCATCTGCGCCCAATTCCAGTCCGATGACTCTGTCCATGACATCGCCACGCGCGGTCAGCATAAGAATCGGGATGTCGTTGGTTTTTCGAATCTTTCGACAGACATCAAAACCATCCATCTCAGGTAGCATAATGTCTAGTATGATTAGATCAGGCTGCGCAATATTGAGGTAGTCAAGACCTTCTGATGGCGTAGTGAATGACTGTAGACTGAGGCCATATCGGGAGAAGTACTCGCTCAATGGTGCTGCTAAGGCCTGGTCATCATCAATCAGCAATATCAGGGGCATCAGGAGATCCTTGTTGCCAGGTGCCAGAGCACATCCGACCCGTTACGCATCGCCCAGGGTGTTGAAAAAAATGTTCTCTGTTGATATTCAGTGGTCATAGTGAATTGGATATTGCTAAAATATGCTACGTTCGTCCCTGCCAAGCGGCAGGGCGAACCAGAACTTCAAAAGTCTGTTTATGGTTATTCCTGTGTCTCAGCTTTGAGTGAATTGCAGTCGAAACCACAGTGACGATGTTGCCTGTGTTTGTTAATCATAGTCTGCAACTTATCGCGCTGGTGTTGCTCGAGATTATCACTGAAATCGGCAAATGCCTCAATCAAATCACTACTTACACTGGCTAGTTGTGCCTGCTTTTGCATTAATAGTGTATGTGCCCGTTCCCGATCCAGAACGGGAGTGCTGAGAAGTTCAGTTGCCTCACCGGCATAAACAGATCGGTCACTGTGTAGTGTCTCTGCTATGGTTACCACTTCAGCTTTAAGTAATTCTAGCTGATTTCTTTGCGAATCATTCAGTTCAAGGTGACTGTCAAGTCGGTCTGCCATCCAGCTTATCCGGCCTTCAGGGCTGTTGCAGAGTCCTTTATAGCGTGCAATAGCAACGCCGCTAACTAATAGTAATACAAATATACAAATAACTATGATGACACTCTTGCTCATAATGGTCTCCTGATTTCTATTTGTCATAGCTAATCAACAAATGGTCAACGATTTATCGTCTTACAGGAATTATTGTGAGGTATTTGGGTAAGAAGATCCTCTCAGGGGTGTAACCCGTTGTAACAAGATGTAACAGGTAAATAATCCACAAAAAATCATATCCAATACTATAATTAGGGAAATACATTCCTTAATAAGTGTTTTTTCAATCAACTAGATTGAGTTGGAGACAAGATCACGGATGAAAAGATCTCCATGTAGAGTATAATTTACATTAGTGTTATGCGGATGTGGGCTGATAATTAACCCCTGCATATTCTATAGGCATTCCAGAGGATCAGGAAAGCCAGCGTATCTTTAAGGAGCCTCTGGAATAGTCGTGAATGACTGTGTAGCGTCAGAAAGATTCTGCCCTGGTGTTTTTGAAAGCATAGCGATAGTTAACTATTACCTGCATTTCACCCTGCTTCAGAACCTTTCTTTAAACATCATACTCGAAGTAAAAATAAACAGAGGCTCCCGAAGTTAATCACTGTCTCATCTAAATTGGTTTTGGTGTAGGAGATCACCATAACCTGAAATGGTTAACTATTTCTAAGATAGAGATATTTGGAGCTAACAGCGATGATCCTCTGCAAATATGCCAAATTCGTTTGGCATCTTAGATGGTTGGCTATCTGCCATTGGTGATGGTAAATGGTTATACCCAAAAAAATTAGTATTTTTCAAATAATTGTGTTTATTGGGCTAGTTTTGCCTACTGCTTCACACTCTTTACCTGATCCTGAACGTTTCTACCGACTGCTAATTCTCGACTCTCAAACTGGCAGTCCCTATCAAGATGTTCGAATACCGCTCATCGCAGCGCTGTCTGAGTATGGCTACCGCGTGGGAGAAAATCTGCAAATAACATATGGGATTGCAGAAAACGATGTTTTGGCGGGTGAGTTGATACTCAAAGAAGAATTGTCTAAAAAGTTTGATGTGATCTATGCCGGTGGGACTGTTGCAACAATTTCTGCAAAACATGTGATGTGGAATAGTCATATTCCTGTGGTGTTTGGAGCGCCGACAGATCCCATAGGTCTTGGTGTAATCGATAATTTCGATCAACCTCCAAAAGCTAATTTCACAGGTGTCAGTTATCCTGTACCAGTCAGATCCAGATTTTTATTCCTTCGTCAATTGATGCCTGACGCACATAGGTTTGGCCTGATCTATGCGGATATGCCTCAATCTGAAAGCTACAACCGCTGGATCAGGGAATTATTGGAGAATGACCCAGAATTTGATGATATTGAGGTGATATTTCGTGCTGTTCCATTGGTGACCGGTAACAATGGTGATCAAAAAATGGCAGAACTGGCAATACCGTTTATCCAGGAGCTGAATGATAAGGTTGATGCTTTTCTGAAGCCGAATGATCAGTTAGGAGCAAGAGAGAATTTCGCAAAAACTGTTGAATCCTATGCAGATAAACCATTAATTGGTTTGGTTAAAAACGACGTTGTCTCACGCTGGGGGGCAACTGCTGTTGTTTATCCTTGTCTCGAGTGCATTGGACGGCAAGTGGCAGTGATGATACGTGATTTGTTTGAAGGTTACCAAGTGCAGCAGATTGAACCGAAGTGGCCAGCACGTTATGGATATGCTGTTGACTTGACTAAGACAAAACACTTTGGAATAAAGGTGCCAGTTGGGATTTTGCAACTCTCTGGAAAGAATATAGTTCAATGAATTATATAATCCGATCTCTAAGGCTATTTATTTATCAGTTTACAAGTATTTGTATTTCTGGCAATCAGGGTCAGAAATTGGTTTTGGATGTTTCCCTGCATTATGTAATGCCTCGCCAGTTAGATAACAGAAATAGCGGCGATTGAAATATGGGTCTGAGTAGAAAAATACTGCTAATCACGATTGGTGTACTAGCCATCTCACTACTGATAAGTTCTTTGCTCAATATTTTAAGTTTTCGAAGTAAGTATACTGATGCTCTGCTAACAGGTAGTTTTGGTATTGGGCATAGCATAGAAAGTCTTTTAACTGAGATGCTTACATTAGGGCTACCTCTTGCATCATTGTCTGGTATGGATAAAAAACTTGCCGAAGTGGTTGATAAGAATAGTCATATCGCTTATGCGGGTGTAGTTAATGAAAGCGGAGTAGTGCTTTTTCACAACAATCCAGAACTAATAGGCCGGCATTTCAAAGACCCTGTAGCACGAAAAATCATGAGTGTCAGGAAACCTATCTGGCAGATATATCATCGTTTTGATGGCAAGCTTTACTATGATGTTGCAATACCTCTGTTTGGAGATAGTGGGCGGTATGTGGGTGTTGTCAGAGTAGGTTTCCTTGCATCAATTGTTGACGATAAAGTTAAGGATGCAGTCACTCAGATTCTTATCAATGTTGTTATTACATTTCTCTCAATAGCGCTCCTGCTCAATCTGTTTCTTCGTAGATCGATTATTGAACCTGTATCACGCCTTTCTGACTATGCAGAATCGATAGCAAAAGGTAGATTCGAGATGATTTCAGAACTACATAGTAAAGATGAAATCGGAAGATTATCGACATCCCTACATAAAATGGGAGAAATACTCAAGGCACAGATAAAAGCACTAAAACGCTCAGGGCAGGAACTAGAAGAGAAGATTGATATAAGAACACAAGAGCTGGCAAGTGCAAATCTTACATTGAAGGATAGCAATAAAGATTTGATTCATGCTCTTGAACGGGAAAAAGAACTGACTGAAGCTCTTCGCAATAGCGAAGAACGTTTCAGAATGCTGTTCGAAAAAAGTAAAGCAGTGATGCTTACCATAGATCCCGCTACTGGTGTTATTCTAGCTGCAAACCAAGCAGCCGAATCCTATTATGGTTATAGCAACCAACAATTAATGGATATGAATATTGGTGAAATTAATACTTTGACTGAAAGTGAGATTGCTTGTGAGATGAAATTGGCTGATAGAGAAGAGCGTAGCCATTTTTATTTTCAGCACACATTGGCCAGTGGTGCGATTCGTGATGTTGAAGTTCATTCTGGACCAATAAAGTGGGGGGGCAGGCAGGTACTCTACTCAATAATTCATGATATTACCGATCGAAAAAAAGCTGAAGCTGAATTAGATAAGATTGCACATTACGATTCGTTAACCGGATTACCTAACCGTTTACTTAAAGCGGATCGATTGAATCAAGCTATCGTAAGAGCGAAACGTAATGATATGCAGGTTGCAGTCTGTTATCTGGATCTTGATGGATTTAAGCCGATTAATGATACCTACGGACATGAGACAGGTGATCAGGTCTTAATAGAGATTGCCCAAAGACTTCAAATGACAGTTCGCGGTGGAGACACAGTATCGAGAATTGGGGGTGATGAATTTGTATTGATTCTTACAGAGCTTACAAGCCTGACAGCAAGTGAAGTTATATTACAGAGAGTAATGGAAAGTATAGCACTACCGATTCAGGTGGGCGGTATAGAAGTAGAGGTTTCAGCAAGTATAGGCTTTACACTCTTTCCTTCAGACGATTCAGACGCAGATCTACTGTTACGACATGCAGATCAGGCAATGTATGTCGCTAAAGAGAATGGCAAAAATTGCTATCATCTCTTTGATCCTGAACAGGATAGACAGGTTAAGGCATATCGCGAAAATTATCTGCGTTTACAGAAAGCATTATCAAATGAGGAATTTATACTCTACTATCAACCTAAGGTTAATATGTATAGTGGACTGGTGATAGGTGTGGAAGCATTGATTCGGTGGAATCATCCTGAAGAAGGATTAGTTTCACCGGGTTCCTTTCTGCATAATCTGACTGATACTGAGCTTGAAATTGAACTTGGTAAATGGGTTTTAGATAGTGCACTTGCTCAAATAACGCGTTGGCAAACAGATGGACTTAGTCTGCCTGTGAGTATCAATATCAGTCCCCATCACTTACAGCATTCAGAGTTTGTCTACCATATAAAATCAGCCCTTTCAAAATATAGTGCTATAAATCCACAAAATCTTGAACTAGAAATACTTGAAACTACATCAATACAGGATTTGAGTCATATAATTAAAACCCTGGTAAGCTGCCAGGATTTAGGTGTACAGATAACTCTGGATGATTTTGGTACAGGTTATTCATCTTTAACTTATTTTCATCGCCTGCCGGTAAATACACTTAAGATCGATCGCTCATTTGTCTCTGATATGTTGGAAGACCCACAGGATCTTGCTATTGTTGATAGCGTTGTGCGACTTGCGCAAGCTTATCATCATCCGGTTATTGCTGAAGGTGTTGAAAGTATCGAACATGGTGCTGCATTGTTACGACTTGGATGTCAGTTAGGACAGGGGTATGGTATTGCAAGACCAATGCCGGCTAAGGATATACAAGGATGGTTGAATAATTGGAAAAATGATGATGAATGGCAATATTTAAAGAAACGGCTAGAAAATGCAAATAATTCAGATATAGAAGAAGCAATAACAAGTCACAAGGAATGGATTGAAAATGCTGTTGATATTATTTCAAATCCACAATCATCATCGCAAAGACTTCTTTTAGACAGTCATAGCTGTTCATTTGGTAGATGGTTTTATGGAGATGGATATTTTCAATATGGTCATCTTAAAAAGTATGCAAATCTAAGGGAGTGCCACGAACGTATACACCTGTTAGGTCAAGAGCTCTATAATTTGGCCATCAGTGAGCATCAAGATAGTGTGGAAGCAAGAATTGAAGAGTTAAAGGAGATGCATAGACAATTTGTTAATCAAATTAATGAGTTGGTAAAGCATTAATACGCATTATTATTTTGTAAATAGTGTAAATCAATAATCGCTCATTCATTTGAATTTCACTAGAATAACGCCTTTGATTTGAACAAAATCACATTATCGTTAAGATTAATATTTCACAGAGTAAAATATGGATTATCAACGAAGATTTGGAGGTATAGCACGTCTGTATGGTCAAAGCGGACTTGAAAACTTTGCAAAATCACATGTGGCAGTAATTGGAGTTGGCGGTGTTGGTTCATGGGCTGTCGAAGCACTTGCACGTAGTGGTATTGGAGCAATGACGTTATATGACATGGACCATGTAGCTGAATCTAACGTCAACCGACAATTGCCTGCCCTGGAGAAAGAGTTTGGTAAAGCTAAAGTCCAGGTAATGTCTCAACGCATCAACCAAATAAACCAAGATTGTCAGGTTAATGCAATCGAAGAATATATAGAAGTAGAAAATCTATCTGGTTTAATTCACGGTAACTTCAACTATGTACTCGATTGTATTGATAATTATAGAATCAAAGCAGCAATAATTAATTACTGCAAGAGAGAAAAGATAGCTTTAATAACTGTAGGGGGTGCTGGCGGTCAGGTAGACCCAACAAAAGTACGCCTTGCAGATCTAAGTCGAAGTGAGCAGGATCCACTTTTGTCAAAGACTCGGAAGTTATTGAGAAAAGAGTTCGGGTTTTCATCTAATCTGAAACGTAGATTTGGTGTGCCTTGTGTCTATTCAGTCGAGCAGCAGAAATTTCCAGATAGCGAAGGAGGTGTTTGTCATTCAAAGTCTGGTGGACTCGATGGCTCGCTTAACTGTGGTGGATTTGGCTCGGCTATGACGATAACAGCAAGTTTTGGATTGGTTGCTGTTTCATATGTTTTAAAGCAGTTGTCAGAGGGAATAGATCGCTGATTGTGAGATGCGTAAAATATTAAAAAATACCATTAAATATTTTCTGCCATTGCTACAGTATAGGTTTTCCCTTGCTTTAATTTTTTATAATTTCCGAAGATTTCATTCAAATTACGTTTCATATATTGGCGCAAACCATTGATGGTTACTACATATAGTTTTCCCTGAGGTTTGAGGCTCTGTTTAGCATCATGAAGTATTAAACTTAACATCTCCTTTCCTACTTTAGCAGGGATGTTAGAGGCAATTACATCAAAGCGTAATGAAGAGTCAATATGATCAAATGCATTACTTAACATCGCTTTAGCATTGGTTATTTGATTTCGCGCGGCATTAGCATTGCTGTATTCAATAGCCATAAAGTCTTTATCAACCAATAATGTTCTGCCCTGCGAAGCACGTCTAGCCATATAGAGGCCAATTGGTCCATAACCACAACCCAGGTCCAGGCAATCAAACTCAGGCTCTATATGTAAGATGTTAATCAGTAACTGGGTACCTTCATCTATCTCCTTGGGGGAGAATATACCCCAGGTAGAATGAATTAAGAGCTTTTCCCCGTTTAGATTAGCTGTAAATGTAATATCTTTGCGTAACCTATCCAGGTTTTCGTGAGTCAACATAGTTTGAATGCTTTCTTAAAGTATTGGAGGATTCACAACTGCATGAGATTTTCAGGAAGCCCATGGATTAAATCGGTCAGATGTGGTTAAAAGTATATTATAACTGGTTGATCTAGTGGTTTGTATAATCTTCTCTAAGCTTAACATGCCTGTCAGATATCAGGTAGTTCTTAACCCGGTACCATAATAGGCAGGAAACCTTATGCCTGTCCTTTTACATTCAAACTGTAAGGGGTTACAAGAAGATCCTGAAGCTACCTATTAAGGTGCTAGGTTAAAAGTTGGTGGATAATCTCGAGCATACTATTCTCATCATGATAGTCAATTGGGATTGTCCAGTAACTACCCTCAATGTTTAGAACAAGACCTGGGAAGCTGTTTATCCCCATCAATCTTGATTGTTCAATCTCCTCAAGAAGTTTGTTGTGAATAGGTTCACTATTTAGCATGTTCTGAAATCTAGATGGTTCTAGGCCAATTTCACCTGCTATTTCAATTAAAGTCGAATGATCAGATGGATTACGTGCTTCTATATAATATGCCTGTTGAATTGCAACTATTATCTTCTCTTCCGATCCCGCATCCATCAGTCTGGTTGTGATTACAGCTCTGCATGCTGGATAGGTTGATCGGCGAGGTACATTACTGGACCAAAAATTATAGTTGAACTCTGTCTGGGGTAGCTTTTTTTGGATAGTCAACCATGTATTCTTCAATCTTTCCTGCATATCTAGATCCATAGGCTCTTCTGAATCTGCTGCTAAGCCACCCAGAAGATAACTATAGGTTATTGAATCTGGTAGGTTAGTTAATAGTTTAGAGAGAGTTGGCTTAAAAGCCCAACACCAACTACACATTGGATCGTGGACATAGTAAAGGTGAGCCATAAGAAATAGTTTCCGATATTTTTCGAATAGTATAATATTGTTGTAATAACTAAAGCACCATTTTAAAAATGGAATATTTGAATGGATTTTACATAGGACGTGTTGGAATAAGAAGTGCGCATATCTAACCTGCTTTTTACTCTCTTGTTCTGGGTGTTATCTAAACCAGTTATCTCAGAAGAGGTAAACTGGATAACTTTAGAGAGTTCTGGAATCAAAATATTAAAGCTCTATGGGTTATCAGAGGGTGATCGTATGACTGTTACTCTCTTTCCTCTCGCTGCTTACAATGAGAATAATCTGATTCAACACTTCTACAGAATAATTGATAGCGACACTCCTCGGATAGGTGCAGTAATAAGTAAATATCAAATAGAGCAGACAACAATACCCGGTCTGTCAGTTGTAACAACGCTCAGACGGTTTCTGGATCGAGCAGGGAGTCCAAGTCTTGTCCATTACCAAGCCTTTTATTTCGAACATCAACAAAGTATGTGGTTTGCAAGGACAGAGGTGAATGATGATATCAACTTACTAGTGGAATATTATGGTGAAGAGTTGAATCTGATTATGGATATAATGGGTGTGAAATCTAATCAGAACCTATTATAATCATACTTACTCTATTAAATTTTATCGCTTAAGATGCATAGCATAAACCTTTGCTCAATTCAGAATTAACAGCAACTGTATAAGACGGTAATGAATAGTTTGTAAATACATATTTGATGAATAGAATAGAGCAAGTTATGAGGTTATCTTGTTAAAAACAGCGTTATTAGGAAAGGTAGCATTCTGGTTAGTAGTTATTGGTTTTTTTGCATTAATAACGCCACAACCTGCCTGGCCAGAATGGTTTGCGCGGATGGTGCTGTCTGCGGGTATAGCGCTAGGGATTGTCGCAATTGGCGTACAAGTTTGGCGTAAATAAATGAATTATATGCATGGCCCACTAGTGATGGTTATTGACTCTAATCCTATTTACTCTCTTCACTCCTGATTAAACGCTCTTCACTTGAATCCAATACTGGAGCGGCTTCCAGGTCGCTGGCTTGCATCATCGATGCGATACGCTGTAGAGACGATAGCAGAAGTGACTGCTCCCATTCTTTCATCTCTTCAAAAGAGTTGATGAAGTGTTCCTGTAATAGGGTCGGGGCGTTTCTTAACACTTGCCTGCCAGCATCAGATAAACTGATCCATACCTTCCTCTTGTCTTTGTTGTCACGCTCGCGAGTCAGATATGCCTTTTTTTCAAGGCGGTCAAGAATAGTGGTCACAGTGGCCTGGCTGAGACTGACAGAGCGTGCAAGAACACTGGAAGTAACCGGTCCTTCCTCATGAATTATTTGCATTATTAACAACTGAGGTCCAGTTAGGCCTGATTCGCGCTCGAGTTTCTTTGAGTGCAAATCAATAGCCCGAATAATTTGTCTCAAGGCAATCAGCACCTGATCGTGGGTTTGCATTCTTAATCTCTCTAAATAGAGCCTTATAAAACATTATTTTGCCACATTATACGACATATGCCCTTTGTTCAGGTGGTACATAACACATTACCTTTGATATGTGCGGAAAAACTTAGTACACTAAAGATTATTGCACTAACATATTTGATGTGTGACAAATCATCCCTACAGGCTCTCCAATGGCTCGCTGATCAATTTGGCGGCCGGCTGACTCTTCACTGATCCTCATCCTCGTGAATTACCCTGGTTGTTCCCGATGTGCTCAGTTTTTCAAATTTGGGCAGTTGACATGGACCAACCAAACTACGGCTGTATTAAATGAACAAACTCAATGAGTTAAAAAACATAGACTGGACTGAAATCGATTGGCAGAAAGAGTTGAAGAGCAATATAAATTCAATCGACTCGCTAAAACTCTACGTCGACTTATCTGAAGGTGAGGAGAAGATGCTAAGGGATGTGGTGGATAAACACCCGATGAATATTCCGAGATACTACCTTAGTCTCATGGATGAGACTAAGGAGAGGGATGCCATCAGAAAGCTTGCACTCCCCAATGAAGATGAATTAGTGATTGCCGGATCAATGGGTGAAACTACACAGGATCCTTACGGTGATGAAAAGCACGACAAGGGAAATGGCGTCCTGCACAAGTATCCCTATTCCGCGCTGATTGTCGCGACTGACTATTGCTCCATGTATTGTCGTCACTGCTTTAGAAAGGCGATTGTCGGCCTGCCGAATGATAAGACTGTCGAGAATTTTCAGCGTGCCGCGGAGTACATCCGAGAGCATAAGGAGATTACCAATGTCATCATCTCAGGCGGGGATCCCCTGTTAATCAATACTCGCAGGATCAGAAGGATACTCGATAGCCTTGTTGATATTGAGCATATCAATTATGTTCGAATCGGTACCAGAACCCCTGTTGTTTATCCGATGAGATTCTTTGATGATGAGTTGTTGGAGGCATTCAGAGAGTTCAATAAGCAAAAAACCCTTTATCTACCTACCCACTTCAATCACGTGAGTGAAATAACAGATGTGGCAAAAGAGGCTGTACTGAGAATACGTGAAGCCGGGGTAACAGTTAACAATCAAGCTGTCTTCCTGAAAGGTGTAAACGATAGCGTTGAGGAGATTGAAGAGTTGATGAATGGCCTGGTCAAAATTGGCGTCAATCCATATTATCTGTATCAGTGCATGCCGGTTTCGCGTGTGAGACACCATTTCCAGGTTCCGTTGAAAAAGGGTGTAGATATTGTGGACAAAGCCAAGGAACGACTTGATGGTTATGCCAAGCGTTTCAAATTCATCATGGGTCACGACATCGGAAAAATCGAAATATGCGGTAGAGTCGACGACAAGTTGATTCTGAAACACATCCACTCCAGACCGGAAATGCCTCATGAAGCTAGTCAGATAAAGATAATGCAACTGGATGATAAGGCGGGCTGGCTCGATGATATGCAAGAGATAAGCTTGTAAATCAGGAGTTTCTTGTCCCGCAAATCCAATTGCGCGTAATAGACCACATCTGAACTGAAAGAGAGTACCAGATCAGGTCGCACCTTGAGCGTCTGTTTTCTTCCATGCCGGTCTCTTATCAGGCAAAGGTGGCGTTACGAAATAGGGTAGAAAACGGCCAATAGCGGAAGTTCTTATAGGAAGCAATCTGATATTGAACTCACCTGATTGCGGACATCTTGAATAGGCTTACATGAGCATCGATCGGTCCATCAAAGATGAGCCGATCAAGTGGATGGTCAGTTATCGAAGACCCTTTAACTGATCAAGCGGACTGCTCACATTTTTATGATCAGGCGTAACGTGCGTATAAATCATAGTGGTTTCGACGTTTTTGTGCCCAAAAAGTGTCTGAATTGTTCTGATATCCGTACCAGCTGCCAACAAGTGACTGGCAAAACTGTGTCTGAGCGTACTCGGAGATGCATGCCAACGTGCCATATAACCGGTATCAAGCCAGGGGCGAACCAGTGTGGAGGGGAAGACATATTACCATTCTCATTAGATCAGGGAGTAAAGAGTATGACTCCTTCTGTGCTCAGGAATACGGGAACCCTACCAAGGCTTTGATAATCACCGACAGAAACAGGCAGAAGCCCAAAGAGCATGATTCGAAACAGCCACCAGAAGGAGTGGTACTGCCACGATGCTAGCCGAGGAAGTGGCCAGAACTGGAATCTTCCAGTAACAACTGATGCTGCGGAAAGCGCTACTATAAGAGCTCCCACCACATGCAGTTGACCGACCGACAGAGTCAGTGACAGAATGACGGGCATGGCCCTGCTCCACAAACAAGTCAGTATCACGTTAGCCTTGGTGATGTTTTTCACCTCGGTCATCAATACTCTGCTTGTCACCTGCACCTCGGGCAGTGACCACCATGCCATTGAGCTGATCGGACACCAGGCAGGGTTGACTGATCATTCTGCCCACACGCTAGCTCCAGCGATACACACGTCCGAACACGAGATGCATCCAAAGACTTGCGCAGATACCGCACTGTTGGCCGATATGCTGATTCTGCGGGACAACCTGTCCGCACACTGGGAAGCCGATACACCGCCAGTATACCTTGCATACCCTCTCGATGACCCGATCGCACCCAGTGTGGCGTTCAAGTCTCACCACTGGCCTGCCTATCTCGACACACCGCCAACATGGTCGTCAATCGATAACCTTTCCTCGATTCGTCTCCTGATCTAAGCACTCCCTTCGTCCAACGGCCGGCTGCACTGGTTGCAGCCGAATCGATCTCTTTGGCCTGGGAGCGTTTCCGTGACTATAACCAAGCGAAGTCATGCGTACACTTGTAATAATCTTGCTGGACGCCATATAAACCCGTTATCCGCGTTGTTGGTGGCTGCACTCGTGGTGCTTCTGCTCGCCGGATGTAGCGCACCCACCGATCCAGCAGCCACGGACAAAGCCGCTGATCCTGAGCGGGAAACTGTAGAGCCGCTTCCATCCAATCGCACCCCGCTAGCGCCGGTGGTAAGGCGCAATTTGGGCATCACATTCGCCAAGGCGACCTACCGCCCGGTCCAATCGACTATCGCCATTCCCGGCCATTTCGAATTACTTACTTCCGCACAGCACCATTATCCCGTGCCGGCCTCTGGCCGGGTCAAGGTAAATGTTGCTGCCCTTGATCAGGTCATACGCGGACAGATGCTGCTTGAACTCGACGCCCCCGCCTGGCGCGAGCTGCAGCGCGAGTTGGCCGAGACCCAGGCCAGTCGTGAACTGGCACGGGCCAAATTCTCTCGGGCAAGCGCAACCCGCAAGATCGCCGACAACCTCGCGGGCACTGAAAAACCTAAAGGGGGCGTATTCGCTGCCGATGAAAAAGCAGCCCAGGCTGCAGTTAATGCCGCTTCAGAACGCTTGAACCGACTACTGGCTGAGGCCGCCACCTTGACGGGTGTTGCCGAGAACAGGTTGCGAAAAGTCACGCACGGGCAACCCTACTGGAGCGAACTCAACCATATTCCCATTCGGGCTGTTGAGGATGGCGTGGTACGCGAGGTGGATGCAGCCAGCGGCACCTGGGTTGGTGAAGGCACGGAGGTGGTCCATATTGTTCATCCCACCGAGCTTCGGTTCCGGGGCAAAGCACTTCAGGCAGACCTCGTTGATCACCTGCGTGACGGGCAGCCTGCATACATCCACCCACCCGAAGGGCGCGGCACTACGCGCCGCAGCGACCCCATACCCGGCCGCCTTCGCATCGGTGTTACCGGTGATCCGGACACCCGCACTGTTGACGTATTCATAGATCTTAATGAGGCGCCACAACAGCCTTGGATACGTCCCCAGGTGGGTGCAATGGCCGAAATCGTTGTCGCCGGTGACCCAGACATGGAAGAACTGGCCATCCCCTTGCGGGCGGTGATACGTGACGGACTCGAGACTGTGTTCTTTCGTCGTGCCCCCGACGACCCGGATACTGTGATCCGCACGGTGGCCGATCTGGGCCCGGATGACGGGCGCTGGGTCACTGTGTACTCGGGCCTTGGCGAGAATGACGAAGTGGTCGTCGATGGCGCCTATCAACTCAAGCTCGCGACCACGGGGCAGAAAGTAAAAACCGGGCACTTTCACACCGACGGCACCTTCCATGAGGGAGAAGACTGATGCTCGCGCGGTTGATCGCCTTCTCACTACGCAATGCTGCCCTGGTCACTCTGGCCTCCGCCCTGCTGGTGGGCCTTACCTGGTATGCGCTGCAACACCTGCCAGTGGATGTTTTCCCGGAACTGAACGCGCCCACCGTTACCGTGATCACGGAGTCTGGTGGGCTGACTGCGGAAGAGGTCGAGCAATACATCTCGTTTCCAGTGGAAAGCGCCATCAACGGCCTACCTGATCTGCGCCGAGTACGTTCGGCCAGTTCACTCGGCCTCTCCATCGTCTGGGCCGAATTCGACTGGGGCGTGGACATCTACCGCGCACGCCAGATGGTGTCCGAGCGTTTGGACACGGTGAAAGCCGACCTGCCGCCTGATGCACACATGCAGATGACCCCGGTCTCCTCGATCACTGGTGAGATTATGCTGATAGCGCTGCACAGCGAGGACTCGCGCGTCACCCCGATGGATCTGCGCTCCTATGCGGAATTCGACCTGCGTAACCGTTTGCTCACGATCTCGGGCGTGTCGCAAGTCGTTGCCATCGGTGGTTATCTGCCGGAGTACCAGGTTCAGATACGCCAGGAGGCACTGCAAATCTACGGCCTGACCACCGCTGAAATAGCAGAAGCCGTCAGCAGGGCGCACAACCTCAACACAGCCGGCTTCCTGGTCAACGTTGAGGGCTTGGAACTGCCGATGCGCCAGAGCGGAAGGGTGCGCGGTATCGCCGATATTGAACAGACCGTTGTGGCGTACCGCGACGGGGCCCCGGTTACTGTGGCTGAGGTTGCGGATGTCCGTCTCGGTGGAGCCTTCCGACGTGGCGCCGCCTCCGACAACGGTGAGCCCGCAGTGGTCTTGTCGATCCAGAAAGCACCTGGCACCAACACGTTGGAACTGACTCACCGCGTGGACGCTTTGCTCGACCAGATTGAGTCAGGCCTTCCCATGGGCATGAAGCTGAACCGCGACGTCTTCCGCCAGGCGGGCTTCATCGGGCGCTCGGTGGACAACGTGACCCGGGTGCTCTACGAGGCGACGGTAATCGTTACTGTGATCCTCATCCTGTTCCTGATGAACCTGCGAACCACTTTGATCACCTTGGCTGCCCTGCCTATCTCTTTGGGCACGGCACTGCTGGTGATGTGGGCGGCAGAGATGAGTATCAACGTGATGACCCTGGGAGGGCTGGCTGTAGCCATCGGCATCCTGGTTGACGATGCCATCATCTACGTGGAGAACGTTTATCGGCGCCTGGGCGAAAATGCCGGGCTGCCGGAGCAGGAACGCAGGCACCGAATGCGGGTAATTTTCGATGCTTGCAAGGAGATCACCCAATCAGTGGTCTTCGCCACCCTTATCATCTGTATCGTTTTTGTACCGCTGCTGTTTCTGCAAGGGCTGGAAGGACGCTTCTTTCAGCCCCTTGGCGTCACTTACATCATCTCCGTGATGGCATCACTGGTGGTTGCCATGACCCTGACGCCGGCCATGTGCTGGTACCTGTTACGCGGTCGCCTGGCCGAAGTTCATGGCGACACCCTGCTGGTTCGCGGCCTGAAGCGTGTCTACCGGCCACTGCTGAACCTGTGCCTGCGTTTTCGACGTACCACGCTGGTCCTGGCCCTGATGCTGACAGCATTGACGCTTTTATTTGCCAGCACATTCGGCTCCAGTTTCCTGCCCAAATTCAACGAGGGAACCTATACCGTGTTTCTGATGATGCCACCGGGTACCTCGCTGGAGGAATCCGAACGGGTTGCCTTGGGCGTGGAACAGCGCCTTTTGGAGATAGAGGGCATCGAGCACGTGGTGGCACGCAGCGGACGGGCCGAACGCGACGAACACGCGGAGCCCCCTTCGAGTTCAGAGGTTGAGGTACGCATCGCCGACGATGCCGATCCAGGCGAAATATTGGCTCAGATAGACCGCGTGCTTTCCGGCCTGCCCGGGGTGACTATCAACATCGGGCAACCGATCTCTCACCGTCTTTCGCACGTGCTCTCCGGCACCAAGGCGCAGATCGCCATCAACGTGTACGGTCATGACCTGCCAGTTTTGCGCAAACTGGCCAAAGACATTGAGATAGCCCTTGTCACGGTTCCGGGCACACGTGACGTAAGCGCTAACCGCGAGGTATTGGTGCAGACCCTGGGGATCAATTTCCGTCTGCGTGACCTGGCCCGTTACGGACTCAGCGCAGAAGACGCCGGGGCACAGGTCAAACGGGCCCTTTTTGGCGATACTGTCGCCATAGTCAACCAGGGTGTGCGACGTTATGACCTGGTATTGCGCCTGGTCGACGAACAGCGTGAATCAGTGAAGGATGTACGAAACGTGATCCTGACTGGCAGGGCCGGCGCCCTGGTGCGCCTGCACGAAGTTGCCGACATTGGCCCAGAGCAGGCATCCAACCTGATCTCACGCCAGAACGCACAACGCAAGACGGTGATCGCCGCCAATGTCGCCGCCGGCTACAACCTGGGTGACACCGTGCAGGCGATACGCGCAGTAGTCGATCCCATCGTTCACGCGGCTGGTTACACAGTCGAGTACGGTGGACAGTTTCAGGCCCAACAATCGGCCAGTCGAACCATCCTTGGCATGGGAGCTCTGGTGCTCGTAATCATGCTCATGTTGCTGCAGATGGCCATGGGCAGCCTGCGTCCCGCATTGCTGGTCTTGATCAACCTCCCCCTGGCCATGATTGGAGGGGTAGTCGCCATGTTCCTTGCCGAGTCAGCCGACCCGGTCGCCAATCTGGCGGCGCTGTTGGGACAAGGAGGGCGATACGTCCCCCCGGTAATTTCCATTGCCAGCATGGTGGGTTTCATCACCCTGTTTGGCATAGCGGTACGCAACGGCATCCTGCTTGTCAATCATTTCCGCTGGCTGATAGAGAGTGAGGCGCTTGAGTTGGTGCAGGCGATCAAGCGTGGCAGCGAAGAACGTCTTGTTCCGGTACTTATGACAGCACTGTGTGCTGCTTTGGGCCTCATCCCGCTGGCAATGAAGATGGGCGAACCAGGCTCCGAACTGCTGGCACCACTGGCCGTGGTCGTGCTCGGCGGCCTGATGACATCAACCCTGCTCAACATGCTCGTCGTCCCTGTCGGCTACCTGATGTTCTACTCCAAATCGACAACCAGTACCGAGCGCACAGACCCATTGGCAGAGGCCGGTGTATGAGCGTCGGTACCTTGTTATAAATTGACAGATAGGAATCGAAGATGAAAAAACTACTACTTACTATCGCAGTTGCCTTGATGGCAGCCACCAGCTTGGCGGCGCAAGATGACCACGCTGACCACGACCACACATCCGGTCACGCCGACGAAGGCGAAGAGTACCACTTGGGCCAGACTTCGCTAGCCGGTACACACTACCAAGTGACCTTGTATGATGAGATTAACCCGGGCACAGAGGCTGTGATCAGTATCGAAGTGGAACAAGGCAAGGCGCCAAGCGAGTTGCGCACCTGGGTGGGTGTGAAGAATGGCCGTGGAAGCGTGAAAACCCTGCTGCAAGCTGATTCACACGGCCATTTCCACGGTCACCTGGAAGTGCCGGCGAAACTACCGGAAGGGAGCGCCATCTGGATCGATGTGCGAACTGAATCTGGGCGTAAGCGCAGT
Organism: Candidatus Thiodiazotropha sp. DIVDIV; assembly: GCA_040506275.1. Taxonomy (GTDB): domain Bacteria; phylum Pseudomonadota; class Gammaproteobacteria; order Chromatiales; family Chromatiaceae; genus Thiodiazotropha. The sequence goes on from JBEVXD010000001.1 coordinate 458,837, forward strand.
GCCGTGTCTATTCTCGAGACGGATCATACACATTAATCACACAGTGTGATTTGTCTACGGATAAAAAATGTATTACAAGAATATCGTCTGCTTCCGCCGGGGGCAGCAGCAGATGTTGTCCATCTTGAACTCCGGCTTTGGTCGCTTAGCCGTCGCACAGCGCTTCGCTGTGCAAACGGCAGCAATCGAGTGTAAAGCGGTCTCTAGTCTCGATCAAATCTGGCAATGTCTGTACTGTCGGGTCTGAGTTATCACAATTTACGCATACGTTTCCTACAGTGGGATAGCCTGAAGGTATATATGTGCAGTGCCTGTACCGCCTATCACTTATTAATTACTAGCTACTATTGGATATCGATTGTTCCACCTGATCCAATAGATTGATTATTTGGTTGGAAATAGGTGAAATTTTTGTATATAAATATTCAGCCTTCTCATTGTCTCCTTTTTCTTTTGAGATAATTATCTCTTTGATCAGCTCATGCAGATCATGGTGTGGTTGCTCAATAGCTTGCATTTCAGAAATGTCACCATATTGCTTTAAACCTTCACTGTAATACCACTTTCCAAGCGCACAATTATGATGTGATACAGCTTCGTCTCTGGTTAAGGACTCCTTGCCATCGAGAAATGAGCGAAGACGTGCCTTCCAGGCCAAATGTGCAGATTTGGCGGCACTAAAATCTAAGCCACTGTCTCCTGAAAATCTAAATTGCTGTACAACTTTTTGCAGGGTTGACGCTAAGGATCCAAGAGAATTAACTGTTTCAGATGTGGTATTGGCTTCCACAGTATTTAGTTTGCTGCTGTTATTAATATTGGAAATGTTGTTGTTTATGTCCTCTGCAACGGCACATTGTTGTTCTGCAGCCGTCGCAATTTGGGTGTTCATTTGATTAATGGTGTTTACAGCTGCATTTATCGTATCAAGTGAATTTAATGCTTTGCCAGTAAGTTCTACATTGGCTTCTACCTTGGATCGCCCAGATGACATAACAGAAACGGCCTCTTGTGTACCATTTTGAAGTGATTGAATCATACTTTGTATTTCACCTGTAGATTCATGTGTTCTTGTTGCCAGGCTTCTTACTTCATCTGCTACAACTGCAAAACCACGACCTTGTTCACCAGCCCGAGCAGCTTCTATTGCTGCATTAAGTGCAAGTAGGTTTGTTTGCTCAGCAATGCTTTTTATAACATCAAGAACGCTACCTATCTGCAAACTTTCTTGTTCAACTTTCTTGATGGATCGCTCTGCGATCTTTACTTCATTTGAGAGTTCTTCGATGTCTAAAGTTGTTTGTCGTACAATAGAGCAACCAATATGAGTCTCTTCATTTGCTGTTTTAGCAGCCTCTTCAGCGTAATTGGCGTTCTGTGCTACATCACTAATACATGATGTCATTTGATTCATTGCAGTTGTAACTTGCTCCATTTTTCTTTCTTGATTATGTATGCCATTAATAATTTGGCTAGAGCTTTCGGTGGTTTGAGCAACGGCTTCAATAACAGATTCGGTTGAGTGTGCAGTTTGCCTGATAAGGTCTCTTATTTTACCGACAAATACATTGAAACTGGCAGCTAACTGGGCTAATTCATCATTGCCGGATTGGTCAAGTGTCTTTGTCAAATTGCCATCACCATCTGCAATATTCTGCATGGTATTTGTTGCTTCAATTATTGGTTGAGATATAGATTTAGCAATAAACCAACTAATTACAAACCCAACTATCAGCCCACAGATTAATAGAATGATAACGAGATCATAGGCGAATCGGGTATTCTGAGCTAAAGACTCGCTAGTATGATCTATTGATATCTGAAGCTGTCCAGCAAGTTTTGAAAGATTGGTTTGAATTGCCTGTAGATCTACATTTAATTCGTTGCGAACCAGTGAAGCATCGCTACGCCACTGATCACCGCTATGTATTTCGATCAGCTTTGAATAGTGCTCATTAAATATTGCGATATTAGCTATAAATATTTCGAGTGCATCAACCTGTTCCAGTGTTAGTATCTCCTCACGATATGAAAGACTCATTAATAGTGAATCAACCTGCTCAAGGTAAAGATTCATATCCTTAATATTATTGTTATTTCTGAAAGCAAGGTATCCGCGGATACCATTCATTACCTGACTCCAGGTAAATCTCAATTCTGCCATATCAGCTAATAGTTGCTTACGTTCTTCATCAGAATCCTCATCCATTTCAGAAATGATCATCTGAGTAGAAAGCTGCATGAAAATTCTGCTTAATGGATTAATATATTGGCTGGCATAGGAGATGCCTGGAAAGTTCGCCTCAAATGAAGAGGTTTTTTTCTGCAAAATATTTGCAGTCGCTTCGAATGCGTCAATCTCCTTTTTTACCAAATTCAGCGGTTCATCATAATCAATTTCTGGGTCATCTAGATTTACGTTGTTTAGTAGCCCAAGTACTTCTTTAGTTCTCCCAAGTGCCTGTGTATAGTTTTCCAAATGGTACTTTTCTTTCGTCACCATATAGAAACCCAGTGATGCAGTAGCCTGCTCAATATGTATTGTTAGATCTTTTGCCAATAAAATCGTCGGTTGATTGATGGTTGTGACTTTATCAACATTGCGATTGACTTCATCCAGACTAAATAATGTAATCACTGAGCTAATTGAAAAGATAAACAATACCAGGCCGAATCCAAGCCATAGTTTTGTACGAATAGAAGAAAATCGAGTTACTGACAGCATAGCAAGTCTCCTTGGTATATCACATATATCCTATATTCACCGTAATTGTTTTTATATTTCAGGTGAAATTAATGTATACCTACAAGCCGCCTATAGGCACTAATATATACTGCTACTTTTTATGGAATCCGGAATGACACTTCCTTGGCAAAATACTGATGAGTCCCTAAACGCAGGCGTTTCAATTAATGCTGCTTTTGGTTGTGTCGGTTATTAAAATGATCAGTGGCTCCTTGCTGTTTAATATAGATTCCATTTTCATCTGTTTAGTCGACATCAGTAGTGAAAACTTTAAGAAATAGTTGGACTATTTAATAAAAATCATTATTTAAAACTAACTATCGTGAGCATTTGCATCGCTTAAAAGAAATCAAGTATTTAATTGAATTATGATATTAAATTTAAAAGCCTAAATATTAATTAAGCCTCACTCTTCTTAGAAGATTTTACATCTGAGTCGGTTATTCTTTACCGATATATAGGGTATATTCTCATTGATTGAGGGTGTAAATTGAACGATATATAAGTAATAAGTTCGGATGTTATTAATAACTTTAGGACGGATAATGGGTTTTCTGCCAGTCAGATTTAAAATGCCGATCGCAAGACCAACTGGCTATGGCAATGATTCACAACCAAGAAGCTGCGCATTTAGGCGGCAATATGTCAGTTCATGACTTGCTTAGCTTTTTTACAAACTGGCCCTGATTCGAATTTAAACTTAGACATATTTTATGCAAATTAACTATCAACGAGTTATTTCTACATCTCTTCTGTTGATGCTTTTAACTAGTGCCAATGGAGGATGGTTAGAAGAGGTAAGACCAATTAAGCAATCTGATAATATTGAGTTATTTGATATTGCCAACAATAAACATAGCCTGAGTGGATTGAATGGGAATGTGGTTCTGGTTAATTTCTGGGCAAGCTGGTGTCCGCCTTGTATAGAAGAGATGCCTTCAATGACCAGGCTGGTGGAGAGCATTTCTTCAGATAGGCTGGTCGTACTTGCCGTCAATGTTAAGGAGAAGAGAGCTAGAGTAGAGAGGATAGCCAGTAGGCTGGAACTCAATTTTCCGGTTCTGCTCGACCATAAAAAAGTGGTTGCTGATGCTTGGGGTGTCAAGGTCTATCCGAGCAGCTATCTTATAGACTCAGTTGGACGTATGAGGTTTAAAGCGATTGGTCCTGTTGAATGGGACAGTGATGAAGTGGTGGCTCAGATTAAACAGTTACTTGCCGAGGAGGCGCCATAATCCTACTTGATTACGCTCAATAGTCAGCTACCGTGATAGTGAATATAGCCTGTTAGATGTGGCTTTTTGTCGTTTGTTAGCCTTCTTTGGTGGGGCATGGCCCCACCCTACACCTCTTCCAAACAGGTAGGGTGGGGCCATGCCCCACCAAATGGACTAAAAACAGTGCATCTGATTTGAATGAATGGCCACCAGCAACACCCATACATCAAAATATCAAAGTTTAGATTCTTTAGCTGAGTATGGAGAGTAATCGGGTAAACATAAACCACCAGTCTGAATGTTAATAACCTGGCACCTTAATAGGCTATGCATCAAAGCCAGCTGCGATAGGCGATTTTGACCGACTCCCAGCACTGAGTATTCTTGGCCAGCGCTCGTACTCGGAATCCTCCAGTTCTGGTGTAATAGTGACCACGTAGACACGTCGCTCATGCTGCCAGTGAGCGATCAGACCCTGAATCCACTTGCCTGATGTGACATCAAACCAGCGTCGGTTTCCTTCAAAATCCACCTCCATGAACTGGCGTATATCGAGCTTGACGGGAAGAGGGCGCCATCGATCCCAATGTCCACCATAGATGGCGTCGAGTCGCGCCCAGCCGCCAAGGGGCAGCTTGCCTGCCTGCTGTTTTCTTCTTCCCCAAGGCAACAGAGCAATGTCTCCCTGTTTTTTTATTACAGGCAGACAGGCTCGGGGATCAGGAAACTTTGTCCGAAACTCTTGGTTACCGGAAGCGTAGTAGATGGCAGTACACATCTTAAAATCAGCTCAAATTCATGATTAGGATTCTGAGCCATTCATCAGGATCGTCTCCCGATGGCCAGAGGGTTTCCAGGCCGGAGCGATGACATTGGGCATTTGGGATCGTCCGAGTAGACGGGTAGGGGCCAGGGTAAATTCGCCGTAGCGTCGGTTGATGTTGTCCATGGCCTGGTTGAGCCGATCCCTCTGCTGTTGTCCGGGGTTCAGAAAATCGGCCTGGTAGCCAGTTGGTTTTGGATCGAGCGCTGTTACCTGTACCTGAAAGCAGCCTTCCCCGGCCCAGTGGTTGTCGAGCAGATCATCACACATGGCCAAGATCTCCGGTGCATGGTCAGTGGGTGGGTCGCAGCGATATTTGCGACTTAGGAAACCGGCTTCGAGTCGGACTCCGATATAGAAGTGGGTGGCACGAAACTGGTGCAGACGCAGTCTGGATGCTACCTTTTCGGTCATGTGCAGCAGGAAGGTGTCGATGACCTCCCGGTCTTTGGTGTTGGGCGGCATAACCTTGCCGTGGCCTATGGATTTAGGGGCGGCAACGTCGGTATGAACCGGATCGGGATCGAGTCCCTGAGCCATCAGCCAGATACGCCGTCCCGGATTGCCGAAACGTCGTCCGATCTCACCGATCGGCAGGCGTTGCATATCACCGCAGCTATATACCCCCCGTTCTGCCAGATAACGACCAATACCACGAGCGATGCCGCATAACTCGGTAACCGGTATCCTGGCTAGCTCGGAACGGGCCTGGCCGGGGGGGATAATGGTCAATCCGTTAGGTTTGTTTCGTTTGGCAGCATATTTGGCTGTGGTTTTGTCGCCACTGACGCCAACTGAGCAGAGCATGCCCCCTGCGGCGTCCGATACCGCCTGTTTGACCCTGTGGGCGATCTGCTGTGGTGTACCGAGCAGACGTTGGCAGCGGGTGATATCGAGAAATGCCTCATCCACAGAGAAGACTTCCAGATCGGGGGTGATGTCCGCGAGTGATTCCATGATACGGGATGAGACCCGGGCATAGCGCTCTGGGTGAGCGGGGACCTGCCGAAATTCCGGGCAGATTCGTTGAGCCTCTTTCAGGCGCATACCGGTTCGTACACCATAGGATCGAGCCTCATAGGAGCTGGTGATGATGCAGGTTCCCTGGGAGCCATTGGTGATGCCGATAGGGATCCCCTGTAGCTCGGGATGATCAATCTGTTCCACGCTACAGAAAAAAGCATTCATATCTACTAGGATGATGGCCCGTGACCAATAGCTGTCGGGGCATGTGTCGTCGAACTGCATTGGGATATTACGCTAGTGATACTGCCTGAGTTGGCAGATCAGAACCCCCTGAATCCTCACCCGATCTGCAGCATAGATCATCGGGGGGACGTCGGGATTCTCGGCAATCAGCTTGATGCGACCGCTTTTGAGGCGTCTAAGGCGTTTCAGGGTGGCCTCCTGGTCGTCGATCAATGCGACGACAATGGCATTGTCATCAGCAGTGTCACAGCGCTCGATAATGACCAGATCACCATCAAGGATGCCGATGTCGATCATGGAATCCCCCTTGACCTGGAGTGCGTAGCGGTTTGGGCCGGTCAGGTAGTCGGCAAGGTCAAGGCGTTCCTGGCCGACGATGGCTTCGATCGGTCGACCTGCGGCGATGCTGCCCAGCATGGGTAGACTGAACTTCGACAGCTCTGCGTCATCGACCATTTCGATGCCCCGTTTACGGCCGGGAATCAGGCGGATTCGTCCCGCTTCGGCCAGGGCTTGCACATGACGATGGGCGGTGCCTTTGGAGGTGATTCCAATCCCCTCGGCAATTTCAATCAGCGATGGGGCGTATCCGCGCCGCTTCAGGTAGCGACGGATGAAGGTCAGTACTTTATGTTGTGTGGCGGTTAACATATCCCGTTCTCTAAAAGTTCTACTTGTCGATGCTTGGAGTATAGAACATTATGAGAACGATTGGTATGGAGCGATAATTATCTCGATCTTTCGCTGTTATTCGATCGAGAAATTTCCTATAATTGTATGATAATTAAAAGATAATTTGGGAGGGAGTTATGCCTAATCGGGTTTTACAACGTTTGGCGTTGGTTCTCGCGATTGTTATGTTGACCCTGTGGGGAGTGATCCTGATTGTCGATCCTTATTTAATTGTCGGCTTTTTCAGCACAGAGCCGGTGAACCAGGCTTTTGCCGGGATGATGGGAGCGGCTCTGCTGGGATTGGCGTTTATTTCGCTGGCTGGCGTAACCAAGTGGATGCATACGCCACGGGCGCTAGGTATCGCAATGGGGATTCTGGTGGTGGAGACGGCCTATTTGATGCTGGGGAGCGGTGTTATGCTGGTGACTCTGCCCACTACTATCAGTTTAGTTACTGCGGCTGCAGTGGCATTTTTTCTGCTTGTATGACCCTGAATCTACCTATTTAAGGTGCCGGGTTAATATCTCTGAGTTGCTCTATTGCTTCTCTATGGCACGGGGATCATTGTGTCTGCAGGAATAAAATTCTTAAATGCGCTCTAAATCACGCAAGAAATTTATAAAAAATCTAACAATTGGTATATAATTCCCAATTATACCATAATTGTCCTACTTACTTGCTATGCTTGGCTCTGTCTATACAGCTTTAGCAGGAGCGAGATCACAAGCCTGACAAGGTCGTATATAGCATTACATTATCGTTAGGCCAGATGGACGATTGTCCTTTTATTAATGCCAGGAGAAGGCAAAGGCTCATATCTGATGAGTAAAAAAGATCGCCTCTCTGCTTGGTTAGTGACATATAGTTACGCGGGGGACGTATGTCGGTGAACATGAATCTACTGTTGGTCGAAGACGATGAGATGCTGGGTGACGGTATCAAGACGGTTATGGAGCGTCGTGGACTGGGCATCGATTGGGTTCGTGATGGTCTGTCAGCCATGCAGTCGCTTAAAGTCAGTCACTACGATGTACTGCTGCTTGATCTGAATATACCTTGGTTGTCAGGTCTTGAAGTGTTGGCTCGTTTGCGATCTGAAGGCAATCAGATTCCAGTTCTGGTTTTAACTGCTCGATCCGAAGTTATTGATCGGGTGAAGGCACTGGATGGTGGTGCAGATGATTATGTGGTCAAACCCTTTGACATTGATGAACTCTGTGCTCGAATACGAGCTTTACACCGTCGACACAGCGGGCAGGAAGCTGAGATGCTTCGCCACGGCGACCTAGTGCTGGATCCTTCCGCTCACACAGTGATGCTTCAAAACAGTACAGTGGCACTTTCAGCTAAAGAGTTCGATATTCTTCATAGCCTGATGGAAAACATGGGGCGTGTCATGTCACGTCGAAAACTCAGTGAAAGAGTTTATTGCCTGGAAGATGATGTAGAGAGTAACGCGATAGAGGTGCATATTCATCATTTGCGCAAAAAGCTGGGGGATCATCCGATACGCACTGTTCGAGGCGTGGGCTATGTGATAGAGAAACCAGGTATCTATGCCAAGCGGTAAGCATAGCCACTACAATATAAATTAATAAAAAATCAGATTTTTAGATATATCCTTAATCACCGCATGTTAAAAAATTTTGATGCCTTGCTGTAGGAAGGTAGGCTTAAGGTGCTTGGTTAATAAAGACGAGATAACCACAAAAGATATTTGGTTTTAATTTAATGCAACTCAGTTAATGTTTCGGGTAATAGAACTCCCTCCCATATCTGCATAACAAGGAATACGGAATGTACATCCGATCAATTCGCTTGCGTTTGCTGCTTATGATTTCGCTATCAATATTGCTGCTATGGGGGACGACCTTCGGGTTTACTTGGTGGCGAACGAGTCGTGATATCAATCTGGTCTATGATGCTGAATTAAAACTGGTGGCAGAGTTACTGGCGGTTGCTACCAAGCATGAATTGGAGGAGTTCGATCTGGAAGATTATCAGGTCAATCTCAATGAAGCTGGTGTTAGCTTTCCTTTGCTGCTTCAAGTCTGGTCTGATGAAAACAAGTTGGTCATACGTGGGCCTGGAACACCGGAGCATGCGTTGACAGATAATCTGGTGGATGGCTATTCAAATAGTGTTTTTGATGGGGAAGGCTGGCGGGTATATACCTATAATATCGTCGAATATAACTATCGGGTGCATGTGTCTCGGGCTAATGCAATCAGCCGGGAGTTGGTGAATTCATTTGTTAAAGATGTAGTGAAGCCCCTGCTCATCGTTTTGCCATTGTCCGGCATACTTTGGTTCATTATTCAGCAAGGTTTTCGTCCTCTGCAATATGTCTCCCGTTTGATCGCAGAGCGTGACTACGACAACCTGAATCCAGTGTCGGCCGAAAAGGTGCCAGAAGAAGCTGCCTATCTGGTGGATGAGTTAAATGCCTTACTCGCAAGGTTGAAGTTATCTATCGAACGAAACAATCGTTTCACAGCTGATGTTGCACATGAACTTCGTACACCGATTGCCGGTATGCTGGTTCAGTTACAGTCAAGCGTAACCGGGCGAACGGATGCTGAACGTGAAAGAGGTATTACTCAGATTGAAAAAGGATTAAAGCATCTTAATCACGTTGTAAATCAGTTGCTTATTTTAGCTTCCATAGAACCGGAGAAAATTAGAAAAGAGTTTAAAATATTTGACCTCGTGAGGGTTACAGAGGATGTGATTTCTGAAATTTCACCAATGGCTCTCAGAAAGAATATCGATATGGAGTTGATATCTGAAAATCAAATCAAGATTAAAGGCAATGAGCAAATGATAGACATTCTGCTGAGTAATCTGGTGAATAATGCGATTAAGTTTACACCCAGTGAAAGTGTGGTTTCTATTCGCATGTCTACAACGCAGAAAGGTGTCCAGATCGCTATTGAAGACTCAGGTCCTGGGATTCCGAATGATAAAAAGAAATGGGTTTTCGAGCGATTGAACAGATTACCTGGTGAGACTGAAAGTGGTAGTGGTTTGGGTCTCTCTATTGTCCAGGAAATATGTGAACTCCATCAAGGCACCATTACCTTGAGCGATCGTGAAATAGAGCATGGATTAATTGTGACCCTGTTCCTACCTCACTTAATACAATCTTAAGTATTAACTGCTAATTTTTTCTGTATCTGTCCGCCCGCGCAGCCGTGAATGGAGCTTGCAATCTGCTTATAGGCGTCAACCTAACGACCAAAGATTCTTAGGGGTATCGAGTCTATGTACAAAATAAAATCCATTGGAGTAGTTTGCACCACAACAATATGTCTAGGATTAATTACCTTGTTTTCACAAGGTCTTTTGGCCTCGGATGAACCCAGTTTTACAATTGAAAAAGCCATCTGGAAAGATGGAAAGAACCGTCTGGTTGTTAAAGGCAAGGGCGGTCAGGGTATTGAAATTATTGTCACCAACACGGCGACCAAGGAGGTGCTTGGTTCAGTCACTTCCAAAGATGATGATTGGCGCTTCAGGTCTAGGATAAAAGACGATACCCAGGTGCCGTGCGAAGTGAGTGCACAGCGTAGTTCCGATGGTGTTATGGAGATAATGACCGTACGTTCAGCGCCGGATAACTGCGATAATGGAGGTGGTGACGGTGGTGACGGTGGTGACGGTGGTGAGAATCTACCCCCAATTGCCAACGCAAACGGCCCCTATACAGGCAGTTCTGATCAATCTGTAAACTTTTCCAGTGATGGTTCCAGTGATCCTGAAAATGGTGATTTGAGCTATTTGTGGGATTTTGGTGACGGCAATACCAGTACTGATTCCAATCCTTCGCATATCTATGCTGATGCAGGTGATTATGATGTGTTGCTGACGGTCACAGATCCAGAGGGTAAATCATCTGACACTATGACCACTGCTGCGATAGATGGAGAACCGCCGGTAGTTGATATTCCAAATGTTTCGATCAATTCCACCAGCCAAAATGGTATTCCTGGAGAACCTGTCCCTGAGCAACCGCTGATTAACACCAATGAATATCGTGTGTTTGCAGTGAATGATTTGGGTATGCACTGTGGTGATTTTGATACCCGTATTTCAAGTATCCTGCCGCCATTTAATGTCTTGCATGCAACAGTTATAAGACGGGGGCAGGAGCCTGACATCCTTGGCCCGAATGATGTGGATGTCTATTACTCAGCTGCCTCGAATCCAAATGATCCGATTCTTACTGGAATCAACTCAGCGTTGTCCGGCCCGGTTTACTCAAGCATGAATGAAACTACCGGAGAGGTATTCAAAACCAACTTCTGGGATGTTGCCCGTGACGCATACGATCCTTTCTACCCACCAGGTATCCTGCCGGCTTTTTATCCTGCTGGACCAGTAGAAGGTATTCTGGATCTTGGATTGCCAATGCCTAATGTTGAACGACTCTATCTTGGTGATGGCACCTTGACTGCTGATCAGCAGTCCATGCCAGGCCGTCATGGTCCCTATGTGGACAATGCGATGGAGAAATTTGAAGCCTATGTAGTGGATCAACCTTTCTTTATCGACATGCTGGGTGGATTGGATAGGGGCTTTCAGTTCGGTTATGTAGTTGAGGGCGTAAATTGGTTTGAAGCTCCCGGTGTTCCAATCAGTGCCTTTGATGATTATGGGCGGGAGAATCCATGGCCTCTGTATCGTGTACAAGCCATGATTGGTGAGACAACACTTGCTTCAGTCGATACCGTCGTCCCGATTTCAGGTGAGGCTAACTGTGGAGAGTGTCATGGCTCCGATGTCGATGGTGGCAATGGCTTGGCTACAGGCGCTTTGACAAATGTAGCTTCATCTCTGGATGACCCGATGCATGGGATGGTACCTGATGAAGTAAGTAAAGAGTATGCCGCTGATATTAATCTCGTTCGCCTGCATGATCAGAAACATGGTACTGATTTGGAGAATCAGACTCCAGTGGTATGCCAGCAGTGTCACTACACGCCAGCTTTGGATCTGGCGCAGTTAGGACCTTTGGGACCAGAGTTTGATCCTTATGGTGGCTTTGCCAATGGCCGTGAGCAGATCACTGTAAAGAGTATGTCTAACGTTATGCACAGTCATCATGGCAGCCTCACCGACACCAATGGAGAGTTGGTCTTCCCTGATATGCCGGATGCAGTTAAGGATGAGTTTGGTGTTGTTTCCAACAACACTGAGCGGCGTGAGGTCTTGCAGGAGACCTGTTATCAGTGCCATCCAGGACGACGTACAGATTGTCTACGTGGTGCAATGTCCAATGGTGGCATGCTATGTCAGGATTGTCATGGTGACATGGCCCAGGTTGGTACAGATTTTACCGATCAGGTTTCACCGGATAACCCAGGTGCATTTGTATTAGGTGGTGATTTCTACACCAACCCAGATCAACCTCGTGTACCTTGGGCTAATGAGCCGGGTTGTGGCTCATGCCATACCGGCGATGCAATGGACAATATGGCGGGTGCAGCAGGTACCGTTGTGAATCCTGCTGACGCGGATAGCAATCCTGATCAAATCCGCTTGTTCAAAGCTTATTTATCAGATGATCCAAAAGCCACTCCAATCGTTCCGACCAATAAACGCTTTGCCGAAAATGTAATCGAAGCGGATAATCCTGCTGTCACTGGAGGAGATGATCCAAGAATCGGCAATCCAATGCTATACCGGGTGAGTGTTGGTCATGAAGGGATCTTTTGTGAAGCCTGCCATGGATCGACTCATGGTATCTGGCCTAACAAGAACGATGATGCCAATGACAACGTAGCAGCTGGGCAATTGCAGGGACACAAAGGTACCATCATTGAATGTAGTACCTGTCATGAGGGTGACCTTGGTAATACTTTGGGCGGACCCCATGGTATGCATCCAGTAGGTAACACCCGGTTTGCTGATGGCGGTCATGCAAGCCTTACAGAGAGAAACTCCAATGAATGTAAGGCATGTCATGGTGCGGATGGATTAGGCACAGTGCTCTCTCGTATGGCAACAGACCGGGTTCTGGAGTGTGATAACAGAACCAGTTTCTGCCCTGATGGCAATAGCGTAACTTTCCCCAAAGGTTATATGGTGGGGTGTGTCGAGTGTCATGAAAATCAGATAAACCACGACTAACCGATAGGCAGTTTACCCTTACCCGCGTGTTTCCCCTCACGCGGGTTTTTTTTGTCTTTTTTTCGGGTGAATAATACGCTAATGCTTGTGTTTGATCTGATTCCCTCATCCTGTCAGTCCTCCTCCCTGAGGGGAAAGGGATGCTCATGTTAGATTTTGGTATTATTCCAGACTCTGGAAGAAAAAATATTTGGAGTATTAGCCGATACTAGCGAGATATAATAAAGTTCTTCGTTTGATTCAACTATTGGTATGGTGTGGCAGGCAACACCCTACAAAATAGTATCAATAGTCACTAGATGACGTAGGGTGCGGCCTGCCGCACCATGCCAAGGAGTAGTGAATTAAAAAAAGAAAAGATGAGTCCATCACTTTCGCGGTAACTTCGTATAACAGCAGCCTCTCAAGAAAGAACAGAGCTTCATTCATATCGCGTAGCAAAAAGCCTGGCCAACTATGGCTAGGCCGTTCAGTAGATATTAGCTAAAGAAAACGCTAGCAATCAGTCGGCAGAAATATTAAATGCATCCAGCAAAATACCGCAAGTTGAAATGGGGTCGCCACCTTCATACTCAGAATTTATAATCAAACTTGCTTCCACGCCATATGGCAGTATCGCAACGCAAGCGCGTGATGCCTTTCTATATTCATAAACAGTGTTCTGCTTTAACGGATAGTTAATATACACACCATTGCTGTCATTTGGATTGGTGTCAACTGTGGTCGTATTGAACCTGTATCCACCTTTGGTATATTTGCCATCATTAGCATAATCCCAACCCAACTCTTGTTGATTGATCAATGCCAATTGTGAAGCTGTGATAATCTCATGACTGTGGCGTAGATAGGCTAAATACTTTGCAAGTTCAACAGCAGATAGGCGTAGTCCAGCATGGCCACCACAACCATCGGTGAGTGAGGTTTCATGTGAAATACCGCCGGTATTGACATGGTCAAAGCTGTAGGCTAATGCTTCATCTTCTGCTGGTTGTAACCAGCAGGTTACATTATAGATCCCAATAGGATTGAAAATGTTGTGCTGTATATAAGCTAGATAGATTAATTCGTGATTAGCTGAGGTGACATTTTCATATGGGGCACCACCCATAGCCACCCAGATTTTAGGTATCAATATTCTCAGAAGCGCAGTGTTAGCATTTTTATAGGAGTAACTGGAGCCAGGTGAGGCATCTAGAGATATAACATATTTAAGTCCATCCCAATCATTATTCCAATCTTCCTGCTCTTTATCGTTCAGATTGTCCCATAATTGCCCCCAGCCTGTGGAGTGTGTTAATAGATCTTTGAATTCAAGATCGTTAACACCACTACCTTTACTCCAACCATTAGGTAAATAATCCTTAATTTTGGTTTCAATCGACAATCCAGCTTCTTCCAGGATCTTAACTGATGCGACAGATGTGATTTGTTTGGTTACACTGGCAATATCACTACGCGTGTAAACCGACATATTTAAACCGCCATCTGCAGGAGTTTTTGCGTGACCTTCTGAGTTCCAGCTTTGAGGCACGCCATCACCATTAACCACATAGGCATATCCAACCACATGATTACTGAGAACACTTTCGATGTAACCACCCATTAAATCGTAATCTATTGTGCTTTGATGGTTTGTGAATTTTGCAGGTATGGTTGGATCAAAATCACCGATGACCCTGAAATCTGTAGGTTCATCGGGAAGAGGAGGCGTATATTCGATTACAGCATCACCTTCAGGGTTGGCTAATGTATCAGAAGCGGATTCAATATTCTGGCTGGTACGAAGTGAGCTAGAAGCAGTAGTGTCAAGTGCATTTGCTGAGTAGGTTGTTATTGTAAATAACAGGCAATATACAGATTGAATGAAGAGTTTCATATTTATCTCCGAATTATTACGCTAAACCGTTCCTTCATAATTTGGAGAAATTATAGTTTTTTCCAACAAACGTAGTTGTTAAATCAAAACGTGTTGGAAGTGAATTATTAACTATTCAAGACAAAATGATTTAGTATATATATGTGCTGATAATAATTGAGTTAGGGTGAGCGATTGCTTCTGACTGAGAAGTTCGAATAGGCTCAATCACTACGTTGTACAGAGATGAAGATGGTGCGGCAGGGCCGCACCCTACGACTCATCATGGCTTTTTGGTGGGGCATGGCCCCACCCTACGTCTAACGTGACAGATTTGATCAGCGCATCTCTTGGTATCCCGTTTTGACACGAGTGAGAAGCACAGGAAAAACCGATCAGCGGGCCTGACTGTTTGAGCGCAGCGAGTTTCAGGCCTGCCGGTTTTTCCGAGCATCGCAGCGGACCCGTAGGGGCGTGGCATACGGGCGCCCTTTCTTTTGGTTACTTTTCTTTTGGCGAAAAAGAAAAGTGACTCGCCCGAGGGGGCGAAACAGTAGCGTGATGAGTTGATGGTAATAAAGAGTGGGTACACGCTTTAATGCCGCAATATTTGAATAAATTCTAACGAATAACCCGGAAAGGTGCGGCAGGGCCGCACCCTACGACGAATAAGATGCCGAGTTAATAACGGGGGACGTATAAGATTGGAAATCAGACACCACCACTGTGTATGGTTTCGTAATAGAGTTTTTCCAACTGATTCTTGTGCAGTGTCTCTTCGTTTGCCAGAAATAGAAACAACTCTTTTATCGGGCCGTCCGGTGAGCTTTCAGCCAGAGCATGGTATTGTTCCATCGCTGCATGTTCCCGGCCTAAAGCGTATTGCAGAACCGATTGGTCATCGGGTTTATCTCCTAATTCTGGGAGCAGGATGGCATCGGAAAACTTCTTATCGCTGGCTGGTACTTCGATCAGGGTATGAATCTGTTGGTCGATATCCGGGCGAGACTTCAACTCTGTGAAAAGATCGAAATGGTGTTGTTCCTCTTCAGCTAACTCTTCCACCAGATAGCGAATCCGTTTACTTACTTTTGGGATCAGGTCACTGTAAAAATCACGGGCGGTGCGTTCAAAACTAATTGCGACCTCAAGGATCTCTGCCAGGCTCTTTTTAGACTTCAAGGTGTCATAGCTGCTGTGATGACCTTCAGACATGGCAATGTGCTCCTATCGTTACTTTTGGTTCAGCCATTCATCGATACTGGTAGCCACCCTGTGGCCATCTGCTACCGCATGTACCACATCAGGTCCATTCACACAGTCCCCAGCAGCCCATAACCAGTCAACCGATGTTCGACCCTGTTCATCGATGCTCAGACGGCCACGCTGCCACTCGAGTGCTTCGCTCAGATCTTCCCCCAGTAGGTTGATGTCTGACATCTGACCAATGGCTTCGATGACCATGTCGGCTTCATGAATGCGTTCATCTTGTTTATCATATGACGGTGCAAAGCGTCCTTGTTCGTCAAATATCGAACGCACTTTCCAGGTTCTAAGTCCCACCAGTTTCTTCTTTTCAATAACGCACTCCTGGGGGCCCCTGGCATCATAGATGTCGATGCCTTCTTCCCGACACTCTTTGATTTCAACAGGATCGGCCAGGAAATGGGCCATATCTTCCAGGGCGGTGACACTGATTTTGACTTCTCCAAACTGTTGCTTCTGCTGACGAGCCAGGGTTCGTGCGATATCCATCGCCACATTACCACCACCTATTACCACGGCCTTTTTTGGCGTTATGTATTTCTCTCCGTCAGTGGTTTGTCGTAACAAATCCACTGCTTTGACGACTTGGCTATGGTTCGCACCAGGTATCCTGGTTGAACGACCAAGATGTAGTCCAATCGCTAAAACAACCGCATCGTAATCTTTTTGCAGTTGCGCCATGGTGACATCTTTTCCAACTTTGGTGCCGGTTTGAATCTTAACACCCATAGAGGTGATCACATCGATATCTCTGTCGAGCATATCGTAGGGTAGGCGATATTCAGGAATACCATAGCGTGGCATACCACCAGCCTCTTTTCTGGACTCGAAAACGGTTACCTGGTGACCTTTGCGTATCAGATCATAAGCTGCAGTGAGTCCTGCAGGGCCGGCGCCAATTACGGCGACCTGTTTTCCACTAAGATAGTCGGCCTTACCTTCAGCTGCGATCTCTTTGATGCGTTGATGGTCAACTGAGTCCATAGCATATCGTTTCAGCCAACGGATAGAGACAGGTTCACCCCGTCGGCCAATTGAGCAGGCATCTTCGCAACGATGGGTGCAGACGCGGCCACAGACATGTGAGAAGGGATTACTTTGATAGATCAGACGAACCGCCTCTTCCAGGTTGCCTTGCCAGATTGAGCGAATATACTCCGGCGCATCCATATGTGTAGGGCAGGCATCATGACACATGCCGCACTGTACACAACGGGAGGCCTCCAGGACGGCCTGTTGATCTGTATAGCCAGCGACAATTTCATCAAAATTATCAATTCGATCCTCAGCTTCCAGTTCAGCCATGGGCTGGCGTTTCAGATCGAGAAGATCTGAGTCACCGCTCTTCTGCCACCCTTCGCCATAGTATTCACCATGGATGCCGGTTTCATCTGGAAGAATAAAATAGCTATCGATCTCTTCCTGAGTACAGGTGTGAACATATTCTCGTGAAAGAGATATGGCGCTGGTAGGGCAAATATCGACACACAATGCGCACCAACAACAACGACCATAGTCAATGGCAGGACGCAGATTGCGGATACCCTTTACTGGGTCTTCTGGTAGATGAGGAACCTTGACCATGGTGATCGCAGCATTGTCACAGACCTTCTGGCAAGAGCTGCAACCGATACACTTTTCATGATCGTTGAGATGGAATCCACGGTAGTTATCTGCTGCCGGGCGTGGTTCTAAGGGTACGGTAACCGGTTTCCGCAAGAAGAACTGAAGTGCTTTCAGTGGACTGAGAATAGAGCCGGCATCATCATGCTCAATTTGAGCATTTGGTTTGCTGAATTTTGAATCTTGAATAGGTTTCGACATCGTTCAATGCTCGTAGCTCACAAGGAGCTATTGGATTCGTTTTAACAGGCCCATATAACCCACAAGTACACTTCTTAATGGGATGGATTTAGTAGCACTCAACATCATTACTCTCTGATTGAAATCAACGGTCCACTTCCGGTGGACAGGCATCAAGCGAGAACATGGTCTGTGCGATATCTTCGATGCGTGAACCGACCGACATCTTCTCCAATACCTGCACTGCATGCATGGAGGAGGGACCGCGAACATGTACCCGATAGGGCTTGGGTCCGCCATTAGATACAACGAAATAGCAGAGTTCACCCTTTGATGATTCAACCCGGGTATAGGTCTCGCCTGCAGGGACATTCCATGCCAGTGGATTGGGGATGGGCGCACGTATAGGGCCATGAACGTCGGGCAGAATTTCAACCACCTGACGCAGGATGCGAATACTCTCCATCAGCTCATGGCGACGTACCAGGGTGCGTGCCCAAGCATCACCGTTCTCTTCGACTGGAATGTCGAAGTCGAGTTGGTCGTAGACCAGATAGGGATCATCTTTGCGCACATCGAAGGCCAGTCCGGTAGCCCGCAAATTAGGGCCTGTAACACCCCATTCAAGGGCCTGTTCACGGGACATCACCCCAGTACCTTTGGCTCGTTTGACAAAAACCTGATTTTTGAAAAAGAGATTATCGTAGTCAGGCAGTCGTGATTCGATATAGTCCAGGGTTTCAGAAAGTCGTTGTAGAAAACCTTCAGGTAACTCTCGGCGCACTCCACCGGGAATATTGTAGATGCTGTAGACCCGGCCACCAGTAAACTCTTCGAATAGATCGAGTAGCAGGTCACGATCTGCAACTCCCCAATACATGGTGCTGTACATGCCCGTAGTTGCAGCATGACCGCCGAAGGTGAAAAGATGTGCTGCAATACGTGACAATTCGAGTTGCATGACACGCAGCCATTGTGCGCGCTGAGGCACTTTAAGCCCACATAGTTCTTCAACCGCTAAGGCATAGCAGACTTCCATTGGTGAGGGATCTGGTACACAGATACGCGGTACCAAAGCGATGTTCTGGATCCACAGACGTTGTTCCATGAGCTTTTCAAAGCCACGGTGAAGATAGCCGCCATCTGCTTTGGCTTCCAGCACAATATCGCCATGCAGTTTAACCTTTAAGGCGTAGTTGCCTTCGATACCAGGATGGTTTGGTCCGAAGTTGAGCTCGTACTCATTACTCGGTGGATGACGTTGGGCTTCGTAGTTCTCTGGTCTCATACTCGATTCACTTGTGGCCTAAAAATTACAAACAATTAATAGTGTCCAAATTTCACTTGTGCTTTTTTTGACTAAAGCGTTGTTCTTCAGGTGGGATAATTACACCCCCGCCTTCTGCAACCAGTTCCTGCAGCCACTCCGGGTTGTAGTTCTGCCAATTGAGGTGTTCGTTAATGTAGGCCTCGCTATCGAACTCTTTACGCATCGGAGGCGGGCCATCCCATTCTGTCAGGATGAACTTCTCCATATTGGGACTGCCTTCGAAGTGAATGCCATACATCTCATGGATGTCCCGCTCGAAAAAAGCAGCGGGTTGGTACAGGTCATATACGGAGAGATAGACACCCGCTTCCCGGGAGATTCGGATGTGTGCCGAGACCAATGAATGACTTTCGTATGACCAGACATGATAGACCAGTTCAAATTCATTCTCGTCAATCCAATCGACACAGCTGATAGCGGAGAGATGAATATACCCGGCGCGTCCCTGAAGCAGTTCCAGCAGGGCGGGCAGGGCGTCAGCAGGAACGTCGACACGCACCCGACGGCTGCTTTTACGGCGCACTTCGATGCCTTCGATCTCTTCCAGGATATTATCCAGCCAATGGGCGACTTCCTGACTCATTCGATGGGCTCCTTGATGTTGTGGCCGAGGCGCATATCAAGAGCCTCAAGAGGTTTTTGATGCTGTTGCAGTAGTTTGGTGTGATCACCCAGGGTGCCATCACCAATCAGGTCGTAGTGTTCAGCTTCGGTGATGATGTCAGTTGGAGTTTGCCATTTTTCACCGAACAGTTTTTGCTGGTTGCCCAGGTAGAAGTCGTAGTTTCGATAGTAGTCTTCCCAACCATTGGCTTCCCCACTCTCGATACGATCCATCAATTTTTGGAGGCCACTGATGACCGCTTCCGGTCTTGGCATACAGCCAGCGATATAGAGATCGACAGGCATATACTCATCAAGCTTTTTAGCGGTGGCATAACTCTGCCAATACATGCCCCCATTAACCGTGCAGGAACAGATCCCAATCACATATTTCGGTGACCCCATCTGTTCATAAGTCAGGATCACTCGCTTGAGTGTCTTGATGGAGACATAGCCTGTTATCAGCAGAATGTCAGCCTGTCGTGGTGATACCATTGGCTGGATACCAAGACGTTCCATATCGAAACGAGAGGTCATTGCTGGTGGCAACTCTATGGCGCCACAACCGGTGCAGTAATGGAGAAGGAAGAGGGAGCGGGAGCGGCAAAAGCGTACTAAATCATCGAACACGCGGGCAAGGGGATTACCCTTTTTCTGTTCGATTACAGGTATCTCTTTTAATTTGCTCATAAGATCACCAAAGTCGTTTGGGTTAACGAGCCTGGTGACGTTCATTGTCTCCAGGCTGGTCAAACCGGCGAAGCCGGAATTCAGTCACCTCTGCATCGCATCGAGGGATAACAGGGTGGGGCCACTCAGTCTTATGAGTGGCATAAAATCACATTACAAATGCCAAACCGATCAGTCCCAGCATCACAGGCCATTTCCACATCAGACGAAGTAGATCCTCGGTGCGATAACGGGGGAATAGATAGGCGATACTTACCGGTATGGCAAGCACCAGAAAACTCTTCAAGAGAAAGTCGAACCAGGTCGTGCCGCCGCCAAGAAACAGGCTCACATAGAGCACAGAAGTGGTATAGAGCTGGAAACACTGCATGACAAACAGTCCGCCCAGATACTTTCCACTCATCTCCACCATCGGGCCGGTAGCAATCTCCGCTGGTGCGATATAGATTTCAAATGGCTGCTTCCCCAGGGAGGCATGCATTGCAATCAGACCTGCAATAGCCAGTAGGGGCATCTGCACTGCACCCCAGGTTTCGAATCCACCTGCTTGTTGAATGGCAATGATATCGACAAGATTGGTTGTGCCAGCGGCATAGGCGACACCAAAGATAACTATCACCAATGGAATGTCATAGGCCAGCATCGCAGTAAGGGCGCGGGCAATGCCAATGGAGCCATTGGGATTGGCGCACTGACCGACACCCAGGGCCAGACCAAGGGAGGGAATCATCATCAGATAGAGTAGGGTGATGATGCCACCTTTTTCGGCAATGCCATCCATTCCGGGTACTGGTAACAGGGTTTCCGCAGCAATATATCCCCCCATGGCCATCACAATACCGATATCGTGAATCAGGCCGTGAGAGATCTGAGTTCGCTTGCTGTGAAGTTTGACGATGTCGTACAGCGGTTGAAAGAACGGAGGCCCGACACGGCGCTGTATCTTGGCCGCGATACGACGCATCATCAGTACCATCATCATGCCGACAATGAAGGCAATCAACGGCATCAGGGTCAGTTCAATAAGAAGTTCGATAGGAGCCATTAGAAAACCACCCAGGCAATTACAAAAAGTGCCGTGCTCAAAAGATAGAACTCAGAATTGGCGCGCCGGTAAATACCCTGCATAACGAGGGAGAGAAATTCAACCAGCGACGTAATACTGTTTTCCAGCCACTGAAAGCTGCCGCGATACCAACCACTGATTAGATGCATAAGACCAGAGTAGAAGTTATCGCTATATTGATAACGCACATCAGTAGTCAGAAAGTGTCCACCGGCATAGTTGTCTAACTGGTGCACTCTTTTACTGCGACCAGCAGAGTAGAAAATAACCGCACCAATTCCGAATCCGGCAAACAGAACACCGATCACCCAGATCATATCAAGGTCACCACTGGTTGATTGTACGCCGCCAAGGGATATCTCAGGTCCAGCGAGACCGATACTCTGCAGAGCTGACGCAACCCAAGTCAGGGGTATGCCTGGCAGCAGTCCGGTAGTGAAGATAATGCCTGCGAGTATGAGCATTGGAATCATCATGCTCCAGGGCGCTTCTTTAACATATTCGTGTTCCAGGCGAAGCTGGCCAAGAAATATGTTGTGGATCAGTTTATAGACTGAGAGGATGGTTCCAAGGGTGCCAATGATCGCGCCCACAAAGAGCAACGGCATACCATCCACCAATAGCGATCGGTAGACCAGCCATTTGGAAACAAAACCGTTCATGGGGGGGAGACCAGCAAGGCCAATAATACCCGTCAACAGTACCAGGAATGAGAGTGGCATACGGGTCACTAAGCCACCCAGCTTATTCAAATCAGCCGTGCCTGTGCGATGCATTACAGCAAAAACGGCCATTAACAGGGCAGCCTGACAGGCGGCGTAATTCAGCACGTGAAGCAGTCCACCAGCACTACCCAGGGCATTGGCTGTGACGAGACCGAGTAACATGTATCCTCCCTGACCAATACCGTGCCAGGCTAGCAGGTAGCGTGCATCATTCTGTTTCAGGGCAGTGTAGGTGGGAAAAATTATGGTGAATACCGCGATCCAGGCTAAAAGATCACGGGCATCTACCAGGGTGAAGGGTATTTTCAGATTATCGATATTGACGATACCGAACAGCTTCACTAAAACCAGCAGGATGGCAAACAGTCCCATTCGGGAAGATATGGCCCCAAGGAAAGCGCTGCCTGGTCCAGGTGTTTCCGCATAAGCAGCAGCCTGCCAGAGATGAAAGGGCAACAGTCCCATCTTGATACCAAAACCACTTCCGAATAACAGCACCAGCATCCATAGCTGTCCGACACTCATATTTTCGACGGCGATCAGAATCGCTTCATACTGCAGTGAACCTGCAGATACATAGACCAACGCAATACCACCGAAGATCGACATACCGCCAACAACCGCATAGGTGATGTAGCGCATCGCAGCCTGGGTTGCTGCACCGCCAGCGACCGCCATCAACAGAAAGCCAGCCCAACTGACCAGTTCCCAGCCAATGAAAAGTGACAGCAGGTCTCCGCTGGCGAGCAGAATCATCATGGTGAAAACGTTTAACGCCATGGCGAGGTGAAACAGCCAGATATTGCCTCCTTGCTGGGAAAATTTACGCTCCCACTCGCCACAGGAGAACCAGCTGGTCAGCATCGCTGCCACGATTGTGATTAAGGCAAAGAACCAGCTTAATGCATCGAATCGCCATGAGAGGGTTTGCCCCATGACACTGAAACTTAAGCCGGAGGAGATGGGGTCACCCCCATAGCCAAGTGCAGCCATTTTAATCAGTACCAGAAGTTGTCCTGCGTAGAGGACGGTGACCATCCACCCGACCGCAAGACCTCGGCCAAGAATAAGGGCAACCAGTAGGGTTGCACCGGAAAAGATCAATAGCTCATCCAATAGGCTGAGAATCACAACTGGCCTCCGGGAGTCGCAGGTAATACAGTTTGAATATAGAGGTCGATATTTTTAGTCTCAGAGGCCACTGCCTGCAGGCCATCGCCAATTGGGGCAATCAGCACAGTTGCTGCCAGCAGGGAGATGCCGAATAGTGAGGCAGTAGCCAAGGAGATTCCAGGTAGATGTGGTCGTGCCGGTTGATCCGGTACCTCAGTTCGACTGTACATTGAGGCAACGATACGGAACAGATAACTGGTCTCAACTACAGTCGCGAATAGAAACACTAAAAGTCCAATAAGATAGAGCGGCTCACTCTGCGCTGCGAGCTCTGTGATGAGTGTGAACTTTGCCCAGAACCCAGGCAGTGGTGGCACACCTACCAGGGAGAGCGCAAACAGTGTAAAGAGAGCAGCACCAATGGGTGAGGTTCTGGCAATGCCCCTAAGACGTTCCAGAGATCCCCCCCAACCGTCGGCCAGCATGAACAGTCCTGTTTTGATTACCAGGTGATGCAGAGACAAAGCCAACAGGGCGAGCAAACCACGTTCATCTGGCAGAGAGAGGGCAATGAAGACGATTCCCAGCTGACCGATGGAAGAAAAACCGAGCATACGTCGCATATCTTTGGCACGCCAAGCAGCCAGTTCACCACTGATGACGCCTAGAATGCCGAGGATTAGAATAATCTGTATGGCCTCAGGTTGGTGGAAAACCAATACCAATAGACGCAGAATGATCAGCAGCGCAAGTTTTGAGAGTAGACCAGCGAGAAAGCCGGATAGTCTGCCTGAGGCTGTTGCATAGACTTCAGGAACCCATGCATTGACAGGAAACAGTTCCGCCTTAACACCTATGCCTATCAGGATCAGCAGGTAGGCAGTCAATCCCAATTTGTCATTTAAAAGCTCAGGAGCCAACTGGGCCAGATGCGCTAGATTCAAGGTGCCGGTCTGGCTATAGACCAGGGCAATGCCGAGTAGGGTCAATACGGAACCAATACCGCTCAAAATCAGATAGCGAAAGGTTGCCGCAATGGAAGCTGTGGTATTTGATGCCGCTATCAGACCAAAGGTTGCCACTGCTGCCAGTTCATAGAACACATAGAGATTAAACAGGTCACCGGAGAGTGCAAGGCCAGTTGAGGCAGCCACCAGCAACAACATCAATGACTGGCGTCGTGCTGTATCCTGATTCAGACTGAATGGCCAACATATCAGTCCCATAAGTTGTGTGGCTAACGCAAATAACAGGGCCAGGGAATCGATATAGAGGTTAATACCCAAGGGCGCTGCAAATCCACCGATGGCGATTGATACAGGCAGACTGGCATCACTGAACCATAGATTTCCCAACAGCCAACAGCCGTAGCCGAGAATAACCGGCCCGAGCCAAAGCCCAATGGCCTTGGAACTCTGCATGACGACAGGTAATAGAAAGGCACCAAGCATGGGCAGGGCGATGGTTAGAACCAAGTAGTTCATACGTCGCCTCCACGGGATTCAGTCGACTGAGCAGGTAAGGGTTGTAGTGGGCTCTCTCCCAGTGGTGCATCCTGGCTGATATCCCGTCGTATCCCGGCAGTAACAGCAATCTCAGCATCCATCTTTTCTGCCACATCACGACGATCCAGGGAGGTATAACGCTGACGTATTCGGATCAGAATGCTGACAGCCAATGCCTGAATGCCGACACCGATTACAATCGCAGTAAGCACCATTGCTTGTGGCACGGGATCAACCATGGCGGGTTGTTCACTTCGTTCAATGAGGATCGGTGCAACCGCTTCCCAGCGATATCCTGAAAGCACCAGCATCAGATTGGCGCCTGCTTCAGCGATGACCAATGCCAGAACCGTGCGAAATAGATGCCTGGACAGCACCACCCCAGCCAGACCGATAATGACCAGCCCAAAGGCTGTTGTATAGAGTATCAATTCAAGTGTGACACCCGGGATCATTGTTGGGACTCCGTTTGTGCAAGGTTAGATAACAGGCTTGCCAGTTCGGCACCTACTTTCAAACCCACCGCAACATAGAGCAGGGGTAAGGTGCCTGCGGATATCAAAGACCCAAGCGTGTCTTGATTCAGCATCGGTTGCAGGAAAGCTTTTCCCTCTGCCAGAGCTGCCAGACCAATTAATATGAAACTTGCACCGGCAAAGGCTTCTATCACACTCAGGATAGAGTGATGTAAGCGTGCGCCTGGAGAGGCCAACAATGGAAGGAAGAAAGCGGCGGCAAGTATGACACCACCCTGAAATCCACCTCCTGGTGTCAGGTGACCGTGAAAGATAATGTAAAAACCTATAGTCAACAAAAACGGGAACAGCAGGGCACCACCATGATGGAGAACAAATCCACCTCTGGTTTGTGTGCCTGCGGTTGTCTGTCTACGCCCTAGAACCAATCCTGCTGCTGAGGCTGCGGCAAACAAAATGGAGAGCTCTCCCAGGGTATCGATTCCGCGATATCCGAGTACTACTGAAGTGACGATATTGGCTGCACCTATCTCCTGGGGTGAGGATGATTGAATCGCCTCGCCAATTGTCATCGGGGGGCTGCCAAAATCGATGCCACTGGCAATGGCCAGCAACATAAAGCCCAAGCCTCCGGCAAACAGCAGACCGGTTAGATTACGCATTCTTCTTTCCCCCGGATGTAACTGAAAGCAGATTGGTTTTCTCGCGCCTACTTTCAATTTGCCATAGTCCCAGTCGACGCAGGGCCAGTGCCAGAATCAGACTGCTCAGGCCAGCGCCAACAGCTGCTTCAGTCATTGCAACATCCGGTGCACGCATCAGCGCGAAAAGCAGCGCCAGACCCAGAGAAACGACTGAGGCGGCAGCGACTGCGGCCAGATGATTTTTAACAAGCAGCGCCAGTGCGGCGGAACTCAACATCATTACTGCCAGGAGCAGGGCGATCCAGATCTCCAGGTCGGTCATTGGTCCACCTCGCTTGAATTTGTGAGGGGCTCTTTTTTCCAAGGCTTGACGCCTGCCATCAGAAGCGCTCTGGCTATGGTGGAAGAACCCAGTGGGTTAGTGATCAGAATAAGTATTCCTATCACCAGAAGTTTCGACCACCAGCTGGGATAGAGCAGGGCGATACCAATTAGCAGTGATAAAGAGCCAAGGGTTACCGCTTTGGTTCCAGCCTGTATTCGGTTGTAGACATCGGGCATCCGAATCAACCCTATTGCTCCAAACAGGGTAAAGGCCGCACCAATAAGAAGAAACAGATCTGCCACCATTC
Organism: Candidatus Thiodiazotropha sp. DIVDIV; assembly: GCA_040506275.1. Lineage (GTDB taxonomy): Bacteria > Pseudomonadota > Gammaproteobacteria > Chromatiales > Chromatiaceae > Thiodiazotropha. The sequence goes on from JBEVXD010000001.1 coordinate 485,347, forward strand.
TCATGAGCCATTACCTTCTATAGTTCTCGCGATAGCGACCACACCGATAAACGCCAGGGTGCCGTAGATCAATGCCACATCCAGGTAGAGGGCAGATCCCAGCAATGCTGCCAATACCACTAAACCGGAGGTTGTCATTACTGCGAGTGTATCAGCGGCAACTACCCTATCCGGAGCAGTCGGTCCGAGAATAAGCCTCAACAGGCTCAATAATACTGCTGCACCCAATAAAACCAGTGCCACTGTTTCCAAAACGGTCAATGTCATATCACGAAACCTTTCAGATGCTTTTCAAATTGGCTGGTAATTGCCAGGGTGGCCGTTGAGATATCAGTGTCGGGGGGGCAGTCGACCCAGTGCACCAGAAGCACCTGATTCTGTACGTCGACAGTGAGGGTGCCTGGTGTCAATGTAATACTGTTAGCCAGAATCAGACGGCCTAGTGGAGATTTGAGATTGGTTTCAACCTCGACCACCGCTGGTCGCAGAGGCAGTGAAGGGCTTAGTACACGACGCGCCATGTCAATGTTGGCGCGGATCAATGCTAGAAAAAAAGTGCCGAGATACTTTATGAAAGGCACGATAGCTGAAGGTGAGATAATCAAACCTGAGAGTATTCTGAGGTGTGGGCGGCTTGCCAAAGTTACAATAAGTGCGATCATTAATCCTGCAGCCAGTTCTGCTGGATCAAGATTGCCTACCAATAGCAGCCAAAGTCCAAATACAAGCAAGAACAGAAACAAGCCGTGAACAAATCGGAGTGGTTGCTGCTCTACGATTTTCGCAGACATTCTCAAAATCACCTTTGTTGTGGTTGTTGCGTCTATTGTACGCTCTAATTCAATATCAGATCATCTTTATGTTACAGCTCAATGACGCTGTCAAATAATCGTTTTGTCAATCAGGCAACATCCATAACCCCAGGAGGGAAATAGGCTTTGGAGATGGCTTCATGAAGTTCTCCCAAACTGATCTGTAAATCATCAATGAAATCATGAAGAACGTTATTATCCATCTTTTCTAAAGGCATTTCTAAAAGCGTGTTGTTGATCTGCTTAAGGATTTTTAACGGCGATCGATTTTTAGGTAAACGTGAGAGGTTAAAGCTGATGTTATCCGTGCAATAGCTAATTGAACGAGGAAATCTGTTGGTTCTGAACAGAAACTGTAAAACGTCCATTCGACGTATCCGAACCTGCATATGTTGACGATACATCTGATGAGCGCTTAGTGATTTAAGCATGCTCATCCAAAGTATATCCTCGAACGGGGCAAGTTCAGGCGCATCTTCAGGAATAGGATTCTCAGATCGTACATCGATAATACGTGTTGTCATATCCGCACGTTCAAGTTTACGCCCTAAATTGAGAAAGTGGTATGCCGTGTCGTGATTCATACTGCCGGCCAAAAGACCAGTCATTAATTGAGAACCGGCAATGATATGCTGCAGATAACTTTGTCTGCCCTGACGAGAAAAACTGTTCTGTTTACTCTCCAAGGCTGTTTGATAGTAACTGTTGATCGTCTCCCAGGCTTCACGGGGTAGTATCTCGCGAATGGTGCGCGCGTTTTCTCTCAACACCGAAAGTGTACTGATGATAGAACTGGGATTGGATTCATCACTGATCAAAAAGTTAGCGACACGCCGTTCAGTAAACTCAGGATGACGTTCCAGATAGAATTCATGACAACCCAAAAGATGGATCAACACATCCCATCCGGGGGCAACCCCTGAAGGGAGGTCAAGCATTAGATTGGTGTTGACCGTAATCAGACGTGCTATGTTTTCAGCCCGTTCCTGATAACGCCCTATCCAATAAATGGTTTCTGCAACTCGGGAAAGCATCGCTTGTTCCTACCTCAATTATGACCTGTATCAACTGTTTTAAATATCATTCAGCTATCAACAATCCATGTATCTTTACTGCCACCTCCCTGGGATGAGTTCACCACCAGTGAGCCTTTGTTCAGTGCGACACGTGTCAGACCTCCCGTGGTCACTTCCATGGTTTTACCACTGAGAATGAAGGGACGAAGATCCACATGACGAGGTTCAAGTGCACCACGCGATATTGTCGGTACAGTGGAGATGCCTAAGGTCGGTTGTGCAATATAGTTTCGCGGATTGGCCTTGATTAGCTTGCGGAAGGTTTCGCGCTCCTGTCTGGTTGATGCGGGACCTATCAATAGGCCATAGCCACCCGACTCATTAGCAGGTTTCACTACCAACTCCTCGAGATGGTCCAATACATACTCGCAGGAGGTTTTGTCCATACAACGCCAAGTGGGGACGTTGGGTACAATGGGTTCCTGGTCAAGATAGTAGCGGATAATTTCAGGTATGAAAGAGTAGACAACTTTGTCATCAGCAACACCAGCACCTGGTGCGTTGGCAAGGGCAACATTTCCAGCTTTCCAGGCCCGCATCAGTCCAGGAACACCCAATAATGAATCTTTATCAAAGACCTCTGGGTCCAGAAACAGATCATCAATACGACGATAGATTACATCAACCCGTGACAGACCCTCAATGTTGCGCATATAGACGCAATCATCTTTTTTAACCACCAGATCCTGTCCTTCAACCAGTTCACATCCCATCTGTTGTGCCAGATAGGCGTGTTCAAAGTAGGCTGAGTTGTAGATGCCTGGTGTGAGTACCACAATTTCCGGATTATCACCGGGGCGAGGGGAGAGTGCCGCCAAGGTATCAAAAAGTTCTGCAGGGTAGTCATCCACTGGCAGAGGACTGTAGGTTTCAAACAGTTCCGGGAAAACCCTTTTCGTCACCAGGCGGTTTTCCAGCATATATGAGACTCCGGAAGGTACCCTTAAATTATCTTCCAGAACATACACTTTTCCTTTGTCATCCCGTACCAGATCACTGCCGCAAATATGGGCCCAGATACCAAGAGGCGGGTTAATGCCGATGCACTGTTCCCGGAAGTTTTCTGACTCTGCCAGTACCTCGGCTGGAAAAACCTTGTCGTTTACGATCTTCTGTTGGTGGTAAAGATCATCAATGAAAAGATTCAAAGCCTCTACCCGCTGTTTCAGCCCTGCCTCTATGGAGTCCCACTCCTTTTTTGGAATCAGGCGGGGAATGATGTCAAAGGGCCAGACACGGTCGATAGAACCCTCTTCCTGGGTATATACCCGAAAGGTTATTCCCATCTGTTTGATAGCCAGCTCAGCACCTAGTTGGCGGGATTCGAGCTCTCCTTCGTCAAGCTTTCCCAGGTAGCTGATCAGTTTGCGAGCATAGCCTCTGGCGTTGCCATTCGCTGTAATCAGTTCATCAAAGAAACGATGGTTTTCGAAGGACTCCCGATTAATCGTCATTTAGCGACTCCTGGGAGAGTAGTTCTTAAATCCAGGGTATGGGGGAAGTCGGGGTTGACAGGTTCTTCAGTCAGATCAATCGTTCCTCCAGTGTGGCCCTGCTCGATAAAACGCGCAAGACGTCGTGCTTCAGCTTCGTTGGCATTGACTGGAAAGGTCTCTTCGCTACGTCCACCAGGATGAGCGACGTGATAGGTACATCCACCCAGGGAAGAGCGGTTCCAGGTGTCGATTACTTCAAATACCAGTGGTGCATGACTGCCAATGGTGGGGTGTAATCCAGAGGGTGGTTGCCAGGCTTTGAAGCGAACGCCTGCAACATATTCACCTTGGGTGCCTGTGTTACATAAAGGGAGTTGCCGGCCATTGCAGGTAATTGCATGGCGACCGGGTGTCACACCCTTGATCTTGGCTTGTAAACGTTCAACTGAGGAGTCTACGTAGCGGGCTGTGCCATGGGCGGTTACCTCTTCACCCAATACGTTCCAAGGTTCGATTGCAAAGCGCAACTCCATCTCAAGGTCATCGACATTAATGGTGCCGTAACGGGGGAAACGAAACTCAAGGAAAGGGGCGAACCATTCGTCTTCAAAACCGTAACCGGATCTATTCAGATCTCTGACTACATCAGCGATATCCCGCTCAATATAGTGGGGCAGCATAAAGCGGTCATGCAGTTCTGTGCCCCAGCGAACCGGTGGCAGCTCATATGGGGTATCCCAGAAACGAGCAATCAGTGAGCGCAACAGCAGCATCTGCAATGCACTCATCTGGGCATGGGGTGGCATTTCGAAACCACGAAACTCCACCAGCCCAAGCCGCCCGCTCGGGGAATCGGGTGAATAGAGCTTGTCGATGCAAAATTCTGATCGATGGGTATTTCCGGTGAGATCCACCAGCAGATGGCGAAGTATGCGATCGACAAGCCATGGCGCTGGTGTTTCACCTGGGGGGATTTCACTGTAGGCGATGCCAAGCTCGTACAATGCATCATCTCTTGCTTCATCCACTCTGGGGGCCTGAGAGGTTGGACCGATAAAGAGGCCGGAAAAGAGATAGGAGAGTGCAGGATGATGTTGCCAGTAACTCAAAAGACTACGTAGCAGGTGTGGTCTGCGTAGTATCGGGCTGTCCCCGGGATCGGCAGCCCCGATAGTGATGTGATTGCCACCGCCGGTGCCTGAGTGTCGACCATCAAGCATGAATTTTTCAGTTCCAAGACGGGATTGTCGCGCTTCGTCATAGAGGGTTTCGGTCATTTTCACCATGTCACGCCAGTTATTACTGGGATGAATATTGACTTCAATGACACCTGGGTCTGGTGTGATTAGAAACCGCTCCAGGCGGGGATCCTTAGGCGGTTCGTATCCTTCCATAATCACCGCAACGCCACTCTCCACTGCAGCGGCTTCAATGGCATTGATCAGGTCAAGATAGTGTTCCAGTTCTGTCAGTGGTGGTAGAAAAATATAGAGATGGCCATCCCTGGGTTCGACACACAATGCAGTTCTGATCAGACTCTGATTCTCTCCTTCACCATCGAACAGAGAAGGGTCATCAGCAGCTTTCGGTGTTGGTGGCAGTGGGGTTATCTGGCCACTCTGAACTATACGCAATCGGTCTTTTATCTCAGGTTGCAGTTCTCGTTGATCAAAAGGATCGCGGGGATGAACAGCATGACGTTTTTCCTTTTTCTCCCAACGTAGGGAGTCGAGAGGCAATCGGTAACCCATGGATGAATCACCTGGTATCAGATACATATTGCCACGTCGAAAACGCCACGGATTACTTGCCCAGCTCTGTTGATGATAATCCCAGGCGATGGGTAGAGCATAACCGACGACCTTCTGTAATCCTTGCTCGAAGACTTTGCGCAAGCGTTCACGATCGAGAGGATCACTTAACTTATTGTCCAGTGCATCAACATTGGTCGGTAATGTACCCTCCTTCCAGAGGTAGTAAAGATTGTCTTCCAGTCCGGGAACGATATAGCGATCTTCCAGGTGAAGATGCTTTTGGATCTGTTGAATCAGAAGCTGGGCATGCTGCAAAGAGTATTCACTCGTAGAGTCGGGCTGATCGAGCAATTCAGGATGCTGCCAGATAGGTTGTTTGTCCTTGCGCCAGGCACAGGTAAGCGCCCAGCGGGGCAGTTGCTCTCCGGGATACCATTTACCTTGGCCATAGTGGAGCACAGCATCTGTGGAAAAAGCCTTTTTCAATCGTTGTAGCAATACGCCGGCAAGTTCACGCTTATGACTCCCTAGCGCTGCGGTGTTCCATTGAGGGCTATTCATATCGTCAATGGAAACGAAGGTTGGCTCACCCCCCATAGTGAGTCTGACATCGCCTTTGACCAGCTGTCTGTCAACAAAGTCTCCAAGACTCAGAATATCCTGCCATTGTTTGTCACTGTATGGTCTGGTTACTCGTGGGTCCTCATGAATACGTTCAATTTTGTTTTCATGGTGAAAGGTGACTTCACACTCATCAATAGCACCCTCTATAGGTGCAGCACTGACCGGATCAGGTGTACAGGCCAGAGGGATATGCCCCTCACCAGCAAATAGACCTGATGTGGGGTCGAGGCCTACCCAACCAGCTCCAGGTATGTAGACTTCAGTCCAGGCATGCAAGTCGGTGAAATCGGCTTCCGGGCCAGAGGGGCCGTCGAGAGACTTCTGGTCAGCGACAAGCTGAACCAGATAGCCGGATACGAAACGTGCTGCCAAACCTAAGTGACGTAAAACCTGAACCAGTAACCAGGCACTGTCACGACAGGAGCCACTTTTTTTAGTTAAGGTCTCCTCACAGCTCTGTACACCAGGCTCCATACGTACGGTGTAGTTGATATCCTGTTGCAGTCGCTGGTTAAGTTCTACCAGATAATGAACAATATGAGGTCCTCTCTTTCGATCTTCTGCAGTCGAAGTATCCAGCTTGTAATTAAATCCAACTGGATCTGATTTCAGAGCCTTTAACCAGGCAGACAACTGCGGACCCTTTTCCTTGATTTCAAAATAGGGGAACAGCTCTTTTTCCAGCTGCTTTTCGTAGCTGAAGGGATAGTGTTCGCTATCCTCCTCGACAAAGAAATCAAATGGATTGATGGTAACCAGGTCGGCAACAAGATTGACTTCGATAACCAGACTTTTCGCTTTTTCAGGAAATACACAGCGTGCCACATAGTTACCAAATGGATCCTGCTGCCAATTCAGAAACTTTTTTTCTGGCTCAATCTTCAATGAATAGTGGTGCATTGGGGTGCGCGTATGTGGTGCTGGACGCAGGCGAACTACATGGGGGGCGAGATCAACCTGACGGTCAAAGTGGTATTCTGTGCGGTGTTGTATGGCGATGCGAACTGACATGGTGCGTCATATGCTCCAGATTGGTGCTGATGCTCTGCACTGAATACCTATTTCAATGCTTGGAGATAATGGGTGCAGTTTTTATGCCAGTGTTGAGATTCTTTCGAGGGGCAAAAGGTTGAGTAAATGGTATCCAGAGCTTTCTAGTTTGTATTAAGATGCAAGACCTGAAATCTCACGATTAGACCTAATCCATACCCGTAAATAATATAAGGTTACTTTATGACGTATTGTCTCGGTATCTGTGTAAAGGATGGCATGTTGTTCGCTTCCGACTCCCGTACCAATGCCGGTGTAGACTATGTCACTTCCTATTCGAAGATGCATGTCTTCAATCCTGCACCTGATCGGTTGTTTGTCATACTCTCTGCAGGAAATCTGGCAACAACCCAGGAGATAGTGAACATAATCCAGCGGGATATTGATTACCCAACAGGGGTCGATAGTCTGCTGTCAGCAAGATACCTCTTTGAAGCGGCAGACTATGTGGGGCGTGTGAGTCAGCAGGTTCAGCAACAACACAGTACAGTGCTTCAACAAGCTGGGGTCAGTGGCGAAGTTTCATTGATAATAGGTGGACAGATTCAGGGACAACCTCATGGCTTGATGTTGATCTATCCTCAGGGTAACCATATCGAGGCTTCGAAAAGTACACCCTATCTGCAGATTGGTGAGACTAAGTATGGAAAACCAGTACTTGATCGGGTATTACGACATGACTTGCCGCTGAATGATAGCGCTCGCCTGGCATTGGTATCTCTCAGTTCCACCACAATGTCCAATATCACCGTCGGCCCGCCATATGAGCTTTCACTTTATCGCGCAGATGATTTTCAGCTTGCGAGCAGGTGCAAGTTTGAGGAGCAGGGAGAGTATCTGAATGAACTACAGGCTGCATGGACAAATGGCCTGATCCAGTCCTTTAGTAACCTACCGCGTTTTGAATGGGAAAGTGCTGAATATCAGTCAAATCTAGAGCTTAATCAAACTCAGGAGCAGACACTGGCACCTGCGCCAGTCAAAAGCTATGATTGAAGCTGTAGAACTGTCTGGTAGGGCTATCTTTTGTTATGGCGTTTTACAATGTCGAGAAGATCTGTACTAATCTGCATATCGGCTATGACGGATCTTGATCTCTGGCTGGAGTCGGAGGATGCCATCTTCCCCCAGTACACCGACAGTCTTATCGAGGCGGTTTTTCAACAAGGTTAGTGCTTGTCCTGTCTGTGCTCTTCGAATACAGATCAACTTCCAGCCGAATTTTTTCAGGATTGACATTCCGTCGACCTGTTTTTCATTGATATACATCTCGGGCGAATTAGGGATCGGCCCCAAGCCTACGCGTTTTTCTAATGACATCACATCTTTCCCCTAGATATTGAGATTATTCAATCATTTACTGTCATTATTATTAGTTCGAACATATTGGATAATTTTGATGTCCTTATTGGGATCATAGCGCATAATTATGTAAAAATGTTCAATAAGTGAAATATTTTTTTAAATCAATATGTTATTAAGAAGATGGTGACTCACATGTCGCCACTTGACGGGGGATTGTGAACGGCTTCGGACGTTCACCAGAATTCAAAGGATGATTCCACTATGACTGTAAATACCGCAACACTTGCCTCTGGCCCGATAAATGGTGATGGGCTAACCACACATTTTGAGTTTTCATTTCCTGTGTTGGACCCTGCACATGTTGTGGTCACTATGATCGCCACCAATGGATTAACAAAGATACTGACCCAAGGTAGTGAATATGTAGTGAGTCTCAACCCGGATCAGGGGAGTAGCCCTGGAGGTGCTGTTGATTATCCCGGCCCAAACGGACCGCTGACAAGCGATGAATCACTGCTGATCGAACGCATAGTTGACCTGCTCCAGACCACAGACTTGAGAAGTCAGATCAGCTACAACCCCGAATTGACAGAGGAGGCATTGGATAAACTGACCATGATGGTGCAACAGACAAACCGGAATATAGCAGCATCTGAAGCTGCAAAAGTTGCGGTCTTGGGGTCGAGTGAAGTGGTATTTCCATGGAAGGAAACTTGGGTTGACCACATCAATGGAGCATTGGCTGCAGAGGGAGTGAATGTTCTCTTCCATCATACCGGGGCAGGCGCCTTAACCCACCAGTATGCACTAAACAACCCGGATCCACTGACAGGTCAGAATTATGTGGAGTTCACCAGCCAGGCTAATCCTGATGTCATCATCGTTGAGCTTGGCATTAATGATGCCATTCTTGGATTGGGTGGCAGAACTCAGGCAGAGATGATTAGTGATGCAGAGGCACTCTACGCCTATTTCAAATTGCACAATCCAGATGCGCTGCTGATCTATTCGAGGTTGGTTCCTTATGATGAAGAGCGTCACTCAAGAAAGCCCATTGAGCGAGTCAAAAAGAAGTACTGTGTTCCTGTAATGCATGAGACCAGTAGTCAGCCGGGTGAAACAGGCCTCTACACTTCTGAATATGAAGAGGTCAACAAGTTACTCTCACCACTGATGCAGGATAGGTTGAGAGACTGGAAAGCTCTGGATGCAGAGTGTCGTAATCTGGCAGATGTGGTGATCAACACTAACTACTTCCGTCCAGCAAGATTGGGTCTGCTCTCACATGATCGATACCATCCGAACTCCTGGGGACACTATTTCATCATGAGTCGCATATGGGAGGCACTACAGACAAACAGCACAATTCGAGAGACGCTGCCTGCACTGGGAAAGATCAGAAAACTGGGGGATTTTACTGACTTCGATCTATTGTGGAGCTCTGCAATCAAGCTTGATATCGGCAGAGATGGCTATGATGTCGATACAAAATACCTCTCCGGCAGAGAGTATCCCATGTGGCTGAATATTTACGGCGACACCAACCTGATTTACAACATCAAATACTGGGCAAATGAACAGCGCCCAACCATTGGCCTGACCGAAACGATAGATAAATCCCAAGACGATCTGTTTATTGTGATGATGAATAATCTATGGCCTGATTATGCGATTTCGACAAAACTCTGGATGGACGGAGCCTCAGAGCCAAGTGGTTGGAATACAAATAATCCACCAACATTGATTACCCCGACAGGCGCACATGTCAGTTCGGTGCAAAAAATCGGCCTGGCTGCGGGAACCTGGCATATCAAATACAGAATAGGCAATGATGTCTTTGGTCCATTTGATGTTGAGGTGCAGGGCAGCTACCCAAAGATTGCTAAAAATATTGATATTGTCAGCCTGATTCGAACTGAGAGTATGCAACTGTTCGGTGAGGGAGTGCACGAGGTTCCGTTTACAAATAGTGTCACTACTCGTGAGATAGATGAAGCGACAAGTGCTGTTCTTACAGGAGATAGTGATGGTGCGATTACCATTGTTGATCAACAGGGATATAGCTATTTCAAGCTGAGAGGTTTTTGTACGTTAATTGCGACGGGTATTGGTAACTATCAACTCTCATTTTCAAGAGCCCCTACAGGCCAGTCTCACGACCGGTCAGTAAGTGATGCGGTTATTAAAAATTCCGAAATATCGGAGAGCATCCCCCTCTCATTCGAGACTCCCTGGATACCGATACAAACTGGTGGGGAAATATTGAACCTTACGTTGAATGTGCCTGGGGATGTGGAGATTGATGGAAGCAAAGGTATCGGGGTGCAAATTGAATTGAGATCCTGATTGTCCGTTACGGACTAGTGGGACATGCGGTAAATAAGGTAACAATCAGCCGGTCCCACTAGATATTAATCTGGGATTAGAGTGGATTTCAATGACGGGTAGGTTGGATAAGCGGAGCGCCATCCAACATTTTCAGGTGGTACCCGCAGGAGATTGTCGGATGGCGCTCCGCTTATCCGACCTACATCAGGTTATGCATTAAGCCATCTAGGAGGCAGACACATTCTCACTAAATGAAATATTTAGGACTGGCAGGCCAATTCAAGTGAGTGCAACGAAACTGCTGAGGCTTGTGGGCCGGCCCGAAGGAGCCCCGCTCATCAGTCAATGCTGCGTTGTACTCCTTGGAAAGGGCTTGCCATTCCCTGCGGAGTACGCCTTGCCTTGACTGATGAGCGGGGCTCTGATCATTACCTTATTTACCGCATGGCCCACTAGCTTGATGGTGGGGTAGCACCTGCCAAGCATGTCGCTGAAAATATAACTGAGCCGATAGGAGTTATAAATTTCGTGGAATAATGCTACTCAGAAAATCATCAATCTCACTCCAGAACTGAGGGTAGTTGGTAAGGTTTTCATGAGTGCCATGTTTTAAAACCACCAATCTACCTTTTATTTTTGAGAGTTTTTCAGCATTCGATACAGGAATCACTGAATCAGAATCACCATGGAGAATAAGAACAGGAGAGCTTACTTCACTCATGTATTTTGCAGATTCCAGTGGGAATTTGAGGATCACTTCAACAGGTATGAAAGGCAGTATTTCAGAAACCAATGATTTTAAACTATAGAATGGTGAATATAAGATAACCCCCCGGGGGTTGCTTTGCGCAGCTAACTGTATAGCTATACTGGTTCCGATAGATCTACCGTAAATAATTATATCAGACGGGTTCCATCCTGAATCTTCCAGATATTGCATAAACAGTGCAGCGTCGGAATAGAGACTCTCTTCACTTAAACTGCCTGAGCTCTTTCCATAGGACCGGTAATCCATGGCCAGAAGACTGTAATTTCGAGAGATGAATGGCTCTGCTACATATTTCATATGCATCATGTTTTCACCATTGCCATGAAAATGCAGGACGATTCCCTTTGGGGTCTCTGCTTCGAAAAGTACAGCATTTAATCGAGCGCCATCAGGAGTATCGAGGAAAAACTCTTTATGTTTTAACTCGAAATTAAATTCAGTAGAGAGGTCAATTTTGCTGGCTGGAAATATAATCAGTTCCTGATTATGGTAATAATAGAAACATACTGCTAGATAGAGAGTGGATATTATTGCAACTGTCGAAATCGTAACTTTCTTAAAATATAAACGGCTCAAAATTAGTATCCTTAATTGTTAATCCATTTTATGCATTGCTCCAAACTCTACTCAACCTGAAACTATACTCAAATATATACGATAAAGTTTATCTGCATATGGATACCAGATTATCTCCCCCAATCCACAGCAATCATTCGCAACCTTTGCGGATGTTTGATTTGATACCTAATCTCAGCTCTGTAATTCAAGCATTGAGGGTAATCAGGTAAAGAACTAAAAATCAGTTCTCAAGCCATTGGGCTTCAAATGAAATAATATTGCCTTTTTGATGTGGTGGTTTACACTGGGATCAAATTCTCGTTTTGTCATTTATCCCGGATAGCTGGCTTGGCGCCAATTGTATCAGGTGAATCAATGACACATCTCCGTTTAAGTTACCAAACTATAGAGTTTGGAGAGACAGACATCCATCTTTGCACCCTGCGTAATAACCAACAATTTCATGATCCTGATGGAGTTGCTGAAAAGCTGGGAATATCCTCTGCAACCTGGCCAATATTTGGTGTGGTATGGCCATCCAGTTTAGTGCTTGCAAATTTAATATTTGACTATGATATCAGTTCTAAAAGGATTTTAGAGGTAGGGTGTGGTATCGCGCTATCCAGCTTAATCCTAAACAAACGTTCTGCGGATATTACTGCTACAGATTATCATCCGGAAGCAGAAAAATTTTTAGTAAGAAATACACTACTGAATGAAGGTGCTCCTATTCCATTTGAGCGCGTCGATTGGTCAGACAAAAACGATCACCTGGGGCTTTTTGACTTGATCATAGGTAGTGACATTTTGTACGAGGATCAACACACAGAACTGCTTGCCAAGTTTATTGAGCGACACGCAAAGCCAAATTGCGAAGTTATTCTTGTTGATCCTGGGCGAGGTCGTAAGAGTAAACTAGCCTCTCGTATGATTGACCTAGGTTATACCTCTAGCGTATACAAGCCGGAACATACAGATTATCTGAGTCAAGAGTTCAAGGGACATATACTACAGTTTGTACGGTAAGTAGAAGTATTTTTTATCGAAAGCTGTTGCGCTGTGGATTTTTCTAAAGTGTCTTTTTCAATACTTTGATGGGCGAACCATTCTCAAACTGTATGGGTCATGAGAACGTTGTGATACAGATCTGTTTTGATGAGCATTTATAGAGGTTTTTTTAACCTTTAATAGTTTCAGGGACTCAGGGAATAGGTGTTCTGCATTGGCTGTAATCTCCATGAAATCAGAGTGTTGCGCAACTTTCTGGCGGTAAGGGTGCGTGCTTCCTGCCGATTTTGAAGTGACAAATTGAGATATCACCCATAAAAAAAGGGTTAACGATAAATCGCTAACCCTTTGATTAAATTGGCTCCCCGGGACAGGCTCGAACTGCCGACCTAGTGATTAACAGTCACCCGCTCTACCGACTGAGCTACCGGGGAATTGTTCGAGAGGGGCGCATAATAATGAGACTGAGCCCTAGCGTCAATAGTTTATCAATAAAAAGTACAATCAATAGCCACATTCCAGTGGTGAACCGCCTGGGCCATGGTCTGAAATACGTATCCGGCCAACATTATTGACAATAAGTGCTTTTGGCTCGATCCGGTCGTCTGGATCACAAAAGGTCAGGGTCAGGTTATACCCGCTTGGACGGCCATCCCCGTGATAGATCACCTTTTTGCGGTATTGGCTTGAGTAGATTGCTATTTTCGATGCTTCCGGAAGAATATATTTTCCATGTATAGGTTCATTAGCGTCTAGCAATCCGTCTCTCTCAATATCTTCGAAGACCATCAACCCACGGCTCCATATCCCACTATCCATACAGCTTTCCCCATTTTCACTGGGGCAGATTACCAGGTGTTGTTCCTGCTGAATGGCCAGGCTTCTGGCCAGATAGAAATGGCTGAGGAAGCCGTTTACGGCAGTAGTTTGCTCGCTTCGTAGCATTAAGGTCAGTAGGGATGGCGTGGCCAGTGCGATCAGGGTCGTAAGTGTCGTAAGGCTGATGATCAGTTCAATCAGGGTCAGACCGCGGTTATTGAGTATGAAAAAAGGACGTGCGTGAGACATGGGTCTCCCTCCTTGGAGTGGTGGTAGGGCGCATCCTGCACCCATTTTATTAACCCTGAAGACGACATACTTAGTCGCCGGGTTATTAGTATGTGCCGGATCAGCGATCCGGCGAGGTGAATCAGACTATCAGCCTTTTAGTACCGCTTCAATTCGGTCAAGGGCTGTTTCCAGCTTCTCTCTGCTGGTAGCGATGGATATGCGTACATGCCCAGCAAGACCAAATGCTGTACCCGGTACCAGGGCAACTCCAGCTTCAGAGATCAGATATTCCGAGAGTTCGAGGTCGTTATTAACCCCATCCAGGCCAGCCAATGCCTCTTCGATCTTAGGGAAGCAGTAGAAAGTGCCGTCACTGGGAAGGCATTCGATACCTGGCATGCTGTTGAGGCGCTCAACCACATAATCATGGCGCTCTTTGAATGCGGTCAGCATCTCGGCAATACACTCTTGGGAGCCCTCCAGAGCAGCTTGAGCTGCCACCTGAGATATGGATGTGGGGTTGGAGGTGCTCTGGGACTGGATCTTTTTCATCGCCTTGATGATTTCTGCAGGGCCGCCAGCATAACCGATGCGCCAACCTGTCATGGAGTAGGCTTTGGAGACACCATTGAGCACCAGGGTGCGATCCTTCAGCTCCGGGCAGGCATTTAAGATATTGACGAAGCTGTTTCCTGGCCAGAGTATATGCTCATACATGTCATCTGTGGCAATGATGACTCTGGGATGTTCTTTCAAAACCTCACCCAGCGCAGACAGCTCTTCCCGGCTGTAGGCCATGCCAGTAGGGTTGGACGGGCTGTTGATGACAAACAGCTTGGTCTTGTCTGTGATGGCGGCAGCAAGCTGCTGGGCAGTAATCTTGAATTTTTGTGAGGCACCCGCAGAGACCAGCACTGGAACGCCTCCGGCCAGAATCGACATGTCAGGGTAGGAGACCCAGTAGGGTGCGGGGATGATGACCTCATCACCCGGATCAAGGATGGCCTGGGCAAGATTATAAAAGCTCTGTTTACCGCCGCAGGAGACCAGAATCTGATCCATGGCATACTCAAAGCCGTTATCGCGCTGAAACTTATCGATAATCGCCTGTTTCAGGCCAGGTGTGCCGTCCACGGCAGTATATTTGGTGAATCCGTCATTGATGGCCTCAATAGCGGCCTTTTTAATATGCTCCGGGGTGTCGAAATCAGGTTCACCCGCACCAAGCCCAATGACATCCTTGCCGGCGGCGCGCATCTCAGCGGCACGGGCTGTGATTGCAAGTGTAGGTGAGGGTTTAACGGCTTTTACGCGACTTGATAGTTGTGAATTCATGGCGGTTATTGATCCCTGCTGCTCAAACATCAGCTTATTGGCTGAACGACGGATTTAAAATTAAACCTGAATCCACAGATTCAGGTTACAGACATTCATATGACCTGCATCCAGATCGATCAAGGTAATATGATAACGTTGTCCGGATGTCATAATAGCCAATTAATTCACGATGAAGAATCCCCAAAATGAGTAAAGTGTTTAAATTGACCTCAAAATTTGCTCCCTCAGGCGATCAACCTGGTGCAATCAGGCGGTTAGTAGAGGGATTAGAGGATGGAGAAGCAGGGATGACTCTGCTGGGTGTCACCGGTTCGGGTAAGACATTTAGTGTCGCCAATGTCATCAATGAGGTGCAACGCCCGACTCTCGTGTTGGCGCCGAACAAGACTCTGGCAGCTCAGTTGTATGGCGAGTTCAAAGATTTCTTTCCCAAAAACTCCGTTGAGTATTTCGTCTCATATTATGACTACTATCAGCCTGAGGCCTATGTGCCTGCTTCTGACACCTTCATTGAGAAGGACGCATCGATCAATGATCATATTGAACAAATGCGCTTGTCAGCCACCAAGGCCCTGCTGGAGCGGAAAGATACCATCATAGTCGCTACCGTCTCGTCGATTTACGGTTTGGGGGATCCTCGCTCCTATTTGGGCATGATGTTACACCTGAGTCGCGGTGAGATGATCGATCAGCGATCGATATTACGCCGACTGGCCGAATTGCAATATAAGCGGAACGATGTTGAATTACACCGTGCAACCTTCAGAGTTCGGGGTGAAGTCATAGATATTTTTCCTGCTGAATCGGACTCTGAGGCGGTCAGGGTTGAGCTGTTTGACGATGAGATTGAGCAGCTTTCAGTATTTGATCCTCTGACTGGCGCAGTTTTACGCAAGGTGCCTCGATATTCGATCTTTCCCAAAAGTCACTATGTCACCCCTAGAGAGACGCTATTGGCAGCAGTGGATCAGATCAAGATTGAATTGCAGGAGCGACTCACTCAACTCGATTCTGCGCATAAGTTGGTAGAGGCCCAGCGGCTTGGACAGCGTACCCGTTTCGATATCGAAATGATTAATGAATTGGGTTATTGCTCAGGCATTGAAAACTACTCCCGCTATCTGTCGGGTCGCGCATCAGGAGAGCCACCGCCTACCTTGTTTGACTATCTACCGGATAATTCGCTCTTAGTGGTGGATGAGAGCCATGTCACCATTCCTCAGCTTGGTGGAATGTTTCGTGGTGATCGGTCAAGAAAAGAGACCCTGGTGGAGTATGGTTTTCGTCTCCCTTCAGCATTGGATAACCGCCCTCTGAAGTTTGAAGAGTTCGAACATCGGGCACCCCAGACCATCTATGTCAGTGCAACACCACGGGATTACGAAATAGAACGATCCGGTGCGATTGTGGAACAGGTGGTCAGGCCAACCGGGTTGGTCGATCCTGAAGTCGAGGTCAGACCTGCCAGTAGTCAGGTCGATGATCTACTCTCTGAAATTCGCTTGCGGGTAGCCCAACAGGAGAGAGTGCTTGTGACCACTCTCACTAAACGGATGGCGGAGGATCTGACCGATTATCTGGGGGATCATGATGTGAGGGTGCGATACCTTCACTCTGATATCGACACAGTGGAGCGGGTGGAGATCATTCGTGATTTGAGGCTGGGTGAGTTTGATGTGTTGGTGGGTATCAACCTACTACGCGAAGGTCTGGATATGCCTGAGGTATCACTGGTGGCAATATTGGATGCTGACAAAGAGGGTTTTTTGCGCTCAGAAGGTTCGCTGATCCAAACCATCGGAAGGGCTGCGCGAAATGCTAATGGTAAAGCTATTTTATATGCAGACAAAATGACTGGTTCCATGCAACGGGCGATTGATGAGACAGAACGACGTCGTCTGAAGCAGCAGCAGTACAACGAGGAAAATGGGATTACTCCTCAGACCATACTTAAGTCAATCTCAGACATCATGGAGGGCGCTTATCCTGGGGGGCAGGTCAATCCCAAGAAATACGCCAAGGTTGCTGAGGAGGAGGCTGAATACGCACAGATGACGCCAAAACAGATGGCGAAGCGCTTAAAACAGCTGGAAGAGCAGATGTATCGCCATGCCCAAGATTTGGAGTTTGAGGAGGCGGCAAGAGTTCGGGACCAGATAAAGAACCTGCAAAGCAAAGGCCTGATTGCTTAGGATTAATCAATGGTTATTTGCCCCTATGAGTCGAGATTCAGCACAATTAAAACCGAACGTCCCATTCCCTTAGGAGGGTGTCGCAAAAGTCGTAGGGTGGGGCCCTGCCCCACCATTAAGGGCTGAAACCTGTAAAACTTGCGTCCTTTTGTACTCAAAATCTATTTGCGAATATTAGCGACATACTTTTACAACACCCTCCTTAGGGGGAAGGAGAGGAAGATGAGGGCAGGAAAAGACAATACCTCGGTTGTTCCTGTTCCATTCCAACAACCGGCTCCCGTTGGAAGAGGGTGTTTGCAGGAAGCATAGATTTTACAAATAAATTAGGGTTATCAGGGGGTATCAACAAGTTTCTGTGCACGAACAGCGCCTTTCAATCGAAGAGTAGTGGCTCGATCAAAATCAGCGGATGATTGCTAATATTAATCATTAATATAGGTTTTGAATGAAAGCCTTTAAAAATTCAGGTGTTATTCTAGAATAGAATTAATCTAAACTGATATTTATACGCAGCGCTAGCTAGAGTAGACAATGGCAGATCTTGACGGAATGCTCCACGATATAAAAGCGGAAGCGAACTACGCTTGCCGTATGACTGGTAGAAATACGCTTGCGGACCATGTGCTGGCGGCTATGAGTCGGGTTCAACGACCACATTTTGTTAAAAAAGACTTCCGACCACACGCTTACGACAACAGTCCACTACCCATTGGTAAAGGGCAGACGATTTCTCAACCCTTCATCGTAGCACTGATGACCGATCTGATTGCGCCGAAAAAGGGAGACAGGGTATTGGAGGTTGGAACTGGCTCTGGTTACCAGACCGCGGTACTTGCAGAAATGGTCAATCATCTCTGTACCATAGAGATTATTCCCAAACTGGCTCTGAGATCACGCCGTCAGCTGGAGAAAGAGGGTTATTCAAATATCAGCTATCGTGTCGGGGATGGGTATTTTGGCTGGCCCGATAAAGCCCCTTTCGATGCGATCATGGTGACTGCTGCAGCCGAAGAGATACCGCAGCCCCTGATTGACCAGTTGGCCCCTGGCGGTCGTCTGGTATTACCAGTGGGCAAACGTCACTACACACAGGATCTGATGCTGCTACAGAAAGATGAGTCTGGACAGGTCAGTGCCTCGAATCTTTTGCCTGTAACCTTCGTGCCCCTGACCGGGGATCGTTGAAGCTGATCTGCTGTTGAGCCGGTACATTTTTCATACTTGCAATTTCTATGTGGCTGCCTGTATGATTCGCCTCTTTCCAGGCGCGTAGCTCAGTTGGTTAGAGCGCTACCTTGACATGGTAGAGGTCGTTGGTTCGACTCCAATCGCGCCTACCAATTTATTCCTGGGATCAATTTACTGATACCTGGCCTAAAAGCCTCACTTAATACAGTGAGGTTTTTTTATGCTTGGTACAGTGTGATTTTACCGCCAGGATATTTCGAATTGATGGCGCTGTCAGGTTTTTGGGAGATGATTTTTCAATGCTCCAGATACTCCTCTCGGTAATCTCTGGATTCATCTGCGACTGCTACCAAAAAATTGAGCTGGATTTCTTTTCATTATCTCCGATTACGAGAATTTAACCCGAATCCCCATTTTTTCCAGCAGATGGCTCTCCCCTGAGCGGAGCACTGCGATCAGCTCATTTCTGGCTTCTTCTTTCGAAATCCCATTTTCAACTATCGATGCTAATGTTTTTTCAAAGATAGCCCTGCG
This sequence comes from Candidatus Thiodiazotropha sp. DIVDIV, assembly GCA_040506275.1. Lineage (GTDB taxonomy): Bacteria > Pseudomonadota > Gammaproteobacteria > Chromatiales > Chromatiaceae > Thiodiazotropha. The sequence goes on from JBEVXD010000001.1 coordinate 504,372, forward strand.
GAGTTGTCCTCGCTCAGAAGTGTCACGACGGTTTGAAAAAAATTCCATTAATGTCGAGCCGCAGATACAGTTTCTATACAACTCAACAATAGGCTCGTCACCCTCTTCGGGACAGCCAATATTTTCTATCAAGCCACTTCGTCCCCTCAATTTCTGAGTCTCTTTGATGAAATCTTCTAAAGAGGCATATTCTCTGCCGCAATTGCTACACACGCGTGGAAATGCGCTGTCAGATAATTCCTGAAGACCGTCCAGTATATCTTGTTCAATCATAAGTACCTGATCTCGATGGCTACTAGTTTTCTTATAGTTCGATCCCCATTTGGAGGATGTTATTAAGGTGCTGGGTTAATAGAATAGTTATGATCTATTGATATAATTATATCTTGAAATTAAAAAAATTTAAGAAAAAGAGTGAAGTATTAAAGTCATGAATGGCAGTTCTGAGGTTGCAGATTTGACGCTAGTCTCAACAGATTAAGTAAACGACAAAAGGCATGCAGGATTAACCTGTATGCCTTTTTATTTGAGGAGAGTGTTGATGCCCAGATGATACTGAATCATCTGGGCCAGAGCCGAAGTGATGGTTTAGATCAAGGAAAGATAATTCTCCAATAATCGATATTGCCACTTGAGAATGGACCCAAATCCTTAACTTGCAGATTCCACTCACCTGCAGATGGTAGCTCCCCCAGATCAAGGTTATAGGTTTCAAAAAGATCTATGCCTGAGCCGCCAAATCCTTTCAGAGTATGTTTAGCCCCAGTGGGATTAATCAAGGTTACAGAAATCTCACGAATCCAGTTATGTTGTATTCCTACTTCAACTTGGATTTGACCAGATGCCACCGTTCTGTCAACCATGATCGGGCTGGATACTCCGGACAGACTTGACTGGGGAATTGGATAGTCATCCTGGTTTTCGAAAATCTGACCGGTTCCAGGCTGTGGATCTTCAAGTTGGTAATCAGCAATCAGACTGACACCGGAGAAAGCACTATAGCCATGCAGCATTATATAGTGTCTACCGGGTGTAACAGGTCGAGTGATGCATCGTTCTTCATTACCATATTTATAGGGGCGACAGTCAAAGATCTCCAGGGTGGGCTGACTTTCGAAGCGGAGGTGAAGATCGGCATCTCCAGTGCCATTGTAACTGCGTACTGTCAGACTGCTGGCACCTGTCGGTACATCAATTACGAACATCAGTTCATCACCAACTTCTCCCTCAAGGTCTGGAATGGCTACCCCATCAGATAACATCGTCACACCGGGGTCGGTGGGCTGCAGCATCTCAAGTGCTGCCTGGGCATCTAAAATACCAGTACCACAACCAGCACAGTCATTTGGAAAGGGTTGCGTGCTTTCGCTCAAAATGCGCTCTACTTCATCTGGCGTGATATCTGGCTTCAAGCTATAGAGAAGGGCAGCAACGCCACTGACGTGTGGTGTCGCCATGCTGGTTCCACTCATTATTCGGTAACTCTCATTACCAGGGATGACCACACCATCATTGTATGTTGAGAGAATCTCAACACCTGGTGCTGCCAGGTCAACCAGATCACCGAAATTTGAGAAGCTAGCCCGGTTGCCATTTGAGTCGGTTGCTGCAACGGATACTACCCCGGGGCAGTTTGCTGGTGAGATTGCAGTGCTGTCTTCACTGCTGTTGCCTGCTGCCACAATGACAGTTGCCCCCAATTGTCGTGCAGTCTCAATTGCGCTAAGCGCAGTGTCTGGACAGTTAGTTGAAGGGCCTCCAAGGCTCATATTAATCACTTGAGCAGGATTCGGATTAACAGGTAGTCCCGGGATCTCTGAACCTGCTGCCCAGGCAAGACCATCCATGATGTCAGACAGGTAACCACCACACCGACCGATTACCCGAACCGGAACAACCTTTGCCCGAAAGGCTATACCCGCAACACCCAGTGCATTGTTGGTTACAGCCGCCACAGTACCTGCTACATGGGTACCATGCCATGTGCTGATGTAGTCATTACAGGTTGGCTCATAATCGCCCTCATCTGTTGGGTCACTATCACGTCCATCTCCATCATTAGCAACGAATTCGTCGCTGATCATGTCATATCCCGGCAGGAGGTTTGGATTGAGATCAGTATGTGGCTGGTAACCGCTGTCTACCACAGCTACAACCGTATTCTCACCCTGGGCAATGTCCCAAGCGGTTGGAAGTTTGATGCCGCCAATTTCCTGGTAATAGTGCCATTGTTCACTATATCTGGGGTCATCAGGGCTGAGCAGTGGATACATCATCAGATCAGGTTCTGCATATTCAATATTATCTTGTAGTGCAATCTGATCCGTTATTACCTGCATCTCCTCGACAGATATCTCCTGGTCGAGTTGAATCACTTGAGCGCCACTGAATATTTCCCTGACATGACTGGATGAAGTACCTGACAAGGTATCAAGTAAACTGGCCATGTTTTCAGGAAGTCTGTTTGTCTCTGGTGTTTGTTTATATTTAATAATCAATCTGTTGGTTGAATTATTTAGCGATAGATTTGCTACTGATGAGGCATAAGCTGGATTGGTAACCTGTCCAGCCTGCAGTGGAGTCGAAGCCAGAATGCATAGCGGCAATAAGTAAGCTATATATGAGAAGGCTGACGATGCTGTTTTTTTCATACAAACTCCATGTTTTCATGAATTCCATTATATTGAACAATCCTCAGATAGTTTGATCTGGAAAGACTGTAAAGAAGCGTTAAGTAGTTTAAAAATGATAAAAAGCTAACGAACTGCCTTCCTTGAAAAGTTTTAACACCGTTTTATTTGATCTGGTTAAAACTAAAAGTGAGAAGGCTGTTGCATTATACTGAACTCTGTTGGGTAGAGGTAACAAAATTGTGAGTGGTGCTTAATTATTAACCCGGCACATTAATAGGCAGACACGCTTAGGCCTGTCGTTTTACATTCAAACTGTTAGAGGCGACAAGAAGGCCCTGAATCTACCTAATAAGGTGCAAGGTTAATAATTATTCTGTGAGCTATTTATAGAATTTGCCGCTTTCGATGCCAAAGTGTTTATTTTATTTGCCTTGATCTCAGATAAACCATTTTATATCGATTGTGAGTATAAAATTACCTATACGATGGTGAATAGAATGCCCTTTATATCAAAAGAAAACCAAACGTCATGTTGACGGTTTAAATTCAATGAGTCCTAGAATCAAACGTGAACAAAAGACTATTGCTGCCATGATGGTCATCTATTGCAGGGATTATCACCATTCAAACGGCAAGCTGTGTTCAGAATGTGAAAAGTTATTGGATTATGCGGAACGGCGACTGGAATCTTGCCCTTTTGAATCAGAAAAACCAGCCTGTAATCATTGTACCGTACACTGCTATTCAAAGCAGATGCGCACCAAGGTACAGGATGTTATGCGATATGCTGGGCCTCGGATGCTATTCAGGCATCCATTGATGAGCCTTTTCCACCTGATGGATAAATTTCGAAAAGCACCTCAGTTGTCAGTTCGAAAGAAAAATGAATCTTAGTCTCTATCCATACTCACTCTAGTCAGCTTCAAGTCGATGGTATTGCTCTTTGGGTAGGGTGGGTGTGCCAATGTTTTTTCCACCCTACCAGCCTGGCATCTTAGCCAACTACCTTCAGGATCTTCTAAAGTTCCACCGAAAAGCGATCAGTAGATACGTCAGGTCTATGATTCGGAGCTGTGGTGTATCACTAATCCTTTCTAAGTAATGGGTAATTCGACAACCTCCACACAGATAAGGGTAGCTTATTAACCCGGCGACTAAGTATGTTGTCTTCAGCCGAAGTATGCCTGCCTGCGGCAAGGCATCAAAACGCCGCTGTAGCACTCCTACAGCAAGTTTTGATAACGCAGTCTGCAGGCAGGCACACTTCGGCCTCTCTTTTAAAAACCATATTGTTAGGGGTTTCAAGCCTGCCCTTGCTCGGTGTTGCGGCTCTTGACAAGGGAACAACCATTGCCTGCGAGCCGCGCCTTGATCAAGGGCAGGCTTGAAACCCTGAAGACGACATACTTAGTCGCCGGGTTAATAGTATCGATATTGAAGTTCTAGTGGGCCATGCGGTAAATAAGGTAACGATCAGCCGTTCCCACTAGATATTAATCTGGGATTAGAGTGGATTTCAATGACGGGTAGGTTGGATAAGCGGAGCGCCATCCAACATTTCAGGTGGTTCCCGCAGGAGATTGTCGGATGGCGCTCCGCTTATCCGACCTACATCAGGTTATACATTAAGCCATCTAGGAGACAGACACATTCTTACTAAATGAAATATTTAGGGCTGGCCGGCCAATTCAAGTGAGTGCAACGACGCTGCTTAGGCTTGTGGGTCGGCCCGAAGGGAGCCCCGCTCATCAGTCAATGCTGCGTTGTACTCCTTGGAAAGGGCTTGCCATTCCCTGCGGAGTACGCCTTGCCTTGACTGATGAGCGGGGCTCTGATCATTATCTTATTTACCGCATGGCCCACTAGGATACGATCGGCAAGATGAAATTACCTCTACACAATCAGTTATATTCATCGAATGATCTTAGTGAGATAGCAATGATTTCACCCTTATCATGTTTCCGTAACAATTACCGGGCTAGAATGTGAAAAAACAGGGTAGGATGGGGTAGAACGTCCAATACTCAACTGTATGGTGATCTACACAGTACAATTACTTTGCCGCTAGTCATGATAAATAGGGCTGTACGCAACCTAACAGAGTCGCTAGAAAAAATAATAAAGGAGCGAAAAAATGAATGGTCAACAATCAGATATTTTGGCAGGACAGAGGGCAATAGTGACCGGGGCGAACTCCGGGATAGGTGAAGCGGTGGCTAAGGGTCTGGCCCAGGCAGGCGCAAAAGTTGCGATCAACTATGTGGTCAATGAAGCTGAAGCGATAAGAGTGGCTGATGAGATCAAGCAATTCGGTGGCTCAGCGATGCCGGTGTTTGCTGATGTCAGCAGTGAATCTGATGTTGAACAGATGTTCAGCCAGGTAATCGAAGCATGGGGAAGTATCGATATACTGGTGAATAACGCAGGTATTCAGCGGGATGCTGCTTTTATTGATATGACTCTGGATCAGTGGAACAAGGTCATGGCGGTGAATCTGACCGGCCAATTCCTATGTACCCGTGCTGCGACTCGGGAATTTTTACGCCGAGGTGTGGATGAAGATCTCTCCTGTGCTGCCGGAAAGGTAATCTGTATGTCTTCTGTTCATGAGGTTATTCCCTGGGCAGGTCATGTTAATTACGCTGCTTCCAAGGGTGGTTTGATGATGTTCATGCAGAGTGTGGCCCAAGAGGTCGCTCACCAAAAGATTCGTGTTAATGGCATCGCACCTGGCGCCATCCGTACACCAATAAACCGGTCTGCATGGGAGACGCCTGAGGCAGAGTCTTCGCTCTTGGAGCTGATACCCTACGAGCGGATTGGCGACCCTGATGATATTGCCAAGGCGACAGTATGGCTGGCATCGGATCAATCAGACTATGTTACCGGCACAACACTCTTTGTCGATGGCGGCATGACCCTCTATCCGGGATTCAGAGAGGGAGGCTGATATGCCCAGTGTGATTCGTTTTGGACGTGATATTTGTGGCGATTTGGCCCAGGCGGAAAGAAGAGAGTGGTGGTTGATGGATGGTCTGGGTGGCTATGCAGGTGGAAACATCGCGGGGACCCTGACCAGGCGCTATCATGGATTATTGGTCGCACCGCTGCATGGTGCTATGGACCGGCATCTGTTAATGACCAAGGCTGATGCTACGCTTAATGTGGCTGGACGTGAGTGGCCTCTGTTCACCAATCGCTGGTACGGAAATACTGTGCAGCCAACCGGTTATCGATATCTTGAACAGTTCCAGTTGAAAGGCCGTATGCCTGTATGGCGTTTTGCCTGTGCAGACCGGATTCTGGAGATGCGTATCTGGATGGTGCCGGGTGAGCACACCACCTATGTGGCCTATCGCTGTACAGGAGGTGGGGATGATAAAGTTACATTAAGAGTGAAACTGCTTGCCAATTATCGCGACCATCACGGAAATATGCCGGTTCGAGGCACAACTGCCTCCCTGAAGCAGACGACAGACAAACTTGAAATCGAATGGCCCAAAGGTGGTCGACTCTTTGTTCACACAACACCGGCGAATGTTGAACCAAGACAGGACTGGCATGAAGGCTTTCACCTGATACGAGAGGAGGAGCGGGGGCTGGCATCTGTTGATAACAATCTCTCCCTGGGGCAACTGATCTATTCAATGAACTCAGGAGAGTGGGTCGGTTTTGCAGTAAGTTTGAATGAGCATATGTCATTTGATCTGCCAGGTTCCATGCAGGCCTCTATGCAAGCCGATCAGATCCAGAGTAATCCTGAAACCGGTCCGTTCGCTGGAGCTCCTGATTGGGTTCAACAGCTAAGATTGGCTGCAGACAGTTTCCTGATAAAACGCGACCTGCCCTCTGGAGAGTTGGGCGAATCAATCATTGCAGGCTATCCATGGTTTGGGGATTGGGGGCGTGACACCATGATCTCACTGGCTGGCCTGACAGTAGTATGTGGTCATCTGGAAAGTGCCCGTTCAATTCTGATGAGCTACGCAAAACTGGTTGATCAGGGACAACTACCCAACCGTTTCATCGATAGCGGTGAAACTGCAGAATACAACACAGTAGATGCGGCACTTTGGTATTTTGATGCTTGGCAAGACTATTTTGAAGCCAGCGATGATGTCGAAAGTCTAAAACAGATCTATCCGGTATTGCAGAGCATTTTGGATTGGCATATCAGGGGTACAAGGTATGGTATTTCGATGGATCCAGAAGATCATCTCCTGCGTGCGGGTGAGGTGGGCATACAACTGACCTGGATGGATGCCAAAGTAGGGGAGTGGGTAGTGACCCCTCGTATTGGTAAACCCGTTGAGATAAATGCACTTTGGTACAACGCGCTGCTCATCATGGCTGGATTTGCCAAACGATTGCGGAAGTCTGCCAAACGTTATAACGAACTTGCTGATGCAGTGAGAGATAGCTTTCAGCGCTTTCGACAAGAGTATGGTACAGGCCTGTTTGATGTTCTGGATACACCAAAAGGAGATGACCCGACAGTTCGGCCCAACCAGGTTCTGGCAGTAAGTCTGCATCACTCCCCGTTGAATGATGAAGTGCGCAAAGAGGTGGTCAATGTTTGTGCCCAAGAGCTATTGACCTCGTATGGCTTAAGATCACTAAGTCCCCGACATAAGGATTATGCTCATCACTATCAGGGAGGCGTGGCGGATCGCGATGGTGCATACCATCAGGGTACGGTCTGGGCCTGGCTACTAGGACACTATGCCTGGGCAGAGTTCCTTGTCACTGGTGATGCGGTTTCAGCACAACAACGGTTGATGCCCTTGGGAGATCACCTGAGTGATGCCGGTCTTGGTCATATCAGTGAGATATTTGATGGAGATCCACCTCATCTACCCAGAGGAGCACCTGCTCAAGCCTGGTCAGTGGCCTCTACTCTGTCAGCCTGGGAACGGCTGCAAAAACAGATATTGAATGGGCAGTGAACAGGTTGCATTCAAATAGTTTGATTTCAGCAGCATGGTGCCTGCCTGAAGAGCGGCATTAAACTTGTTGTAGGCGTGCTACAGCGGCACTTAGATGCCTAGCTGCAGGCAGGCACGCTTCGGCTGAACCTACCTATTTAAGGTGCCGGGTTAATAATGTCACGCTTGATGGCTCAATTAAAAAATATGAATGTCAATCGGTGGTGGAGTCAATGAACGACCAACAACTCAATAAAGAGCAGCAACGCCTGGCACAACAACGCAATGGAGAAGCTGATTGGAGTCTTTGGGGCCCCTATCTTTCAGAAAGAGCCTGGGGAACAGTCAGGGAAGACTACAGTCCTGGCGGGACGGCTTGGGAATATTTTGATCATGACCAAGCTCGTTCGCGTGCTTATCGCTGGAATGAAGATGGGCTAGGGGGTATTAGCGATACGGGGCAGAGACTCTGTTTTGCTTTGGCTCTGTGGAACGGACAAGACACCATTCTGAAAGAGCGCGCCTTTGGTCTGACCGGCAATCAAGGCAATAGGGGAGAGGATGTTAAGGAGTACTACTTCTACTCCGATGCTACCCCCAGTCATAGTTGGTTACGCTATCTCTACAAATATCCTCAATCAGCCTATCCCTATCAACGTTTGGTGGAACAGAATCTACAACGGAGTCGACTCGATCCACCTTTCAATCTTTTAGATAGCGGTGCATTCAACCAAGATCGCTATTGGGATGTAACGGTCACCTATGCCAAGGCCCTGTCTAAACAGATCCACATTAGAATCACCATTCATAATCGTTCTGATGAGTCAGCAGAACTGCATCTGATACCTCAGCTCTGGTTTCGGAATACCTGGTCCTGGGAAGATGAAGAAGTAAAGCCTGAACTGAAAAGTGAAACACCAACTGAAGGCTCAAGGTGGTGTGTGACTGCCAAACATAAAGAGCTGGGTGGTTATCAGTTATATGGCGAGCAAAAAGCAGAGTTACTGTTTACTGAAAATGAGACAAATACCGAGCGCCACTGGGGAGTCCCTCCTGACACACCTTTTGTGAAGGATGCCTTTCATCGTCGTATTATCGATGGAGAGAGCGGAGCAGTTAACCCGAACGAAACCGGTACTAAATTTGGTGCTTGGTATCGTGTAGAGCTGGCTGGAGGGGCGTCAAAGAACATCGACCTGGTACTCAGTGAAGAGGCTTTGGATAAACCTTTTGATGAAACTGAACGGGTGATTGCCAAGCGCCGTGGCGAGGCCGATGTGTTTTATGACGAACTGTTGCCTGAGGGGGGGCTGGAGGACCATCGCATCATGCGCCAGGCCCTGGCCGGTATGATCTGGAGCAAGCAGTTCTTTCATTTTGATGTTTATCGTTGGCTGAGTGGTGACCAAATTACACCGCCGGCATCACGCAAGCGTGGCCGAAATCAGCAATGGCGTCATTTCAAAGCGGCAGATATATTTTCCATGCCTGATGCCTGGGAGTATCCCTGGTTTGCTGCCTGGGACCTGGCCTTTCACTGTGTGGCATTGGCTTTAGTGGATGTGGATTTTGCCAAACAGCAGATTGAAGTATTGTTGGGTGAAAAGTATCTCCACCCCAATGGACAGATTCCTGCTTATGAGTGGTCTTTTAGTGATGTTAATCCACCGGTACATGCCTGGGGTGCTTTAAAAGTCTATCGTGCTGAGCGGATTCAGAGAGGAAAAGGAGATACCAACTATCTTCAGCGGGTCTTCCACAAGTTGTTGCTCAACTATGCCTGGTGGATCAACCGTAAAGATAAGCATGGGCAAAATCTGTTTGAAGGTGGTTTTTTAGGTTTAGACAATATCTCAGTCTATGATCGTTCAAAACCCTTGCCTCAGGGTTATACGCTGAAGCAAGCCGATGCCACAGGCTGGATGGCTATGTTTGCTTTGAATATGACAGTGATGGCATTGGAGCTTGCTATAGAAGATAACGATTATGAAAATATTGCAATCCAATGCTATGAACAGTTTCTATCCATTGCCAAGGCGATCAGCGGCGGAGATGAGGGTGGTCCTTCACTGTGGGATATAGAGGCTGGTTTTTTCAAGGATCTGCTAATCACGCCAGAGGGTGAGCACCACCGGGTAGATGTCTATTCCTGGGTCGGGTTGATTCCCATGTTTGCTACAGAAGTGGTGGATAAACGTTTACTGGAGAATGTGCCTCGATTCAGGAAAATGCTTCAGGTGCATAAAAAGGGATTGTTTCAAGGCAGTTATGTCTGCGCCTGTCCCGATTGGGAAAATGATCAGGGTGAACACCTGTTGGCGCTGGTTGATCACTCAATGTTGCCACGTATCCTAAATCGATTATTGAATGAAGATGAATTTCTATCTCCCTATGGCATACGCAGTCTTAGCAAGCTGCACGAAAATTATCGAGATCTGGGTGAACTGCCTGGTATCGGACAGATTGGTATACACTATTCTCCAGGAGAGTCGGAAAGTGGCCTGTTTGGGGGTAATTCCAATTGGCGTGGTCCAATATGGATACCGACTAATTACGCATTAATCCAGGCTCTAGAGAAGTTTCATCGATTTCTTGGTGATGGCTTTAAATATGAGGTACCTGCACTTTCAGACCAACCCCTTACCTTAAGAGATATCGCAACACTGATATCGGATCGACTGGTAAAATTGTATAACCGTGATGAACAGGGCAGGGTGCCTGCACTCCGTCGGGACAGTCCTTTTCAATCGGATGAGGCTTGGAGTGATCTTAATCTGTTTTACGAATATTTCCATGCCGAAACAGGCCAGGGTCTGGGCGCTGCTCATCAGACAGGTTGGACAGGACTGTTGGCGAACTTGGTAATGCGCCGTTATCGCAAGGATATTCCTGTCTTTTTAGGTGAGGATGAATCGTTAGGGTAGGGTGGATAAACGTCAGCGCATCCACCAAAATCGCTGCTGAAATCTGTGGATGCGCTACGCTTATCCACCCTACCGGTCTTTGAGACAGAGGCTGTCAACGGCGATGATGCTTTTTTAGGCCTGAAGATTAGGCGGCTCTTATGATCCGTATCTAGACGTTATGAAACCTTAATTCGAACGACGCGCATGATTTCCATATCGATGCCAGCTACAGCTTCCTTATCGGGGTAGTAGGTGAGATTTACTCGCTGACCCTCTAAGCTTTTATATTGTTGCTTACGTTTATATTTGAATGGTGTGTCCACCCCTTCAATAAGGAGAGTATTTATGAACCATTCACCACTTTCACGCTGCCTGTGGGATACAACCTTTTTCATCTCGGAATGAACAAGTTTTTGATGGGCTTTGAGCAGTTTGTCAACGGGGGATTTCATAGGATGTCGAGTTTAATTGTAGAGACGCTATATCATAACGCGGAAAGTGCCATATTGTTAAATTGCTTCACTTGTAAAAGATTTATTGCTCATTAACTTCAACCGGTTCTTTCCCAAAATGTATGGGTAGGCCAGTGTGATGCTCTATGAAAGAAAACTATTTCCCGCAGCTGTCGGGTACGACCCACAAGAATGAATTGCATGATGAAATCATGAAAAATTGTTCGATTTCAATTTGGTCCGCGTTTGCAACGTCCGCTTACCTGAGAGGGAGAGATTACGAGGATTAGAAAAAGCAAAGTATTGACATTTCCAGTCCCAACCCTATCTCAGAGGGAGGGTGCTTTCCTGCATATGTGATCAGGTTTGGCTTAATAGATTATTGACGTGTTCCCCATTTGGTTGCAGATAGTCGTGACATCCGGGACGAGTAAACTCAATACTCCCTTCTGCAACTTTTAGGATTTCGTTGTCGGGTAGATACCTGGTGTTTAACTCACGCGTGATTCCCTCCATAGAAATATTTGCTGACTAAACAATATAGTAAAATCGGTGCTGTCCCTTTGACCTCTATCACTATCGATGTGACTGATTATTTTGCGCCGATGCTCTCGTGCGAGATCAGTATCGACTCTGTACTTCCTTTCTCCGTAGGTAACAATAAATAGTGAGAAAATGTAACTTACTTTAATTTGAGATGATAGTTGGTAATATCCCTAGCTGGGGTAACCCCCTATACTCTTGGATAACAAAATCTGGGTTAATGCAGGAAATTTGCATATTAAGAATATTTTATGATTAGCGTGCTACAGGAATAGCAAGGAATAAACATGATGTTATTGAGTACTCGACTGGGCCTTTTTTTAGTTCTATTTTTGGCTCTCTTTTCAGCACATGGGGCAAGTGTTCCAAAGCTGAATATTACATGGAATTGTGGTTCTTGCACTCACAATGAAAAAATAATCCCGCTTATTAAACAAGCCTATAATAATGAAGCTCAAAATAGTGGGCGATCCGTTTCTGCAAAAGAGATTGCCCAGGTTGAAATTATCGAGTTCAGGCAACGTAATCCAGGGGTAAGGGTTATGTTTGGGGTTATGGCAGGAAAAGATCGCCTTGGCCTCAGGATCAGCTATAAGGGAAACGAATATTATACAAGTGATTATTCTGCAAATGTGGTGCAAGGAATGAATCATCTCTGTTCTGCAGTTGCTTCAGAGACTTATCAAAAACTTGATAGTGCTGCTCAATGACAATCCTTAAACCGCTGCACTACAGTAGATTGAGTATTTCTATACGACCACTGCGGAGTGATTTTGCTTCAATAGGATCATCTGATTCAGAACTTGCTATAAATAGCCTGCTGTTTTTTTCACCATCCAACATACATGCGTAAGGATCACCAGCAGGCTGAATCTCACGCAGGACATCTCCCCCCTCTTTAACTAAAAGCAGACGTGATAGATTAGGTGCAGCGATCCATAGATTATTCTGCTTGTCCAGGGCAATCCCATCAGGATAGGCTCCATTAAGTTCTGCCCAGATTCGTCGATTGTATAAACTGCCATCTGCTTCAACGCTAAAGGCTGTGATTCGTGAAGCAAAGGTTTCAGCGACCAATAGTGTCTGCCCATTCGGGCTTAAGGCGCATCCATTGGGAAAGATTAGCTCCTCAGCGACTACTCTTGGTCGGTTATCAGGCTCTACCATAACCAGTTCAGCTGGTATTTGTTTGGCCCCTCCATGGAGGTCAAAACCGAAATTACCAACATAGCAGCGTCCCAGATTATCCACCAACATGTCGTTGCAATGGAAAGAGGCGAGGGTACTGAGATCAGCATAGGGTTCCAGTTTTCCATTTTCCAGCAGAAGCACCTGACGTTTGGTCATGGACACCACCAGTAAACGACCATCGGGTAACCAACCCAGACCACCAGGCAGGTCGTCCAGGGTGGCAACAGTCTCTGATTTACCCTGTAGGTTTACCCTCACTATCCGTTGGGCGTGTTGATCGGTGAACCACAACCAGCCATTGTGCCAACGTGGGGCCTCGGGGAACATCAGATCATCAAGTAGTACCTGGGTCTGGGGTTTAGACCGGCTGAGTTTCATTTCAGATATGATCAGATCTACAATCCGGGTAGGAGATTGGTCAGCTGATAGGGTTAGAGTTTCTTCAGGAGGTTCCAGGTCGTCAAACTGGCTTTGTAGCAATTCCAATCTCATGAAGTGTTTGGCCCGCTGTTTGAGCCGTGCCAGGATCAACTCATAAGATCCTTCAAGGTAGACAAATCTAACTTCTGGCGAGCGCATCAACTGCTCTCTGTAGCTCTGCTTCAATGCGGAGCAAGAGAGTATGGCAGAGCGATCCATGCTTAGATGCCTGTCGATCAACTTTGCCAGACGTGCTAGCCAGGGTTGGCGATCTTCATCGTTAAGTGGGATCGCTGCTGCCATTTTGGATTTATTGCCTACAGGGTGATAGTCATCTCCCTCGATGAAGCGCCAACCGGTCTCTTGGGCCAGAACCCTTCCGATGGTGGATTTTCCTGAACCGGAAACGCCCATCACAATAATAATCACTCTAATTCACCTCTCAGCTAATCCGTACAGATCTATATATTAAACCGGTACCTTAATAGGTGGTTTCGGTGCCTTTTTATCGCCCCTGACAGTTTGAATGTAACGAAGCGTACCTGCCTATTAAGGTGCCGGGTTAATAGTTGACATCATAGCTGAGAGTGAGACTCTCCACATCCGCATAAATAATGCCCCTATAGGAGCGATCATTTTGATTTCATGGCCGACTCTGTTTAGGGTGGTGGTATTGCGGCATATGCTGTTGAATTAGATAGGCGCTTCATCAATAGGAGGTTCAATAATGGAGTACGGCCCGCGCGAGATTACTACCCCCTTCAGACCTATTCCTCTTGAAGTGCCGGAAGGCATGAAACCCAATGAGTTTTTCAATAGTACTGAAAACCTCAACGACCTGGTACACAACAACGGTCTGTTGATGAATCCGGAAAACCTTCTGCTTTACCGCAAAGCATTAGGACATAGTACCGAATTCGACACATCCATAATCTATAACACTTCCAAAGTGATACTTAACCCTTTAGGGCGACCCGTGCGGCGTACACAGGTACCTCAGGATGTGCGTCATGTCTGGAATCGGATGAACCAGATAATTATTGAATATATGCTGGAAGCCTTTCCGGATCCTGCACAGCATCTGATGTTGGCTGGGGAAGCAAGTCTGGATGCGACTTGGCCACTGACATCTCCTGGTGTGCCTAGTATTCGCATGCTTCACAACCACTTCATCGTTTTTCCAATGGATCAGCTCAGGCAGGCATCTTTGGCTGACCCGAAAAATCCAAATCTTTCTGATGGTGGGCAACATAGCCTGTTTCAGTCCTATATGCGAGATGTCTACCGGGAGTTCTTCCAGAGTTCCCTGGAACTCAAGGTGTTGAAGCCAATTAGCTCAGAAGAGTCCGGTGTAAGCCTTACCGGCTACCCACAAGGCCTGCCATGTTGGGAAATTCGAGGTGGTGGGGATGCCTTGAAAAATATACGTTTCTGGCATGAGTATGACGCCATACTTGAAGGATTCATCGACTTCTACCGTACTTTTTTCAGCCAGGTATCCACTCGCAATGCTCCTATGCCAAAGGATGTTTACTATCCTGATCAGGTTGAAAGCGTACTGCTGTTCAATAACGACTTTCTTGGCGCAGCAAAGAAGGTTAGAGATCGCTGCATCGTAGATGCAAAATACGCCAATTCAATACGATGGCAACCCGCATTCAAACAGTTGATCTACAGAAATGAAGCAGGCAAGCTGATTGTGACGATTAGTCAGAACTCTATCGGCAATGCGATTACAGAGTTGTTGGGTGTGGTTGTAAAACGTGTGCCTGATGCGGATCTTTATGAAAAAGCAGAGCCTGCTTTGCTGAAGAGATTGCTTGAGGTTCGCAGGCGACTCATAGATGCTGACCTGGGTTCAGGTATCGCAACAGATTATTGGCCTGAAAACTAATACTAATCTGCTTATTGAAGGTGCCAGGTTAATAAGTCAGAGATAAAACATAACGGTTGTATCACAAGCTTCCACTGACTTAAGAAGATGTTTCAAAACCAAATCGCTCATACAGGGTAGGGTAGGGCCATGCCCCACCATAATAGGCTGAGAATAGTATGATGTCCTGTCTTGTTAGTGCTTAAGCTCTAACGAAACGAAAGCCAACTGATGAGCGGGGTAGCAGACAGACTCCGTTCGCACTCTCTAGCGGGAACGTGGAGACTGCCGATATTTTCGAGGAAATCACAACCTTATGGTGCGGCAGGCCGCACCCTACATCATCTCACTTCGATTAACATGGTGATCTGACACTAAACGTTCAAGGAATAGAATTTGGAGATCTACAGGTTTAATGACCTGCCCAAAGATCTCGGTTAGGGGTGGACCATGCTCTATCATAAAAGATTAGCTGATTATCCTCCATCCTCAGCAAACACTCACTATCTATGCCTATGTTTGGTTTGATTCCTAGTCTCTGCTCTGTAATTCAAGTACCGACCATTGAAGTTCTTTGCGAGCTTGGCGGCTTTGCGTGAGTCATTTTTGTAGGAACACGACCTGATACCTGATGTAATCAAAATTGATTATTTAAACTCTCGCAAAGACGCAAAGACGCAAAGAACGCTAAGAGAAAACCCCTTGTGCATTAAGTAACCTATGCAGAGGTTTTGCTTGATACCTTATCTCACTGGAACAATAGTTCTGGTTAAGCCAAACAGGCTTGCAGCAGCCACAACTACTGAAGGACCGGCAGGTGTGTCCCAGTGCCACGAACCAGCCAAACCAAGTATCACGGATACTATTCCTATTACACCAGCAAACAGGGCCATCTGCTCTGGTGTACGGCTGAAACTTCTGGCGGCTGCAGCGGGTATGATCATCATTGATGTGATGAGCAGTACACCTACAATCTTCATCGATACAGCTATTACAAAGGCGATGAGCAGCATGAATGCGAGGCGGACAGCGCCCACAGGAATCCCTTCAACCTGAGCCAGTTCTTCATGTACGGTCAGTGATAACAGGGGACGCCAAATCAGTATCAGTACCAGCAATACGACAAAGCCACCCCCCCATACCCAGAGTAGATCAGTGGCAGTAACCGCCAGGATATCGCCAAACAGATAACCCATCAGGTCTATTCTCACGGAGTTTTGAAATGCCATCACCACCAGGCCGAGAGAGAGTGCGCTGTGGGCGAGGATACCAAGCTGGGTATCGTTTGAGAGGTAATTGTTCCGGTTCATCGCAACCAGAATCAATGCCAGAATCATACTCAATAGGATCACAGACAGGTTGAGATTGATCCCCAGAAGAAAACCCAACGCTACACCTAACAATGCAGAGTGGGCGAGGGTGTCGCCAAAATAGGCCATTCGTCGCCACACCACAAACACCCCAAGTGGGCCGGCCACCATTGCGACCCCTACACCCGCTGCCAGAGCACGGAGCAGAAAATCATCCATGGTGATCACCTTCATGATCTGCTTTTACATTGCCATGGATATCATGGGTGTGGTCATGATGATGGGTATAGATTGCAAGTTCAGGCTGGGTGGCCGAGCCAAACAGTTCCAGATAGGCTGGATGTTGAGTGACACTATCCGGATGTCCTGAGCAACAGACGTGGTGATTCAGGCAAAGCACCTGATCGGTATTGGCCATAACCAAATGCAGATCGTGGGAAATCATCAAAACACCACAATTGAAACGATCGCGTATCCGGGTGATCAGGTTGTATAAGGCGGCTTGGCCGGTGATATCCACACCCTGTACCGGTTCATCGAGTACCAGTAGATCAGGTTGACGTAATAGTGCACGCGCCAACAACACCCGCTGATGTTCGCCGCCAGATAAGCGTTGCATCGGGTACTCTGTGAGTTGGCTGATATCCAGTTCTTCGAGGATTTCTGTCAGTCTGTTTTGATTACGCTTCTCTCCCAGGGCGAGAAAACGTTTGACCGTCAGAGGCATGTTTTCCGATAGGGCGAGGCGTTGTGGCATGTATCCAATCCGCAGCTTTGGTGAACGCATGACTTCGCCGCTTTCGGGTTTGAGCAAACCCAGCATGACCCGTACCAAAGTGGTTTTGCCTGCACCATTGGGACCGATTAGAGTAACGATCTCACCTCGTCTGACAGCCATGTTAACCGTTTGAAGAACTGCTTTTCCTTGTCGTGAGATACTGATCTCCTTTGCTTCTATCAGTATCTCCTTGGCTTGGTTCATGAGTTCGCTTTCTTTATGCATTGCTCACAGATGCCTGTTATCTCCAATGTCCATTGCTCAATTCTAAAACCAAGATGTCGGGCATCTTTTGTGATGGCGGAACCGATGGTGGAATCATCCAGCTCCGCTGCTTGTCCGCAAGCTACGCAGATCATAAACTGTGCCCTATGGTCGTGATCGGGGTGGCTACAACCCACATATGCATTCCTGGAACTGATGCGATGCACCAGTCCGTTTTCCATCAGGAAATCCAATGCCCGGTAGACTGTAGGGGGGGCTGCTTTACGCCCTTCCCGGGTCAACTGCTCCAGTAGTTCGTAAGCGCCAACAGGTTGATGGTTGGCCCAGATTAACTCCAAAACCCGATGACGTAGTTTGGTTAAACGTAATCCGTTATCCTGACAATATTGTTCTGCTTTTTTCAGTGCATCAACAACACAGTTGCTATGATCATGGTCAGCTGATGGAAAGAGGGAGGCGTTTTTAATCTGATTCATTGATCGTTACCTAAACACGATGCCAGTCCTTCAGATAGGCCTATCATCAAATTAAAATAGGCATCCTCACCAGGAGTCAGTCCTCCACCCAAGGGGTCCAGCTCGCCGGCTGAAGCTTGTGTGCCAGATATCAGGGTATGGACCAGTTTAGGTTCAAACTGAGGTTCACTAAAGATGCAGCGGGCTTCCAGTCTGCGGATCTTCTCTCGTAGTTGATGGATATGTTTTGCCCCTGCGAGACGATCTGGGCTGATACTCACTGAACCTACAGCGTTCAATCCAAAATGGTGCTCAAGATATTGGTAAGCATCGTGAAATACAATAAATGGTGAATCTGTGTTCCCACTGATGTTGGCTTTGAACTGGGTCTCCATCCCATCAAGCCGGTTTAATACTTTTTCAAGATTGTTCTGATAAAGACCTCTATTGTCTGGGTCGAGCCTGATTAGTACGTTCGATAGGTGATGAGTAATAAGGCGGGCATTGGCAGGAGACAACCAGATATGGTTATCCATATTTATCTCATGGGTATGAGTGGATGATGATTTGGTTGGCTTGTGATGACGTGTCCACTCAAGATTATTTCTGATCGGCAGTTGATGCAGATTTGGGGTATCGAGCAAGCTGATGACTTCACTACTCACTTTAAGCTGTTTTATCAGATTGGAGAGTGGCGATTCCAAAGATTCACCAATCCACACGACCAGATCCGCCTGGTTCAGTGCTCTGGCATCTGAAGGTTTCAGGCTCATGGTGTGAGGAGATTGATTACTTTTAAGGAGCAGGTAGGGTTCGCCAACACCACTCATCAAGCCGGATACCAGCGAGTGGATTGGCATGATGGTAACAACTACCTTGAGGCCGGCCAGGGAAGGTGCAGAGAACAGACTTGAGGCCAGCAGCAATGCAAAAAGGGTCGAATTGAGACTAATATGTTTCATGAAAGGTGAGCTATCAAACCGTGTTATTCTTTGTTATGTTATATTATAACAAAATCGTGATCCAATACAGGATGTGTTTGAGATCGTTTAGTGCTGCTTTAAAAATTAGGTCTGATAACCAACTGTAATCATGCGCAAGAGATGGCTGACAATATCGCTACTTGCCTTCCTGGTTTCTCAGGGCCTATGGCTTGAGCATCTCTATCACGAGCATAATTCTGATGAAATTTGTGAAGTCTGCCTCTATGCCCCTGGTCATGATCACACCTTAACCCTCACCTTACCTGTAATAGCTTCTGACTCATGTTTCAAACAGGAGCAGGTCCCACTTACTTCCGTTGAAGTTACCGACCTATTCAGTTACCAGCAAATTCGGGCTCCTCCCTCTCTTACCTGATTCTTTTCAAAAAACAATCAGTCTGACTTTTTTCCCTCTCCTAAATTGATCTGTGTAGGAGAATGAAGGGGATTCCAGACTCGATTCTGATGACTTAAAGATGATTCGAAGAGGAGCTTATGAGTAAGCATTTTTCAATTACTGCCTCAATGGCAATGGTAGTGCTATCTGCAACAGCTGAGGCTGCAGACGGGAGCCGTTTCAATCCTGATATCAGCCTGATTCTGGATGGTCGGTTTGCTGCATTCGATAATGAAACTGATTATGAACTGCCCGGCTTTATGCTGGGGGGAGAAGCTGGTCGAGGAGAAGAGGGCTTCCACATCGGCCATAGTGAACTCTCTCTAAGTGCAAATGTTGATGATCTTTTTTTCGGCAAATTGACTGCTGCCCTGCATGATCACGAAGGTGAAACTGAGGTTGAACTGGAAGAGGCTTTTGTTGAAAGCCTGGCGTTGGGTCAAGGTGTAGGCGTGAAGGCCGGTCGCTTTTTTTCTGGGCTTGGCTATCTGAATCAGCAACATCCTCATGCCTGGGATTTTACCGACGCACCACTAATCTATAGAGGTTTGTTTGGTGATCAATTGCTGGATGATGGTGTCCAGCTCAGCTGGATTGCACCCACTGAGCTGTTTCTCAAGTTTGGCGGAGAGATTACCCGCGGTGAACGATTCCCGGCTGGGGGGGCGAGCAAGGATGGTAAAGGTGCTGGGACGCTGTTTGCAAAATTTGGTGGTGATATAGGAGAGAGCCAAAGTTGGCAAATAGGTATTTCCCACTGGCGTGCCGATATCGAAGGTCGAACTTCGGGTGGTCACTCACACGGAGAGGGAGCCGAGGAGATACCAACCTATAGTGGAGACACTCAGGTCAGTGGCATCGATTTTGTCTGGAAGTGGGCACCTTATGGAAATTCAACCGAACAGAATCTCAAGATACAGGGTGAGTATTTTGTGCGGGATGAAGAGGGAGATGTGGTGATGGACGACGGTTCGGAATCACCGGAATCCACAACCTATGATGGTGAGCAGAAAGGAGGATACCTGCAAGCGGTTTATCAGTTCATGCCTCGATGGCGCGCTGGCTTGCGTTACGACTGGCTTGATTCTGACAATCAAGGTTCTGACGAAGAGGTACTCGCAGAAGCCGGACTGGATAACGAGGGACATACCCCACAACGTTGGACTCTCATGGGTGACTACTCGTACAGTGAATACAGTCGCTTTCGCCTGCAATTCGCCAGAGACGAATCCTATGAGGATTCAGACAATATTTTCACCATGCAGTACATTATGAGTCTGGGTTCCCATGGCGCCCATCAGTTTTAGGAGCCGATCATGAGCAACAAGATCAATCTGTTGTTACTGGTTGCGGGAATTTCACTATCCCAGGTTGCACAGGCAGATCTGAATATATTTGCCTGTGAACCGGAATGGGCCTCTCTGGCAAGGGAACTGGGTGGCGATAGTATTACCGTTACCTCAGCAACCACGGCCAGACAGGATCCTCATCACATCGAAGCCAGACCTAGCCTGATTTCAAAAGTTCGACGTGCTGATCTGCTGGTCTGTAGTGGCGCGGAGCTGGAGGTCGGATGGTTACCCATGTTGCAGCGACAAGGGGGAAATCCTAAGGTACTCTCAGGTCAAAGAGGATATTTCGAAGCTGCAAAACAGATAGAGCGACTAGGGATTCCTAAAACGGTTGATCGCTCCATGGGGGATGTTCATGCTTCAGGTAATCCCCACGTTCACCTAGATCCCAGGAGACTGCTAAAGATTGCTGTGGCCCTGAGTGAACGGATGATTGAGTTGGATCCACAAAACAGTGGAGATTATCAAAAGAATCGAGATCAATTCGTCGAGAGATGGCAACAGGCCATTCAAAAATGGCAGCAGGATGCAGAGCCACTGAAAGGAGTCAGGTTGGTGGTGCATCATAAAGATTGGGCCTATCTATTCGATTGGTTACAGATCATCCATGCCGGATCACTTGAACCCAAGCCTGGTTTACCGACAACAGCCAGTCATCTCGTTCAGTTGAAGCAGGCACTTGAGCAGGTTCCTGCCAGCGGTATCATTTATACCCGTTATCAGAATCCCAGAGCTGCGAAGCGTGTTTCAGAGCTTACCGGTATTAAAGCGGTAGAACTCCCCTATACCGTTGGAGGGGGGGATGGGGTTACCGATCTTTTTAAGCTGTTTGATGAAACGCTGAAACGTCTGCTTGAATTAGTTCAATGAACTGGCTTGCCCTGGAGCCTGAGATACTACTCCCGGCCTTTCTGGCCGGGTTGATTATCGCTTCAACGCATGTACCCTTAGGTCGGCATGTTCTGAAACGAGGGATAATTTTTCTCGATCTTGCCGTGGCACAGACTGCCGGCATGGGCCTGATCGCTGCTCATGGTTTTGGATGGGAGCCAGGGGGTTGGCAAGTTCAGGTCATCGCTGTTAGTGCGGCGATCACCGCCTCATTCCTGCTCCACCTGACAGATAAGCGTTGGCCGGAGATTCAGGAGGCACTGATTGGCAGTCTGTTTGTAATCACATCCAGTGGCAGCATTCTTTTGCTAGCCGCCAATCCACACGGAGGGGAGCATCTAAAAGAGCTGTTGGTAGGGCAGATACTCTGGGTCAGTTACCAGCAGATCATACCGGTGGCAGTCCTCTATCTGGTCATACTCTCACTATGGTATAGCCTTCGTCATCGCGCTTCGTCGCTGATATTTTATCTGCTGTTTGCTATCACCATTACTGCTTCAGTACAGCTGGTGGGGGTATATCTGGTGTTTGCAACTTTAATACTGCCTGCACTGGCATTGCGAAAAGTTGAGCGCTGGGCGGATGGGGCAGGTTATCTGATTGCAGCGGCAGGATATGCACTGGGGTTGGTTCTTGCAGCCTTATGGGACATGCCTGCAGGCGCTATGATTGTCTATACCCTGGCAGTTTCATCATTGCTTGGAGGCTGGTTGATAAAAAATAGTGAGAGAGTTTGAATCTAAAATTGAACTACTTAGTCGCCGGGTTAATAACTCGTAGGTCGGATAAGCGAAGCGCCATCCGACGTTGCTGAAAGTCGGAATCATCTTTCGAAATTTTTTACACGATTGTTATGAGTGATTTTCGGAAGACATTGGGCTTCGCCAACCAGGATATATGATTCTCCTATGTTGATCTGAATCCCAACATTAGCCAGAACGGTACCTTACGTGCAAATATCGGATCTAGGTTTTGTAGATCTGTTGTGCACCAAACTGCTCATGGATCATATTACTGACTTGAGGAGTTATTCTGGTTGCCTGTGCCAACTTGTGTAGGTATTGCGCTTCAGCGTTGCTATCAAGATCGATAGCCATCAATGAAAGTGCATAGACCTGTTGTTCCATACCTTGAGGAATATCGCGAACAAAGCTGTCCAAATCCAGGGGCTGTGCAAGTTCATTGCGTACGAATTCGAGCTCATCCTGAGTTACCTCGCCAAGTTTGTTGATGATCTTCTGCTGCTCATCCTTATCAACCTGGCCATCAGCTTTGGCGGCATTGATCATTGCACGAATCAGTAGTGTGGCCTGATCAGTCGTCTGCTGATATTTTAATCCCTGAGGTAGATGATCACTGGATTTGAAGTTGGCTTTTGGTGAGCCTCCAAGCTGGCCTCCAAATTGAGACATGGCTGCCCCAATCAGTCCTCCCAACCCAGCGCCACCAGCACTGCCACCACCCATCAGACCACCAAGAATATCGGCAATATTCCCACTTCCTGCCTGACTCTGGCCATTTGATTGGTTACCACCACCGAATATGTCTGCGAGTCCACCACCACCCTGAGCATTGCCCCCACCCAGCATACTACCCAGGATGCTGCCGAGTCCTCCTGCCCCCGAGGATTGTCCGCCGCCTGTCATAGCACCGATTACCGAGCCCAGAACATTTGAACCCGAACCTCGCGACAGTGCTCCGCTGTTTAAAATACTACCCAAGATTTTAATTGCATCGATGTTAGCCATTTTATTGTTCCGGTTTAGTAGGTACTAATTTACGATAATCCATAACATCCGACTGTAGCAGACACTATAGCACCTGCTTGCCCACCCATTATCAAAGGAAATATTAACAATTGTAGAATCTATTCATGGTCGAATAGTGCTAACACGACATCTATTAAGAGTTTTTGATGTGACATCTTTTAGCATGTGACCATAAAAAAGTTTCTCGTTATCTGTTGATAGATAGCTGTGTCTTAATTCCTGTCTTATAACCGATTCCGGCCAGACCCAGCATACGCCACAAAGACCCTTTTCTAAGGTCAGTGCCCTTATCAGTCAGTGATCATCTGTTTGTGATTAATTGCGATTTTGGCGGTTTTGTTTTTGACTTGATGAATGAGACTGTATTAGACTCCCGCCCAAACAGACACTGCTTGATAAGCTATTGATTTGATAACAACAAACCAATGCATTAAATAGAGCGGCGTACAGTTCTTCGGCAGTTAATGTTACAGCCCGTCTGTACTTTAACTGTCCAATACGCAGGCCGGCACCCAATGGCGCCGGCTTTTTTAATTTCATGTGGCCTCTCGTATGGGCCACCACTGATGAGGAAATTTTTCAAATGCCTGTTATCTCTCTCCCTGACGGCTCCCAACGTAACTTTGATAATGCTGTGACTGTTTATGATGTCGCCGCAGATATCGGTCCAGGTTTAGCCAAGGCGGCTATGGCCGGTCGTGTCAACGGTGATCTCGTCGACACCTCCTATTTGATCCAGGAGGATAGCGAGCTCGCTATTCTTACCAGCCGGGACGACGATGCCCTGACGCTGTTACGGCATGATGCGGCACACGTCATGGCACAAGCGGTTCAAGAGCTCTATCCGGGAACACAAGTCACCATCGGACCGGCCATCGAAGATGGTTTCTACTACGATTTTGCCAGAGAAGAAGCCTTTACTCCGGATGATCTGATAAAGATCGAGAAAAGGATGCAGGAAATCGTCAAACGAAATCTGCAGATAACCCGTGAAGTCTGGGATCGTGATGAAGCGATAAAGACCTTTGAATCTATTGGTGAGGACTACAAAGTAGAGATCATCAAAGAATATATACCCGAAGGTGAAGAGGTTTCAGTCTACCGTCAAGGGGAGTGGTTCGATGTTTGTCGAGGCCCCCATTTGCCCAGTACAGGCATGCTCGGTAAGGGCTTCAAACTGATGAAGGTGGCTGGTGCCTATTGGAGAGGGGACTCCAATAATGAGATGTTACAACGCATTTACGGTACAGCCTGGCGGGATAAGAAGGAGCTCAAGGCCTATCTCACCCGTCTGGAAGAGGCAGAAAAACGCGATCATCGAAAGATCGGCAAGACTCAGGACCTGTTTCATACTCAGGAAGAGTCACCCGGTATGGCGTTTTGGCACGACAAGGGCTGGCGTATCTATCTCACTGTAGAGCAATATGTTCGCGACAAGCTGAAAAAACATGGTTATCAGGAGGTACATACACCCCAGGTAATCGATCGCAGTCTGTGGGAAAAGTCTGGCCACTGGGATAAGTTTCGTGACGATATCTTTGTCACAGAGACCGATGACCGGGTATATGCCATCAAACCGATGAACTGCCCGGCACATATCCAGATCTATAATCATGGTCTGAAAAGCTATCGTGATCTACCCTTGCGCCTGGCAGAATTCGGCTCCTGCCATCGAAATGAGCCCTCAGGAACGCTACATGGCTTGATGCGGGTGAGGAATTTCGTTCAGGACGATGCACATATCTTCTGCACCGAGGACCAGATTCTCTCAGAAGTACAGGATTTTAATCGTCTGCTGCTGGAGGTCTACAAGGATTTTGGCTTTGATGAGGTGCTGGTAAAGCTCTCCACAAGACCGGAAAAACGTGTTGGAGCGGATGAGGTGTGGGATAAAGCTGAAAAAGCGCTGGAAGATGCACTCAATCTGCAGGGACTGGACTGGGAGCTGCAACCTGGTGAGGGCGCGTTTTACGGCCCGAAGATTGAATTCTCACTGCGTGACTGCCTGGGTCGGGTCTGGCAGCTTGGTACAATTCAGCTCGATTTCTCGATGCCGGAACGTCTCGGGGCAACCTATATAGCTGAAGACAATAGCAAAAAGGTACCAGTGATGCTGCATCGGGCGATCCTTGGTTCGCTGGAACGCTTCATCGGCATTTTGATCGAACATTATGCCGGTGCATTGCCGATTTGGCTGGCGCCAGTTCAAGCTGTACTGCTAAATATCACCGATCGGCAGGCCGATTATTTGAATAATTGCCTCAAATCACTGCGGGATAACGGTTTTCGTGTCGAATCAGACTTGAGAAATGAGAAGATTGGCTTTAAAATCCGCGAGCATACGTTGATGCGCGTGCCTTATCTGCTGGTCATTGGTGATCGGGAGATGGAGGAGGGTACTGTTTCTGTACGTTCTCGCAAAGGTGAAGATCTTGGATCTATGCCTCTGAGTGAGTTTATGGAGCGGGCTCAAGCTGAAGTGTCTCAACGAGTAAATTGAGTGTAGAAAGCACTGGTTTTCCGGTGCTTTTTGTACTTTTAGGGTTTGGACTTTTTGGAGGAAGTGACTATCGCTGCTGTGAAAAAGCACCGTCTTAACGATGAAATTACGGCTGTTAATGTAAGACTCATTGGCGCTGATGGTGAACAAGTAGGTGTTGTATCAATAGAAGAAGCCATTCAGGCAGCTAAAGATGCAGCACAGGATTTGGTAGAGATCGTGCCAAACGGGGAACCACCGGTTTGTCGCGTGATGGATTACGGCAAGTTTCTTTTTGAATTAAAGAAGACGAAACAGGCCGCCAAGAAAAAGCAGAAGCAGGTTCACATCAAAGAGATCAAATTCAGGCCAGGGACCGGCGAAGGGGATTATCAGGTAAAACTACGCAACCTGATACGTTTCCTTGAAGATGGGGATAAGACCAAGGTAACCATGCGGTTCCGCGGTCGGGAGCACGCTCACCGGGAATTGGGTTTGGAGCTTCTTGAACGGGTTGAAAAAGATCTGGCTGAATACGGTCAGATTGAACAAAAACCTGCGATGGAAGGCCGCCAGATGGTGATGGTGCTGGGCCCCAAGAAAAAGTAACTATTTTTTTTACGCCCCTGAGGCGTACAAATCGCGGAGTTAATACAATGCCCAAGATTAAGACTAATCGTGGTGCGGCCAAACGGTTCAAACGCACCTCGTCCGGTTCATTTAAACGTAACTGCTCTCATCGGCGTCATATTTTGACCAAGAAGAGCACCAAGCGGAAACGTCAACTGCGTTCTCCGAACACCATTGCAAAGTCCGATGTGGCAATCGCCCGTCGTATGATGCCTTACGCTTAACCTAAAGAACCGGATCTAAAAAATGTCTCGAGTAAAACGTGGTGTACAAGCACGCGCCCGCCATAAAAAGGTGCTTGATGAAGCTAAGGGTTATTACGGTGCCCGTAGAAAAGTTTATCGTGTCGCTAAGCAGGCAGTCATCAAGGCTGGTCAATATGCTTATCGTGATCGTCGCCAGAAAAAGCGTCAGTTCCGCGCTCTTTGGATTGCACGTATCAATGCTGGTGCACGTGATAACGGTCTCTCATACAGCCGCATGATCAATGGCCTGCACTTGGCTAATATCGAAGTTGATCGCAAGATGCTGGCTGACCTGGCCGTTAACGACAAGGCGGCATTTACCGTGTTGGCAGAACAGGCTAAGGCCGCTCTTTCCAGCTAAGTAACTGTTGTTGTTTCCCGGTATATCCGGCGGCGCAGTAAGCAAAAAAGGGGAAGGCCTAAGGCTTTCCCCTTTTTTTGTCATTGTTCCGATTGAATACATTTTGATTGTTGTCTGGTAACGATGTGGTGCTGTTGAATTGATGTGCCACAGCTGGTTAATAACTCAACATACAAGATTATAAAAATGCTCGCTTGAGGTTTAAAGAGACAGATGGAAGATTCCACATTGGACTTACAAGATCTGATTGAAGCCGCTGAAAGCGCTATCAAACAGGCAGATAGCCTACAGGTGCTTGATGAGATACGGGTGGCCTATCTAGGCAAGAGTGGTCAGTTGACCTCGCAACTGAAAAAGTTGGGGACCCTGCCTCCTGAAGAGAGACCGCAAGCCGGGCAAAAAATCAATAAGGCCAAGCAGGCGCTGCAACAGACTATCGAGTTGCGTAAAAGCGACCTTGAAAAAGCAGCATTGGCTAAACGTCTTGCTGATGAAAAGATCGATGTGTCCCTGCCGGGTAGAGGGTTGGATCGTGGTGGTTTACATCCTGTGACCCGTACTTTGGACCGTATCGAACGTCTCTTCTCTGCTGCTGGTTTCGAATCTGTCCAAGGCCCTGAAATCGAGGACGATTACCATAATTTCGAAGCCCTAAATATACCCGATCACCATCCAGCACGGGCGATGCACGACACCTTCTATTTTGATGCACATTTATTGCTGCGAACCCATACCTCTCCTGTGCAGATACGCACTATGGAGAAGGGTGAGCCGCCACTGAAAATTATTGCGCCGGGCAGGGTCTATCGTTGTGATTCCGATCTGACCCATACCCCAATGTTCCATCAGGTTGAAGGGTTTCTTGTCGATGAAAATGTCTCCTTTGCTGATCTCAAAGGCGTCTTGTATGACTTTCTCAGCAGTTTCTTTGAGCGGGAGCTGAAGTTACGCT
Source organism: Candidatus Thiodiazotropha sp. DIVDIV (assembly GCA_040506275.1). GTDB lineage: Bacteria > Pseudomonadota > Gammaproteobacteria > Chromatiales > Chromatiaceae > Thiodiazotropha. The sequence goes on from JBEVXD010000001.1 coordinate 532,142, forward strand.
TTCGGCCCTCATATTTTCCCTTCACCGAGCCATCGGCTGAAGTCGATATTGAGTGTGTAATGTGCGGTGGTGATGGTTGTCGTGTTTGTAGCCATACCGGATGGCTTGAAGTGCTTGGCTGCGGCATGATTCACCCCGAAGTATTTCGTCATGTCGGCATCGACAGTGAGAAATATACTGGTTATGCCTTTGGTATGGGTGTCGAACGTTTAACCATGCTGCGCTATGGCGTGAATGATCTTCGTCTGTTTTTTGAAAACGATCTGCGCTTTTTAAAGCAGTTTGCATAAGTTTACATAGTGTCCGGCATTAGTCGCTAAAGAGTGGTAGAAAAGCATGAAATTCAGTGAAGCCTGGTTGAGGGAGTGGGTCAATCCACAGGTGACGACCCAAGAGTTGGCCGACCAATTGAGCATGGCGGGATTGGAGGTCGATTCTGTTGATCCGGTCGCCTCAGAGTTTACCGGGGTAGTGGTAGGAGAGGTTCATGCACGGGACCCTCATCCGGATGCTGACAAATTGAGTGTTTGCCAAGTTAATGTTGGTGAAGAGGAGATGCTGCAGATCGTTTGTGGTGCAAAGAATGTAGCCGCCGGTATGCGTGTGCCTGTTGCTACAGTGGGAGCACGTCTGCCTGGTGATTTCAAAATAAAGAAAGCCAAGTTACGCGGGGTGACTTCTCTGGGCATGATCTGTTCAGCTAGTGAGTTGGGATTGGCAGAACAGTCTGATGGCATCATGCCACTGCCTCTGGATGCTCCGATTGGTGAGGATTTTCGTCAATATCTCGACTTGAATGACCACACAATCGATGTTGACCTCACACCGGATCGCAGTGATTGCCTCGGCTTGGCCGGAATAGCCCGTGAGGTCGGTGTCATCAATCGCTGTACGGTCGAATATCCTGAAACAGCGTCCCAAGCCTCTACGGTCGATGATCAGATCGCCGTTGATCTGGAAGCAGATCAGGCCTGCCCTCGCTATTGCTGTCGTGTGGTTCGCGGGCTAAATGTGAATGCCGAAACCCCTCTCTGGATGCAGGAGCGATTGCGTCGTGGGGATATCCGCAGTCTTGGGCCTGTGGTCGATGTGACCAACTATGTAATGTTGGAGTTGGGTCAACCCATGCATGGTTTCGATCTGGCGAAAATTGAAGAACGTATCAGGGTTCGACTTTCAAGTAGCGGAGAGATGTTGACCCTGATCGGTGGACAGGAAGTTGAGTTGACAGAAGGCACGCTGGTGATTGCTGATGCACAACGTCCAGTTGCTCTCGCAGGTATTATGGGTGGTGAGGACTCAGCAGTAGGTGAGGGGACTCAAAACATTCTTCTGGAGAGTGCCTTTTTCACGCCAACCATCATCAGTGGGAAGGCAAGAGCCTATGGCCTGCATACTGACTCATCTCATCGCTTCGAACGTGGTGTCGATCCCTATTTGCAGGTGCAAGCAATGGAACGGGCATCCGAACTACTGATCGAGATTGCAGGTGGTGAACTCGGCCCTGTTGTCGAAGTCATCAATGAGGTGATGATTGAGCAGAGACCAGAGATCAACCTGCGTGTGCAACGCGTCAATCAAATCCTCGGTATTGATATAGATCGTAATGAGATCGGGGACATACTCAATCGTTTGGGGATGGCCTCCAGTGAGACCGAAGAGGGCTGGCGGGTTAAAGCACCGAGCAGTCGATTCGATATCTCCATAGAAGAGGATTTGATCGAAGAGGTTGGCCGTATCTTTGGGTATGCGAATATTCCAACCAATCGAGGAAAATCCTCGATGGTCATGGCTGATCGTCCTGAGGCCGAGTTCAGTCTCCCTAAGGCAAAACATCTATTGGTGGGTAGGGACTACCAGGAAGTCATCACCTACAGCTTTATCAGTCCTGAGATTGAAGCCAAGGTCGATCCCGAAGCAAAGGGCATCCGCCTCGCAAATCCAATCTCAGCTGACATGTCAGTGATGCGCACTTCACTCTGGCCTGGCTTGATACTAACGGCGGTCTATAATCAGTCGCGCCAACAACAGCGAGTTCGAATCTTCGAATCTGGACTTTGCTTTCGCGGGGGTGAAGAGATAGAGCAGAAGGCGAAGTTGGCTGGATTGATCTCTGGTGATCGTTTGGCTGAGCAGTGGGGTGTTTCCTGCAGTCGAGCTGATTTCTATGACATAAAGGCGGATGTCGAGGCGGTTTTAAGTCTGACAGGCCACCATCAAGGTATCAGTTTTACCGCCGCTAACCATTCAGCGCTACATCCGGGCCAATCTGCTGAGATTCGCCTTCATGACGAAATTATCGGTATGTTGGGCATGCTGCATCCGGAATTGGAACAGCAGATGGGTCTGAATGGATCTACATTTGTTTTTGAACTGAGCTTGGAAAAATTGGATGAAGGGGCGCTTCCAGCCTTTGAAGCACTATCAAAATTCCCATCAATACGCCGTGATATTGCCATTGTGGTGGAAGAATCGGTCGATTTTGAAACAATCAGGAATCTTATTCGTGACGAATCCGGCAAAATTATTACAGACATCCTGCTTTTTGATGTCTATACTGGAGAAAACGTAGATTCGGGTCGAAAAAGTCTCGCATTGGGATTGATTTTACAGGAAAAATCGCACACTCTTACTGATAAGGAAGTGGATGAAGTGGTCGAAGCTGTGTTACAGCGACTGGCTAGGGAAACGGGCGCGAAATTGAGAGATTAGGACTGCATATGGCACTGACTAAAGCAGATATGGCAGCCAGGCTTTTTGATGAGCTTGGACTGAACAAACGTGAAGCCAAGGAGATGGTGGAGATGTTCTTTGAAGAGATCCGCATGTCTTTGGAAAGAGGTGCGCAGGTCAAGCTTTCCGGTTTTGGAAACTTTGATCTACGTGAAAAGAAACAGAGGCCTGGACGAAATCCAAAGACCGGCAAAGAGATACCTATCTCTGCTCGTCGCGTGGTGACTTTCAGACCAGGACAAAAACTTAAGGCGCGAGTAGAAGCCTATGCTGGATCCGAGCAGCAGTAATACCGATTTACCCGCGATACCGGGTAAGCGATATTTTACAATTGGCGAAGTGAGTGATCTTTGTCAGGTCAAGCCGCACGTATTGCGTTACTGGGAACAGGAGTTTCCACAACTCAAGCCAGTAAAGCGGCGGGGTAATCGACGCTACTATCAGCGTCATGATGTACTCATGATCAGACAGATTCGCAGCTTGCTCTATGAGCAGGGTTTTACCATCGGGGGTGCTCGTCAGCAACTTTCTGGTGATACAGCCAAGGAAGACCTGCAGCAGAGCCAACAGATCATCAAACAGCTACGCGGCGAGCTTGAAGAAGTTCTTCATATCCTCAAGAGATAATGCATTGACACAGGCGGTTTAACTGCCTAGTATTGCCGCTCTTTCCGGGCGTAGCGCAGTCTGGTAGCGCACTACAATGGGGTTGTAGGGGTCGGGTGTTCGAATCACCCCGCCCGGACCAAATAAAAGGGGTTGCTTATCAGCGACCCCTTTTTTATTGTTTGATATATTTAGTACTGCAAATCTATCGTCTATTAATATTTATGGCTCATTTAAAATATTCTCAGCCTTTATCCTGTTGATCTGCAATACCAGTTCCAGAGCGATTACTCCTCAATCTCAGTCTGTAAAGTAGGGTGCGGCCTGCCGCACCATAAGGTTGTCGATACCTCGGAAATTCCAGTTTTTTACTTGTTTCCATCATCGTCTATAGATAGAGGCTCTGTTTCCGACTGGCTCACCCGGTGGTTTTCGTTTACATGAGCATGGTGCGGCCTGCCGCACCCAACATCACTTAAAAATAGCGGAGTTAATAGATCTTACAGACAAAAAAAGGGTTGCCACCGGGCAACCCTTTTTCGCATGTAATGGCTAATTTGTCTTAGTGGTTTACAGTGGTTAGCCCAAGGCTCACCCAGTCCTGCATGCCACCGCGATACCATTTCAGTTTATAGGCTGGGTATCCAAGCTTGAGCAATGTTTTGATATTGCTCGAAGACTGAGGGCACCAACTTCCGTTACAGAACAAAACCAAGGTTTTTGCGTTGCGGAAATCAAGGGCTCCTTTGACATCCTGTACACCCAGTTGATTGACCATTATGTCATGCAGACCATCAGCTTCTGCCGAGACATCAAATGCTCCCTGAACATCAACATTGATCCTATTCCATGGAATATTAACGGAACCAGGTATTGTGCCGCGGATAATCCACTCAGGTGTACGTGAATCTACAACCATGACTTTTCGATCACCATCACTGACACGCTTAAGGTAACCGAGTACTTCCAATTCACCCACTGTTTCCACACCGGTAGCCACTGTTGCAGGCTGGATACAGAATGGCGGGCAGTGGCGTGCAGTTTTGGCAAATGATTTTGGCACCACTGCAGTTTTATCTGCAGAACGTGTGATCATGACTTTTTCACCACTGTGCATGACTTCGACAGATTGCAGCCCTGGGGAAATTTGGTTGCCTTCTTCTGCACGCAGTTGTGTTGAAAGCGCTACGCCACCGACAAGTGTGGTCAGCATGAGTACTTTGACAAACTTCATTATGTCTTCCTCCTGTGGCGTTAGCCGTTATTCGTAATGTAGATATGAGGGCATTTTAAGCGTTTTCTGAGATACAGCCTGTTCATAACCCAGGTGTCCCTGTTTGGCTGCTTTGTTGGCAAGCTTGGCTGCGCCCACAAAGTCGCCTTTTTCCATCAGGGCCTTTGCCTTCTTGATCATTTTACCGGTATCGCGCCATTCGCCACCAACTTCAGCGGCATGTTTTCTCGCGGCATCCGCTGCGTCTATCAATTTTTGTACCTTGGCTGCAGATACTTCATCAGCCGAGGCTAAGGTTGTCATGCCGCAGCATAAAATGCCAGCCAGTATGCTGTAAATGAGTGTTTTTCTTTTGTGCATCGCTTTTACTCCGATCACGTAATCTTGTCCAGGTGAAGAGGTTCCTGCTCCAGTTACTTTCTGGCTCCAGGGCCGTTCAGTGGAAGGCCATTGCTCATATAGGTCAGGAAGTACTCGAGATTACGGTACTCATCACCATGGGCTTTGAAAGGCTTCGCACGTACCTGTTTGTTGCATCCTGTGAAACGACGGTGCAGTGAACCTACAGTTCCCCATTTTGAGCGATAGACAGGAAAGTGAGTGGTGTGTCCAATTGCTGGGCTGAGTATCTCAGTTCGCAGAATCATGCCAGCATTTTGTAGATGGCAATGGGCACAGGAGAAATTAAGCTGGCCACGGCGTGTGTAATAGAACTTCTTACCCGCTTCATAAGCAGCCAAAGCCCCTGGGTCATCACTGGGGATCTCAATATTTGTAACCTGTCCACGGGACTCGTAAGAGATGTAGGAGAGAATATTGTTGATTGATCCTTTCTTATACTTCAAAGGTTTTTCCCCATTGGCCTTACGACAGTTGTTGAGCGCCAGGGGTATGGTCATAACCATGCCTTTCTCTTTGTCCCAGTGAGGGTATTTACCTGCCATGGCTGGACCATCGGGAAAACAGTCTTTATAGGTTTTACCGTTTGCGAAAGGGGTTTCCCACATGGCCTGTCCTTCATCAATGAAAGGCTCATAGGGAGGAAACTCTTCAATGGCTTCCCAGTTTTCACGTCCAACAGGGTCGATGGAATAAGCGCCGTTGATGTAGTCTTGGGTCTCTACATTCGGAAAACGCTTTTTAAAGAAGTTCTGGAATGCAGCCAGATCTTCCTCTGGAGTCGTAGCTTGTGCAGAAGCAGCAATGCCACAAGTCATGACCAGCAAGGTCAGCTTAAGAAATAGGTGTTTCATGTTCTTTCAACCTCAAAGGTGTTGCAGTCTTGATCAATGGTGCTGAATGGATTAGAGCGTCCAGATGTAATCGACCACTTTATTGAAATCAGACTCGGAAAGAATGCCGTGTTTACCAAATGGCGGCATGGCGGATTCAGGATTGCTCTCGGTGGCATCCCAAATCTGCTTGTACAAAGCTTCCTTTGATGGAAAGCGCGATTTCATTGCGATCAAGGCCGGTGCAATATTACCTGGAGCAGGTGCACCCGTGATGTTATGACAGGCAAGGCAATTACCTTTTTTTCTATCAAATGAGATTTTTTTACCTTCTGCGATATTTGCATCGGCAGCCAAGAGTGTGGGTGAGACCAGAAATTGGCCAGCTACCACAGCTACACAGCTGACCTTTCCTATCCACTTTTTGGTGTTACCAATCATTGTGTCCTCCAAGATGGGGGTTAATGAGGTTGTAACCTGTTGATATATAAGCATTAGTAGTTAATTTTTAGCTAATTGGATTACAACAAGTCGTTGTTTGCCATTGTCTCTTTAGGACGATTTTTGGCTACATGCATTGTGATACTTTGTTATAAGGTATGTAAAGTCCAGAAACTAGTAAAAAATATAGTGGTAAACCATGGTATCGACTGTGGAAATCAGATGTGCGTACCAAGGTGGTAATTGCCGGTTAAGTATTGAATAGCAATCAGCCTATCTGGATTACAGATTATAGTATTAATCCGGCGACTAAGTATGTCGTCTTCAGGGTTTCAAGCCTGCCCTTGATCAAGGCGCGGCTCGCAGGCAATGGTTGTTCCCTTGTCAAGAGCCGCAACATCGAGCAAGGGCAGGCTTGAAGCCCCTAACAATATGATTTTTAAAAGAGAGGCCGAAGTGTGCCTGCCTGCAGACTGTGTTATCAAAACTTGCCGCAGGCAGGCACACTTCGGCTGAAGACAACATACTTAGTCGCCGGGTTAATAGTACAAATTAAAGAGATTGAGTCTCATAGAATAATGGGTGAATCGCGCGACAATAGTTGGTATGTCTATATATTGAGATGTTCTGATAATACCCTGTATACAGGGGTTACCAACGATATAACCCGCAGGGTATCGGAGCATAATCGGGGAATTGGAGCAAAATACACTCGAGGTCGTACCCCTGTGGAGCTGGTGTTTTTGGAGTCCTCGTCCAACAGGAGTACTGCTTTACGCCGTGAGTGTGTCATTAAGAAAATGAAATTGGCTGAAAAGCAGAAGATTATTGATCAAGCAGTTGTCATGAGGCCTTAATATAGATCAGGCTCGAACCACATTCACGGCAGAGATAGGTTATCCCTGAGCGCACCCTATTGTGCCTTATGGCGCTGATTCGGTGGTTCTGACAGTTACATCGATATTCGAAATAGCGCATGCTTCTTACGGTGGACAGCTTGGTATCGAAACTGTGGCAACGGATTGCCGGGGTTTTAAAAAACGACATAATGGCTTGCCACTCCTTGCCATGCGGTTTGATGGTTGGACCATATAACGACCGTGCTACCAGGTGTGCGACTTCATGTGGCACAGTTTGCTTAAGAAATTTCTGGCCATAGTTTTCCAGTAGATCAGGGTTGTAGCGGATTTTACTCAGGCCGTTTTTGTGTAAGATCAGCATTCCCGCCGCTTTCCCTTTAAGATCGAAAAGAATACTAGGATGGCTGGGCGCTAAACCGAAATGCTGTTCAGCAGAAGCGAGTAACTGGCGCGTTCTTAAACTTGCTTCAGACTGGAGTTGAGATTTATTCATTGGATCCCGAGAGGCCCAGCGTTGTTTGTGATAGGCAGTGATTTTCGGTCCCACCTGCTTTTGTTAGATATCCTGAATATCAGAGCTTTAACCTGAACCCTAGAATTCAGGTTAAATATAACAAATTGTCATTAATTTCGTTTGTGATTTTTTATTTTAAGAATCACTGAGTGATTTGGTTGTCACTATCTGGCATGGGAGAGAATATTTAAAAACTAAGGCTTTAAATATTCTAACCCCTCTCATCCACCTCTTCTCCAGGAAGCAGAACGGACACCCAGAATCTATACTGATGGCCCACTAGGTATCGGCAAGGTTAAATTACATCGTTACAAGCGGTTACTTAAATGAAGTTAGCAGAGTGGTGTGATTACATATAATTCTTTGCTTCTTCACCGGGATTGGGTAAGCCGGCTATACGCCAAGCCTCACGGCAACTGCCAAAAAGATGAGAAACTCCATGTTCACCCAGATGCAAGATTCGACAAATGTGTGACATCACGGGTAATCCTCCTGACTCAAGATGTTGTTCCCGAAGATAGAGGATCACTGACCAATGGTCGGGGGATAATTTCCTTATACCATCCATTTCCCCGATTAATCTGCCAGTTTCCCGTGTCCATACTTCTGTATTGATAAGAAATCCATCTTCATCGAATTCTAGAGGTATATTTCCCTTGCCTGTGAGAGCGTGTGTGTATAACTGTCCCATATCTCTCTCCTTTGGTCGATTTATGTCTGGGATAAATATCAGGAGCATGGAAATAAGAAATACTAATATGCCAATAAAAGTCGGCATACAAATTAATATAGTCTGAAAATGCAGTCATTCAAGCGTGATCTTAAGACCAAAATGATGTCTATATTAGTGATCTATTGTTTCATAGTGGCTTTGTTTAGAGAGGAGAGACGATGAGTAGACTGATAATTCTGATGTTGGCTGTAGTGCTGGCATTTTCGAGTCGAGCAGAAGAGGGGCCAAAGATTACTACACCTCCATATGATTCACCTAAGGTCGTCTATGATATCTTTCTGGATGAACCGGAAAAGATGTCTGCAGCACTTTATTGGATCAGATCGTTAATGAATCCTTTAACCGAATCACCTTACGACATGGCTCCGGATTTTATGGATATTAAAGTTGTGATTCACGGTACAGAGATAGTTACTCTGGTTAAGAAGAATTACGCCAAGTACCGGGAGGTTGTTGAACGAATGCGTTACTACGCCGCACTTGGTGTTGAATTTAAGGTTTGTAATCTGGCAGCTACGGAGTATGACTATCATCTCAATGACTTCCAGGAATTTGTTGAACTGGTTCCCTCTGCTTTTACTGAATTGGTACACTGGCAACAGCAAGGCTATGCGTTGATTATCCCTCAAGTGCATATCAAGCGCAGAAGTATAGAGGAGATTCAATAGGGATCTATTAACCCGTTTCATATAAGAAAAATCAGGAAGCTTTTCTGTTCATTTGCAAATGGCACAAAGCTGATTTACACAATCCCCTTTAAACAGGGGAAGTTTGTGGGCAGTAGTGAACCTGCCTATTAAGGTGCCAGGTTAATAGGCTCAATCCTCTGTTAGAGTCAGCCACCTATTACTGGTTGATATTACAATCTTTACTCAATGCTTCCTTAAGTGATTAGTTAATCAGGTCTTGAAAAACAGTTATTGTAGTCAATATCTGTTGATGGATTATCAGTTCTGGTTAAGGTGAAACTGTGGGATATACACAATCTGTTTTGTGAATCGAAAGTATAATATCCTTCAAAACTGTTCGTGCCTTGTGTTAGTCGCATTTGATGTCCTTGACCCCCATTCGGCAGAGTTACTTCGCCTAAATCTGTGTAATTCAGGTTTATGTCACTAAAGTCCGTTGCTTGCGCTGTGCCTGAACAATTATCGTTGTTGAAAAATGCATAAGCTTCAAGAACACGATTGTCTTGAGTGAAGTTAAGGAGCCAAAAAAAGTGCTTTCCTGCATCGTTTACCCGGCATTGAGTTTTTAGCCCCCATACACCTTGTAAGCTCGCTGATGGTGAGGGATTGGGGCCAGGATCTGGGTCACTGTTATCAGAGTTACGGTATGCCTTCAAACAGTTGTCATAGTCAACACTTGGGGCTGTTGACCGTGTCTCGATATTCACTGTGTCTGCCCTGAATCTGAGATTATTGGAAAAACACAAAGTGCTATTGTCAGTCTGTCTGAAATAGGCATGAATTGTTCTATTTTGAACAAAGAAATCAAAACTGAAACCATCCGTTCCATCTTCAAGTGTTTCGCCGTCCATAATTTCATATGTGCCAGTGAATGAATGAGGCAGAATGGTGTCATTTGTTTGTGTTGAACAACTAGTATCCTGAAAACTCTGTTTGCCGGATAGCACTTCTCCATCATTTGTGAATTTGTAGAGGGCTCTATAGTATTGACCAGCGTTATCCCGCAAACAATCTGGTGTCATCCAGGAATTAGCACTTATCTTTTTGCTTGCTTCCTCTCTATCTTCATTGTCTTCGTCGGAGGTTGTTACACATGCACCAATAGCCAGTGTGCTAAGAACCGGAAAAATTAATCTGTAGGCATTGTGTTTTTCTTTAAACATAGCAATCCTTGCTAGAAATTCCATTATATGAGGTTGTGCTAAATAAGCATGGGTATTCTAGTACTGATAAAAAGAGAGATGATATGAGGGATAACCCTAGTGGGCCGTACGGTAAATTCGGTATCACTCAGCCGTTCTAAAGGGAGCCCCGTTACTGGTTCACTTATGAACCGTTGGCCAACTGATATCATAGTAGTTCGATAGTTCGGACTTGCTGAAATCACCACTCAGACACTCTCCTATGAGCATCAATTTATGATCCAGCGGGTCTCTTGTTTTCAGACTATAGATCCTCCTCTGTATCTACGCATTATCTACCTGAAGACGATTTGTACCCTGGGATAGCAGTGCTGCCAGTGGCAAAAAGGCGTGGCACGTCACAACCTAAATTTGGTAAAACAATTATTATGCACCTGTTTATTTAAGCTGTATGTTGTATGTTGCGCCCGAATCTCGTCATTGCCCTGGCAATTGCTCTGTTTACCCTGATGATCTGGAACCTTCTCGGAGGTAGTTCCAATGAGCCCCCTTGGCCGCAGAAAATTCAAGGTTTCTCATTTTCTCCTGTAAGAGCTGGCCATGATCCGAGTCTGGGTCGCTATCCAAGTGAAGCAGAGATTGAAGAAGATCTTCTATTATTGTCTGAAAAAACCTATTCAGTAAGGAGTTATTCTGTTAGCGGTTCATACCAGGCAATCCCCAGGCTGGCAGAGAAACATGGTCTCAATGTAGCGCTTGGAGCCTGGATTAATGGTGACTCAGAAACCGATACAAAGGAGATCGAAACTCTGATCAGCTTGAGTCGCGAGCACCACAAGAATGTAGTGCGGGTAGTGGTGGGCAATGAAGCGATCTATCGTGGTGATATATCAGTAGCTCAGGCAATAACCAATCTTGAAAATGTCAAAAAGAGGGTGTGGGCACCTGTCAGTATTGCCGAGCCATGGCATATCTGGTTGGATTATCCTGAACTTGCGGAACATGTCGATTATATCGCAGCGCACATATTACCTTTCTGGGAAGGACAGCCCATTGACGATGCGGTTGATTTTACTGTCAAGACTTATGAAAGATTAAAGCGGCTGTTTCCTGATAAGCCTATTGTTATTGCTGAGGTTGGCTGGCCAAGTAATGGCAGGCCAAAACGGGATGCCACACCTTCTCAAGCCAATCAGGCCAGTTTTCTCAGACGTTTTTTGAAAGAGGCTGAGGAGCGCGATTATATCTACTATCTAATGGAAGCCTTCGATCAACCCTGGAAGCAGCGGCAAGAGAGTGGGGTTGGTACCTATTGGGGGGTTTACGATATTGATCGAAATGCCAAATTCACATTTACTGAACCTGTAGTCAGTGTGCCCCATTGGCGAGAGCTTGCAGCAATCTCGATTCTATTTGGAGTAATTGCACTGCTGTTTCTATTCCGAGACAGTGAAGGTTTAAGATCCAGTGGTAGAGGTTTTCTGGCTTTGGTCGCCTATAGTGCAGCAACTGGCTCTGTTTGGATGTTTTATGACTATACCCGACAATACATGACACTCAGTGCTGTGGTGGTGGGTATTGTGTTATTTATAGGCATGCTTGGTGTATTGGTTGTGTTGTTCGCGGAAGCTCACGAGTGGGCTGAATCACTTTGGCTGAAGCAGTGGCGAAGACAACCTAAACTGTCAGTATTAAATGACTCTGATCTGCCGATGGTTTCAATTCATGTACCTGCATACAATGAGCCACCATCCATGCTGATCGAGACCCTGGATGCATTAGCAAGGTTGGATTATCCAAATTTCGAAGTGTTGGTTATTGATAACAATACCCAGGACCCGGAGGTATGGAAACCTGTTGAGGCGCACTGTACCGAGTTAGGTGACTCCTTTCGTTTCTTTCATCGTTCGCCTATAGCGGGGTTCAAGGCTGGCGCGTTGAATTTTACCCTGCAGGAGACTCATCCTGATGCTGAAGTGATCGCTGTAATCGATAGTGACTATCAAGTCGATAGCAATTGGTTACGTGATCTTGTACCACAGTTCCAGCGTTCTGAAATTGCCATCGTACAGTCACCCCAAGATTATCGGGATGGTTGTGAAAACTGTTTTAAAGCGATGTGTATGGCTGAATATCGAGGCTTCTTTCACATCGGCATGATTACACGTAATGAGCGTAATGCAATTATTCAGCATGGCACCATGACGATGGTAAGACGTAAGGTTCTCGATACGATTGGAGGTTGGGGTGAATGGTGTATCACTGAGGATGCGGATCTGGGCTTAAGGGTATTTGAACATGGCCAAGAGGCTGTATATATACCTAAAAGCTATGGTCGCGGTTTAATGCCGGATACCTTTCTTGATTTCAAAAAACAACGTTTTCGTTGGGCTTATGGGGCGGTGCAGATCATCAAGCGCCATTTAGGTTTGCTGTTTGCTGCTCGAAGCAGCCAACTATCTGCAGGGCAACGATACCATTTTATTGCCGGCTGGTTACCCTGGTTTGCTGACAGCTTCAATCTTTTTTTTAATATGGCGGCGATTTCCTGGTCTGCATCCATGTTGATCTGGCCACAACATTTCACTGCACCTCTGCCACTGTTTGCGGTATTGCCAATGAGCCTATTTGGGTTTAAGTTGCTGAAGATGTTCTTTCTCTATAGGCGTAGGGTCGAGGCCACAGTACGTCAAAGTATTGCTGCGGCTCTGGCAGGATTGGCCTTGTCCCATACCATTGCATTGGCTATGATCCAGGGTATTTGGACCAGTGGGTTGCCATTCTTTCGAACACCTAAACGGGCAGGAAATACTGGCCTGTTGCGTGCATTGCAGGATGCTCGAGAAGAGGCACTGTTTTTTATTGCCCTGACACTATCCGCTGGCATAATCAGTTGGCAGCAAGGCGCTGAGTCCCCTGATGCTCATATTTGGTCAATAGTTCTGTTATTACAATCAATACCCTATGCGGCATCAGTATTGGTATCTATGATCAGTGCTTTCCCTGGATTACCGGCAAGGATTGTTGGCCCTATGGGTGAGATGGCGAACCAGTTCGATGAGGTGAGCTCTGATACCCAGGGTCAGAAACTGTCTGAAAGTGTCGAGAAATAGTTTTGCGCTAAAATATCGATTCAAACACAATTCGCCATTTGATCAACAATCCCGACATCAACACCATTGTCGATGTAATTATCGGGTATCTAGTCCATAGCTGAATGGTCGTTGAAAATGTGGTGAATCCATTCACTGGTGATCAACGTACAAGTATCTGTAATAGTTGCACTTAAGGAACCGCTGCGTTTCAAATATTAAGGTGTCTGAATGGATTTTATTTTACCCGCTTTGGTGGCATTGATTGCCTTGATTTCTATCCTGATTACACCCAAGGCTAAAGAAGAAGGCGCGTTTTTTAAAGGGCTTTCACCTTCGGGAGAATCCCCTGGTCTGCTGATGCTGATCTTTTCTCAGGTAACCACATGGATATTTGCACGATCCTTAATGAATGCAGCCATTTTAGGCTTCTATTATGGTTTGTGGGGCACCTTGGCCTATGGGTTTTACTATCTCTCGTTTCTGACCGGTGGCATGATTGTTGATGATCTGCGCTTTCGCAAAGGTTACAGCAGTATTCAGGCCTTTCTGTTCGATCGCTTTGGCGACTGGGGTACACGCTGCTATAACCTGGTCATCGGTGTACGGCTAACCAGTGATGTGTTCGCCAATCTATTAGTGATTGGAATTCTATTTGGTGCTGCGGGTAGCCTGTCATATACCATTGCTGTTGTTGGATTGGCTGTCGTTACCCTGGCCTATTCCATGCTGGGTGGATTGCACGCTTCTCTCCGTACAGATCTTTTTCAAATGCTGATTTTCTTGTTGGTATTAGTATTGTTGATGGTTCTGGCTTTCAGCGGCGGGCATGTCACCCTGGATAGCCTGCTTTTCCAGCCATTTAAGATTGATCAACCTGGGCCGGTGTTGATGATAGTGGCACTGTTGCAGATCTGGAGTTATCCGATGCATGATCCAGTAATGATGGACCGAGGGTTTCTAGCCGATCGACAAACCACTCGTCGTAGTTTTTTACACGCAGCCTGGATAAGTATGATTTGTATACTCTTGTTTGGCAGTCTTGGGATTCTGGCAGGCGCTCAGGCTACATCGGGTGAAGCAATGACAGGGGTATTGATGCGTCTGTTTGGGGAGGTACCAATGATGCTATTCAATGCAGCCTTGGTTATATCCGCCATGTCGACATTGGATAGCACGCTTTCAAGTTCTGCCAAATTAGTGGTAGTGGATATGAAGGTTGTTTCTCCCACGATGAATCATGGTCGTATGGCGATGGCGCTCTTTATGTTGCTGGGTTTGATGATGGTATTTGTCGGTAATAAGGATCTGTTCAGTGCTGTTGCAGTCAGTGGTACTGCTTCACTTTATCTGGCTCCGGTAATCTTCTTTTCACTTTGGAGTAGTTGGGAACGAATTCCTTTGTGGAGTTATCTGGGTAGTTTTTGTCTATCAATGTTTGGGGCGATTCTCTATTTTACTGAGTCCACTGGCTACAGCCAATTTTTGGGAGATGCTCACAAGTACACCAAGCTTCTCTATATTTCATTAACAGTTTTATTACTGGGATGTCTGATGTTCATAATAGGCAAGAGGCAGAGTAGTACTTATAAATCTTTGCCGGCCAGTGCGTCTGAGTATTATTAACCCTGAAGACGACATACTTAGTCGCCGGGTTAATAGTATTTTGGTATAGATCAATCATGCGAGATAACGAAATACTCAATTTGGGCAGTATCCAGCAGCAAGTAATTATTTTTGGTGGTCCCTACGGCAACCTGCAGGCTACTCAGGCCATGCGAAAGGTTGCTAATGAATTAAATGTACCTCCAACGCATACCATTTGTAATGGTGATTGTATTGCTTACTGTGCACAGCCAGCAGAAACCGTAGCGCTTATTCAAGAATGGGGAGTTCCAGTAATTATGGGGAACTGTGAGGAATCTCTTGCAGAAGGACGAGATGATTGTGGCTGCGGATTTGAGGATGGGAGCAGCTGTTCAGTTTTAGCCGAGACCTGGTATCCCTACTGTAACAGTCAACTTCCCGATGGTGACAAACTCTGGATGGGGGGGTTACCAAAGAATATAGAATTCACTATGTGCGATAGAAGGTTTTTTCTTTTTCATGGTGGCGTAACTACGATTAATCAATTTGTATATGCCTCTAGTCCTGCAACACTGAAACAGCATGAATTGGAATTAAGTGGTGCCGATGTTGTAGTTGGTGGGCATTCAGGGCTACCATTTGGCGAAGAAGTTCCTGGTGGTTATTGGTTGAATAGCGGAGTGATCGGTATGCCTGCCAATGATGGAACTCAGGATGGTTGGTATCTTTTACTTACACCCGGTGAAACAGATATTCGATGTGAATGGCAACGTCTTGATTATGATGTCAAGAGTGCAAGAATTGCAATGCAGAATGCCGGTCTTTCAAATGGATACTGTGCGGCCTTGGAGAGTGGCTTGTGGCCGAGTATGGATACTTTGCCTGAAGTTGAACGCAATCAGCAGGGAAGGGTGCTGTCCATACAATCAATGAGTATATGAAACTTCTTTTAATAGATTGAGTGGACCAAAGCCACACAGTTTCTCAACAGCGCTATGATTAAATACGAAAAGTGATCCTGCATAACCCAATGCATTGACTGAAATGCCCTGCCAAGACTCTCTTGAACGGGGTACTATTAACCCGGCGACTAAGTATGTTGTCTTCAACCGAAGTGCGCCTGCCTGCGGCAAGGCATCAAAACGCCGCTGTAGCACTCCTACAGCAAGTTTTAATAACGCAGTCTGCAGGCAAGCACACTTCGGCCTCTCTTTTAAAAATCATATTGTTAGGGATTTCAGGTCTGTCCTTGCTCGGTGTTGCGGCTCTTGACAAGGGAACAACCATTGCCTGCGAGCCGCGCCTTGATCAAGGGCAGGCTTGAAACCCTGAAGACGACATACTTAGTCGCCGGGTTAATAATAACATCCAGTCGGAAGTCATCAGTAAATTATATGGCGCTGACTGTAACTCGCCCTCCGTATCCGGCAAGGCTTCAATATTTAAATGCATCAACATCTCACGATATACCTTGTTGCAGTAAATTGTAGCCAGTGGCGGGTCATCAAGCAGGTTCTTGGCTAAGTTGCACCAGGCATGTTTAAACGGGAGGGAAGATAGCTGTTGTACGCCAGTATAGTGTTCGTTACCAGCTAGAACCGATAAGAACGGATAGGGTCGAGTCCCGCCATACAGTGGTAATGGAACCAATTGTAGAAGTTTGTGTTTTTGACTGGCTCCAGCGGCTTCTCCTCCATTATAAAATCCAAGTGCAGGATATTCCGCTAAACAGCGACATAGTGCATTAAAATCACATTCATTGAGCAATCTTTCCTGAGACTCGAATTTACTGGTTACGATCAGTAGGTGATGATTCACTACATTAAATTAATTGAGTACTGCAATGTGGGTTGGAGATAGTTCGGAGACAGTGAGTGATGGCTCCGGGGGTAAAAATGGATTGAAATCCGGTTTAATCTTTTTCTGTTCTCGTTTGCGTTGTAGGTTTTTCGCAATTCGGACTGTGAAATCGCAGCCATCCTGATCTATTTCCTGAGATAGGATCTGTATGGAGTGAAGCGTTCCGTTTGCAATGGCTAGTTCAGTTTAATGAGCGACATTTTGCCATAGGGTTCCGCTTTTTAGCTCCGCTGTCATATCTAGTTCCTGAAGGTTTGATCCAGGCTACCGCTGGGGGATCTTTTGATAGAGTTCAGGTAACAGATTTGTCACTGTGTCGACGATGGCCTGAGTTTGCGGATCGATTTCAATATTTACCCGGTCGCCGATTTTACGCGTGCCGATATTGGTTCGTAGCAGGGTCTCCGGGATCAGGTTGACCTCAAATTCATTTTTCGCAACTTCACCAATGGTGAGGCTAATACCATCTATGCCAATATAACCTTTAGTGAAAATATATCTTCTCCAGTTGTCTGGCAGCTGAAATCTTATTTGATAGTTGTTTTCTGAAGTTCTGACATCAATGACCTCTGCTGTACAAAGGATATGCCCTGACATGGCATGCCCGCCTATCTCGTCACCATAACGTGCTGCTCGCTCAAAATTGACGGCATCGCCTACGCTGAGTTCACCCAGATTAGTCACATTCAAGGTCTCTTGCATAAGATCGAAATCGACTAAGTCACCCTCTATTCTGGTTACCGTCAGGCAGCAGCCATTGTGAGCGATTGATGAGCCAGTCTTTAATTGATCCAGGGTGTCTAATGGAAAGCAGGCCCGATGGGTGCGGAAATTTCTCTTTTGCTCGATTGCAACAATCTCAGCGGTGCCTTGTACGATGCCAGTAAACATCAAAATTCTCCTCAATGGCATATCTGAATAACAACTATATTAAGTAAGCTCTGAACAAGGCGTGTACAGACATCTTGCTGTCAAAATACGGCGCTTCTGCGTTGCGGATTTTCCCAATTAAGTCAGATACGTGCGTTAATCGATAATCTGTTCAACCCAGATTTATTCAGAGGTTCTATAATTTACCAGATTGCAGCTATGTATGGGGATACCTAATAGGCTTGATCTAAATGGAGTGCTTAAAAAATCTACACCTTACCCAAGATCACTTTAACCTGGATCTGTGAGTTCGTAACCTACGCAATAATTGAGATTGGAGGGTAATAAGCAATAGAATTGAGTTTAGAAGCATTTGCAGGATTAGAGATTAAATCAGTTGGTAGTACCCAGTTCCTGACGTCCGTAGAGCGTGTTGTAGAGTCCCTTATTCTCTATCAGTTCCTCATGTCTTCCCTCTTCGACTACTCGACCATCTTCAAAAACCAGCACACGATCAGCCTGTTTTACAGCACTTAATCTGTGGGCGATGATGATTGTAGTGCGTCCATCGAGGAATGCTTGTAAAGCACTGTGCAGATTACCTTCAGTTGCGGTATCCAGGGCAGAGGTGGCTTCATCGAGAATGACTACGCTGGGATCTGTCAACACCATGCGCGCAATGGCTAGACGTTGGCGTTGTCCGCCTGAGAGTCTGACGCCAAAACGGCCAACCAAGGTTTCCAGGCCATGTTCCATATCTTGTACTGTGGTTTTGAGTTGAGCAATCTCCAATGCCTGCCAAAGTTTTTCATCTGTAGTCTCTCGTCCCAGAGTGAGATTGATTCTAATGCTGTCATTGAGTAGAGCAGGGTGCTGTAAGACTGTGGCAACATGATCACGAACTACATCCATGCCGATATCTTGGACCGGCACCTCATCAAAGAAAACATGACCGGCCTTGACGGGATAGAGGCCAAGGATAATTTGTACTAATGTGGTTTTACCGCCTCCGCTGGCACCCACAAAAGCAACTTTTTCACCTGCCTGGACCACTAAATCAACCTTATTCAGTACAGGCGGGCCATCACCATAGGAAAATTCCAAATCCTGAAGGCGCAGGTTGACAGTCTTTTTTCCAGAGAAAGGGTTTTGATGGTGTGGATAAACTGGTTCCAGTTCGACCTTCATCATGTCATTGATCCGGCCTAGAGCCGCCTGAGCGCCATTGTAGGCATACTGTATGTTCAAGACCTCCTGTACCGGCCCCATCATGAACCAGAGATAGGCGTAGACACCCAGCATCTCACCGATGGTCAGATCGGACCAGAGCACCATAAACATGCTGACACCCCGAAAAATATCGAAGCCAAACAGAAATATCATAAACGAGAGTCGATTGGCGGCATCACTTTTCCAAGTAAACGCAGCCGAGTGCTCTCGGATATGATCAGCTTTATCGATGATGCGACGAATGTAGTGTCGTTCCCGGTTACTGGCCCTGATCTGTTGAATGGCATCCAGTGTCTCTTCAAGGGATTCCTGAAATGCCTGGAAGGCTGAGTTTTCCCGTTTTTTCAGATGTTTTACTTTTCTGCCAAAGATAGTGGTGAAATAGATTACCAGGGGGTTGAGAAAAAGGATAAACAGTGCAAGTGGCCAGTTGATCCATAGCAACACCACCGCTGTACCGATGATGCTTAGTGCCGCGACTAAAAATTTACTGGTGGTGACGCTGACAAAACTGTCAACCGCCTCAAGGTCAGTAACCAGGTGGGAAGCTACCGTTCCACTGCCCATGGTTTCGTAAGATGACATCGAAATACGTTCAAGACGAAGTAGCAGATCCCTGCGGATGTGGAAAATGACATCCTTGGCAATACGAGTGAACTGCCAGGTCTGCCAGACACCGAATATCAGTGCCAGGATTCTCAATATCAAGGTAAAGACCAGTACCGCCATGATATAGAGTACGGGGCCGTGCCAATTTTCAGGAAAAAGAGAGTTCATCAACCCTACTGCCTTGCCCGGTTGATTGAGCAGGACCTCGTCGACCAAAAGAGGTATCAGCAGAGGGACGGGGACTGCGGCTGTAGCGCCCAGAATTGCAATCAGATTAGCAGCTATCAGTTCACGACGATGGTGAAGAACCATCTGAATCAGTTCATTCCAACGGTAGTTTGTTTCGCGAATAGCGGATGTGGTTGCTATCTCTCCGTTTTCAGTACTCATAACAGTGGCGCTTTGCCTTCATTCGTCGTAATGCTTCGATGCGATTTTGTGCATCGTTTACCCGGTCGCTCTCATAGTATTCGGCTGCGCCCGAGTAGCCCAGATAAGCTAGCGCACCAGGTGCCCATACGGCTCCGATAAATATTGAGGCGCCAGTATAGGGATCTTCATAGAATCCTGGTTTGGCGCTATAGGTATCGGACTCAAGAGTGGCCAGTTGTTGATCCAGTTGACGACAGTTGAGTTGTTCGTCTCCTGCCTGGAAGACTGGACCTGTGGGGCGGGGATAGAACCTAGTCTCTTGTTTACTGCCATCGTCTTTCGAATCAGATGGCTTCGGTGCGTCACTTCTGCTCTGGTAGAGAGGATCAATCGGACTGGGGTAAGTGCTGATCTCCGCTGTAACGCTGTGACTGAAAAGCAAAATTAGGGTGTATGCAGTAATTTTGGGCAGTGTTATTTGCATGATGAATCAACTCCAGGATTCTTTAAATCAGTACAAAATTGGATCTGAAATTACTATAAAACATGCATATTACGCGCCAAAATTGACTGTGGAACATAAAGAAATTTGACCATCTCAGGTTTGAAGTAAGCATATAGAATTTGTTTTAAATTCTAGTGAAATTGCTGCAAATGACAGTGTGGATATCTCAACACTACAATGATATGAGTCCTAATTCTATGCTGTGACAGCATAATGTCGACTGGCAAAGGGTTTTATTAACCCGGCACCTTAATGGTGGGTTCAGCCGACAGCTATCAGTATCTCGTATGAGATTCAGATGCTACAGCACTGATTCATTGAAATCGTAGATAAGATTGCTTTCAGGGCGCTGAACAAAATTACCCTGAACATAGTCAGCACCACTACTCCACAGGAGTGCGATACTGCGTGGATCCTCTACTTGCGGTGCAATCACCTTGATCTTGCGTTCATGAACCAACTCAACCAGCTTTTCCACCTCTTCACCTGAATCGGATAGGAGGCTGTAGTCGAGTTTGATGTAACTGATGGGTAGATGCTTGATAACCCGCTCAGTCTCCGGGGTCAATGAAACCCGGGTCAAAAGGGTTGAAATCCCCATTTTGTTGAGAACGTCGAAGCAGATTTTGGCTGACTTTAGAGATTTGGCAACTTCATGAATGTTGAACTCGAACGTCAGAGCATTCTTCCCAATTTGACCACTTCGGTGCCTCTCTCTCAACCAGGAGAGACGCTCCATATTATCCAGTAGGTCTGAGGACTGAGAGACAAAGAGGTGTAGGTGTGTACCTTGCTTTCTGTGCTCATTGATGACAGTGATTGCTCGCCGTGTGGTCCATTGGTCCACTTTGCTGATCAGGCCGATCTCCTCAGCTTTAGGGATAAAATCAGCAGCAGCGTGCAGGTTCCCGTCAGGCTCCTGTAATCTCAGAAGGGTCTGGTAGTGGGCTAGTGAAGAGCCTTGAAGTGCAACCACAGGCTGGAAGAAGACTTCGAAGTAGTCTTCATCCAAAGCCTTCTGTATCAAGCTGCCCATGTCTTGGGTTGTATCACCATCAGTATCCTCACGCTGCTCGGGCTCAAAGACATGCACTTGATTACCGCCAGCCTCGGTAGCTTTGCGGCTTGCAATCTGAGCGTGGGCAATAATTGCACGTGAGTCTTGATTACCGGGTTCAACTGGGTAGATGCCAACACTTAGAGTTACCCCAAGGGTGGTGTTTTCCACCTCGATAATCTGTTGGCTGAGGTATTTAGTAAGTTTGTCACCAAGGACTTTCAGCTCATCCTGATTGGCTCTAATGGCAAGCAGGCTAAGGCTACTATCACCGAACCGGGTCAGTATATCTTGGCTTGTTAATAAAGACTTGAGGTGTTTTGCCACTTCGGCCAGTACAACATCGAGTCCACCAATTCCGACAGAGGCTACCAAGTCCTCAGGTTTGTCGATCTTCAGGAAAAATACACCGGTGACTTCGCCCAAGGTCGACTCGGCAAGGAGCAAGGCATCCAGTCGTTCAAGCAGATAGTTCCGAGTGTGCAAGCCGATCTCTTTCTCTCTACGGAAATAACCATGTACTCGATGGCTGAGTTGGCGGGCACGTCGAATGCGATTGGTGACTGTACTGATCAAGTGTTTTGGTGCAATCGGTTTTGAGAGGAAGTCTTCTCCGCCAAAGCTCAAAGCGTTCAACTGCTTATCCAGATCCTGCTCGCCTGAGAGAAAGACAATGGGAATATCGACATACTCGTTTTGTTCACGGATCACAGCAGTCAGTTCAGAGCCACTGGCCTCAGGCATATAGAGATCCATGAGGATCAGATCCGGTTTGAAGTCTTTCAAGGCGTCCAAAACCTGCATAGGGTCATTGACACTGAGGCATTCAAAGTTGGCTTTACTCAGGATGGCGTCGGCAAAGTCAGCCTGCGCAGGATCGTCCTCGACGATCAATACCCTGTATTTCGTATGGCCATTGGAGGTGGATAGCTCTTCAATATGTTTTGCCACCAGATAGGGGTCAACAGGGTTTGACCAGTATCCACAGGCATCAACGCGCATAGCAGCGAGTCTGGTTTTTAGGTCTGGGGAGTCAGCGACGAAAGCAACCGGAAGACCTGGCAGGCCATTGTTTTTATTCCATAGGCCACCAGTTTTCGATTCTGGAAACAGTTTATCCAGCAGATCCACATGACTGATCAGAAACTCTGGTTCGTCAGGATTGAGATCATAGTGGTGGATAATCTGATTAGGGTCATCAAGCAGGACAGGCTCCAGATTTTTGGCCTGAAAATTTCTCATCAGGCCTGCAGCCAGTGACTCATCTATCCCCAGAAGATAGACTTTATGCTCACCATTCAATACCTTCGACTCAGCAGGGGAGGTTTCCTGAGGTTTACTCGCTAAAGCCGCCGCCTGTTGGTTGCAGGCCTGTATTGATGCGTCTTTAAAGGCGTGAATCAGGCCATCCAATGCAACAACATCATCGTGCTGAGGTTTTAACCCGGTGTTGTGATAGTCACTCAAATGGCCAATCAATGAATTACCACTGAGAGTGATCTGAGGAACACCGAATTTGGTACCAGATTCAGCCAGCGTGGAAATCCGCTCTATAAGTGTGTCTATCAGGTTGCCTTTCCAATCGCTTTGCACCAGTTGGTGCCAATTTTCCAAGATTGCTGAAATTCTGCCAGGAACCTGGTTCAGAAATGAAGTGATCAGGTTATCTTTCGAGGCTGCTGTGCTTGGAATATCGCTGCTCATTGGGTTCGAATCTATAGCCCTGGTTTATTGTGCGAACTTGAATCTACAGATAACACAAAGTGCTTCCTTTGCTTTCAAGTGTAACTGCTTGTCTGCCTTTGAGAATGATAACGGTTTGTCGTGTTCACCGAAAGGGGGGTATTTAATAATATAATGCTTTTTTACCTATTTTGACGAATGCAGATATTTTTGCCTGGTCATTGAGTAAATCACACCACCCTATCAGCCAAATGGTTGATCTGACAGAGGCTCTATCTGCAGCACCTGATATCTGTTTTCTTCGACTGCCCAGAGGATATTGAAATCGTATAAACGCATACCAAACCGGTTTCTCCGCTGCTCTTTTAAATAGGCTGGGCGCGGGTCATTAGCCAGCACCTGTTGAATTAAAGACTTAAGGTGATCTGCCTGGTTGGGCGCATGTTTTTGTAGTTCTGCTTCTGCTTCAGAACTGAAACTGAGTTCGATCTCTCTATTTGGCGGTGTGGGAGCAAATCCAGCGCTCGCATTCGGAATTGAATCGGAATAGGGGATATAGGGCTTGATGTCCAGGACCGGAGTACCATCCAAAAAGTCTACACCCCCCAGTCGCAATCTCACCTGGTGATTGGAAAGATCCAACTGCAGCAGTTTGACAACAGAGAGTCCTATTGGATTTGGGCGGAACGGACTACGCGAAGCAAAAACACCAACACGCTCGTTTCCCCCAAGCCGGGGAGGGCGGACGGTTGGTTTCCACTGATCTCTGATCGACCCGTGAAATATGAAAGAGATCCACAGGTGTGAATAGCCTTCTATGTCACGAAATGCTTCGGGGCGATTATAGGGTGGAAGGATTTTAAGCCAAGCCTCCGCCTCAGGTATCAGGCCTGACTGTCGCGGAATACCAAATTTCTCTTTAAAACAAGATTGAATCAAGCCAATAGTTTGTACATCGAGGCTCATGATGGATTGAACTGAATGACCTTCTTTAATGGATTCAGGTTGATCTCGTCAAAGACCACACCGGGATGGGCATTTAGAACCATATCTACCACCTCCGCAATATCTGAGACCCGGAGGTGGTTTTCCGGTAAGTCTCCGGGCTTGAAATCCAATTCGTCAAAAAAACCACTGGCAACCATACCAGGATTAATCAGGCATACTCGTAATCCACTGGCACTGCATTCAGCACGTAGGGACTGAGCAAAGCCTCTAAGCGCAAATTTACATGCACTGTAGAGCGTGCCTTTTTTACCACCGGACAGAGCTGATTCAGAGCCGATGACTATTACATCGCCTCGTCCATTTCTCTTAAGGTGGGGGATCACCGCTCTGGCAGTATAGATGTGTTGTACCAGATTTATATCGATCATCTCTCGGATCTGTTCAAAAGCGAACTCTTCCAGGGAGCCAAAACGCCCGTAACCAGCGTTTAAAATAACCCCGTCCAGATCGGAGTGAGACTTGATGATTTTGTTCAGTGTATTGGGTAGATTTTCAAGGTCTGACAAGTCGCAGCGGATGCTGTGAAATCCTGGTGTCTGATCCGGCCAGTCGGAAAAATCTCTACCGACACCAACTACCTTGTGGCCCTGAGCCAGCAGGTATTGTGTTATTGCCGCACCGATGCCGTGAGATGCACCAGTGATGAGTAACTTGCGAGCACCTGTATCATTCATGTTGGGATACCCACAGGAGTAAATCCGATATCTGGTCGAGCTGATTAGTCACCAACTCGCGAACGCGTTTGCCATTAATTGTTTCAAGACCAGATCCAGGATTATCTGAAACAATTTTTATGATATGTAAATCATCTAGAGAAGTAATTGCCACCAGTGCAGCAATAAATCCTGCTGATTCCATATCATATGCCATTTGTGGCTCATACTCAGCTTGTGGCTGTGAGACGCAATAGAGCGGTCCATGATTGAGATGTTTTTCAAATGATCTGTTCAAGTGCCAGTTACCGCCATTATGCTCAATAACTCTATCGGCTATCATAAGCTCGCCGACATCAAGTGATCCATGCCCACAAATTCCGATATTGATCCAAATGGCATTTGACCCAAGGGGCGTCATTTCTTGCAGATAAGCAACTCCCTTTTGAATCGAAGCAGCGCCAGGCCCTGAAATAACCATATGTACTCCTGGAGCCTGATAGAGTGGTAATGGGCCTATCGGTTGCAGGCGTTTCAGTTCAAGATGATTGATCAGAGGGCTGGCTTCGGTTTTCAGTGCCATGATCAGGTTCAGATGTCGTCTGGATTGCAACCGGGTAACTCCTGTTCATATTGTTGCTGGATGCCCCTGAACTGATCAACTCGTTCCAGATTGCCGCGTTTTTCAGCACCTTGACATAAGATTTTACATTTTTTAACCAGTGTTCTTATTGCTGCGAGACGATCGGAGTCACTTAGTTTTTGACTCTCAAGCAATTTCTGTATTGCATAGACACGGAAGCGATCCATACCCCAATGTCGACGTGAAAGTTGATCGTCATGTCCGCCGTATTTCTCAACCAGGGGAGTATCTACATAGTCCACAGCTTCGCTAGCACAGATTCTCAGCCACAAATCATAATCTTCACAAGCAGGCAGGTCTGGATCGAATAGGCCAAATTCGTCAAACAGAGAATGATGCAGCAGTGCTGCAGATGGTGAAATAACACATAGCGGTAGGCAGTGCTTGAATATAAATCCCCCATGTTTGGCATGTTTATTCATCTGATTTACCCGGGTTCCGTTTCTAATCCAGATCTCATCTGTATGAGAAAGGCGAAGATTCGGCGAACTGCTTAAACTGTTCATCTGTTGTTGTAGTTTTTCTGGAAGCCAGGTGTCATCAGAATCCAATAGTGCAATCCACTCTCCACGGGCCTGTTTTATACCACTATTTCGGGCCTGGCTTACTCCAGAATTGGGTTGTGAAAGGTAGATGCACTGAGGGTAGTTGGTTTCAATAAGCGCTTTAGTGCCATCATTAGAGCCATCGTCGACAACAATTACTTCCAATGGCGTGAGATTTTGAGAAAAGACTGAGTCCAATGCCCGGGGAAGGGTGTGGACACGGTTATGGCTGGGAATGATTACAGAGATAGACATAGCAAAAGCATAACTGTTAAGTTACTGATTGTTAATAATTAATGTTGTTAGTTTCTGTTTTAGCCAGCCAAAATGGGATATGTTCAGAATCTTGAGTCAGGGCGGTTTGTCAATTCCATAACTCAGAAGCCCTGATAACACAGAAAGTAGACTCATGTGAAGTATCTAAAAAGGGGAAATGATGATCTACAGTGTGACATGGGTTGGATATTTCCAGAAAAATATTGTTATTTGATTTATACTGCCATATGTTGTCTGGCTGTAAGAAAGTGCAATTGAGGGATGAATAAGTGCTTGTATGGCAAAGGAGTTTGCAAAAAGTAACCTCCTACCTCCATGAGGTGGGTATACATGGAGCCCATGCAAAAGTGAAATCGAGACGATTTGATACAGATGCCGTACTTGAAAAGATTTTAAAGCACGACAAAGAGGGCTTTAACTCTTTTTATGAGCGCTATCGCGGACGCGTTTATCGCTTTATCGTGCGCCAATATGGAACCAACGAGTTTGGAAAAGCAGCCTACTATTCCGCTTGGCGCCATTTGGTCGTGGCCGGAATAAGCAGTGATACACCAAAAGATCTGAAACTTTCATTTTATCAATATCTAGGTACATCTGTTGGATCTCTGATGGCCTCAAGTCGCTCACAAGATCAAACCAACTATCTTCCTAAAGATATCGAACAGGATGGAAACTGGAGCTTAAGTCTTATAGAACATCTAAAACTTCTGAGCGATGAGAAGAAACGCTATTTCCTGTTCAAATACGAAATCGGTATCAGTGAAGCCGCAATGGCAAAGACTTTTAGCGTAAAAAGAAGAGTGATTGAAAGCAGTATAAAGGAGACGGAAGCGGAGCTACTGGATGGTTTGAAAGAGGCTGGTCTTCCAAAGAATTATTCTTTGGAAAAACTCTATAGAGGGAGCCGGGTAGTAAAGCCCCCTGTCTCTTGGGATAAAGAGATACTCGAATCCTTTGATATGTGGGTGAAGCAGGCTGACCGGCCTGCTGAGGGAGCAGAAGTATCAGGTGAAGAAGTGCCAGCAGCTGGATTGTCCGGGAAATGGAATCAACTCCGTGATCATGTAAAAAGTAAATTGTCCTCCATCAATAAACGCACTTCAGCTAAACAGAATCGTAATCGAAAGCTTTCATCGTCTCACCGCTGATCCTACAGTTTGAATAAAAACATGCTCATTATCGTTGCAGCTTGCAAGCGTGTGATCGAATTTTATTTATAGTCTAGATTGAAATCTCTTTTTAAAGGCTTTTTAGCCTGCTGATTGCCTGTCGACAGGAGGATATAGCTCATTCAGCGGTAGTGATTTACCATTTTCCATGACCATACGGGCATGAAAACGTTTGAGTTCTCTAGGTTCTTTTACACCGCAGGCATGTGCAAGCATTCCAACCTCATAACTCATATTTTTTACATAGTTGGCAACCCGTTCGGCTTTGTCGGACGGGACCAGGCCCCGTTGCAGTTTTTTGTTGTGCGTCGTGATACCTGTAGGACAGCTGTTTTTATTACACTGCAGTGCTTGAATGCAGCCCAACGCAAACATAAACCCACGAGCAGAAGTGACAAAGTCTGCACCTATCGCCAGCGCCCAGGCTACGCCTGCGGGAGTGACTAACTTTCCGGAACAGACAATCTTTATACGGCTTCTGAGGCCATATTCACACAACATATCAACAACCATCGGAAGGCTTTCATTCAACGTTAAACCGACATAGTCCATCAACACCATTGGTGCAGCGCCGGTGCCACCATCAGCACCATCAATCGTAATGAAATCGGGGGCACAGGTCTCACCCCGCTGTTGTATCCGCTCGAACAGTGCTTCCAACCATCCGTAGGCACCCACAACAGTTTTAAACCCAACCGGTTTTCCTGTGACCTGGCGTATGCGTTCTATCATATCCAGCAGATCGTCTGGATTATTGATGTCCGGGTGTCGGTTAGGACTGATGGCATCACATCCAACTTTGATACCACGAATTCGGGCAATCTCCTCAGTAACTTTTGCGGCGGGTAAGATGCCTCCCTTACCAGGTTTAGCACCCTGACTGAGTTTTATTTCAAACATACATACTGATTGATGCGCAGCCACCTGCTTGAGTTTCTCATCGGAGAGTGCACCAGATTCATCTCTGACGCCAAATTTAGCAGTGCCAATTTGAAATACTAAGTCTGCTCCACCCTCCAGATGATAGGGTGACAAGCCACCCTCACCAGTATTCAACCAGCATCCTGCTGCCTCAGCTCCATAAGAGAGTGCCTTGATAGCAGGTACTGAGAGCGCACCAAAACTCATACCCGAAATATTGATCAGTGAATCGGTTGAGTATGGTGCTTCACAATCAGGACCGATTATTACAGTCTTGGCGGGTACGGCATCTTCTCCCAGGGTTGGATAAGGGCAATTGACGAACAGTATCGAACCTGAGGGGCGTAGATCCCGTGTTGAGCCAAATCCGATGGTATTGTTGACACCTTTTGCTGCTCGGTATACCCAGGATCGTTCAGCTCTATTAAAGGGGAGCTCTTCCCTGTCCATAGCAAAAAAGTATTGTCTGAAGAACTCTCCAAGGTGTTCAAAAAAATAGCGGAAACGACCTATTACCGGGTAGTTTCTTCTAATGGTCTGTTGTGTTTGAGTAACATCAATCACGTACAGAAAAAGTACTGTTAATACCGCCAGGCCAATGAAAAAAATAAATAAAACCGTCAATATCTCAATAAAACCAAAAAACCAGCTTTCTGCGAGTGTGCTCATCATGGTGGGAATCTCCTCTTCGTAAGCAATACGAACGATAGTGTTTTTTGGATGTGCTGTAGTTAGTTTTTGTTTTGTGGCTTAGCCGCTTAGCCGCCCAAACATCCATATCGTATGTTTAGGTCTATTCGTGTTAACAGGTCCTAGCATAAGCCAATAAAATACAAGCTTGGGGGCCATTCTGATTTTGTGCTTAATTTTTTATACATTTGTGAATATTCAGGCAGCGTGAATTTCCTCTGAATTGATGTTCAGAGTGAATAATCTATTCAATCCTCACTAATTCAGACAATTTGTAATCAGCTTGTGCCTCTCAAAGACTTTCTGCTGCATTCCAGGTAGTGTAGAATTCCCGCTTTTTCCCAAGCCGGTGAAGCAATGCAAGATATTAACCCCATCAACAATCTGATCGATGATCTGAAGAGAAGGGCCGCCTCCCTCAGGGGGTATCTTTGACTATGAGGTCAAGCAGGAACGCCTGACTGAGGTTTTGCGGGAGCTTGAGGATCCTGAGGTTTGGAATGATCCCGAACGGGCGCAGGCGCTGGGAAAGGAAAGATCTAGCTTGGAAATGGTAGTCCTGACCTTGGATGAGCTTAGCGAAGGTTTAGGCGATGCCTCTGAACTTTTGGAGATGGCGGTAGAGGAAGGGGATGAAACCGCAGTCTCGTCCATTGAGGTGGAATTAAACGGCTATGAGCAGCAGGTTTCAGGCCTTGAATTCCGGCGTATGTTCTCCGGAGAGACTGATGCTTGCAACGCCTTTCTGGACATTCAGGCCGGGTCCGGTGGCACTGAGGCTCAAGATTGGGCTGAAATGTTACTGCGTATGTACTTACGATGGGCTGAGCATCGCGGTTTCAAGACTGAATTGATCGAGGTCTCTGCCGGAGAGGTGGCGGGTATTAAAAGTGCCACTGTACGAATCGAGGGAGAATATGTGTTCGGCTGGTTGCGAACCGAGATAGGCGTCCATCGGTTGGTACGTAAATCCCCCTTTGATTCTGGCAATAGACGACACACCTCTTTTGCTGCGGTATTTATTTCACCAGAGATTGACGACTCTATCGAAGTCGATATCAATCCGGCTGATCTAAGAATCGATGTATACCGCGCAAGCGGCGCAGGAGGTCAGCATGTCAACCGGACTGAATCAGCAGTACGTATTACACATAATCCCACCGGGACTGTGGTGCAATGTCAGAATGACCGTTCTCAGCACAAAAACAAGGCCACTGCAATGAAGCAGTTGAAGGCCAAACTCTATGAGCTCGAAATTCAGAAACGCAATGCATCTCAGCAGGAGCTTGAAGAGACTAAATCCGATATCGGATGGGGTAGTCAGATTCGAAGCTATGTGTTGGATGCATCCCGTATAAAGGACCTACGTACTGGTGTGGAAACCGGAAATACACAGGCTGTGCTTGACGGTGGCCTTGATATGTTTATCGAAGCCAGTCTTAAAAGTGGATTGTAATTGCTTCCAGTTACAATCAAAGAACAGTTAAAAGTTAGACCAAACTGAGTTGATAAATAGATATGAACGATCAGACACAGGACGAAAACAAACTCATCGCCCAACGTCGAGAGAAACTGCAAAAAATACGGGACAGCGGCATTGCTTTTCCGAATGACTTCCGACGCAATAGTATGGCGGGTGAGTTACATGCAGAATACGATGACAATAGTGATGAAGCATTGGAGTCACAAGCTCTGAGAGTGAGTTTGGCCGGGCGATTGATGAGTCGTCGGGTGATGGGTAAAGCAAGTTTTGCTCATCTTCAGGATATGTCAGGCAGAATGCAGTTGTTTGTACAGCGTGATTCCCTGGAAGAGGGACTCTACAACGAACAATTCAAGAAGTGGGATATCGGTGACATCATTGGTGCGGAGGGGGTTCTGTTTAAAACCAAGACCGGCGAATTGTCGGTGAAGGTAGATAAACTGAGGTTGTTAACCAAAGCGCTTCGACCATTGCCAGAAAAGTTTCATGGTCTTTCAGATCAGGAGCAGCGTTATCGTCAGCGCTATGTTGACCTGATCATGAACAATGCATCCCGCGAAACTTTTCGTCAGCGTACGAAGATTGTGCAGTTCATCCGTAGTTATCTCGATGGTCGAGGTTTTATGGAAGTTGAGACGCCAATGATGCAGGTGATACCTGGCGGTGCCACAGCACGACCGTTTGCTACCCGTCATAATGCCCTTGATATGGATATGTTCCTGCGCATCGCTCCTGAGCTCTATCTTAAACGACTGGTGGTTGGGGGCTTCGAAAAAGTCTACGAAGTCAATCGTAACTTTCGGAATGAGGGTCTTTCGACCAGGCATAACCCAGAGTTCACGATGTTAGAATTCTATGAGGCATATGCAGACTTTCATGATCTGATGGATCTGACTGAGGCGATGTTGCGTGGCCTCTGTGAGCACGTTCTGGGATCACATCAGGTGACCTATCAGGGTGAAACGTACGATTTTGCCAGCTCATTTCAACGCATGTCGGTGAAAGATTCGATCCTACAGTTCAATTCTGATATCAGTTCTGACCAGCTCGATTCCCTGGAGCAGGCTAGAGCGATTGCTGAAAGGTTGCAGATTCCTATCAAGGAGAGTTATGGCCTCGGTAAGGTGCAGATCGAAATATTCGAAAAAACAGTTGAACATCGTCTGATGAATCCAACTTTTATAACAGCTTATCCCACTGAGGTTTCCCCTCTGGCAAGGCGTAATGACAACGACCCGTTTGTCACCGATAGATTCGAGTTTTTCGTGGGTGGTCGAGAGATTGCAAATGGCTTTTCTGAGCTCAACGATGCAGAAGATCAAGCAGAAAGATTTAGCAAGCAGGTGGCTGAGAAAGAGGCTGGGGATGACGAGGCGATGCACTATGATGAAGACTATGTGCGTGCGCTTGAGCATGGTATGCCCCCCACAGCAGGAGAGGGCATTGGTATTGACCGATTGGTGATGCTATTGACAGATTCACCCTCAATAAGGGATGTGTTGCTGTTTCCCCATATGCGGCCTGAGTAGTTGGCTGAAAGTTAAGATATTAATTGCTTATGAGTCGGACTGAAGGAAGTCGGCTCATGAGCAGATTGGAAAAACCATTGCCTGCGAGCCGCGCCTTGATCAAGGGCAGGCTTGAAACCCTGAAGACGACATACTTAGTCGCCGGGTTAATAGTGTCCATAGAGCAGCAGTCCTTCAGCATGTTCCAGATGTTGAGCTGTACCTGCCAGTACCAGTACATCACCATCCCGTAATCGGGTTTCCGGTTGTGGGGCTTCTCCGCGGATGCCGCCGCGACGGACTGCTGTGACACTTACTTCCCAATCCCACAAGTGCAGGTCTTCGATAGTATGACCCACAGCAAAGGCTCTTTTCGGCAGTGTGACAGTATGCAGGCGTTCCTGAAACGCCTCGTCATGCTCCAAGTCAATTGCTTCTTGACCATGGTAGAAATCCCTTAACAATTTATAGTGGCCTTCCCGGATTTCTCGCATAATTTTCAGAATACGGGAGCCGGGTACCTTAAGTAGCAGTAACAGCTGTCCCCCCATCATCAGACTCCCTTCCACTGCCTCAGGCATTACCTCACTTGCACCAGCCAGCTCCAGCTCTTCCAAATGAGTGTCATCCCGGGTTCTAACCAATACCGGGGTTTCTGGCGAATGGGACTTCAGGTAGTGAAGAATCTTCATCGCTGTGGAGTGTTCTTCAAAAGTTATTACAACAACTTCGGCTTTTTCGATACCCGCCGCTTGGATGATCTCCTGACGTGTTGCATCCCCAAAGTGTACAGGCTCGCCAGCTTCGTGAGCCTCTTGTACCACGCTTGGATCGAGATCCAATGCGACATAGAGGAAGCCCTCTCTTTGTAATAATCGGCCAAGATTTTGTCCGACACGGCCATAACCGCAGATAATGACATGTCGATCCAGTTGCTCTGCTTCCTCTTCCAACTCATCCACACCACTATAATCTGAGCTGGTACTACGCAAAGCGCAGAATGTCTGGGCCAGGCGTCCGTTGTAGCGGATCATGAAGGGGGAGATGATCATACTGATAATAATGGCGGCAAACATAACCTGACTGGCATGGCTTGGTAACAGGGATGACTCCAAACTCAGATCAAGCAATACGAAGCCGAATTCACCACCCTGGGCGAGTAGTAGTCCGGAGCGAAAACTTGCCTCAATTGGACGTTTGCTAAGATATCCGACCAGAAAGATGATGCTGGCTTTCAGAGCAATCAGGCCGATCGCTGCAATGACTACCCAGTGAATTATCGGCAATAATGAGCTGACATCTACCCGCATTCCCACGGTGACAAAAAACAGACCAAGCAACACGTCCTGGAAAGGGCGTATGTCAGCTTCAATCTGGTGCCGGTACTCTGTCTCTCCTAACATCATTCCGGCCAGGAAAGCCCCCAGAGCAAGGGATAACCCAGCTTCATGAGTTAACCATGCTGCAGCCAATGAGACCAATAGTACGGTCATAGTGAACAACTCGGCTGAGCGAGCCCTGGCTATTTCATGGAAAAGAGGCCGCAGAACCCAGTGACCAAAAGCCATTATGATTGCGAATACGGCTATCGCTTTAACCACTGCCCAGGAGAGTGGTATCAGTAACCCTCCTGAACTTCCATCGGCGAGTAGAGGGATGACCACCAATAGCGGGATGACTGCCAGATCTTGAAATAGAAGAATGCTGATCCCCAATCGCCCATGTTCCGTATTAAGTTCAGCCTGTTCTGAGAGCTGCTTGGTAACAATGGCAGTTGACGATAGTGCAATAATGGCACCAGTGATCAGGGCGGCAGGGGGTTCCAAACCCAATAGCCAGGCTATGGCAGCGGCAAGCGCGCCTGTCAGCAATACCTGACTCCCCCCTAAGCCGAATACCGTCCCCTTCATGGCCACCATCTGTGGTAGAGAGAACTCCAGTCCGATGGTGAAGAGCAAAAACACCACCCCAAACTCTGCCAGGAATCTCGTGTCTTCATTTGAACTAATCAGACCGATGCCAAATGGGCCTACCAGGATTCCTACAATCAGATAGCCCAGAATAGGTGGCAGATGCAGACGCCTGAACAGGGTTACCGTCATTACGGAGACAGCGAGCAGTAAGAGAATGATCTGTAGGGTGTGAATATTCATCTTTAGCTGTTTTACATCATAAATCAGTTTGGGATCAATAATTGCGCAGAGTGTGAGTTTGAGGAAATAGAAGAAATAAATCCAATCAAATAAACGTCAAAATATTTCATGGGGTAATAACTGCTTAAGTGGTAAAATCGGGGGATTCAAAGCAATAGAACAATATAATCGTGGCAAAAAGATCTAAAAAAGGCTCATCCCAGAAGGATCCGTATCAAGAGCGAGAGGCCCGGAAGTACGAAAATCCTATCCCCAGTCGTGAATTCATCATGGAAACCCTTAAGAGTGAAGGGATTCCTATGAATCGACATGTGCTCGCTGAGAAACTGAGCATCAAATCAGAGGAGCAGGTTGAGGCTTTAAGACGGCGATTACGGGCGATGGAGCGTGATGGACAATTGCTTTGTAACCGAAACGAAAACTACTGTCTGGTTAATAAGCGCGACTTAATTGTAGGCAGGGTTATTGGTCATGCTGACGGTTTTGGCTTCCTCCGGCCAGATGATGGGGGTGATGATCTCTATCTCTCCTTTAAAGAGATGAAGCCAGTGTTTCATGATGATCGTGCCGTGGTTCGTGTCACCGGACTGGATCGCAGAAATCGCATGGAAGGGGCTGTCGTTGAGGTGCTGGAACGGAATACCCAGAGTGTAGCTGGGCGTCTCTACATGGAAAGTGGTGTCGGTTTTGTCGTTCCCGATTCAAAACGCTTGAGTAAGGATATTATCATTCCTTCCAGTGAAACCAATCAGGCGGAACAGGGACAGATGGTGGTTGCTGATATTTTGGATCAGCCAACTAAGCGTACACCACCTATCGGCCGAATCGTGGAGGTGTTGGGGGATCACATGGGGCCTGGCATGGAGACCGATATTGCAATTCGGACCCATAGTATTCCGGTGGATTGGCCTGATGAGGTGTCCCAGGAGATCAAGGCGTTGACCTCTGAAGTGGCTGAATCTGACAAACAGCATCGTGTCGATTTGAGGCAGCTGCCGTTGGTCACTATAGACGGTGCAGATGCACGAGATTTTGATGATGCGGTCTATTGCGAAGTAAAACCCAAAGGCTGGCGGCTATTGGTCTGTATTGCTGATGTATCACACTACGTGAAACCTGGCAGTGCTCTGGACCAGGAGGCTAGAACTCGGGGCAATTCTGTCTACTTTCCTGACCGGGTGGTCCCGATGCTTCCTGAGGTGCTCTCAAATGGCCTCTGTTCTATCAATCCTGAGGTCGATCGTCTATGTATGACCTGTGAGCTCTATATCAGTGCTCAAGGAAAGGTTACCCGGTCACGGTTTTTTCCAGCTGTAATGCGCTCTCACGCACGGCTGATCTACGACGATGTGGCGGCCGCGCTTGATGGTGATCCAGAGCTTTGCGCCAAACATGCGAAGGTTTTGCCTCATCTGCATGATCTCTATCAGCTCTACAAGGTTTTGCAATCACAGCGAGCCGAGCGGGGTGCCATCGATTTTGATACCACAGAAACAAGAATAGAGTTCAATGAACTCAAAAGGGTGGAGCGGATAGTGCCTGTGGTTCGAAATGACGCTCATAAAATTATCGAAGAGTGCATGCTTGCGGCAAATGTTGCCGCAGCACGTTATCTATTGCGCAAGAAAATTCCAGCGCTCTATCGTATTCACGAAGGGCCGGCGGAAGAGAAACTGACCGATCTACGTGAGTTTCTTGCAGAACTTGGATTGAGTCTGCCAGGGGGTAAGAAACCCTCAGCAGGCGACTATGCATTGTTGTTGAAACAGATACAGGAGCGGCCTGATCGCCATCTGATTCAAACTGTATTGTTACGCTCACTCTCACAAGCTGTCTATAGCTCTGACAATGTGGGTCATTTCGGCCTTTCCTATCAGGCCTATACCCATTTTACCTCTCCAATACGCCGTTATCCTGACTTAATCGTACATCGAGCACTCAAACATGCCATAGAGCAGGGTAAACCCGATGATTTCGACTATCCAAAATCTGAGTTGCAGAGTCTTGGTGAGCAATGTTCTAGCACTGAACGAAAAGCTGATGAAGCAACCCGTGACGCACTTGACTGGTTGAAGTGTGAATATATGCAGGACAAGGTTGGTGAAACCTTCAATGGCATCATCACCAGTGTGAATTCGTTTGGTGTGTTTGTTGAACTGGAAGAGATTTATGTTGATGGTTTGGTACACATCACTGCATTGGATAATGATTACTACCACTATGACCCAGTAGGTCATCGTCTGACCGGGGAGCGAACCGGCAAGGTGCTGCGCCTTGGTGATCCTCTGGCAATCGTTGTAGCAAAGGTTAATCTGGATGATCGAAAAATTGATTTTGTTCCCGCCAAACGGTCAAGCAATGAACCCACAAAAAATCGCAAGACGCGGCCTAAAAAATCAAAACGAAAATCGAAAGGGGATTCTGGGGCAAAGCATGCCGGATCTACTAAAAAAAGTGCAAAAAAGCCACGGCGTAAGAAAAAGTCTCTTTGATGCCTGATCAGCACGCCTGGATCCTGGGACTTCACGCAGTCAAAGCTGCGCTTCAGCAAAAAACAGCAGTCGAAGAACTGCTGGTTGATGCCGGGCGTCGAGACGGTCGTATCAGAGAGATTATTTCACTTGCGGAGGCTGCCGGAATAAAATGCCATAGCTTGCCTGGCAAGAGGTTGGATGAGCAGGTGCAGGAGACACACCATCAGGGTGTAGCCCTACTTGTCAGACAGCAGCAGGTGCAGGATGAGCCTTATCTCAAGGCGCTTTTGAAACGACTTGATCAACCCCCTTTCTTGTTGATACTTGATGGTGTCCAGGATCCCCATAATCTGGGAGCCTGCCTTCGTTCTGCAGATGCGGTAGGTGTAGATGCGATTGTCATACCTCGTGATCGATCTGTAAGCCTGACTTCAACAGTAAGAAAGGTTGCAAGTGGGGCGGCTGAAACAGTACCGCTAATCCAAGTTACCAATCTCTCTCGGATCCTGAAATGGCTCAAGTCGGAGGGGATTTGGCTTGTAGGAACAGCCGGAGAGGCTAAACAGACCCTTTATGAAGTCGATTTAAAAGGTTCGCTTGCTTTGGTTATGGGGGGTGAAGAGAAAGGGCTTCGCCGATTAACCCGGGAAAGCTGCGACCTGTTGGTGAAGTTACCAATGGCAGGAAGTGTGGAGAGCCTCAATGTTTCCGTGGCCGCTGGCGTGTCACTCTATGAGGCCCTAAGACAGCGTGGATTGGGTTTGGGTCGTTAAACTTATAAAATCACTTTTTATTTGGAGATTTGATGTGATCAGAAAAGTATCCTGCCTTGCACTTATTACCGCACTCTTTTCCGTGCAGGTTCAGGCCGACACCTTATTGGGATTTACAGCGGGAATCGAGCTTTGGAATATGGACTCTTCCGGTGCCATTTCAGATATATCTGATTCAGATCTACAGTCTTTCGATCTGGGTTCCAGTGCGGTTATAGTGGCATCTATAGCCTTTGAGCATCCAATTCCACTGATTCCAAATTTCAAGGTCAGAACAAATGACCTGAGCGCTGACGGGGACGAAGTCCTTACTGAGAGTTTTCGCTATGCAGGGATGAATTTTCCAGCTGGTCGAGAGGTCAATGTTGAGTTCGATATGCAGAGCACTGACTTTGTCCTCTATTATGAGCTATTTGATAATGATCTTGTTTCATTCGATTTTGGTCTCAATCTCAAATACCTTGACGGCGATATCCGGGTTGAGGACACAGGTTCGGGTCTTGCATCACAAGACCGCTTTAAAGGTTATGTACCAATGCTCTTTGGTGCAGCACAAATTGGTATACCCTCAACACCACTTTGGGTCTATGGCGATATAAACGTTTTGACTGTAGGCGACCATACGCTACAGGACTATCAAGTAGGAGTTGCCTACAGCCTGATAGATAATCTGGCAGTGGATCTCAGACTGAAAGGCGGATACCGTAGCTTTTCCCTTGAACTGGACGATCTGGATGATATTTACACTGACTGGGATTTCGATGGTTTCTATCTCGGTTTGGAAGTTGATTTCTGAGGGGGGGCTTACTCCAATACCGGTACCTAACTAGCTGTATATGTTGATTGCGATACAAGCTATTTATTAACCCGGCGACTAAGTATGTCGTCTTCAGGCTTGAAACCCCTAACAATATGATTTTTAAAAGAGAGGCCGAAGTGTGCCTGCCTGCAGACTGCGTTATCAAAACTTGCTGTAGGAGTGCTACAGAGGCGTTTTGATGCCTTGCCGCAGGCAGGCACACTTCGGCTGAAGACAACATACTTAGTCGCCGGGTTAATAGTTACCGGATTAATAATATCATCTGCATCTTGCGGATTTTGCAACAAAAAGGTAGAATCCGCCGCTTTCTGATGCCCAATTGCCGAGGGGGATTACGCAGAATTGCGTATTTTTATCCAGGCGACAGGGCGTCACTCCTTGTCTTACTGCACTTGCAGAAGGCTGCCTAACCCGAAAGGAGATACAATGAGGCACTATGAAGTTGTGTTCCTGGTTCATCCGGACCAGAGTGAACAAGTATCCGCTATGATCGAGCGCTATCGCTCGGGCATCGAAACCAAAGGTGGCATTATCCACCGTTTGGAAGATTGGGGTCGTCGTCAACTGGCGTATCCCATCAATAAAATCCACAAAGCTCACTATGTTCTGATGAATATCGAGTGCGATCAAGAAGCACTGTCTGAACTGGAAAGCGCCTTCCGTTTTAATGATGCTGTCATCCGTAATATGGTGATTCGCCGCGATGAGGCAATCACTGAGGTTTCCCATTTGGCTAAATCCCAGGAAGCGGACGAACGTCCAGCATCCCGTGGCAGCGATAATGGTGATGACGAGTCAGTAGAAGTTGAAGCTGAGGCTCCAGTCGTTGAAGAAGCTGAATCAAGCGACGACTGATAAGCTGAATTACAGAGAGGACAAAGCAAATGGCACGTTTTTTTAGACGTAAGAAATATTGCCGCTTCACAGCGGAAGGCATCACTGAGATTGATTATAAAGATTTAAATCTTCTCAAAGCCTATGTCAGTGAAAGCGGCAAGATCGTACCAAGTCGTATTACTGGTACAAAGGCTAAATATCAGCGTCAGCTGGCGACCGCTATCAAGCGTGCCCGCTATGTTGCGCTGTTGCCATACACTGATCAGCACTAAGAGGAATATATACCTGCCGGGGTAGCGGAATGAAAGCACTGGCATCCTTTGTGATGCGTGGGCCTGCTCAGTCAGCGATGGTGTCAACCGTGCTGGCGATGCTGTCAATCATTATTCCGTTTATCGGTGTTTTCAGTAGCGCAAGTATTGGCCTTGTCACCCTGAGATTGGGAGGCTTGGCTGCAGGTAAGGTATTACTGATATCAACCCTGGCATCTTCCGCGCTGATGGGGCTGATATTTGGTAACCCGCTACCGGCACTGGGCTTTTTACTGGTGTTGTGGATACCAGTTACACTGCTTGGATTACTACTGCGCAACACCCGCTCTTTGGCTTTTACGACCCAGGCGGGATTGGCATTCGGCATACTGGCGATACTGATGCAATACATCAGTATGGGAGATCCAGTCACTTTCTGGCGAAAGTACCTGGAGCCCATGGCCCAGCGTTTTATTGAAGCAGGGTTGTTCGATCAGGCTCAAAGCGTTCAGGTGCTGGATCAATTGTCGCAGATGATGTGCGGCCTGGTCGCAGTAGGCTTTCTACTGCAGCTGCTGCTAAGCCTATTTGTTGCGCGGTGGTGGCAGGCGATTCTCTACAATCCGGGGGGCTTTTCCACGGAGTTCCAACAGATGCGACTGCATCGGTTGGTTGGCGTAGCAGGCGCAGCAGCCATGCTGTTGGGCCTACTGCCAGAGAATGCATATCCGGCCTTTGTCGGTTGCCTGGGTGCAGTGATCCTGGGATTGGTATTTCTTCAAGGCATGGTAGTAGTACATGGCTTGATAAAGGGCACTAAGTCCGCCCAGCTCTGGTTGGTATTGACCTACTTGATGCTGATTATTTTTCTGCCGCAAATGGTACTGGTTTTGATCAGTATCGGTTTGCTGGATATTTGGATAGATTTTCGATCCCGCTTCAAATCTAAAACAGGCGGGTGAGAAGTCGTTGCGATGAAGCGCTGATACCGGTTTATCTGCAAGCAAACGATTTGACCTAATTAAGGGTGATTACAATGGAAATTATTCTATTGCAAAAAGTGGACAACCTGGGTGATCTGGGTGAAAAGGTAAACGTCAAGAGTGGCTACGGCCGTAACTTTTTGATTCCTGCTGGTAAAGCCATCCCGGCTACTGACGCGAATCTGAAGGTTTTCGAGCAGCGTCGTGCTGAACTCGAGAAAGAGGCCAGTGAAAAATTACAGGCTGCTGAGGCCCGTAAAGCCAAGCTGGATGGAATGGACCTCTCTATTACCTGTAAGGCAGGTGATGAAGGTCGTCTTTTCGGTTCTATCGGTACTTCCGATATCGCCAAAGCTGTTGTAGCTGCTGGTGAAACGCTGGAAAAGAAAGAGGTAATGTTGCCAAATGGACCATTCCGTGTTGCTGGTGAGTACGAAGTCGAACTTCACCTTCATGCGGATGTAAATGCCAGCGTCAAGCTGAGCATTGTCCCAGAGGCTTAATACCGGCTCTAGGCTGATTTTCTCCAGAAATCAAAAGTCTTCTGGAGTTGAATGAGTTTTTTTATGCTGTCTCTTAGTGCGCTGGCAATAGACAATCAGTCGATTGCCAGCGCACTGAGTCTCTGCTGTTCCTATAGTGTTGCGGCTGAGAATCTCTGGCTGATCTGATCTCCACTCACAATAGTACGTCTCTCCTTTTCTCGTTTCGCCCAATACCGTATGCTTACCAGGCATTACGCACAATCCGATTCACCTCAACTACAAACGAAACCCAATGTCAGATCCCGCTTATCCTGAAGAGCTAGCTGCCTATCCAGAAATCGAACAGCGGGCCATTAAGGTGCCTCCACACTCAAATCAAGCTGAACAGTCGGTTATAGGCGGTTTGATGCTGGATAATGATAGCTGGGACAAGGTCGCTGATTTGGTTGTGGAGAGTGACTTCTATCGTAAAGAGCACAGATTGATCTTCAACGCTATTGCAGCACAAGCTGATGAAAATCAACCTTTCGATGTGGTGACGCTTGCGGAACATCTTGAACGCAAAGAATCACTTGAGGATGGGGGAGGCCTGCCTTACTTAGTTAGGCTGGCGGAAGAGACACCCAGTGCAGCGAACATTAAATCCTATGCCGGCATTGTGCGTGAATACTCAGTCATGCGACAACTGATCTCAGTCGGTACTGATATATCGGATAGTGCTTTTCACCCCCAGGGACGTAAGGCTGAGGAGTTGCTTGATGTCGCTGAGCGAAAAGTATTCGAGATTGCAGAGCAGACCAGTAAAGGGAAGGGGGGGTTTACACCGATCAGATCCTTGCTGACCCAGGCAGTTGACCGGATCGAGACCTTGTTTCAACAGGATGAGCCGATAACTGGTCTCAGCACAGGCTTCTCAGATTTCGATCAGATGACTTCTGGACTTCAACATGCGGACCTGATTATTGTCGCCGGGCGGCCATCGATGGGTAAAACCACCTTTGCGATGAATATTGCTGAGAATGTGGCTATCCAGGCGGGCAAGGCGGTTGCTGTCTATAGCATGGAGATGCCTGGTGATTCCCTGGCAATGCGTATGATGTCCTCTCTGGGACGCATTGACCAGTTGAGGGTCCGTACCGGTAAACTGGAGGATGAAGAGTGGCCCAGACTCTCCTCCGCTGTGAGTATGCTGGCTGATACCAGACTCTATATCGATGATACCCCGGCTCTTTCACCTACAGAGGTGCGTGCTCGTGCCCGTCGTTTGAAACGTGAGCATGATGATTTGGGATTGATTGTGATTGATTACCTGCAATTGATGCAGGCACCTGGTGAAGGCGATAACCGCACCAATGAAATTTCTGCCATTTCCCGCTCTTTGAAGGGGCTGGCGAAAGAGCTCGATGTGCCGGTGATTGCGCTCTCTCAGCTCAACCGTAGTCTTGAGCAACGAACCAACAAACGCCCCATTATGTCAGATCTGCGTGAATCGGGTGCGATTGAGCAGGACGCGGATTTAATTGTGTTCATCTATCGTGATGAAGTCTATAACGAGGACAGTCCTGACAAGGGTATAGCTGAGATCATCATCGGTAAACAGCGTAATGGCCCGATAGGTACTACACGCCTGACTTTTCTTGGAAAATACACCAAATTTGAAAATTATACGGAAGATATCTACGGCGACGAGGGCTATTGATGGGGTATGCTCCACGGGCTTTTATTGATCATGCCGCTCTGCGTCACAATTTGAAGCAGGCCCGTAAAGCCACAAAGGGAAGTAGAGTTTGGGCAGTGATCAAGGCCGATGGTTATGGACATGGTCTGTTACGGGTTGCGCACAGTCTCATAGAGGCGGATGGATTTGCCGTTGCCCGGCTGGATGAGGCACTTCTTCTAAGAAGAAACGGCATTGATAAGCCACTTTTGGTTCTATCCGCCTGTGTTACCCGTACCGATTTTGAGCAAGCCATAGAAGCCGATGTAGAGGTGGTTTTGCACCATAGGCACCAATTGGATGAGTTATCGGAAAACTCATCAGTGGCGGGGGCATTGAGCGTCTGGCTGAAGGTAGATACCGGCATGCACAGACTTGGTTTCGAAGCCAGTGATATACCACAGATAGTTCTTGAGCTTAGAGGTCATCCTGCAGTTGATCGCATTAACCTGATGACGCACCTGGCGAATGCAGACGACACGGATGATCCAAAAACTGAAACTCAGTGTGAGCGCATTTTCAGTATAGATTCAAGCCCATTCAATGATATCTCAATAGCTAATTCTGCAGGAATTCTAGGATTTCCAAGGAGTCATACTGACTGGGTTCGTCCCGGTATCATGCTGTATGGCGCTTCACCCTTTATCAACACCACAGCGGAGCATCATGGATTAATCCCGGTGATGACCCTGTGTAGCCAGGTAATCGCGGTAAAAAATTGCCAGGCAGGTGAACGAATCGGCTATGGTGGTTGTTATGTCTGTCCTGAAGAGATGCCCGTGGCAGTGATTGCGATTGGTTATGGTGATGGTTACCCTCGTCATGCTCAATCCGGTACGCCGGTAATGGTCAATGGAGTCCGCCTGCCACTGGTTGGGCGTGTATCTATGGATATGATCAGTGTAGACGCCAGAAGTCTGCCTGATATTGAGGTTGGTGATGAAGCGATTCTATGGGGTAGGGGGCTACCGGTGGAAGAGATTGCTGAAAGGTCGGGAACTATCTCTTACGAACTTTTATGTGGCGTTAAACGGCGAGTGGATTTTGTTGATCTCAATTCTGATGCAGTGGGTGGATGATGGCACAAGGAGGTAAAAAAGCTGCAAAAACACACTACGTCTGCAGGGATTGCGGTGCAAGTTTTCCTAAATGGTCAGGGCAGTGTTCCGAGTGTCAATCTTGGAATGCATTGGAAGAGAGTCTGTCGGCATCTTCTGGTAGTAAAGGTCGGTTTGCCGGCTATGCAGGAACCGGCAGTCAACAGGTGCTTGCGCTTACCGATGTAGAGAGTGAGCATGAAGCCCGAACCACCACAGACAGCTCTGAACTCGACCGAGTACTCGGTGGAGGATTGGTCGAAGGCTCTGTCGTTCTGATCGGTGGTGATCCAGGTATAGGTAAGTCTACCCTGCTGATTCAAACTCTGGCTCGATTATCTACAGGATTGCGCTCTCTGTATGTCTCCGGTGAGGAGTCGCCCAGGCAGATATCAATGCGAGCGAATCGCCTGGGTCTGGCGGTGGACAAATTAAAACTGTTACCGGAAACCTGTGTGGAACGGATTATCGCCATAGCGGAACGGGAATCGCCTCAGGTCATGGTGCTGGATTCGATACAGACCATGTATACCGAGTTACTTCAATCAGCACCTGGTTCTGTCTCCCAAGTACGAGAAGCTACAGCGCAGTTGGTCCATTTTGCAAAACGCAGTGGCACTGCACTTTTTCTGGTTGGACATGTTACCAAAGAGGGAAGTCTGGCAGGGCCACGAGTACTTGAACACATGGTTGATACAGTGCTCTATTTCGAAGGGGAGGCTGGCAGTCAGTTTCGTCTCATACGTACCATTAAGAATCGATTTGGTGCAGTGAATGAGCTGGGTATGTTTGCGATGACAGATAAAGGGCTCAAAGAGGTGAATAATCCTTCTGCCATTTTTCTGTCACGACAAGCAGAGAAGGTGCCGGGTAGTGTCATTCTAGTCACCCGAGAGGGTACTCGCCCACTACTTGTAGAAGTCCAGGCTCTTGTGGATGAGAGTCCACTAGCCAACCCTAGGCGGATTACCCTGGGCCTGGAGCAGAATCGCCTCTCTATGTTGTTAGCTGTTCTACATCGGCATGGCGGCATCGCTATGTTTGATCAGGATGTCTACGTGAATGTTGTGGGCGGGGTACGAATCACTGAAACTGCTTCGGATTTGGCTGTATTAATGGCAGCCTTATCAAGTTTTCGTAATCGCCCTCTGGATCATGGACTGGTGGTTTTTGGTGAATTGGGACTTACTGGAGAGATCAGGCCGGTTCCGAATGGCCCGGAGAGACTGCGTGAGGCTTCAAAACACGGTTTCAAACGGGCGGTAGTGCCTAAGGCGAACTGTCCAAAACAGCAGATAGAAGGTCT
Organism: Candidatus Thiodiazotropha sp. DIVDIV; assembly: GCA_040506275.1. Taxonomy (GTDB): domain Bacteria; phylum Pseudomonadota; class Gammaproteobacteria; order Chromatiales; family Chromatiaceae; genus Thiodiazotropha. Next base: position 576,983 of record JBEVXD010000001.1, read on the forward strand.
GGAAGTGATCCCTGTGGAAACCCTTGCCGAGGTTTTAGAGATAGCGTATTAGACCGAAGATACTTTAAGTCTATTCAGGACTTCCGCAACGATCTCTAACCTAATGCTTCCAGGTCGCGCTGTAGCAGGATGTCATCACTGACATTTAACTCAACAAGGCGGCGCAGTAGAGAGATACTGATCATATCAATCTCTTTGCAAAGCAGACCTAGCTGCCCCGCTTCCACATGCGCGCAGGTAGTTAGCATCGAAATACTCTCACCGTCGTCGAGCATGATCATCAATGTGACTTGTTCATCCACCTGAGGTTGCCACTCATCTGGAATTTTAGCCAGTGCGCCTTTCAATGAGATATCCAGCAACGTGGTTTTATAGGTGCCACTGCTTGCCTCTATAGTGGCAGGAGCATCGAAAATGATTCGATGGAAACGTCGGCGTTCTTTAGTTTCAGTATTGCTCATCGTGACCCAGGTTATGTATGAAACTGCATTTGTGTTCCCCCAACCTCGATCAAATCCCCATCATTGAGTAATTGGCCCTTATCAGCAATTAGTTGCTGGTTGATCGTTGGCGGGTTTGGGCCTTCCAAGAAGGAGATGTAGTAGCCTTCTTCACGGCGGGCAATCATGGCACAGTCACCTCCAGTGTGGCCGATGCGGGTCATATTGCGCTTTAACGGGATTATTCGGCCAAAATTGTCTCCATTGACGATCTGTAATACACCAGACGAAGGGGTATCTTCGATTTCCTGGCTAGGCTCCTCGATCTCCTGCTGATTCGATTCTGTAGCTGGGGAGTGGCTTAGATCGGCACCTAACTCCATTACATCTTCAGCAAAGGCCAGGGTGTGTTTACCTATTTGTATCACATCACCATGATGTAAATTGATCTCTTCGGTCTGTTCATGGTTCACAAGAACAGGGAAGTCATCATCTCGGGCTGTAAGTCGGTAATCGCTGCCATCATCAGTAATTGTGGCCTGATGTGGGGCGATAGCCAGACTATCAATGGATATAGAGCAGTCCGAATTTCGACCAATATCTGTCGATCCGGGCTCTAAATGAAAAACGTCGATTACTCGACCTTTGAAAGAGAGTGTCAGTTTTGGCATGGAGCTATTTTAGATACAACCTGTATAAAGCTAAGTATATATCCAGATTTATTAGTAAAACTATAAAAATATCACTATATGATCAGTAGTCCAGGAATTAAACGATTACACATCAATTAAACTGAAGCTACATCTGTTATCTGTTAACCTTATTTAATTACAATATGTTATTCACGAATGTTTAATTAAAATCTTGGATCGTCGTAATTTTGACATTTTACAAAAATGCTGCTTAACTTCGCAATATTCCTACGGATTTCATACCGCAATAAGGCCTGTTGAATGGGGCATAGTTCTGACAAAGACGGTTCAGTGTTTCCTAATCTCTGTATTTACCTATTTGATCAAGACGCGGAGCGTCAACGTTATCTTCAGCATATCCTGAGTTTTGTCGAGGGAGAGGTTGTAGTAATTGATGATCTATCTGTACTTGATAGCAGTTATCAAGGCCGAGCCACATGTGTGGCGGTAATGATGGGATTTGGGCTCGGTCGCAGCGAAAAGCTGTCAATTGTTAAGGGTCTCGCCGAGAGTCACCCTGATCTTCCTGTTTTTCAAATTTATGATGAGAAGGAGGGGAATCCTGAGTCTTTTGAAGGATTCGATAATCTCATTGGTAGTTTAAAGCTGCCAACACTTTATGACGATCTCATGTCATTGGCGCACAAGGCCCAGGTTTTTCAGGAGTTAAAGAACCCAGAAGGTGGAAATACCCGGCCAGTTGAGCTATTCCGCAGTTTGTCAGGCAACAGCAGGGCAACGCTACAAGTTAATAAGATGATAGAGCAGGTTGCAGACTCTGAAGCTACTGTGCTTATTCTCGGTGAATCAGGGACAGGCAAGGAAGTGGTGGCACGCAAACTCCATTTTCACTCAGTGAGAAGAGGGAAACCTTTTGTCCCGGTAAATTGCGGCGCCATTCCAGGCGATCTTTTAGAGAGCGAACTGTTCGGACACGAAAAGGGGGCATTTACCGGTGCAATCAGCGCTCGACAAGGTCGATTCGAAATGGCTGAGGGCGGTACCCTTTTTCTAGATGAAATCGGTGATATGAGTATGCCGATGCAAGTCAAACTCCTTCGGGTGCTTCAGGAGCGTACTTTTGAGCGTGTTGGGAGTAATAAGACCATTCCCTGTAATGTGCGTATTATCGCTGCTACCCACCGGAACCTGGAAGCGGCTATAAAAACTGGTGACTTTCGTGAAGACCTGTTCTACCGTCTGAATGTATTTCCGATTGAAATGCCTCCACTCAGAGAGCGGGTGGAAGATATTCCTGTCTTGGTAAATGATCTGATCCATCGGATTGAAAATGAAAAGCGTGGTTCAGTCAGGCTAACTCCAGCTGCTGTGGCTGCCTTGAGCCACTACCGATGGCCCGGCAATGTCAGAGAACTTGCTAATCTAATAGAACGATTGGCTATTCTCTATCCATATGGTGTTGTTGATGTAGGCGAACTTCCTGAGAAGTTCCGGCCTGCTGTTGACTTGATGGACACTACCCACTTGCCACAAGTGGCACTCCAGGGTGATGAACCAGGAACCACTTTAAATGCGCCACGACTGCCAAATGATGGCATAGATTTAAAGGCGCACCTTAACTCATTGGAACAGAGTTTGATCCAGCAGGCTCTTGAGGAGTCTGACGGAATTGTGGCTCACGCGGCAAAAAGACTGCATATGCGGCGAACCACTTTGGTGGAAAAATTGCGTAAATACGGTCTCCAGCGTCAAACAGAGTCGACGGGAATTTGACGTTTGTTGCTTGTAACAATTGTAACTTGTTGATTATATAGAAAAATAATAATAGGCACGTGTTTTGCTTTAGTTGTCAGTGAGGAATGAAGACTGACAAAAGAGGCCATCGACGTGTCACCGAAAACATCACTTGCCGATAGACAGCATGCCCTTGAGGCAGCCTTCAACCTATTTAACCAACTCTCCGAAGAGCTGACGGGGTCCTACCAGCAGCTTCAATCCCAGGTATTAGAACTCAGTCAGGAACTGGCGGCTGCCAGAAGTGAACGAATGGTGCAACTGGCCGAGAAGGAGCGCTTGGCTGACCGTTTGGAGCGGTTACTCGAGACACTGCCCGCGGCGGTAATTGTGCTTGACGGTGAAGAGCGTGTACGTGAATACAATCCGGCAGCAGAAAGGCTTTTAGGCAAAATCAATCCTCTCGATCAGTGGTCTGAAATAGTTCGACAGAGAGCGCTCGGTGGTGTCATCAAGGGAAACGAACTGAAATTGCTAAATGGTCACTTGCTGACGCTTTCATCCAGTCGTTTGGAGCAGGCTCCTGGCCACATCCTCGTTCTGGTCGATATCACTGAAACAAGAAAGCTGCAGGAGCGACTCAATCGGCGGGAACGTCTGACTGCCATGGGTGAGATGTCTGCACAGCTTGCTCATCAGATGCGTACCCCTCTGAGTAGCGCTCTCCTATATGTCTCCCATCTAGCTAATGAAGATTTAAACCCGGCTAAACGCCAACAGTTTACAGCAAAATTACGTGATCGCTTGCAACATATGGAGCGTCAAATTCACGACATCTTGATGTTTGCACGAGGTGAAGATGCAGGTGAGTCCCAGATTCTGGTGAATTCTCTGTTGAAGTCTTTTTCTTCAACGGTGGAGCAGGAGCTACACCATTCTGGTGTCACTCTCGAAATCGATGATCAGAGTCAGGGCCAGGCAGTAATGCTGGGACGTGAAGACGCGATGCTGGGGTTGTTGGGCAATTTGCTGGAAAACGCAATTCAACAAGGTGCGACGCTTATCAAGATCTCCCTGAAACTGGGTGATGAGATCGAACTCGATATTGCCGATAACGGTCTGGGTATTGACGATGAGTTGTTACCACGTATTTTCGATCCCTTTTTCACTACACGTAGTGGTGGTACAGGACTGGGGTTAGCGGTTGTTCAGAATCTTGTACTCAACCATGGGGGCGAGATCATAGCCACCCATTCTGTTTCAGGTGGAGCACAGTTTCAAATGCGATTCCCCCTTGCAGCGGACACTTCAGAACAGATCTCACCTGCTGCATTTGCCAATCATCAAACAATACCAAGCGTTGAACTGAGAAGGAGCCTGTCATGAGTCAAGCGACGGTGCTGATAGTTGAAGATGATCCTGATCTGCGGGAAGCGCTGAGTGACACCCTTGAACTTTCCGGGTATCCGGTCTGCACCGCTGATGAGGGACGGTCTGCCCTTGAGATTTTACAGCGGGAGTCCATTGGCATGATTGTCAGTGATGTTCAGATGCAACCAATGGACGGACATACCCTATTGCGTGAAATCAGACACACTTATCCAGAGCTACCGGTATTGCTGATGACCGCTTACGGCAGCATCGAAAAAGCTGTGATGGCGATGCATGACGGTGCTGTTGATTATCTGGTGAAGCCTTTTGAAGCGGAAGTTCTTGTCAGTAAAGTTGCCGCAAATATTCAGCCTGCAGTCGAGCCCTCCATAGGTGGGCCTGTAGTAGAGGATGTACGCAGTCGTGAAGTCCTTGAATTGGCACGTAGGGTGGCGCTAAGCGAAGCAACGGTACTACTGAACGGGGAGAGTGGCACTGGTAAGGAGGTGTTTGCACGTTACATCCATCAGCATTCACCCCGGAACGGTGGTCCATTCGTCGCCATCAACTGTGCGGCAATTCCTGAAAATATGCTTGAGGCCGTTCTGTTCGGTTACGAGAAGGGGGCCTTTACCGGTGCCTATCAAGCTACGGCAGGTAAATTCGAACAGGCACAAGAGGGAACACTGCTGTTAGACGAAATTTCAGAAATGAGTCTGGCTTTGCAGGCCAAGCTGCTTAGGGTTTTGCAGGAAAAGGAGTTGGAGCGTCTTGGTGGACGCAAATTGATTGAATTGGATGTCCGAGTCTTGGCGACCACAAATCGCAAGCTTCGCGAGGAAGTTTCAGCAGGACGCTTTCGCGAAGATCTCTACTATCGACTCAATGTTTTTCCCCTGACTCTGCCACCTTTGCGTGATCGTCAGCGGGATATTCTTCCTCTCGCTCACCACTTACTACAACACAGTTTACGCCCAGGACAGACGCTTCCAAGATTTACTGATGCAGCTGAACAACAGCTATTTGAGCATTCCTGGCCCGGCAATGTGCGGGAATTGGACAATCTCATGCAGCGTGCGTTGATTCTCAATAGCAGTGGCGTGATTGATGTGGTTGACCTCTGCTTTGAATCAACTTCATCAGACTCAAAAGCTGAAGGAACTGTACAGTCCTCGAATATTGGCAAGTTGCCCGAAGATTTGAGATCTGTAGAGGAACAGATGATTCTCGATGCCCTGGGGAAGGGTGGTGTTAGCCGAAAACATGTCGCCAGCAGGCTGGGTATCAGTGAACGTACCCTGCGTTACAAGATCGCTCGTATGCGGGATGCCGGTGTGGCCATACCAGGATGAGCTGGTGCGAATTCTGCATAGATCATATAGAACAGTGGCATAACGGAGCATAGGTTATGAATAACAACATGAACATAGAGCAAGTACTTGCGCAGATGCGGGTGATGTCGGCACAGGCGGCGGATAATGCACAGGAGTCTCCTAAGAGTTCGGGTGCTGATTTTTCCGCATTGCTCAAGCAGTCGATTGACCATGTCAATTCCATCCAGCAGGAAGCCAGTGCTTTGCGTACTGCCTTTGATAGTGGGCAGGGTGAGATGGATTTATCTCAGGTGATGATAGCAGCTCAGAAATCCAGTCTCTCCTTTGAGGCCATGGTTCAGGTACGGAACAAATTGGTCGAAGCGTATAAAGACGTGATGAATATGCCAATCTAACTGATTGAATAAGAAGGCGAAAAATGGCAACTGTAACATCCGAACATACAGATAACGAACTCCAAGCAGGGGCTCGTTTACAAGATAATCCCATTGTCAGACAAATCGCTGTCATGGTGGGCATTGCGGCAAGCGTTGCCCTGGGTGTGGCGGTAGTGCTGTGGACACAGAAGCCAAGCTACAGTCCATTGTTCGGAAATTTACCCAGTAAAGATGCAATGGAGATTGCTCAAGCGCTGCAGCAGGCTGGCATCAAGTATGAGATTGACCAAGCCAACGGTATTGTTATGGTGCCCAGTTCCAGTCTGCAAGAGGCGCGGATGAAACTTGCCGGCCAGGGTTTGCCGCAGTCCGGTTCTACCGGTTTCGAGCTGATGCAGGAAGATACAGGATTTTCCACCAGCAGACTGGTTGAGACAGCTCGCTATCAACGGGCAATCGAAGGTGAATTGGCTCGTTCGATCATGACAATGGCGAATGTTGATAGTGCAAGGGTACATCTTGCAACCCCAAAACAATCAGTTTTTATTCGTAAAAGAAAGTTTCCCAGCGCTTCGGTTGTGGTCAAGCTCTATCCGGGACGGTCACTGGAAAAGGGACAGGTGGAGGCAATTAGCCATCTTGTCGCCTCAAGTGTACCCGAACTGGATGTCTCTCATGTGACTGTTGTAGACCAGAAAGGGCGATTACTGAGTACCAAGAAAGATACTCGCGAAATGCAGTTGTCTACGCGGCAATTTGAGTATACACGGGAGCTGGAAGAGCACTATAAGCAACGTATAGAGGATATTCTCTCGCCAATGGTCGGGCGAGACAACCTCCGTGCAGAAGTAACTGCCGATATGGATTTCACATATGTCGAACAGACTCAGGAATACTATAATCCTGATGTAAATGCACTTCGTTCAGAGCAGATAAATGAACAACAGTCTGTGCTGAGTGATGTGCAGGGTGTACCCGGAGCTTTAACCAATCAGCCTCCTGCAGCAGCAAATGCACCTCAAGTGGCTGCAGGCGGAGCTGAAGGTGAAGCAGGAGGTACTCCGGTCAATACCACTAAACGAGCCACACGTAATTTCGAACTGGATAAGACCATCAGTCATACCCGCCTGCCCAGCAGCCGTCTGCGTAGGCTCTCAGTGGCCGTGGTTATCAACGATCGTTATCAGGCAGGTGAAAACGGGGCGGTTGTACCAATTGAGCGAACCGCAGAAGAGATCACCCGACTGTCTAATCTGGTTAAAGAGGCTGTAGGTTTCGACATCCAACGTGGCGATCGTGTGCAAGTGATCAATGAGGCTTTTTATGTGCCTGAGCCGATTGAGCCTCTACCTGCAGTACCAATGTGGGAAGAGAGCTGGTTCTGGGATCTGGTTCGCCAAGTTGGCGGTGTTCTACTGTTCTTGCTGTTGGTTTTTGGCGTATTGAAGCCGACTATGACAAGGTTGACCAGACAAGTGGTTACCACCCAAATGAGTGAGTCCATGGCGACAGCCGGAGCAGTTGCTGGAGAAGGTGGTATGGCACGTATGCCTGGGGAGGGTGGCGAGATGGGTATGTTGTCTGAAGATGATTCCTCTCTTCAGCTACCAGGACCTCAAAGTTATGAGAAAACATTAGATGCGGCGCGAAATATGATTCAGGATGATCCCAAGCGCGTGGCTCAAGTAGTTAAAAAGTGGATTTCCGAAGATGGCCAATAATCAAACAGCCAAAACAGCGATGAGTCAGGCCTCACCTGATAAGCAGACAGAAGTGGGTAACATCAACGGCCTGCAACGCTCAGCCATTCTTTTATTGGCACTTGGTGAGAAGGATGCAGCAGAAATCTTACGCCATATGGGACCTAAAGAGGTACAGGATGTCGGTTTGGCAATGGCCTCTCTAACTGGTGTCAGCACTGATCAGATGGAAGCAGTAATGCATCAGTTTGTTTCAACTCTAGAGCAGGAGACCGCTTTAGGCCTGGGTTCAGATGAATATATCCGCAATATGCTGACCAACGCGTTGGGTGAGGACAAAGCTGGCGGTGTGATTGATCGAATATTATTGGGTCGTAACAGTAAGGGATTAGAGCAACTGAAATGGATGGACCCTCGTGGTATTGCTGAATTGATTCGCCTGGAGCATCCCCAGATTATCGCTATCGTACTCTCCTTCCTGGAGCCGGATCAGGCAGCACAGGTGGTGAGTCAGTTTGCTGATCGAGTACGCACTGATGTGATGATGCGAATTGCAACTCTGGATGGCATTCAGCCTGTTGCCCTACAAGAGCTTGACGAGATACTTGAGAAGCAGTTCTCAGGTGCATCGAATGTAAAATCGTCCAGCCTGGGTGGTGTTAAGGCTGCAGCTGAAATCCTTAATATGCTGGATGGTGCAGTTGAGAGTAAGCTGATGGAAGAGATAACTGAGGTGGATTCAGATCTCAGCCAAGAACTACAGGACAACATGTTTGTCTTCGAAAATCTTATTGATGTTGATGATCGGGGTATTCAAGCACTGCTCCGCGAAGTAAGTACAGAACAGCTTCTGTTGGCATTGCGTGGTGCCGATGAAGCCCTTAAAGAGAAGATCTTCAAGAATATGTCTAAGCGAGCAGCTGAAATGCTCAAAGATGATCTGGAAGCAGCAGCACCGGCTAAACTTAGTGATGTGGAGTCCTCTCAGAAAGAGATTCTCCAGGTAGCTCGCCGTCTGGCGGATGCAGGTGAAATCATGCTTGGAGGCGGTGGTGATGAGTTCGTCTAAACCCGATGATGAAAGTTCTGCTGATATCAGGCAGTGGTTACCTCCAGAAATGGGTGATGGTCAAAAAAGCCAAAGCAGAGGCAAAATACATCCACCCAGTGCACCGCCTACTGCTCATGAACTCGAAGTTATACAACAACAGGCTTACGACGAGGGATTTGAGAAGGGTAAACAGGAGGGGTTTGAGTTTGGTCACAAAGAGGGCTTGCAACAGGCCCACCAGGATTTACAGCACTACACCAGTCAGCTCGATCGATTACTCGAAACTTTTGTACGACCTTTACGCAACTTAGATAACCAAGTCGAGAAAGAGCTGCTGGCCCTTGTGATCGCTATTGTTAAGCAGTTGGTTCGACGCGAGGTTAAGAGTGACCCTAATATGATAGTCGGGGTGGTTCGTGAAGCACTCTCTGTATTGCCCGTCTCTTCCAGGAATGTACGTCTCCTACTTCATCCTGAAGATGCTGTGTTGATCCGGGAAGTCTATGCATTGGGAGATGCGGAAGTAGGCTGGGATTTAATCGAGGATCCGGTAATCAACCGGGGAGGGTGTAAAGTAGTCACCGATACCTCACAGGTAGATGCAACGTTGGAGTCCCGACTGGCCAGTCTTATTGCGCCATTATTGGCTGGTGCCCGTGCTATTGATGAGCAGTTGGAAGAGGAATAGGGTAATGGAATTACTCGGTGAAGAGCGACAAAATTTGTGGGCAGAACGCTTACGCCGATACCAGGATCGCCTGGGTGATGATCGGGGCTTGGTGGTCGAAGGTAGATTGACCCGCATGGTAGGTTTGACCCTTGAGGCCATTGGTTGCCGCGCAGTGATTGGCGGTCAATGTGATGTGGTGAGTAGTAATGGCACACACATAGAGTCTGAAGTGGTTGGTTTTGGTGAAGACAGCCTCTATCTGATGCCCACTGGTGATATTCATGGGCTTGAGCAAGGGGCTCGAGTGATCCCAACAGGGCGTGTTTGTGAGGCTGTGGTTGGTGAGCATCTACTCGGTAGGGTAATCGATGGTGCAGGAAAGCCACTGGATAGTCTTGGCCCGCTACATAGTGACGAGCGACGTCCATTGACTGGAACCAGCTTCAACCCGCTTGCCCGAACACCTATTCGAGAACCGTTGGATGTTGGCGTCAGAGCAATCAATGCTTTGTTGAGCGTTGGGCGAGGACAGAGACTGGGACTATTCGCCGGATCAGGTGTGGGTAAGAGTGTGCTGCTTGGGATGATGACCCGCTATACAAATGCTGATGTCACTGTTGTGGGACTGATTGGTGAACGTGGTCGTGAGGTGAAAGAGTTTGTAGAAAATATTCTCGGTAAGGAGGGTCTGAAACGTGCTGTTGTGGTGGCGGTACCTGCGGATAATCCACCATTAAGACGGATGCATGGTGCTATGTTGGCTACGAGTATAGCGGAGAGCTTCCGAGAGCAGGGAAAACATGTGCTGCTGTTGATGGATTCTCTGACCAGATTTGCGCAAGCACAACGGGAAATCGCACTGGCGATACATGAACCTCCGGCGACCAAGGGATATCCACCTTCCGTATTTGCTAAGATGCCACAACTGGTTGAGAGGGCAGGGAATGGAGATAAAGGCGGAGGCTCAATCACAGCCTTTTATACTGTATTGACTGAGGGTGATGACCAGAACGATCCTATTGCAGATGCTGCACGGGCAATTCTCGATGGGCATATTGTCTTGTCGAGACAATTGGCTGAAGCCGGACACTATCCAGCTATCGATATCGAAGCCTCCATCAGTCGTGCGATGAATGACATTACCAACTACAGCCATCAGGACGCCGCCCGCTCATTTAAGCATCTATACTCTTTGTATCAGCAGAATCGCGATCTAATCAGTGTTGGTGCTTATGAACAGGGTAGTGATGAGCAAATAGATGTTGCCATTTCAGCAATGCCTGCGCTTAATGAGTTTTTACGTCAGGATATGCATACACCAGTGACTTTGGCCCAGAGTCTAGAGGATCTCGAAACTCTGTTCCCCGCTGCACCTGAACTAGAAACTGATGTGCCGGCTGGACTTAGTCTGCCGAATCCTCTTGAACAATAACAGGGTAGATAACTATGTCACCTTCCAAGCGACTTAAACCTGTACAGAGATTCGCACACTCGAAAGAGCAAAATGCGGCTCGAAGCATGGGACAAGCACGCAAAAACCTTGAACTGGAGGAGGCAAAACTTAAACAGCTGAAGCAATATCATCAGGAGTACCTTGATAGGTTTCAAAAAATTGCCAGTGAAGGTATGACAGCCACTCAACTGCAGGAATACAGAACCTTTCTTGCAAAATTGGATGAGGCCATCAATCAGCAGGAACAAGTTGTTGCAAGTAGTATGGTTAATCACAATAGCCACAAGGATAATTGGAAACAAAAACACAGTCGTACTCAGGCACTGAACAAAGTGATTGATCGTTACCGCGATCAGGAGCAAAAAACCGCTGATCGCAGGGAACAGAAGGAAAGCGACGATCACAATCAAAGAAACAAATAGCACTATTGAGTTGAAACCCACAAAACTTTTCAAAATTCTTAATTCCATGTGAATGCTTAGCGGTATGGATGGTGCTAAGAGAGTCGATTTCTTAGCTGTTTAACTGTTTTTTTGTTTAATCCACTATTACGGCATGGTTTTAAAGTCAGCTTTTATTACTGAATTCAGCGATATATTTGTTAATTATTGTTGAAATGGAATGTTGAAAAATACCGCTCGTGTATGATGTGAAGTATGAGTGAAGTATTGTCTGGATCTGAACTACAACTACCACCACAAATTGTGCAGGTTGGCCGTCAGCCCATACTTGACAGGCAGTTGAATGTATATGGATATGAGCTGCTCTATCGAACAGTTGATAGCCAGCAGGGATTCGATGGTGATGAAGCATCCGCCCGCACCGTACTGAATAGCTTTCTTGAATTCGGTTTACAACGACTGGTGGGCGATCATCGGGTCTTTATCAATATGACCCAACGTTTTTTTACAGATCTTCCTTCTTTACCCGTCGACAATTCACGGATTGTGATAGAGGTGTTGGAGGATTTTGAGCTAACTCCGGAAGTTATTGATGGTGTACGTAAACTGCATCATGCTGGTTATGTTATCGCCCTGGATGACTATCAATTCGAGTCTCGTTGGGAGCCTCTATTATCCTGTTGTTCCTTGATAAAGGTCGATATTCTCGGTTTGGATCTTGAGGATTATCACGAACAGATAAAACACTTACAATCCCTTGGACTGAAGTTGCTTGCAGAAAAAGTGGAAAATCGTGAGCAATACCAATTAGCCAGGGAATTGGGTTTCGAGCTGTTCCAAGGTTATTTTTTCGCCAAACCCCAAACGATTACAACAACCCGAAATCCAAGTAACAACAAAGTACTGCTTAAGACGATATCAAGAATCAATGATCCCAAGGTTGAAGTAGGAGAGATCGCTACTCTGATTGAGCTCGATGCAAATCTCAGTTTTAAAGTGCTTCGTGTTGTGAATTCCGCAGCGCACAGCCTGCCTCGTAAGGTAAGCTCAATCCGTGAAGCAGTTGTGTTTATCGGACTTGATCGTTTAAGGGCATGGAGTACTCTAATTCTGATGGCAGGTTTCGATGAGATTTCACCAGAATTGATTACAACCAGTCTTGTCAGGGCCGAGTTATGTAAGTCATTAACTGAGAAGTTTGCAACTGGCCAACCTGACAGTGGTTATACGGTAGGTCTTTTATCAACCCTGGATGCCATGCTAAATCAGCCTATGGAGAGGTTGTTGAAAGAGATGCCTCTCTCAGAGCATATGATTGATGCATTGCGTGCTCACTCTGGTCCATTTGGAATCGGTCTTCAGTGTGCAATAGATTTGGAGAGATGTGATTGGATGAGTGATGCGGCACAAATTCTTCCTGTAGAACAATTAAATACAATCTATGTGCATGCTTTGGAAACTGTGGAAACATTGCGTAGCGAGTTGTCTAAAACCTGAACCCACGGATTCAGGTTAAACATAAGCAGGTTTTGCGCTAAGGGATTACAACGCCATGAATCGGGCCGGAAGGAGTATTGCAGATACAATATGCACCCACCTCTGCTCGTTTGTTCATCGGGCAGACACCTGAGTAGATTGCACACTTGCGACTTAGTTTATGCTTGGATTGTGTGTCAGTAGTGTAGGTTTTTGCTGTAGCCTTGAGAGGCTGGTCGGAAAGATTCTCTTCTGAAATCACGACTGTGGATATCAGACAGCTGAAAGTGGATATGACCAGTGTAAGAATAGAAAATTGTCTTTTCATGTGTCACTCCTAGATTGAATTGATCACTTCTCTTCAAAGCCTGGAGGACGCTTCCCTGATAACAGATAGGCAAAGGCAATCACCTCGGCAACCGCTCGATAGAGCGCTTGAGGGATCTCATCTCCAAGTGGTATCTGGGTAAGAAGCGCTGCAAGTTCAGCATCCTCATGAAGGGGTACCTCATGCTCCTCTGCCAGAGCCAGGATTCTGTCAGCAAGTTCACCTCGACCCTTGGCAGTAAGGCGAGGTGCATTTTCACCATCATACTTCAGTGCAACAGCAACCTCAGTCGATTGTTTATCTTTTCTGTTCATACCTTTTCGTTCAATAGGGACTGATCGTTGGGTAGTTCAAATTCATTCCTGGCTGAACCTTGAAAAGCCTCAAGTTTGTTAACCTCCAGCCCGGCAGACTCAAAACCACTGCGTAGTCTATTCAGATGCTGATTGACCAAAGCGGATGTGTCAGGATTTTCTGACCAAATGGTTGTGGATAGCGCCTCACCTATAAGGTGTAGCCGAATACGCATAGGACCGAGTGGTGATAAATCCATGTGTAGTGTTAATTGCCATCCTGGTTGGGAACTGGATGCACCATGTTGATCATCTCTTGCTATTTTCACATGAAATAGATCGAATCCATTTCCGTGCCGGATCGGTAGTTCAAACTGCCAGATTTGGCGTGCCGAATCGTCAGTGGGCAGTGAGCTGAGTTGATTGGTTTGAATTCTGGCAATGGCCCCATCAATATGTTTGAACAGATCGAGTAAAAGCTTGACTGTGGTATCTGCCTCAGCTGTTTGCGGGGAAATCGGGGCTTGTGGTGATGGCGGTAAGGGCAGTGGCTGAATCGGCATCTGTAGTGAAGCTTTAGGTGCTGTATTGGTTGTTGTATATGCTGGAACCGATAATCCACTTCCAGTGGAGCTGGCTGTTTGTGAAATATAGGGCTTTATCAAACCAATCAATCTCAAAAGATTGAGCTTTAAATCATTTTTAGGCAGAAATTGTCTAATCAACTGCAACTCTGTCTGGGTACCGCTGAGTTGTAATGCTTTACCCATCTCTGATTTGAAGCTGGGATTATCGACAGAGAGTGTGCGAGTCAGTATCTGTTCAATCGCTTGTTTTACTGGCCCAGGAAGTGCCTGGTTTAGATTTCTGGTGACAGGCTCCTGAGCCAACTGGGTCGGCGATCTGCCGACAGCTTCAGTCAAGGCTTTGAATAGTTGTGGTAGTGGTTGCTGTCTGGGAAGATTGTTTTTTAGCGCCCAGGCAGTTAATTCCTTCTGACTGGGTTGCATCAATACACGCAGTTCAGGGAGTTGCCCTGCTTTTTCAACTTGTAGCAACAGAGTCTGACCGGGAGAGACACTCAAAGTTGTCTGAGCGGTCAACTGAGTCACTCCGATTTGCAACCGCATGGCACCATTGATGTTTTCGCTTAAAGCAGTGCCTCGTAAAATTTGTCCAGGCTGAATTGTCTCTAGCAGCGATTTGGCTGTTACTGAGGCTGGCAGCGGTGGTAGGATTTTTGCAATATCGAACGGCATCTGAGTTTCCGGTCATTTGATTATGAGAAGTATACTCAAGCTAACGCAATGTTGTGTATTTCTTTGGTACTCTGGTTCGCGCTATGAAAGGTTACAAAGAGTTATAGTCCTAATGATCAAATGGTCTATTTTAAGTGCTGTTTACCTGTCTCGGAAGTGTTGATGAGAGGGAGAAAACGATTGAAAACAATACTATTAATCCGGCGACTAAGTATGTCGTCTTCAGGCTTGAAACCCCTAACAATATGATTTTTAAAAGAGAGGCCGAAGTGTGCCTGCCTGCAGACTGCATTATCAAAACTTGCTGTAGGAGTGCTACAGCGGCGTTTTGATGCCTTGCCGCAGGCTGGCACACTTCGGCTGAAGGCAACATACTTAGTCGCCGGATTAATATTAACCTGAAGCCACTGATTCAGGCTAAAGTGTATCTATGAATAAACAGAGTGAAAATTCTCCCCAGGTATGGTTCGTAAAGCATGAAGGGCTGGTTTCCGGGCCTGTTACAGCGTCACGAATCAGACAGTTACTGTTGGATGGTGCACTTGATTTAAGTGATCAAATAAGCCTTGATCAACAAGAGTGGCAGCAGATTTTACAGGTACCCAGCGTGGTGCCCCTACAATTGCGTGCAGATTCCGGGGATAAGGATGCGATAGCGAGGATAGAGGCGCGAGCACAGACTAGAAACAAGGAACGAGCGCGGATAGGCCGGGTTCCTGTACTACCTTTGACGGTTTTAACAGTGGTCTTGGGAGCTGCACTACTTATCTCTCTGTTGATTGGGATGCCGGATCAAATTGATACGCCTCAATGTGATCAACCGCCTGCACCGGGTATCAACTGGCGAAATTGTTTGCTGGTTGGCATCGACGTTGGATCAGCTAGTCTGGCTGGGGCAAATATGAATAGTGCTGTGTTACGTCAGGGAAAATTCAGTGCTACCAACCTGAATGGCGTAGATTTGAGCTATGCAGATATGCGGCAGGCTGATCTACGCTATGCTCAGATGCAACAGAGTCTTCTTGTGGGAACAAACCTGCAAGGTGTGGATCTTCGGGATGCCGACCTAAGTAACAGTGATTTACAGTTTGCTGATTTGAGTGGAAGTCGTATTGGCGGGGTGCTCTGGTCTGGTGCTCGATTGGATAATGCAATATGGTTCGATGGCCGAACTTGTGGTGAAAAATCAATTGGTCAATGCCGCTGACAGAATAAGGAAGCTATTCCAGTAATCTGCCAGAGCCGATTATACATCTGGAAATGACTCGGTCTCATAGCGTTCAATCTGCAGGGTATCAGACCAGTAGCCTGCTGCTAATCCAGCTTTCATTTTGAGGTGTTGTAGAAAGCTATCGGGATCTGGAAGGGATTCCCAAACTGATGGCAGGAAGGTACCTCTGCGCATACCTTCAATCAGAATCAAACCATCTCTGCCTGGCCTGATTTTTTCAATGAGATCAGCTTCCGATTCAAACGTCAGAGGCTCAGCAGGAGTCAGCACTGAGATGTGAATTGACAATCTATCTCTTTCGCTTGTGCCTAGTGGTGGGAAGCGGGGATCATGGAATGCCGCTGAATATGCGTTTTCCGCCACATCACACACCAGGGCCTGATTTGCTTCTAGATGGCCAATGCATCCTCTCAGCTCATTAGCTATCTCCAATGTAACAAAGCTGGCGCGTTCGGCTTGTAATTCAATAGCATAATCATGCGGGTTTAGATTGAGGTGTTTGTGGTGTGTAAGGCCATATTCTATTGATAAACCTGCAATCTCCAATAATTGTCTGCGATTGCTCTCGGAGAGCGGGTTTTGGTTTGTGGTATTCATGATCCGCTCCATACAAGAGGGAAGCACTATTTGTTATCCCGGCAAGCTTCGGTCTCACCTTTTTCATTCAAACTGTTCGGGGCGACAAGGAGGCTCTTGTTCTGCGTTGTGACTCTTGACAAGGGGGGCAGCCATTACCTACGAGTCACGCCTTGATCAAGGGCCTTCTTGTCGCCCTGAGCCTGCCTATTTAAGGTGCCGGGTTAATAACAACAGAATAACTGGTTTTTCTGATAATAGATCAAAGCATTAAACTACCCATCATCTAAGAGGATAGCCTATCAACACTACTCTGTTCGCGCCTGAGTTGAGGAGCGGCCAAATCAGGATGCGCCAAATATCAAGCTGAATCATTCTTGATCCTACCTGCGTCATGATTCACGGACTAAAAGAAATTTCTGGATCTACTCAACTATCTGATCAGCTGTTCTGGATTAGTCGCCCCTGGTTCGACATAATCCGCTCCTTGGTATTTTCCTATGGATAAATGTTATGTGGTTTAAGAATCTTCGGATCTATCTGTTACAGCAGCCCTTCAATCTTTCTCAGGATGCTATGGAGGAGCAGCTGAAGAGTAAAGCTTTCCAAAACTGTGGTAGCCAGGACCTGATGAGTATGGGGTGGGACACTCCTCTGGGAAGAAATACCGATAGCCTAGTGCATGAGATAGCTGGTTGTCAGATGATCTGTGCCAGGCAGGAGGAGAAACTGCTGCCCTCAACAGTCATCAAGGAGATCATGGAGGAGAGACTGGCAGAAATTGAACAGGAGGAGGGACGCAAGGTGGGTCGCAAGGAGAGGACCGAACTGAGAGAGGATATCTTTCAACAGCTTCTGCCACAGGCATTTAGTCGACACAATCGGCAATATGCCATGATCGACAAGCAGCAAGGCTGGATACTGGTCGATGCCTCGAGCGCAAACAAAGCAGAGGCCCTGATAACCTTGCTGAGAGAGACCCTGGGCTCTCTCCCTGTTAACCCGTTGGAGAGTGCCACGGCTCCAACCTATGTGATGACTGAATGGCTGAAACACCCTGGACAGCACAAAAACTTTTCTCTTCTGGATAGCTGCGAGCTTCAGGATCGCTCCGATGAATCAAGCGTATTACGCTGCAAAGGGCAGGATTTGACGGCTGACGAGATTTTGGCCCACTTAGAGGCAGGTAAGGATGTTGTTAAACTTGCTGTCGAATGGGATGAACGGATCTCCTGCCTGATTGAGTCAGATCTCTCTATCAAAAGATTGAGATTCCTCGATTTGCTTCAGGAACAGGCTGCCGATAATCAAATAGAAACGGAAGCCGATGCATTCGATAGCCATTTTACCCTGATGAGTCTGGAGTTCAGGCGACTATTGCCGGAAATGTTCGAACTATTTGGTGGTGTTGCAGAGTAGAAGGTTGAATATGGAGTATTGTTGCTAGAAGGGGACGCATTGCAATATTTTGGCAACAGGTTACCGAATAACCTGATGTAGTTTGTGGTTTATTGACTCAGGTCAATGTCGATACCGAGTAGAATCTTTAGTCTCTCTCTACGCTCACGGTTGGTCGTTTCCGTGTTAAGCGCTAGTCTGGCGGGGATAGATGGCCCAATTGCCTCCAGGGTCATCCCCCGCCTGTTTTTTTCTGATACTTGTCCCTATTTTATAGCCACTTTTTCAGTGACGAGCTAACCAGAAACAATCTGATTAGTAGTTGTAGTATTCCAGAAACCAACGTGCAAAGTTGCTGACGCCATCTTCCAGTTGGGTGTCGGGCTTATAGCCGGTATCTTCGATAAGATCAGTCACGTCTGCATAGGTCGCGACCACATCACCATCTTGCAGAGGCAGCAGATTAAGCTCAGCCTTCTTACCCAGACTCTGCTCTAGCAGTTCTATATATCGCATCAGTTCAACTGGTTGATTATTACCAATATTATACAAACGATAGGGGGCAGTACTGCTGGCCGAATCAGGATGGTCTGAGTCCCACTCCGGATTAGGTTGGGGTATACGATCCAGTACTCTGATCACACCTTCTACAATATCATCGATATAGGTGAAGTCACGCCGATGTTTACCATAGTTGAATACATCTATAGGCTCACCACGCATGATCTTATGGGCGAACTTCAGCATCGCCATATCAGGGCGACTCCAGGGGCCGTAAACGGTAAAAAAGCGTAGGCCGGTGGTGGGTATGCGGTAGAGGTGACTATAAGTATGTGCCATCAATTCATTGGCTTTTTTTGTGGCTGCATATAGGCTGACCGGGTGGTTGACGTTGTCATGCACAGAGAAAGGCATTGAGGTGTTAGCCCCATAGACTGAGCTGCTTGAAGCGTATACCAGATGTTCAACATCATGTTGACGGCAGCCTTCCAGAATATGGCCAAATCCGACTAAATTTGAATCGACATAGGCAAGTGGGTTTTCAATTGAGTAACGCACCCCGGCCTGAGCTGCAAGGTTGACCACTCTATGTGGCTTATACTCAGCAAAGATATTTGCAATCTCCTCCCTCTCTTCAAGCTCAATGCGCAGATCAGTGAAGTTGGGATGAGATTGGGTACGGGCCAGACGGGCTTTTTTTAAATCAACATCATAGTAGTCATTCAGACAATCGATGCTGATTACGCTATCGCCTCGCTCTAATAAGCGTAAAGATAAAGCAGATCCTATAAATCCGGCCCCACCGGTAACAAGTACTCGCATGATTTACTTCCTTAAGGTTGTACTTAAAATACTGAGTCCATTAGTATGAAGACTAATTGATAGTGGCATTCGTTTGAAACGTCGCTTTGTGTGCACAATCAACAAATATTATGTTAATTCGCAAGATCCTCGATATACCAGGACATGGCTTCTGACAGCCCTTGATCAATAATATGTGTTGGTTGATAGCCAAGAAGATCTTTGGCCTTGTCTATATTTGCCAATGAGTGTCTGACATCACCAGCACGAAAATCACGGTAGACCGGTGAGATGTCACTCAGGTAGGTGAAGCGCTGTGCAAGAATGTCTCTTATTTTAGTGAATAATTGGTTCAGGGTGGTTCGGTCACCCACGGCTACATTGTATACCTGATTACAGGCATCCGGATTTGTTGCTGTCGCCGCTAAAAGATTTGCTTGAACCGCATT
Organism: Candidatus Thiodiazotropha sp. DIVDIV; assembly: GCA_040506275.1. GTDB lineage: Bacteria > Pseudomonadota > Gammaproteobacteria > Chromatiales > Chromatiaceae > Thiodiazotropha. The sequence goes on from JBEVXD010000001.1 coordinate 596,479, forward strand.
GTCGATATAACAGAAATCGCGGCTTGTCTCTCCGTCGCCATTGATGAAAACATCATCCCGATCGATCATTGATGCAACCCATTTAGGGATGACGGCGGCATAGGCTCCATTTGGATCCTGTCGTCTACCGAATATATTGAAATATCTCAGTCCGATAGTATTGAAATCATAACAACGGGCGAACACCTGGGCATAGTGTTCGTTAACCAGTTTTGTTACTGCATAGGGTGAGAGAGGGTTACCTATTTTGTCCTCTACTTTGGGTAAACCGGGGTGGTCACCGTATGTAGAGCTTGAGGCAGCATATACAAAACGTTTTACTTCTGCATCCCGAGCAGCAACCAACATATTCAGAAAGCCACTGATATTGCTCTCATTTGTGGTGATTGGATCAGTCAGTGAACGAGGGACCGATCCCAGCGCAGCCTGATGCAGGACATAATCGACATCACGACAGGCCTCGTGGCAAGTCTGTAAATTTCGAATATCGCCCTCAATGAAACGAAATCCAGTCCACTGCTCCTCTGATACAGAAGCCTTTACCTTGTCAAAATTATAAGCATGACCGGTGGCAAAGTTATCCAACCCAACGACTTTCTGATTCAGCTTCAGCAGGGTTTCCAGCAGGTTTGAGCCGATGAAGCCTGCAACGCCAGTAACCAGCCAGGTTGAGGGGGTGGATAGAAGGGTCTCTTTTAGAGAAGCATAGGCACTACTCATAGTCTTGCATCTACATCGTCAACAGGAAGAACATGCTTGACGTCATAAAGCACACCATTCTCCGTGCACAGCGCTCTAATCCTCTCTGAACCCATCTCCTGAAACTCCCGATGAGCGACCGCGAGTATAACGGCATCGTAAGCACCTTCAGTTAGTCCAGGGATTGGCCTCAGGCCGTATTCCTCTTCAGCTTCGTCCGCGTCAACCCAAGGGTCATATACGTCTACTTGTGCCCCGTATTCCTCAAATTCGCTGACAATATCAACAACGCGGGTATTGCGCAGATCCGGACAGTTTTCCTTGAAGGTAAGGCCCAGTACTAGAACCTTGCTGTTGTAGGTGGACATACCCCTTTTCAGCATCATCTTGACGGCACTGTGTACAACATAAGCCCCCATGCCATCATTAAGACGACGACCGGCGAGGATAATCTCAGGCTGATATCCGATGGATTGAGCTTTATGGGTCAGGTAATAGGGATCTACACCGATACAGTGTCCACCCACCAGACCGGGCCGGAAAGGCAGGAAATTCCACTTGCTACCTGCAGCTTCCAGCACCTCGAGGGTGTCGATACCCAACTTATTGAAAATCAAAGCCAGCTCGTTAATCAGCGCTATATTTACATCCCGTTGGGTGTTTTCAATAACTTTCGCGGCCTCAGCAACTTTAATACTGCTGGCCTTGTGGGTGCCTGCTGTGATTACGCTCTTGTAGAGCTCGTCAACGAAGTCAGCGACTTCAGGGGTTGATCCTGAAGTAACCTTTTTTATGGTTGGGAGACGATGCTCCTTATCGCCTGGGTTGATTCGCTCCGGGCTGTAACCTACGAAAAAGTCCTGATTGAATTTAAGACCGGAGTCAGCCTCCATGATCGGTACGCAAACCTCTTCGGTCGCACCTGGATAGACAGTGGACTCAAAGATTGCGATATCGCCTGGCTTTAAGACCTTTCCCAAAGCATGACTGGCACCAACTAATGGACTCAAATCGGGTTGTTTGTGTTCATTGATCGGGGTTGGAACTGTGACAATAAACACATTGCACGGGTTCAGATCTTCCAGACTGCTGGTATAACTGAGATGAGGAATCAGTTTCAGTTCGGCAGGGTCGACCTCCAGGGAACTGTCTTTCCCCTGTTTGAGTTCCTCAACACGTGCTTCATTGATATCCAACCCGATTGTGGGGAACTTTTTTCCAAATTCGACTGCCAATGGCAGACCCACGTAACCAAGACCAAGTACACCAATGTGTACTTTTTCAAAATCAATCATGCTTTGATTCCTTATGCCATGAGAGTGTGAAATTGTTGTTCGATAGCAGACCGTGCGAAATCTAGCCTAGATTCAACAAATCCGATCAAGATGGTGAATGATAACGTGGCATGCTATTGAAATCGAGGAATTTGTATGTCCAAGTCTTAGGGCCTGTTAACACTAATCCAATAGGCCCTGTTGTGCCTGAAAAAGCGCTAATCAAGGTGCGAGGAGCGTAGTTTGGTTGTTCCAAATGAGTGACGAGCAACGCCGAGTGGCGCTTTTTCAGGCGCAACCCGAAGGGCTGGGTCTGTTTTTGCGCCCAGTGGCATTATCATTCGCGCATGTAGCCGAGCCACACCACGCTGATTCCGCCTTGCTGGAGACAAAAACAGTCCCAGCAGGGCATAGTGGATTAGTGTTAACAGGCCCTAGTGTGTCGTATGTACAGTAAACTGTACACTGAGAACTCAAAGAATTAGCATCAGGCAGAGTTTGCCCAGCTCATCTCCCGCTTGGTTACTCCCGGCATGGATCGAAAATTGTCACAAAACATTGATACTGAAAACCAACCTAAAGTTGCTCTAGTCGGACTTCATGCCGGGTATAGTCACAGCTCTCTGGCACTTCAATCCATAGCAGCCTATGCCGACAGCTGGAGTTGTCCACACCAGATGCAACTGTTTGAAACCATGGTGAATACAAACCATCAGGCTTTGATAGAAAATCTCGTAGACTATGAACCTCAAATCCTGGGGTTTTCCACCTATCTATGGAACATAGCTGCCAGCATTCGTTTAATTCGTCTGATCAAACAGTTACTACCTGATGTATGGATATTGTTTGGTGGACCCGAGGCCGGTGCCAGAGGAACAGAGTTACTGTCGGCTATAACTGAGCTCGATTTTGTCATAGAGGGGGAGGGGGAAGAGGCATTTTCAGATTTAATGAAGGTTTTATTACATAGGGAGGGTGCATATGAGGAAATTTCAGGATTAGTTTTCCGAGATCAAGGTGTTATACAGCAAAACCCTATTCGGTTACTTCCAGTAGAGAAAATACCCGCCACCCTGTCAAATGGCCTATTCGAAGGAGGAAAATCTCTGGTTTACTGGGAAACCTCCAGAGGGTGTCCATATCAATGTACATTCTGTACCAGTGCAACAGATCGTCTGAGAGCATTTCCTATGGAGCGGGTCGAAGCTGACCTGAAGGTGCTCGAACAGCTATCAAACAAAACAATCAAGCTTCTCGATCGCAGTTTTCATCTTGGTAAACAAAGGACTACAGAGCTACTTAAACGCTTCGCTGAGACACCTCCGGGATTACGCTTCCATCTTGAACTCAATCCTGACCGTATCTCTGAGCAAGCAATGACCATCTTCAGTCAGGCAGATGCAGGGAAATTCCAATTTGAGATTGGATTGCAGACACTGGATGACGATGTGCTTACTCGGATCGATCGGCGTATGGATGTGGCTAAGGCGCTGGAGAATATCCGCCAACTTATTGAGATGCGGCGTCATCCTGTCCATCTCGATCTGATTGTTGGCTTACCTGGTGAAAACAGCATCCAATGTGCCAGCTCCCTGGATCAGACGTTTAAACTCTCTCCTGATCACCTGCAATTGGGGATTTTGAAGTTGTTGCCTGGGACACCTCTGCATACTCAGGCACGACAATTGGGATATCGATGGGATAGGGAACCTCCCTATGAGGTTTTATCCAACCCAACATTAGGATTCAAGGAGATAGCTCAGTTTAAACGCTATGCTGAGCTACTAGAGCGCCTCTATAACAGTGGCTTAATGCGAAACACACTAACCGGCCTTGTGGCATCCTCTTTCTCAGGCCGCCTTAGTCTCTGCTTCGATCGCCTACTGGAAGTCTCAGGACAAGGATTGGCAAGAGATAATCTGCAACCTGACTCCCTTTTTGGTTACATGTGTAGTTTCATTGAGCCTTATGTTGAAAAATCTCCAAACCTGGAGGAGTGGTTACTCTGGGACTACTGTCAGTTCAGTCTGGTGAACGGTAAGACACCAAGATGGATCGCCGATAGACTGGTAGAGAATGATCAGTTTAATGTACAGGGTAGTCGCAGGCGGCTGCCAGTTCTTGGTTTAACTGCAGAGGCGGCATCTCTGATTAACAGTCAATCGGGACAAGGATTTGTTGCAGGCCGATATGCACTATGGCCAAGGCAGCATAAAAAAGGGAAACCGGTAGAGATTATTCAGATTGATACGTGAAATCCACGACGGTTAACCCGGCACCTTAATGGGTAGGTTCAGGGCCTTCTTATCGCCCCTAACAGTTTGAACGTATAAGGACTGGCCGAAGCGAGCCTGCCTAATAATGTGCCGGGTTAATAAAGATAAGAAATTCATATTTTTTGGATCACTGAAAGTGTTTTTAGCAGAATGTCTGCATTGATAACTTCAGGGGGTATTCGATCTCATAGGCCTTAAGCGCTATGATTACGTTATGAATTAATCTTAAACAGCTCATTTAATCCTCCTCGAGGTGGTAGTATCGGTGCGAAACACTAGACTAGGGATGAGCAATTACCCTTTGCAAAAGTTAAGGTAGTACTCCTGAGTTTAGGTAGGCAAGCCCATTCCCCGGAGATCCTGACAAGAAAGCTATAAATGAGGCTAAATGGCCATGGATACAAGTCGACCAGGACAACGCCATACGCTACTGCAGCGAATAAAAGCAAGGTTTGAAAACAGGCCGGATACGGAGCACGAACAGTCTCTTGTACGGGTGGCTATTGTATTATTGGTGCTGTTCTATCTGGCAATCAACTCTATATTCGGTGAGCTTTCCGAGTCAGCCTATCATGGCCTGACTATTCTATCCCTCTTCCTTGCCTTCTCCCTGATTATGATTGCAGCGATCGCTCTTAATCCTGGGGTTTCCATCCCTCGCCGTGTGGTTTGCATGTTCGGTGACATGGGCATGATCACCTATCTCCTTTTCTACTATGGGGAGATTATGACGCCACTCTATATTGTCTATCTCTGGGTCTCCTCAGGGTATGGTCTGAGATATGGCAATCGGTACCTGGCGGCATCTACAGTTATGGCAGCGGTCGGGTTTTTCTTGGTGCTTCAATACAATGAAGATTGGCACTCAGATCCTAAGACAGGGTGGGGCTTGTGGATTGGATTAATTGTATTGCCGATGTATATCGCCTCGCTATTAGCAAAGTTATCCCGAGCCTTGTCAGCAGCTGAAGCGGCCAATCAGGCGAAGAGTCAGTTTTTAGCCAATATGAGCCATGAAATTCGCACGCCTATTAACGGTGTAGTTGGATTATTGGAACTACTGAGTAACACGCCTCTGGAGGAGAAGCAGAGTTCGTTGGTACATGGTGCTCAATCCTCGGCAGCCACTTTAATGCATCTGATTGAGAATGTACTCGATATCAGCAAGATAGAAGCTGGTCGTATTACCCTCGCAAATGCTCCTTTTGACCTGCATGCATTGATCAATGGGGTGGTGGGATTATTCGAATATGCAGCGAGTAGTAAACAACTACTCCTGCAGCGGAAAATTGATCCTGATTGTCCGTATCTATTGATTGGCGATGAGCTGCACCTACGTCAGGTGTTGGTTAATATGGTCAGCAACGCAGTAAAATTCACTGAACAGGGTAGGGTGGAAATAAAAGTTTCCGCTGAGAAGGTGGAGGAGAATCGAGTCAGGTTACGAATCGATGTAATCGATACCGGAGTTGGTATTTCAGAAACGGCTCAAGCCTATATTTTCGAGCCATTTCGGCAGGAAGATGAAGGAATAACCAGGCGCTTCGGTGGTACCGGGCTTGGCATGAGTATAGCGAAGCAGTTAACGGAGTTGATGGGGGGGGAGCTCGCTGTATCGAGTGAGGTAGGAGAGGGCAGTTGTTTTTCTCTCGTGCTTAATTGTCAACGACAAGAGACGGTAGAGAAGGGTTCATTCCTCAATATTCCCTCTGGGATAAGAGTTATCAGTCATGATGCATTGATGATAGGGCTGTTACGTGATTGGTTTAGTGATTGGGGGGTCGACTGCGCTGTTGACTTGGGTGTGACAGAGTCGATTGATGAGTCAGTTATATTGCTGGATGCACGAGCGCTACCGCATCCTTCCACGCTGCTGGAAGAGTATCCAGGGTTGGCAGCCAGGGATTTGGTACTGCTCAGCGATAGGAGCAAATTAAATTTTGATCCTGGAAATGTGGGTTATCTGGCATCGTTGAGCTTGCCCATAGAGCAGGCGCAACTTTATCGAACACTGCATGGTTTTCAAACGGCGACTTTTGACAAACCAGTCGAGCAACAAGAGCAAAAACCTACAATACCTGCTAAGCCACTCAAAAAAGGGCAGATTCTTGTGGCTGAAGATAATTTAACCAATCAGCTTGTGACCAGGAGTTTCCTTGAGCAGGATGGACACATGGTGACAGTGGTTGATGATGGAATTGCGGCACTTGATATCCTTGAGATTCATGATTTCGATTTGGCAATTGTTGACATGATGATGCCGGGACATGGGGGGTTAGATATCATTAAGCTCTATCGTCACATGAGTGGGGATCGAAATAGTATGCCCTTTGTTTTACTTACCGCTAATGTAAGCGAAGAGGCTAAGAGTGCCTGTAAGAGACTGGGGGTAAAGTATCTGAGTAAGCCATTGCGTGGACAAGTCTTACAGACCGTTGTTCAGGATTTATTGATGCAACAAACTCTAAATGTTGGGGTATCAGAGGATCCTAAACCAATGCTAGAGAGAAGTGATGAAACTCTAGAGGCAGTGATTGATGAGGAGATCTTTCAGGAACTATCAGCATTAATGGGAACTGGCCCAAGAATAGAGGGATTGGTCAATAACTTCTATAGGGATGTTGAATCTCTAATGTCAGAATTAAGGCAGGCGGTCGACAAGGGAGAGCGGTTTCAGGCAGCAGATTTCGCCCATGGTCTCAAAGGCGCAGCCTTAGGTTTAGGAGCCTATCAACTTGCACAACAAGCGCGGGAGTTAGAGCAGGAGATACTGCAAGGCGCTCCTCGGGGTTCAAAGGACCCCTTGGAGCGTTTAGAAGTGGCATATCGCGCAGTGCGGACCAATCTACAGGCGCGGATTGCAGAGGTTTCGGACTCAAGTCGCTTGTCTTAGCGGTGGTAAATCAACAGCCTCAGACAGTTTTTTAGCTCGCTTGTTCTGAGCACGTACCAATCGCTGCATTATACTGATTTCACTATGCTTCAGACTGAGCGCGGCATCTACCCACTGGGTCGTAATGGAAAGTAGCTCCTCGTAAGGTACTTGATTATAGGTTTGACGAACATGACGAAGTAATTTGTTTGCATTTGTTCGACGTTGTGCTGTTCGCACGTATTGAGCCAGGGCCTCAACTCCTGCACCACTCTCAGCCAATACATCTACTACACCTAGCTCATAAAGTGTTTCTGCGGTGTAAAGGTCACCACTGTAGATCAAACGCTCAGCCAATCCCGAACCGACCCTTCGTGATAAAAAGCTGTAGGCTCCCATCCCAGGAAACATATTAAATAACACTTCTGGAAAACCCATATGTGTACCTCTTTCAGCGATCATAACATTACACGATAATGCTGCCTCAAAGCCTCCACCTTGTGCATTGCCTTCAACCAGGGCAATAGACGTGACAGGTTGATTCAGATGGCTATGGAAACCAAATGCGCCATCTATGCAGGCACGAGCATAATTCATTAGTGTTGTTCGATCTTTGGTTTCGATAAGCTCTACGAACAGGGCTAAATCTCCTCCTAGATTGAAAGTCGAGTGGTCATTGGATGCGAGTACTACATAATCCCAGTCAGACTGATTTTTGCTGGCATGATCTTCTGCGATACGTTGTCCGATATAGGCCTGAAAAGATTTGATATCGTCGAGCAGTTCTGGTGTAAAGCAAGGCCTGGGTGCTGGGTTCATTCGTAAAATTGCGCATCTGATTGATTCTTCCAATTGTAGGCTGGCATGCTGCAATTTGGGCTGCTTGATGTGAGAGGAGAGAGTTGTAATGTCCATAGCGTACCTCGAGGTATTCGGTTGTAATTAGACATGAGTCTGTGAGTGCATCTTCAGAGAACTGCAGCTGTTGCTCACATTATGATGAAAACATATCACTGGGTATCTATAAAAGTGCTAACAGCTTTAAAAAGCTCAGTGAGCTTCTCAACAGAGTTTAGGAAGTAAGTAGCCGGCTTTGTAGTACGCTAGGTCAAGTAATTTGAAGAATCGTGAATTAATGCCTTAGAATTTGAATAATAAGAAACGTAACAACGCTGGTTGATACTTTTTTATTCATATCGGGTTAATGCCGCAACCAGTTCTGTTTGGTTTTAATTAAGCGAATTACAAAATCAGAATATAGGGGTGGAATATACCCTTATAAATTAAACGGCGTATAAATAATGATTATTTTAGGTATTGCTGATTAAATACTTATCATTAGGTGAGTCAAGAAATCGAATGACAAAAATATGGGTAGGTAAAGTGCAGATATTTTGTTGATGGAACAACTCAAAATCACAATGATGAAAATATTGATCGCATCTCAATGCTAGCCCACCTGCTTTCTCTTTTTTCGGCAACCGGTTGATTTGAAGGTTTTACTGATCCCCGCATTCCCGTATCTTCGATGCACATGGGACGTTCAGAATCGATAATATCTCAAGAGACTATTAGTAAGGCATAAGTGAATTTTGGGACTAATATACCAAGCAGATGCAGTGCTCTTTCTCCAGCATGGAATTAAACAATGAGTTATTCATAAAGGAATTAATTTCTTTTAAATTAATGCTATTTATTCGAAGATAGACTTAAAAAAATTAACTATAATCGTTCTGACGCTTACAGGATCTACTAGACTGGTGATCTATGATTCAGGTAGCAATTGAATACAACATTTAACAAAGTGTTGGTTGTTAAATAGATCATTAGATTATTAATTTATAGATAGTGTTGCATATCAAAAACAAAAATTGCACAAGGAGGTAGCTAATGCTGGTACTCACTCGGCATTTAAATCAGTCATTACAGGTAGGTAGCGCAGTAACACTAAAGATATTGAGTATCAATAATGGTAATGTCAGGTTTGGAATCGATGCGCCAGCTGATGTATTGATTTTACGCGAAGAACTTGCACATCGTATGAATGCATCATCAATACAATCAGAAACTAAGCCCCCAAAAAAGAGGGAGCCTCAAGTAACCTATAAACCACGTCGAAAGAAGCTTGTTATCGATATGTAATAATCATCTCTACCCCTTAAGTGGCGATGGTGTTTCTTAGCAAGGTGAAATTCGTTCTTACTAACGATATGGAAATATAATTGATCATCATAAATGGGATTCGGATTGTAATTACTTGAATATTTGTAACCGACTTTAATAGCTGTAAAACTGCTTGTGAGTTTGCTTACGGTAGGGCGTTGGTTGTCAACAAGAGCAACTACCTGTATTCAGCTGGTTTTGAAGTCGATCCTAGATTTGATGTTTCATGACTCCGGGAACAAATGGGAGCGAGAGATCGACCGGATATATTATGGGAGTCTGGGGGGGCAGGCATTCCACTAATATTTATCGGGTGTATTGTTACTATGGGTTGTGTGACTGACCCACTGCTGTCCTGTCCATGCCTCAAAAGGCCTAAAGCGAGATTTATAATTCATTTTTGCGCATGCTTCTATCCAAAATCCGGGATACACCCATTCCAGTCCTCTCTCCCTAGCGCTGTATATCTGCCAGATTAGGGCAAACATGCCAACACCCTCCTGTTTAAACTGAGGATCATAAAATGTATATACAGAGGAGGTGCCTTGGGGTAATTGATCACTCACGGCAACTGCTACTAGTTGTCCTGATTTTTTGAATTCAATAAATTGAGTTTCAGCCCAATCACAGGTTAAAAATTGTGAATATTGACCAGGGCTATTACATGCCATAGCACCGTCGGGATGCCTCTCCAATAAATATCGTTTATACAATTGATAGTGTTCTTCGTTAAAGCTTGAGTCTGTGGCGCTTACCTGAAACTGGCTTGCGTTGCTTTTCCAGTTTCTACGCTGACTGCGGGATGGTTTATATTTATTAACCGGGATTCTTAATGAGACACATCCTGTGCAATGTGGGCAGGCGGGCTGGTAGAGATAACAGCCGCTTCGTCTGAATCCTCTGTCAATCAACTGTTGGTAGAGTTCTGGAGTCACTTTTGCCGTGGGGTCTAGAAACAGATTTCTCGCCTCTTCTCCAGGCAGATAAGAGCAATCATGCACTTGGCTCATATAGAGCGCATAGGCATCTTCTTGTGTGAAGCCAGGGTTATCTAGCATGTCTTGAATACAGGCTCAATATCAGACCAGCTACCCACTTGGCCATTGAGACGTGTCCAGCTATTGAGATCCTGGCAGAATTGTTTTCTTGGAACCTCTTCTGCACCTAAACTTGCCAAATGTCTTGTGTAAACCTGGCAATCGATCATTTTAAATCCCCATGCTTTAAGTTGGTGGCTTAGATAGACTAGGGCGATCTTTGAACCATCGCTGGCGCGGCTGAACATTGATTCCCCAAAAAAGACGCGGCCTATTGCCATACCATATAATCCACCCACAAGTGTGTTGTCTTGCCAAACCTCGACTGAATGGGCAAGTCCAAGCTTGTGTTGCATGCAATAGGCGTCGATCATTTCAGGTACAAGCCAAGTACCAGGGGAATCATCTCTCGGTGCCGCGCATTCATTGATGACTTCAGTAAACCTTTGGTCAAAGGATACACTATAAATATTTTTCCGAAGGGTTTTGCGAAGGCTGCGACTGATTTTAAGTTTTTCTGGATAGAGCACTGTTCTGGGATCGGGGGACCACCAAAGGATTGGTTCTCCCTCAGAAAACCAAGGGAAAATTCCCAGCTGATAGGCTTGGATCAGCCGTTGGGGCGTCAGGTCACCTCCAACTGCGAGTAATCCGTCGGGCTCTTTTTCGGCCATGGAGACATCCGGGAAAGGGGTATTCGGATTGTCGTCTAGTAAAAAAATCATGGTTTGTTTACATCTATTGTTTTATATAATCATAACAGACACTTGCGCAAGTAATAAAAAATCCACATTATCTACGGTTGAATGTATGGTTAATGTAAAATGTATGGGTATAAGTAATCCCAATTTGTAGTTTTATCCAAAATTTACGTTGAAGAGGCCAGTGTAGCCTAAGCTAAAACGGGGATATTTTGGTTAAAGCATGATTGTATGTAACTAAGATCCTTAGACGAGCCATTATATGTATCCTGGCTTGTTGTTTTAATTTCACTCTGGAGTATTGAATTGTCCGACGCTGTCAAACACCTGCAGATTGGTGATGTATTGCAGTTGCAGTTTGCGCCACCTGCTGATAATCAGGATCGCTTTTCAGCTACCCTTGTAGGTTTTTTACCAGGTCAAAGCTTGGTTATTACTACACCTAGAAAAAGCGGAAATCCGATAATTATTCGTGATGGCCAGAGTTTTACTGTGAGAATGCTTCAGGGCAGTAATATTTTCGGTTTTGTGGCTCGTGTGCTTCACGTCTCCTCAAAACCCTATCCCCACATCCACTTGGCCTATCCTGATGATGTTGAGAGTGCGGTTGTCAGAAATGCTCCCAGGGTTCCTACTGAGTTGCCGGCTATTGTAATCAAGCCTCAAGGTGAATCCGGGGAGGATTTACAGAGGAAAGTTATTATTTCAGATATCAGCAGTACCGGCGCCAGGGTTATAGATACACAGGAACTCGGTAAGGTTGGCTCGGTAATACATGTAAGCCAGACGCTGTCAGTTTGTGGTGGAAGCGATGTGCTTAAGGTGTTGGCAGTGATAAGGAATATTCGGGAGACTCCCGGGCCGGAAGGCACTATTCGCTATTTACATGGATTGGAATTCCGAGGACTTAACAGGTTTCAGCAACTGATACTCTGCTCCTATGTGCTTGGGAGTATCGCACGCGAACGTGGGTGATTTATCTGCTATTCGCCTTTTGGTCTTTTCTGCGGTTTAGTAAAAAAGGCAAAAGGGATTGCTAATGGGCCGAATATCAGACCAAGAATGCCCCAGCGAACCCTATGCGCACCATTTCTGGCTGCGAGCATATGACAAATAACTGCGCTTCCGAGGCAAACGACAGTAAGTAGTAGTAAGTGGTACATCGAAACTGGTGTAGTCTCCAGGACTCTTCGAAGCGAATGTCATTGAACAGTCTAGGTCTCTACACTCGAGTTTTACAACCATTGAAATCAAAGACTGGACAGGATCTCTATCAGTATCCGCTGATTCAGAGTTAGCGGCCGGTTATTGAGAAAACCCTTACGCCGAAGCGGTCTGTTTTTCGTGGAATGGTGACAGTCCATGACTTGTCCAGGTTTTTTTGTTGTTAAGTCCAAATGCAGAGACAATGATGTAATCAATCTCTGCTCCGCATAATAGTTGCCTGTTTATGAGGTGTGATGAAACGGCTGGTGACAGCTGACGTGCAAACAACATCTGAATAAGATGCCCTGGTCTCTTCAGTAATGAAACCAGGGCGGATTGAATTGATACTAGGGGCTATTTGGATTTTGCTTCGAGTGCGTCCAGGAAGCGTTCGGCATCAAGTGCGGCCTGACAGCCTGTACCCGCAGAGGTGATGGCCTGACGGTAGACATGATCCATGACGTCACCGGCAGCATATACGCCTGAGATGGAGGTCTCCGTGGCATTGCCTTCAAGACCACCGGCAACCTTTATATATCCATTATTCATCTCTAACTGACCCTCAAACAGGGCGGTATTCGGACTGTGGCCGATTGCAATAAAAACACCCTGCAGGTCGATCTCTTTGGTCGCGTCATCTTTGACACTCTTTATCCTCATCCCTGTGACACCTGATTGGTCACCCAGCACTTCATCAAGTACATGATCCCATTCGATGGTTACGTTGGCTTCTGCTGCTTTTTTCTTCAGATTATCGGAAAGAATCTTCTCAGAACGAAACTGATCACGACGATGTACCACCACTACTTCAGCGGCGATATTCGATAGATAGAGCGCTTCCTCAACAGCAGTATTACCACCGCCGATAACTGCTACCTTTTGATTTTTATAGAAAAAACCGTCACAGGTTGCGCAAGCGGATACCCCTCTGCCACGGAATGCCTGCTCGGATTCCATTCCAAGATACTTTGCTGATGCACCTGTACATATAATCAGGGCATCACAGGTATAGACTGCTTGATCTCCCGTCAGACGGAATGGTCGCTGGTCTAATTCCGCTTTGTTTATATGGTCAAAGATAATTTCCGTATTGAAACGCTCTGCGTGTTGACGCATACGTTCCATCAGGTCGGGTCCCTGGACGCCTTCATTGTCGCCAGGCCAGTTGTCGACTTCTGTTGTGGTCATCAGCTGGCCACCCTGTTCCATACCGGTGACGAGCACAGGCTCCAGGTTGGCGCGTGCGGCATAGACCGCTGCCGTGTAGCCGGCAGGGCCTGATCCGAGGATCAAGAGACGGCAATGCTTGGTTTCGCTCATGTATACTTACTCCACTCGGAATGTGCCCGGTAAATTTTGGGCAGATCATGATAATTTCTGAGACTTGAAGAATTCAGAGTCATGAATTCGGTGACCCGTGTTCAAGTCTTGATCAACGAATGCGGGAATACTACGGAATCCTCACTCCTGGGTAAAGAATCACCATGAGAAATAAGCTATGAAAATTGGTATTCCAACAGAAATAAAACCCCTGGAAGGGCGAGTCGGCCTTGTGCCGGACGCTTGTTCAGAGCTGGTAAATACTGGGCATCAACTGCTCTTGCAAAAAGGGGCGGGAGTAGCGAGTGGATATCCGGATGAATCTTATACTAATGCCGGTGTGAAGATTGTTGAAGGTGCTCGTGAGATATACCAGCAGGCGGAGTTGGTAGTAAAGGTCAAAGAGCCCTACGGAGATGAACCTGAAATGCTCAGAGCTGGACAGTTACTGTTCTGCTTTTTACATCTCGCTGCAGAGGAATCCCTTACCCAACGGTTGCTGGCATCAGGTTGTACAGCTATCGCATTTGAAACAGTGGAAGAGGGTGGGAGACTTCCGATCCTCGCACCTATGAGTGATATTGCTGGACGTCTTGCTGTACAAAATGGCACCACCCTGTTGCATCACCAACAGGGTGGCAAGGGGCTGTTGCTCGGTGGTCTACCAGCTGCTGAACCTGGACATGTGGTGATTCTCGGGGGTGGTCAAGCTGGAGGGAATGCAGCTGGATTGGCTGCAGCGATGGGCGCTCGGGTAACTGTATTCGATCGTCTGCGTGAGCGCATGAGTGCATTGAGGGAGATGGGTAAAAACGTCACTGCGCTCTATCCCTACAAAGATGCTGTAAGTGAGGCGGTGGCAAGCGCAGATCTGTTAATCGGTGCTGTTTTGATCCCGGGTGCAAAAGCGCCGAGAGTTGTCAGTCGGGAGCAGATCGCCACAATGAGTTCTGGTAGTGTGGTTGTAGATATCTCAGTGGATCAGGGAGGCTGCATTGAGACAACAAGGCCAACAACTTATGAAGATCCAGTATATACGGTTGATGGTGTTAGCCACTTCTGTGTTACCAATATGCCGGGTGCTGTGCCAAGAAGTGCCAGCCAGGCTCTGTCGGCATCAATGATGCCTTATTTGAACAGATTGGTGATGAGCGATTGGCGCGAGGATTCCCGATTGGATGGCGCTGTTAACCTTGAGGACGGAGCGTTGGTTCATCCTGTATTACGTGAACAGTACCTCTGAAATCAGAGTAACTATTATTTATAACTATATAATTTAGAAGCGATAATTGTTAGTATTAGATACAAATTTACAGGGTAGGATCAACTAAATATAGTTAGATCCTTGAGTACAACTAATTTTCCAGGAGATTGTTCCTGAAACGACCCGAGAGGGTAGTCCTGAAGGTTGAGACGAAACTATGGCAACACAGGCGAAGAGCCAACAAACACCTGCACAAAGTGCCTTTCATACTCATGTCAGTCATGCCATGAGAGAGGGTGTCATGTGGATGCTTTTCTGCCTCAGCGGGTATCTTCTGCTTTCGTTATTCAGTTATTCACCACTCGATCCTGGATGGTCCTATACCGGCTCAGAGTCAAAAGTCCTCAATTCAGGCGGTCCGGCAGGCGCCTGGTTTGCCGATGTATTTCTCTATCTGTTTGGTATCTTTGCCTATCTGTTTCCGGTCATGCTCAGTTGGAGTGCAGTGCTGGTATTCCGTCGTCGTAATCCTGATGATTCGGTGAATATCAATCTGGTACTGGTTCGCTGGTTGGGATTCTTTATTACCCTGGCATCCGGTTGTGCCTTGGCTGCACTGCATACCAACCATCTGGTGAATCACTTGCCGACAGGTACCGGCGGTGCACTTGGCACCTTGCTTGGTGGGCAATTTGAGGCTGCCTTCAGTCGCTCAGGTAGCAGTTTGTTGATGCTCGCCCTGTTTCTCAGTGGCTTTACCCTTTTTACTGGGGTCTCCTGGTTTACTGTTATGGATTTTCTCGGAGGCGTGGTACTTACGATCACCCACAAGATTCAACGTGTCGCTATTTCCTGGCGGGAGCGCCATGCTGCTAAACGTGCTCGACAGGAACGAGTTGATCTGATTAAGAAGGAGCAGAAAAAGGATAAGACACGTAAACAGCCGAGAATTGAACCTGTAATCAATGCGCCCAAACCCAGTGAACGGGTGGAAAAAGAGCGTCAGGTTCCGTTGTTTGAAGCTGATCCCAATAGCGAACTCCCTCCCTTGGCACTGCTTGATCCTGCCAAACAGACTGTTCAGGCCTATTCCCCTGAAGCACTGCAGGCAATGTCACGTCAGGTAGAGTTGAAATTTGCCGACTTTGATATAGATCTACAGGTGGTTGCGGTACACCCAGGGCCGGTAGTCACACTCTATGAATTGCAGCTCGCTGCAGGTACCAAAGTCAGTAAAATCAGTAGTCTGTCCAAGGATCTGGCGCGAGCGCTCTCAACAGTTGCTGTACGTGTTGTTGAAGTAATACCGGGTAAGTCGGTGGTAGGGCTAGAGATACCGAATGAGTACCGGGAGATGGTTTTTCTCAGTGAGGTGTTGCAGTCTGAGACCTATGAGTCTTCGAAGTCGCCACTTACCTTGGCTCTGGGTAAGGATATTTCTGGCAATCCTATGTGTGCAGACCTGGGGAAAATGCCCCATGCCTTGATAGCAGGAACCACTGGTTCAGGTAAGTCGGTGGCAATCAATGCCATGATTCTCAGTCTGCTTTATAAATCGAAACCAGACGAAGTGCGCATGATCATGGTTGATCCGAAGATGCTTGAACTTTCGGTTTATGAGGGGATACCCCATTTATTGACCCCTGTGGTTACAGATATGCAGGAGGCAGCGAATGCTTTGCGTTGGTGTGTGGGAGAGATGGAGCGACGATATCGGTTGATGGCCAGTCTGGGGGTGCGAAATGTCGTTGGCTATAACCGTAAAGTCAAGGATGCGATTAAAAAAGGTGAACCCATAAAAGACCCCCTGTTTCAGCCTGAGCCAACAGAGATCATTGAGGCGATGGCTCATCCTACACTGGAACCTCTGCCTTATATTGTGGTCATTATCGACGAGCTCGCAGATATGATGATGATGGCGAGAAAGAAGGTGGAAGAGTTAATTGCAAGGTTGGCGCAAAAAGCCAGGGCATCAGGTATTCACCTGATATTGGCAACGCAGCGCCCCTCGGTTGATGTCATAACCGGTCTGATCAAAGCAAATATACCCACGAGAATAGCCTTTCAGGTTTCATCGAGGGTCGATTCAAGGACGATACTCGATCAGATGGGTGCAGAACATCTGCTTGGGCATGGTGACATGCTCTATATGGGAACGGGGAGTAACATACCTCAACGTATGCATGGTGCCTTTGTCGATGACAATGAAGTGCACCGGGTAGTAAAGCATCTGAAAGCTGCCGGGCAACCCGATTATCTGGAAGAGATTCTGCAGGAGGCAACAGAGTCGGTGCCAGGTTTTCCTGCTGAAGCTGGTGATACGGAAAACAGCGATCCACTTTATGATGAAGCGGTTCAGATTGTGACCGAAACCCGTAGGGCGTCCATATCCGGTGTTCAACGACGACTGAAGATTGGTTATAACCGCGCGGCCCGTATGATTGAAGAGATGGAACGTACAGGCGTTGTCGGGCCGGCTGAAAACAATGGCACCCGTATAGTATTGGCTCCGCCACCTCCAAAAGATTGAGCATATTTTGACGGAGTAGATTAATGATAATGCGCCTGAGTGCATTGCTGCTGATTGTTGCTAGCTGCTTCACACCACCGGTCTGGGCAGGCAAAGGCATTCAGCAACTTGAGGCTTTTTTACAAGATCTGAAAACCCTGAAGGCAGATTTTCGTCAGACCCTTCAGCAACCGGATTATGATCAGGTATTCGGCAGCAATGGTGTGTTTTACCTGAAACGACCTGGACAGTTGCGTTGGGAATATCAGACACCCAGCCAGCAGCTGATCGTAGCTGATGGTAGTCGTGTGTGGCTGCATGATATTGAATTGGAGCAGGTATCCCATCGTAGCCAGGATGCTGTTCTGAAAGGTACACCAGCTCAGTTGCTGAGTGATCTAGGCCCGGTTAGCCAACATTTTAATGTCAATGAGCTTGGAGATGAGGGCAATCTGACTTGGCTCGAGCTGATTCCAAAGGACGAAGAAGCGCAGTTTTCCAGCGTACGTTTAGCGCTCAATGACAATAGTCTCGAACGTATGGAGATGTTTGATAATTTTGGACAGGTAACCCGGTTCTTTTTCGATAATATGCTTAGAAATCCTGAGTTGAATGACTCTTTGTTTGAATTTGAACCACCCCCGCTCATTGATCTGATTGGCGATTTATGAGCAGCCAGGATCTCTTTGCCCAACAAGAGGGTGGGGAGTTCCGCCCACTCGCTGACCGCATGCGTCCACGTACTTTAGATGCTTTTGTTGGACAAAATCACATAATCTCTGAAAACAAGCCGCTAAGAGTTGCGATTGAGGAAGACCGCCTGCACTCGATGATTCTCTGGGGGCCACCAGGCACTGGCAAAACGACCTTGGCAGGGTTGATTGCCGAACATTCAGGTGCCCATTTTTTAAGTCTTTCTGCAGTATTGTCTGGTGTAAAGGGGATTCGTGCTGCAGTGGAGCAGGCGAGATTGATCAAGCAGCAGGAACAGCGTCCCACTGTGCTGTTTATTGATGAAGTACACCGCTTTAACAAATCTCAGCAAGATGCCTTTTTGCCACATGTTGAAAACGGCACTGTGGTATTTATAGGCGCGACGACAGAGAACCCCTCCTTTGAATTGAATAATGCCCTGCTCTCCAGGGCACGTACCTATGTACTTAAAGCACTATCCTCAGATGAGATTGAAGAGATTATTGATCAGGCTCTGCAAGATAAGCGGCAAGGGTTAGGCGAGAGGGCGCTCACGATCGACAGCCAAGCCAGAAAGCTGATTGCTGATGCGGCAGACGGTGATGCCAGGCGTGCACTGAATCTGCTTGAGATTGCAGCGGATTTAACTGATACAAACGAGATTGGAGAGGAGGTCGTTTCAGAGGTGGCGAGTGGAACTCTGCGACGATTCGATAAAGGCGGTGAGGCCTTCTATGATCAGATATCCGCATTGCATAAATCAGTCCGGGGTTCAGCACCCGACGCTGCACTGTATTGGCTGGCACGGATGATAGATGGTGGTTGTGATCCACTCTATGTTGCTCGTCGAGTAGTCAGAATGGCATCTGAGGATATCGGTAACGCTGATCCAAGAGCCCTGCAATTAGCGCTGAATGGTTGGGATGTGCAACAAAGACTCGGTAGTCCGGAAGGTGAACTGGCAATTGCTCAGGCTGTAGCCTACATGGCCTGTGCACCGAAGAGTAATGCAGTATACATGGCATGGAAGGCGGCACTGGCAGATGCGAAATCTTCAGGATCTCTGGAGGTACCACTGGCACTGCGTAATGCACCGACCAAGCTAATGAAGACACTGGATTACGGTAAAGCTTATCGGTATGCCCACGATGAACCGCATGCCTATGCTGCAGGAGAGAACTATATGCCAGAGGCATTGGAAGGCCGTCAATATTACTATCCAGTGGAGCGGGGTATGGAGATCAAGATCGGTGAAAAACTTGAGTTTCTGCGAAAGTTAGATTTAGACGCAAGTAAGGATTAATCGTACTTCTAGTGCTCTCCAAATGGTAAAAACAGGTGAAAGGAAGATAAAAAAGTCCGAGAGAAAAGGGAGCCTCAGCACAACAGAGAGAGTATTGTAGATCGGATGTGTTGCGCTTATTCGCCCTACGGCTCTATTTCAAATAGAAGTCAATAAATATTGCACATTGGTAGGGTGGGGCCATGCCCTACCAAAAGCCCACATGGGTAAGAATCGACGGATACCAGTTGAAACGGATGGCTTGCGTTTGGTGTCATTTCTGCCGATAGAGGCGTAGTTCATTCTTTAACATTTTAGAGGCATTGTAGGGGGGCTTTTTTATGCTTGGTGCCTTGGTAGATTATTTTGTACCACAAATTCCTTGGTGGTATAGCTGTTTGCATTAAGAGTGGTCCCCTCAGGTGTGGGGATGAACCCTTTTTGGTGGGGCATGGCCCCACCCTACGATAGTGCTGCCCTCAGACATGGGGATAAATTGGAGCACTTACTGATGATGGAATGGGGTAGAAGTAATGTAAACTGGATAAGCGCAATGCCATCGGGTTTCTTTTGGCGATACTCAATTGGTGCTGCACTTATTCGATCTATGATTTTGCTTGGTATATGAACCAGTTCTTTTCAGAATTCTCTTCGGCCTGTTCTTCAATCAACGCATAAAATCGAGCAGGCCACCGCTACCCTTGTTCGCCTCAATATACTCGGCAACTTCATCATGATTGCCCCGTTTGGCTAGATCAGTGGCGCTCTCCCTTCTCAGGTTAAGATGATGGGCATTGGCTTTCATCTCTAGTAAGCGTTTCACTATCGGCAAATGACCTTCCTCAGCAGCTAGCATTAATGCACTGTTTCCCGCATTATTACGGTGCTCCAAGTGTTCAGAGTGGCGCAGTAGAATATTAAGGGTATTCAGGGATCCACTTCTTGCCGCTAACATCAATGCGGTGTTTCCATTTTCACTTAAACGGTCGATGTACTGTACCTGCTTCACCAGAATTTCTACTAAATCTGCATGGCCGAATGCAGCAGCTCGCATCATTGGAGTCAATCCATCCTTAGCTTGCAAACTAACCTTTGCCCCCTTACTCAGCAGTAAATGAAAAATATCCTTATTGCCCACATCTATGGCGTGATAGAGGGGGGTGCGGTCTTTATTGTCCGCTTTATCGGGAGAGGCTCCCCGTGTAAGCAGTAGTCTGACGATTTCTGCTTGCTCTTTAAGGACGGCCAGGATAAGTGCCGTGATGCCATCATCAGTGGTTTTGGATAACTGTGCATTATGCTCAATTAGCAGGTTGGCTAGTTGAAGATTTTTATGTTCGATAGCAAGATGCAGCGGGGTTACACCATGCTTTGCCGAGACATTAACCTTTGCACCATGTTCAATCAATTGGGTTACTACTTTTATGTTGTTCTCACGGCAGGCTATCAACAAGGGGGTTGGACTACCTGGTGCTGCCAGGTCGGTTTCTGCACCTTGTTCAAGCAGGCGGGATATAACTTCCTCATGTCCCTGCCAAACGCCACGACTTAAGGGTGATAAGCCCTCTGAATCCAAGGAATTAATATCTTCACCTTGTTTGAGTAAGGCATCAATCAAGGGTAACTGTCCTCTCCAGGCGGCCAGGTGTAACGTGCTCCAACCTGCAAATGGATTATTCTCATCGTCGGGATTACTTTTGGTGGGCATTATAGAGGCGCTGATCTTGGCAAGATCTGGAAAATCGAAGGTCTTATTACGCGTCTGGGTTTCGACACCACCAGCAGCCTTCAATTTTCTTGCAACAGCTTTATAGTTTCTCAGTTGAGCAACATCCAACGAGGTCTGTTTCTTGCGATTCTTCGCATTAACCTTGGCGCCACTTCGTAGTAATTCATTAACAACCTTTAGATGTTTTCTGCCCGCGGCAATCAGTAATGCCGTATTCTCATTGGCATCCAGGGTCTCCAGCTTTGCACCAGCCTTGGTTAAACTGCTTACTATCTCTGCATAGCCGAGTCCTGATGCGGAATGGAGTGGGGTGTCCCCCAGGCTATCGCTGGTATTTGGGTTTGCACCAGCAGCCAATAAAACATCCACCGCATCTGTACGTCCATTAATAGAGGCTTCGTGAAGTGCGCTGCGGCTGTACTCGTCCCGGGTATCAGGTGAGACCCCAGAGGAGAGTATGCGTTTTAAAGTTTCAGTTTTTCCCGCTGCTGCTGCACGATTTAAAAATGCTGCTGCTTGTTCATCACTCAATCCAGTTACAGGGGTTGAGGTAGTGAGATGTTCTATCTTTTTTTGTGCGAGCCGATGACCTTGAGTCGCGGCTTTGTCATACCACTCATTTGCCAGAGCAGTATTAGCCTTCACTCCCCAGCCGTTCTCATACATGGTTCCTGTAGTGTATTGTGCTTCGATATGTTCTTGATTGGCAGCTTGTAGATACCAATGAAGCGCCTGGGTATAGTCCTTTTCAACGCCACGCCCGGCACGATAGAAACCACCAAGTGCAAATTGAGCCTCGGCATCGCTTTGTTCAGCCAGTTGTTTGTAGATATCTGCAGCAGATTTGAAATCTCTAACACGGATTGCCGCTTCAGCTTCAGCATGTTCAGCAGATGATGCTGGTACAGGTAGAATCAATATTAATGTAACCAGACTCAATACCTGAGCCACTTTTCTGACGACACTATTAGATCTAGGCTGTTCCATGTTTGGTTTCCACATTAATGCCGGTCTCTTTGAGAAAGCCGGTTGGCAGGATGCCGCCAGCGCAGATAATGGCAGCATTATTAGGAATTTCAATCTCTTCTCCACCTTTGTCAATGGTGACTGTGTCTTCAGTGAATCCCGTGACATTCGTGCTTAGAAGCAGATTGATTTTTCCTGAACTGGCCGCTTGATCCACCTTTTCCCGATTTTTTTTCTTGGCTCGGCTGAAAGCGCCACTGCGATAGGATAGGGTGACTGTTGTCCCTTGCTCATCAGCAATACTGGTTGCTGCTTCAAGGGCACTGTCACCTCCACCCACGATCAAAACATGTTGGTTTTTATACTGCTCTGGATCGATCAGGCGATAAGTGACTTTACTCAAATCCTCTCCTGGTACCCCCAACTTTCTTGGCGTGCCACGTCTGCCAATGGTGAGTAGTACAGCTTGGGTATGGTAGGTGTCCCTACTGGTTTTGACATCATAACCACCCTTTTCATTGGCGGTTATCTTTTCCACTCGTTCATGATAGCTGATCTCGACACCAGTCTTTTTCTCGACATCCTGCCAGAACTCAAGCAGTTTCTCTTTGGTTGTTTCGGTGAATTTAACTTCGCCTACGAAGGGGAGTTTAACCGGTGCAGTCATAACCAGTTTTCCTCTGGGAAACTGGAAGACTGTACCTCCCAAGGACTCTTGCTCGACTGTTTTATACTTTACACTCTTCTCCATGGCTCTTAATGAGGCACAAAAACCAGCTGGACCAGCCCCGACAATGAGTAGATCAAGTGGAGCAGGGGCCTCTTTTTTTAGTGAGTCGATGATGTGATCCATCGCCTTGTAGCCCTGCTCAATGGCGTTTCTGATCAAACCCATGCCCCCTAATTCACCCGCTATATATATCCCCGGCATACTGGTTTCGAAGTTTGTTTGCAGTACAGGTATGTCAACACCCCTTCTCTCTGTACCGAATACCAGGGTAATCGCATCGAAGGGGCATGCTGTTTTGCAGGCACCATGCCCGATACAGTTGGTTGGGGCGATTAATTCCGCTTTGTTATCAATCAATCCCAAAACAGGGTGATTCGCTTGTTCTGGGCAGGCTTTGACACAGGTACCACAACCCATACATTTTGCCGGATCTATCAAAGGATGAAGAGAGGCCGGTTCAGTCAGGCCAGCCTCAAACTCTTCAGTTTTGAGTTCAAGATTTTTTTTACTCTTCCTTTTGCTATGCACAATGTAGATACCCCATACCAAAAGTATGGGTATTAGGTAGATGAGGTAAAAATCTAAGCTGTACTGCATTACAAATCGGTTCTCGATTGGTTAAAAAGTGATGCCTTTCACAGTTTGTGGGAAATTCAGCCTAAATTGTACACACATATTTCAATCGCTGAAGTTTCTGCCGAAAACATAATTGTATCTGAAGTTGGTTTTTGTGAAGTTCTTCATGGATGGGAAATTTGTCCCAATATAACATAGGGACGTGGTCTGGAGATAATGCTGATTACAGTTCTCATTCTCAATAAAAAATAGTTAATAAAACTTAAATATTTGAAATTAATACCAATATGATAGGTGATGTCGATGGAAACTGCAGCTCTTACAACCAGTGTCAATGAGACAGCACTGGATAGCCTTTTCTCCGCGTGGCAACGTAGAGCAGGCCTGATTACAACCCTGGGTTTTACCCTGTTTTCTCTCCTGCTGCTCTACATGGCCTGGCTCAACCATACACAAGCTGTATGGACAGCAGAGTCTGGCTGGGGCTATTGGCTCGGTATCGTTGGCGGCAGCATGATGTTGTTGTTGCTACTCTATCCGATGCGTAAGCGTCTTCATTTCATGTCTAACTGGCTCACTGTCAAGTTCTGGTTCAGGCTGCACATGGTTTTTGGTGTCATGGGCCCTGTCTTGATAATGATGCACTCCAGTTTCCATATTGGCTCAATGAATGGCCAGGTTGCACTCTACAGCATGCTCATTGTGGCAATAAGCGGGTTGTTTGGCCGTTATTTCTATACCAGAATCCACTACGGTTTGTATGGTAAAAAAGCGACTTTCGCCTCCTTGCATGCTGATTCCAAGGTATTGAAGAAAAAATTGGGACGTCTTTTTGAACTTCAGCCTAAGGCTCATGAGCTGATGAAGCAGTATGAAAAAGATGTCATGAGTGCGCCGTCTGGACCAATCAGCAGCGCCAAGCACTGGGTAAAAATGCGCTATACATCAGCCAGACTCTATCCTACAGTTATGCGTTCCCTGAACAAAAAACTGCTGGCTGCCGGTCATAGAAAAGGATGGAGCAAGGCAAAAGTGCGCCGCAAACAGCTACGTATCAGAAATATGCTTTTGACTCACCGCTCTATCCTTCGACAGGTTCTGGAGCTACATTTCTATGAAAGACTCTTTGCAATCTGGCATCTGCTGCATATGCCGCTATTCATCATGATGGTGATTACCGGTTTTGTGCATGTGTATGCTGTGCATGCCTACTAATCAATAAGCAAGCGGTTCCCTACATATTTCGTCATGTACCGATTTGGCTGTCATGTTACTTGCCTGCTATTGCTGATATTCGTATCAATATCTCAAAGCCATGCAGGAAAACTCGATCTTTTGTTGATGCCGGGTCCGGTAATCGAAGGTCATGCCGAGTTTGAAGAGAAGTGTGAAAGCTGTCATGAGACCTTGAAAAAGGCTGACCAGGTGGAGCGCTGTCTCTCATGCCATGATCATGAGGATATAGCAAAGGATATAGAGCAGGGCACTGGACTGCACGGCAAGCTCGATAAAAAACGCTCATCGAACTGTAAACAATGCCACACAGAACATAAGGGTAGAGATAGAGATATCATAAATCTTGATACGGAATCATTTGATCATAAACAGACTGATTTCGAACTTCGTGGCAGACATCAAGTGTTGGCCTGTCAACTCTGTCATACCGAAGATCAGAAGAAATACAGTCAGGCATCTTCAATCTGTTTTGATTGTCATGAGAAAGATGATACGCACCACGGAAAGCTTGGCGAAGAGTGCGATAAGTGTCATAACGAAAAAGGCTGGCGCAAGCAGGATTTTGATCATGACCTGGATACTGATTATCCCCTTACGGGAAAGCACATAGATCTAGACTGTAAGCTCTGTCACGCTGATGATCACTACAAGAATACGCCTAAAGAGTGTATTGGCTGCCATCTGATTAATGACAGGCACAATGGACGATACGGAAAGGTATGCGCGAAATGTCACGGCACTGAAGAGTGGAAGGAGCTGACATTTGATCATCGAGCCGATACTGAATTCGCTCTGGAGGGACGTCATAAAGATGTGCCATGCGACACCTGCCATAAACGTGGTCCCTATGAGAAGAAACCTTCAAAGAGTTGCTTTGCATGTCATGAAAAAGATGATGATCACAAGGGGCGTAACGGTGAAAAATGTCAAGACTGTCACCGTGCATCCAGCTGGACGAAAGTAAAATTCGATCATGGAAAAGATGCTGAATTCGAACTGAAAGGAAAGCACAAAAAACTAAGCTGCCATGCATGCCATCGAACAGCAGCCATGGATGACCTTAAGGAGCCCGAGTGCATTACCTGCCATCGAGCAATCGATATGCATAAGGGTGATCTGGGTGAAGACTGCGGGTATTGCCATAATGAAAAAGGCTGGACCGAAAAACTGTTTTTCGAACATGATATCACTCGATTTCCATTGATCGGGATACATAGTGTGACGGCCTGTGAATCCTGCCACCTCAATGCGGAGTTCCAACAGACAGATATCGCCTGTTTATCCTGCCACGATACAGATGATACCCATGAAGGAAAGATGGGAGAGATATGTAGTGATTGCCACAATCCCAATGCCTGGATGTTGTGGACCTTCGACCACGACGAGCAAACAGAATTTCCATTGGATGGAAAACACGGTGAGGTCTTTTGTCATGCCTGTCATCGTGCCGATTTGAATGAGCATAAGCAATCGGCGAATCACTGTTACGGTTGTCATCGAGGAGATGATATACATCGCGGCGGCTTTGGACGCCATTGTGATCGTTGCCATACAACTGAAACTTTTGAAAACCCGGATATTCGCTGATTGAATCTGGACGGAACTTAATATGATGACACTGCTAAAAAATAGAATGTTGTTAAAACAGGCCTATTGGCTCTTCGCCATAGTATTTAGCTTATTGTTCATGCATTCTGCCCAGGCTGAGACCAGTGAGTTTGACCACTTTTCTACAGGTTTTCCTCTGACTGGGGAACATCGCAATGTGGAATGCGATCAGTGTCACCTCAACGCGCAGTTTGAGGGTACGCCTGTGATGTGTGATGGCTGTCATAATGAATCCAGCGCTACAGGTAAACCAATTGACCACATTGTCAGTGATGATCATTGTGACGATTGCCATACTACAGTCGGTTGGCATGTTGCCCGATTTGATCATGGTACGATCAGCAGCGGCTGTTTCTCCTGTCATAATGGTAGTGCCGCACAAGGCAAGGGCAACGACCATATTCGATCAGCCAATACCTGTGAGTTCTGCCACACTACATTCAGCTGGGGGAGGGTCGCTCGCGTTGATCACTCTGCAGTTACAGGAACCTGTGAAAGCTGCCACAACGGCAACATTGCCACAGGTAAACACGCAACACACATTGCTACAGAAGAACCTTGTGATACCTGCCATATAACGAATAGTTGGTTATTAGTCTTTTTTGACCACTCCAGTGTCGAAAGCGGTAGCTGTGAAACTTGCCACAATGGGATTAGTGCAACCGGTAAATCTTCGGTCCATATACTTACAAACGAGGTTTGCGATCTTTGTCACTCAACTAACAGTTGGAGAGTAACTAACTTCTCCCATGCAGGTATTCGAGGTGATTGTGAGAGCTGTCATAATGGTGTCAGTGCCATCGGCAAACCGGTCGGGCACGTGGAAACCAGTGAGCCCTGTGAGATTTGCCATACCTCCACTAACTCTTGGTTGGTGGTTAATTTCGTACATGGTGAAGAGGCCTTCGGTCGCTGTTCCAGTTGTCACGATGGTGTGACGCAGCCAGGTAAGGATGCGGATCATGTACAGACAACAGCCCAGTGCGATACCTGTCATACTTCGACAGAAGACTGGTCGGTGGTCGGGTTTGATCACAGTGAGGTTGTCCCTGGAACCTGTGCAACCTGTCATGATGGGGTGCAGGCGCCGGGTAAGCACGATACACATATCGTAACCAATGAATCCTGTGATGTATGTCATGCGACAACAGCCAACTGGCATGTAATTAATTTCAGCCATGATAGTTTTCAAAGTGCCGGCGTCTGTTCCACCTGTCATGATGGTACCAGCGCAACCGGAAAGCATGCTCAGCATATACAGACAAGTGATCAGTGCGATGTCTGTCATGTCTCTACCAACAACTGGTTAAATACCAGTTTCGATCACAGTGGTGTGGATGCAGCCGGACGCTGCTCAACCTGTCATAACGGAACGTCAGCGACAGGTATGCACGCAACCCATATAGAGACCACTGAGCAGTGCGATACCTGTCATAACTCGACCGATTCCTGGTCCAATGTCAGTTTTGATCATGGATCTATCGAGACTGCCGGTGTCTGTTCAACCTGTCACAACGGTGTTCGAGCGACAGGCAAACATGACAACCATCTGCTGACCAACAACGAGTGTGATACCTGCCATACAGTGGGTGCCTGGAATGTATCGAATTTTTCACATGAAGGTGTCAGTGGGGAGTGCGAATCCTGTCATAACGGGATTATCGCAACCGGGAAACACTCCAGCCATATACTGACAACCTCCTCTTGTGATGCCTGCCACTCAACCAGTGATTGGAGTTTGACAGGTTTTACCCATGAAGGTGTATCGGGTACATGCGAGTCCTGTCACAACGGTGACGTAGCTACAGGTAAGCATGACAACCATATTCCTACAACAGCATCCTGCGATAACTGCCATAACACTAATGGCTGGTCACTCAGCAGTTTCGATCATGAAGGTGTTACAGGAAGTTGCCAGTCCTGTCATGACGGCGACAGGGCTACAGGGAAACATGATGCTCATGTGGCTACCACGGCATCTTGTGAAGGATGTCATACCTCAACTACTAGTTGGGCTGAGATAACCTTCAACCATGCGATTGTCACAGGTACCTGTGCAAGTTGTCATGATGGTGTTACCGCCACCGGTAAATCTGCCGATCATGTTGTGACTGATGCTGCCTGCGATAACTGCCATACCTCCAACGAAACCTGGACCGCAGTACGCTTTGACCACACTGGTATCACCAGTGGTTGTGAGAGTTGCCATAATAATGTGGATGCAATCGGTAAACCCGATACACACATTCCCACCACGGAACCCTGTGAGAACTGCCATAACACTATTACCTGGAGTACGGGACGTTTCGATCATGCAGGTGTGGCAGGTGCTTGTTCAAGCTGCCATGACGGTGTCGTCGCAACGGGGATGGGTGCAACACATATTCCCACAAACGCCCAGTGTGACAGTTGTCATACTTCGACTATCGATTGGACTTTGATCAACTTCAACCATGACAACATAGCTGCCAGCGGTAATTGCTCCAATTGCCATGACGGAACAACGGCTACTGGTAAGCATGCACAGCATATCCAAACTACCGCACAATGTGATATATGCCATCTCTCTACCATTAATTGGCAGGACACAAGTTTTGATCATAGCGGCGTGACAACAACCGGTGTCTGCTCGACATGTCATGATGGCACAACGGCTACAGGACATCATAATAATCACATTACTACCAACGAGCAGTGTGATGTCTGCCACTCCTCGACGACCTCCTGGCTTAGGGTCAATTTCGATCACAGTGCTGTACCAACAGCTGGAGTCTGTTCAAGTTGTCACAATGGTGTGCGGGCCACCGGAAAACACGCCGGACATCTACAGACAAACGCCCAATGTGATACCTGCCATACCGTTAACGGGTGGCTGATATCGAATTTTGACCATGCTGGAATTACTGACAACTGTGAATCCTGCCATGACGGTACTACAGCTACCGGCATGCATGCTGCGCATATAACGACCAGCCAGCCGTGTGAAGACTGTCATACGCCTAACAATTGGAGAGTGACCACTTTCAATCATAGTGGGGTTACAACCACATGCCATCTCTGTCATAACGGAGATATTGCAACTGGTAAGTCACCCTCACATGTCCTGACCAACGCGACATGCGATACCTGCCATACAACCAGTAATTGGAATATTTCCAATTTCAATCATGATGGCGTTACAGGCAGTTGTCAGTCCTGTCATGATGGCGTCAGGGCAACCGGTAAACATGCAGCTCATGTCGCCACAACCGCATCTTGCGAGGCTTGCCATACTTCGACCAACAACTGGCTACAGATCACATTTGATCACGCTGTTGTTACCGGCTCCTGTGCCAGCTGCCATGACGGTAATACTGCAACAGGTAAGCCGGTTGACCATGTTCAAACCAATGCAGCCTGCGATAACTGCCATATATCAAATACGACATGGCTGAATATCAGGTTTGATCACACCGGCATCCTCTCCGGTTGTGAAAGCTGCCACAATAACGTGGATGCTATTGGTAAGCCCGCAAACCACATTCCAACAAATGAGCCTTGTGAGAATTGCCATACAACGGTGACTTGGGCTACTGGAACATTTGACCATTCAGGTGTTGCTGGAACCTGCTCAAGCTGCCATAACGGCTCAATAGCCACAGGAAAACATGGTGCACATATTGCGACCAATGGCCAGTGTGACAGTTGTCATATCTCTACCGGCAACTGGACATCCGTACGTTTTGATCACAGTACTGTGACTGGTTCCTGTCAGAGTTGTCACAATGGATCAATAGCGACTGGCAAGTCAGCCAGTCATGTCGCTACAAACGCAGCATGTGATGTCTGCCATACTTCCCAGACAACCTGGACAGCAGTGAATTTTGATCATTCAGTGGTTACAGGCACCTGTTCAAGTTGTCATAACGGGAACACAGCAACAGGAAAACCGGGCAACCACATACAGACCAATTCCGAGTGTGATGCTTGTCATACCTCTCAGACCAATTGGCTGTCAGTACGCTTTGATCACACCAATGCAGCGGGTAATTGTTCAAACTGTCATGACGGCATTACCGCGACCGGTAAGGATCCAGGACATGTTCCTACCACTGCTCAATGTGATGATTGCCATCTCTCGACCTCAAACTGGCTGAGTGTACGCTTCACACACGGGAATGTGGGTGGCACTTGTTCAACATGCCACAATGGCGTCACAGCGACCGGCAAACATGGCACCCATATCCAGACCTCCGGGCAGTGCGATACCTGCCACAATTCCACGACGGACTGGGCCAACGTAACGTTTAATCATGGCAGTATTATTACAGGCTGTTCCAGTTGTCATAACGGCACGTTGGCAACCGGTAAACCAGGCAACCATATTCCTACAACGGCTGAATGTAATGTCTGCCATAACTCGACCAACAATTGGCTGAACGTGACTTTCAACCACAGCAATGTGGCCGGTACGTGCTCCAACTGTCACAATGGTACGATTGCGACCGGCAAGTCAGCCAGTCATGTGTCAACAACTGCCCAGTGTGATAACTGTCATACCTCTACTTCTAACTGGACGAGTGTCAGTTTTGACCACTCCAGTGTGAGCGGTGCTTGTAATACCTGTCATAACGGCACCACAGCGACTGGTACACCCAATGGGCATTTTATAACCACTCAGCAATGTGATGTATGTCATACCACAAATGGCTGGGTGCCAGTAATCAGCTATCGACACTCTTCTGGAAATTATCCAGGTGATCACCGGGCCAATCTCTCTTGTGATGACTGCCATACTACCAACAGTGAGTCGATTCCATGGCGGTATCCGACCTATGCACGGACCTGTGCGGGTTGTCATGCCGGTGACTATCGTACTGGTGAGGATGATCATAACGGCTTGAGTGCTGATCGAAACTGCGGCAGCAGTGGGTGTCATCGAGTCAGCTCCCGTGAATGGTAGTGGGATATCAAATACCCGATAATCGCCTATATTTGGAGATTGTCGGGTTATTTTTCACAATCTTTGGCTTCTGCGTGATTTTGTCTGGCAGGACGGTTTTCCGCTCCTTTAGATAGACAGTGGCCATCAACAAATGACATGAATTGATCAGGTAACGAGAGTGCAGTTCACTATTCAATTGAAGCTCCATCGCTGGCTGTTGCCACTTGTGTTATTGCTGTGTTCGGGGCAACTTAGTGCTGCAACCAGAGTGCTTGATCGAATTGAAATCAAGTCAGAAGATGGTGCGAACGTCATTTTGGTCCATTTTAACGTGCCTGTTCGGTATGTCTCTCACCTGATCAATGAGGCTAGCAGTGAGTTGGGTGTTCAGGTCAGGGTAGGGCAGACAACTGATGAAGAGGTTGGTGCATCGACAACAGATGAGCAGGATCAAGAGCTTTCCCAAGATGATCAGCTTAACTGGAGTCCATCAGCCGCAGTACCACTCGACAAGATCGTGTTTCAGGGGAATCGGTTAGGCACCTCAACGCTATTGGTCTCATTTGCGACTCCAATTGAGGATGTAAAAATTCGACAGGGCAGAGACTTCTATACGATGGAGTTTATTCTGCCTGCAAAAACGCGCAGAACTTCAGGATTTGGTCAGGCCAAGCTGAAAACCCTGGAGAGCAAAGTGCCAGAAATGAAGGCACCACTCAGCTTTAAATCATTACCTTTGGTGATCTATGTAATCAACCTGGGCGTTCAGTCGGAACCTGTAGATTATGCTGAAATCCCCCCCGTACCTGTAGGTAAAAACCAGCTGCTCTATAGTACCAAGGATGATCTGGAAGGTGCTGCAATATACAGGCTTAGACTGGGATTCTTCCGTACCAAGCAAGAGGCCAACAGACAGCTGGCAGCAGTTAAAAGGTTCTACCCTGATGCCTGGGTGGACACTGCGGATATTGTGGAGCGCCGCCAAGCCTTTTTTGAAAGGGGGCTAGAGCCTATTTTTGATGGTCAGACCATGGAAGAGCCTGAACTGATCAATGTCGATCCCCGCTTGACCAAAATGATGGAGATGATCAGGCGTACCATCACCGCTGGTGAATATGCCAAGGCTGTGCGTCTTTTAGAGGCATTGTTGGAAGAGCCGGACAATATATACACCCAGGAATCCCTGGAGTTACTTGGATTGTCCCGTGAGCGTAATAGGCAGATTGCCCATGCAAAAGGCGAATATCGAACCTATCTGGAAAAATATCCTGAGGGAGAGGATGCCGAACGTGTCAGACAACGTCTATTGGGACTTGAAACAGCGCCGCAGAGACCCAAAGAGAGCTTAAGTAAAAAACCCAAGCCGGGAGAGCCCGGTAGTGAAGAAGATGAAAGCAAGGCGGTTTGGAATACCTATGGCAGTTTTTCGCAAAATTACCGTCGAGATAAGATAGACAGCCCCTTTGTTGAGGATGAGGATAGTATCTCCAGATCTGAAATAGAGAGCTTTATAGATTTCAATGCTCGTCGTCGAAGTGAAGACTACGATATGCGTATGAAGCTTACAGGCAGCTATATCTATGATCTGCTGGATGATGGTGAAAACGATACCACACTCAGTGATGCCTACATCGATGTAGAGCACCTGGAGTCACGGACCAGTGCCAAATTCGGTCGCCAGAGACAAAGATCCAGCGGTATTCTGAATCGATTTGATGGTCTTGTGCTTGGCTATGAGTTGACCCCTGATATCAAACTCAGGGGGACAGTCGGTCTTCCCGTAGAGCGATCAAGGGATACTTTTCTGCATGAACACAAACAGTTTGCAGGAATCAGCGGCGATATCGCGAGTATTTTCGAAAACTGGGATATGAGCCTGTTCCTTGTTGAACAAAGGGCAGATGGTCTCGTTGATCGCAGAGCTATAGGCGGAGAGGTCAGATATTATGATCAGGACAAGTCTCTGTTCAGCTTGATCGATTACGATATCTTTCACAACGAACTCGGAATCTTCATGGTTCAGAGTAACTGGCGTCTGGCCAATAAAACCAGTCTCTACCTGAATCTTGATTATCGCAACAGCCCGATCTTGATGACTTCAAACGCATTGAGTGGACAATCTGATCCCGATACCTTTGCACCAATTGATTCGATTGAAGAGTTACAAAACTTCTTTAGCGATGATGAGATCTATGACTTGGCAAAAGACCGTACTGCAAAATCCACCAGTGTATCCTTTGGTGCAACGCATCCTTTCTCAGATACTCTGCAATTGAGTGGTGATTTTACTATCAGCAAAACCGGAGAGACACCTGCCTCAGGTGGTGTATTTGCTACCGAAGCAACCGATACAGAGTTCTTTTACTCCTTTCAGGTCATAAAAAATGATCTGCTCAAGCAAGGAGATATCGGGGTGTTCACACTTAGATATTCTGACTCAACCTCCTCGGATACATACCGTATTGGTGTTAGCAGTCGTTATCCTGTTACCAATAGCTGGAGGATCAATCCACGCTTGGATTTCTCCTATCGTGAGAACAAAGAGAATGAGGGGACACGCATGACCGTTAGCCCATTTGTTCGCATGGACTATCGTTTCCGCAAAAACCTGACATTCGAATTGGAAGGTGGGTTGAACTGGTTTGAGGAGGATGATGGATTGGAAGTTACAAACTTTACAGACTACTTCTTCTTTGCCGGTTATCGCTGGGATTTTTAACACCATTAGGAATTACAGACAAAGGCCTCAATTAGGGCCTTTGAGTCTATGTTTATGGAAATAGAGAGTTTCAAAATGAGTTTAATAGATCTCTCCAAGGGCATTCCCTGACCTCTTCGATCCCTATCCCCCAAATTTACTCTCAAATATTTACTTAGTCCTAGCCAAATATCTATCAACAGTGGGTATAATCCCACTTTTGCAGAAAGCCTGGGAATCAAGATTGTATCAACTACTCGCCATCGCCTCCGGCGGAGCTGCCGGAGCAGTCTTTCGTTTCTGGGTCTCCAGTGGCGTATATAGTCTGCTTGGTAGAGGTTTTCCATTCGGAACCCTGGCGGTAAACGTACTTGGCTCCCTGGTGATGGGATTTTTGTATGTTGTGTTTCTTGAACGGATGGTGGTTTCAGCTGAGCTGAGAGCAGGGTTGCTGATCGGTTTTCTGGGCGCCTTCACAACATTTTCCACCTTTTCTATCGAAACCTTAAATCTACTTGAGCAGGCAGAGCTGATGAAGGCAGGTTTAAATGTCCTGCTGAGTGTGGTGGCCTGTGTATTGGCCTGCTGGTTAGGTCTGGTACTGGGGAGGCAGCTATGAAACAGGCTGAAGTCACTATGGTCCGGGTCTACCTCACAGAAGGTGACCATCAATTACGAAAACTACTCGACTTTCTTCATGTTGAAGAACAAGTCAAAGGTGTTACTGCTTTTCGTGGGATTGCCGGCTTTGGTCGCTCAGGCCGGGCTCATGAGGCATCACTATTGGATATCTCCATGGATCTGCCTCTGGTGGTAGAGTTCTTCGATTTACCAGAGCGGGTAGACAAGGTACTGCAAGATTTAAATCAATGGGTAGAGCCAGGTCATGTGGTGAGCTGGCCCGCACAAGTCAATATGGGTGAATGATCAATGTTGGATCCGCGACTGATAAGAAACAATCTGGAAGAGGTGGCTGAAAAACTTCGTCGCCGGGGCTATGAGCTGAATACGCAGCAGATATCCGAGCTTGAAGAACGACGCAAACGACTTCAGGTAGAGTCGCAAGAGCTGCAGAACGAACGTAACAGCCGTTCAAAATCAATTGGCAAGGCAAAGGCGGCAGGTGAGGATATTCAACCGCTGCGTGAGCAGGTCGCAGAATTGGGTGATCGACTCAAGGCCCTTCAGGAAGAGCTGGGTACCGTGCAGACAGAGCTTTCCGAGATTACGCTTGGTATACCCAACATTCCGCATGATTCGGTACCCGATGGTCGGGACGAAGCGGATAATCGTGAGGAGAGACGCTGGGGAGAGCCTCGTCAGTTAGATTTCGAGCCTAAGGATCATGTGGATCTGGGCGATGCCAGTGGATTACTCGATTTCGAGGCTGCAGCCCGTATAACCGGTTCACGCTTTGCTGTCATGGCAGGGCCTCTGGCAAGAATGCATCGGGCATTGATTCAGCTCATGCTCGACACACACACGACTGAGCATGGCTACACTGAGGCTTATGTGCCCTATATGGTCAATAGCGACAGTCTGCGTGGAACAGGTCAGCTGCCAAAATTTGAGGAAGATCTATTTAAGCTCTCTGGTGAGTCAGGATACTACCTGATACCTACAGCGGAAGTGCCGGTAACCAATCTGGTAAGGGATCAGATTATTGAAGCTGACTATATGCCTCGCAAATGGGTGGCACATACACCTTGTTTCCGATCTGAAGCGGGTTCCTACGGCAAAGATACCCGTGGAATGATACGCCAGCATCAATTTGAGAAGGTTGAGCTGGTGCAAGCAGTATCTGCCAGTGAATCGTTTAAGGCGCTGGAGGAGTTAACAGGACACGCCGAAGCTATTCTGCAAAAGCTGGAGCTGCCGTATCGAGTTGTTACCCTCTGTACCGGGGACATTGGTTTCTCTTCTACCAAAACATATGATCTGGAAGTCTGGCTGCCGGGGCAGAGCCAATATCGGGAGATATCCTCCTGCTCAAACTTTGTTGATTTCCAGGCCAGACGTTTGCAGGCCCGTTGGAGAAATCCAGAGACCGGTAAGCCTGAACTCGTACATACCCTGAATGGTTCAGGCTTGGCTGTTGGTCGAACCCTTGTGGCGGTGATGGAGAACTACCAACAGGCTGACGGATCGATACTGGTGCCGGAGGCGCTGAAGCCTTATATGGGTGGAATTGAGAAACTATAGGAAGAGGGGGGAGCAATCGCTCCCTCAGTTGAATCTGACAAAAACTAGGCTTGTTTCGCTCCTGAGGGATCAGGAGCCGCTGCTTGCTAAACCATCATAATCAGCAGGGCAACAAAGCCAACCACAGCAGCCAGAGGCAGAACTGCAGCCATCCAATCCCCTTGCTCTGCCTTAGGGCTGTTTTTTAACCAATGTTTGGCACGAGGCCAAATGAAAATGATCCATCCTATGATAAGGATGGCAGAAAAAATCTTCAGCCAATCCATAATAACTTCCGCATCATAAAAAACCCCGGCAGTGCCGGGGCTCTCGGCTTATTGATCAGCCGTTAGTTAATCATCACCACCCAGCGCGCCTAACAGGTGCAGGAGGCTGGTGAAGATGTTCAAAATTGCCAGATAGAGGCTAACAGTAGCCATGATGTAGTTGGTTTGAGCGCCGTTCACCATCTGACTGGTTTCAAAAAGGATATAACCCGACATCAGCAGAATGACAGCAGCTGAGATAGCCAGGTGTAATCCAGGGATATTCAAAAACAATCCTGCCAGGGAGGCGAGCATAACAACCAGGATACCGGCAAAGATAAAGCCTCCCATGAAGCTGAAATCCCGCTTTGTTGAGAGGGCATAGCCAGAGAGTCCAAGAAAGATAATACCCGTTCCACCGAAAGCGGTTGCCACAATCTGGCCGCCGTTAGACAGCGCAATGTAGTGATTGAGGGTTGGGCCAAGGCCGAAACCGAGCAGACCGGTTACTGCGAACACAACCCACAGGCCGGAGGCAGAATTTGCGGTTTTAGGCAGCACAAACCACAACAATACTAACGCACCAACTGATGTTCCCAGGGAAATCATGATTGGTGGAGCGATCGCCATGGAGACGACGGCCATCAATGCACTCCAAACAAGAGTGACTGAAAGCAACATATAAGTATTTTTTATAAGCTTATTGGTCGATAGGGTCGATTCTATCGATTGAGTTGCAGTGAAATCTAGACGATTCATATTTGTGTAATCTCCTGATTTGATCCCTAAAATCAATCTCGTTTATGAGACAGCGACCGTCTCAAATTGTTCAGCACAGCATACATCGCTCTAACAAAAGGTCAATATATCTTTATATGGGGATAACACTAGTATTTTCAAGGATGGTTATGTATCCTAGCGCCCCTTCAGGAGAGGTGGCAGAGCGGCCGAATGCGGTGGTCTTGAAAACCATTGAGGGTTTGTAGCCCTCCCAGGGTTCGAATCCCTGCCTCTCCGCCATAAATTATAATAATATCTATAAAATTCAAATATTTATAGAATCTGTATATCTACTAGTCCCCCAATTAGCCCCCAGTAGTAATAAATACTCAGGCTATCTTTGTAAGTAGTGCACAATTAATTCCTTGGCGTATTATTAGGCAATCCACATCAACAAGATCTGCGTTGTTAATCATTACAACTTAGAATGAGGATCGCCTGATTGGGTATCTGTTAACGAATAAAGTTTTGTCGCCGTTAGGGTACCGTGGGTTCATACTCGATTAATGTATTAGGGAATGTGGCTAGAGAAAGGAAAGGCTTAAGATGCCAATATATCGAATTAATAATAAAGAAATAGTCCCAATCCAACGTACAACCTTCGCAGAACAGGGTCTACGTGAGAGGTATGATCTCCAGGCCCTCCTTAAGTCTCAAATTGAAGTGATCTCTCCAGATACTCTCATCGTGGCTGAGGAGTTTGGTGAATGGGAGGATAGTCGACGTCGGATTGATCTTTTGGGGGTCGATAAAGCCGCTAACTTGATCGTGATAGAACTCAAGCGGACTGAAGACGGTGGGCATATGGAGCTACAAGCTATTCGATATGCTGCGATGATATCAACCCTGACCTTTGATAGATTGGTTTCAATCTATGCACAGTATCTCAAAGATAACAGTATTGATCAGGATGCTGCAGAAGCCTTGCTCGAATTTCTTGACTGGAGCGATCCTGATGAAGAGCTATTTGGGCAGGAAGTGAAAATTGTACTAGCATCAGCTGAGTTTTCGAAGGAACTCACAACCTCTGTCATGTGGCTGAATGATTATGGTATGGATATCAGATGCGTTCGTATGCACCCCTATACCAGCGAAGGTCTGACTTTCCTCGATGTCCAGACGGTTATTCCAATTCCTGAAGTTGCTGATTATCAGGTTCGTATACGTGAAAAGAAGCAGAAGGAACGGGAATCCAGAAAGAACTCCCGAGATTTTACAAAGTATGATGTTCAAATCGTGGATCACGAGTATACAGCCCTGAGTAAAAGATGGATGATGTTCAGGCTAGTTTCAGATGTCATGAAAAATGGTGGAACACCAGAAATGATAATGGACGCTATTCCATGGTGTAAGAACAAATTATTTGTGGTTTTTGAAGGTACTCTTAATGGTGAGGAAGTCCACGAGATTATCATGAAGGATGATCCAGGTGGCACTGTTCCTCGGGCAAAAAGATACTTTTGTGGTGATGATGAGGTCTTTCATGTGAATCACAAAACTTTTGTTTTAAGTAATCAGTGGGGCAAGAAAACCTTGGATGCTGTTGATTCACTGATGAAGATGTTTCCGCATTTAAATATTAAGATCAGGCCAAACCACGAAAGCTACGATTAGAGCTAATTCGGCAAAATGCGCACCTATGCTAAACTTGAAACTTCAGCATAACGAAATGCGTTTCGACTGGAAAAAACTTAATCGTCAACAGCTTGGTGCCTTTGGCGAGTACTTTGTAAAGATGGAACTTACAATGTATGGATTTCAAGTATATGGCGCAGAGTTTATTATCGTGGTATTGATTTTGTAGCAAGATATGAAAAAGGTCCATATTTCTCAGTGCAGGTTAAATCCATTAGAAAAAAGGGGTACGTTTTCTTACAAAATAAAAATTTCAGATCTCTTCCGATTGGTATTTAGCCTTAGCCATTCTAAAACAAGGTAAGGAGCCTGACCTATATTTAGTTCCTTCGGAGGCTTGGTTGTCTCCAAATGCTTTGCCAGTGGATCGTGAGTATGAGGGCAAGAAAAGAAAGCCAGAATGGGGGCTTAATCTTTCAACTAAGAATATACTACTATTGGAAGACTATGTCTTTCATAAAATGGTGGTAAATCCGAAAATAATAAAGTTAAAAAATGTATAACGATACGACGGGTCTCGTTAATGTAACTTTTAGGTAAAAAGAATGGAAGGAAGCCCTCGAGAAACATGGGAACCACTAGTTGGTAGTCTAGTTTTAACCTGTGGAGATGTTGAACTGGCACTTCTACAGATCTATTGGAATCTATCGTTGCATGGACAGTACGAAGAAAAAATTAGGTTCTTAGGCCTCGGGGAAAAGGCCAAGTTTATTCGAGAAATGATTCCTGAATTAACGCTAGAAAAAGACCTAATAAGGCGCGTTGATCACACCCTGTCCGAATCAATTCAGCTTGCTCATCAAAGAAATTTGGTTGCTCACAACCCTTTGTATCTGGATGTCTATTCAGATGAAAAGGGAAATTTCACATTAGTTCCAACTATCCGTTCTTTGCGAGATGACGAAAAGCACATTTCATTGGAGGGCCTGATTAACCTGAATGCAAAAGCTTCCAAACTTTCTAGCGAGCTACAGAATATGGTGATTGAGGTGGCAAATGCACAATGCCCGGTTGTCTAACATCCAGTTCTTATCGGCCCTAAGGGACAGGGACACCCGTAAAGCCGGCACCCAAAATATTGAGCGTAAGCTGTCAAAGGAGATTCATGGCAATTGCAATGAACCTATGGTCAGTTGAAGGCGGATCACTGAAAAAAATTCAAAATAGCCGAGTTGACCTCGAGTCTCACTTAGAAGATTGGGTGTGTGCTGACCCAATGCTTTTGAATTTAGATGTAATGATTATCGGAAGGCAGGTACATACAGCGTTCGGTGGTTATATTGATCTAATCGCAATAACAAGAGAAGGCGATTTAGTAGTTATTGAGTTAAAGAGAGATAAAACACCAAGAGATATAGTGGCCCAGTGCCTAGACTATGCTTCATGGGTATGTGAGTTGGGATACGAAGAAATAAAAGAAATCTTCAATAAATATTCAAACAAGAGCCTGTCTGAAGAATTTAGCTCATTTTATGATGAGGCTATCCCAGAAACCTTAAACGAAAACCACCAAATGGTGATAGTGGCAGCGTCTATAGACGATTCAACAGAACGAATTATAGGTTATCTAACAGAAAAGCATGCCATAAATATCAATGCTGTGTTCTTCAACGTATTTGAGTATGAGGGACGTCAAATTATTGGGCGTTCATTTTATAAAGACCCCGAAAAAATAGAAGAACGGTCAAACCAAGGGAAGCGTGCAGCCTGGACTGGTTACTACTTTGTAAATACAGGTATTAATTCCCGTAATCCCAGAGAATGGGAGCTGAACGTCAAATATGGATACATTAGTGCTGGGGGCGGTCCTCGATGGATCAGTGCAATCAAGAAACTCTCTTCCGGAGATAAGATATTTGCATATATTAAAGGCTCAGGTTACGTGGGCTATGGTGTTGTTGAAGATTTAGCAGTTCCCGTAAGTGAGTTTACAGTCCGTGATCGTCTGTTTATTAATGAACTCCCTGAAGGGCATCAGTGGAAAATAGAAGACGTCTCTGATACCGCCGGAGAATGGTTAGTTCGTGTAAACTGGATCAAGACATTCGAGAGCGAAAACGCAAAGTGGCTAACCAATGGCTTTGCCAATCAGAATGTGGTATGCAAACTCAGAGATTCAAGGACATTTGACTTTTTAGTTAAAGAATTCAATGTTGATATTCAAGGCTAATAATAGTTACAAGGCAGGGTGTCTCGTTACTAACGCTGTTACATTTCTAAGGGGAGCTCGTGAGCAGACTAATAGCTTATAAGTCCAGAGGTGACCATAAGGGTAAGCCCATTTATCCACATAAACATAAAGACGGAACTTTTGTGGCAAGTCCGTCTCGTTTTGATGTTGATTATATTCATGTAGAAACTGAGGAGGAACTGGAGGCCTTGGTGCGTTCCGGGTTAGGCGCAAGAATGTCTAGTCCAGAGATAAAGCAGGCAGCATCTCTTATTATTTCAGAACAAATCGAGTTTACCGATACAGAAACCACTGCTGTAACAGTAAAGGTACTTCTACCTAAATTGATCGAAGAAATAGAATTAGATGTTGTTTCAACCTCTAGAGCTCGAAAGGAGCAAGCATTCTTGCGTGCTTTTCACCAAAATGGTCAATTGAATTCGAAATGTGTTTTATGCGGCGAGGAGTACCCATTGGAATTCTTGGTTGCTGCGCATATAAAGAAAAGAACGGAGTGTTCTGACACGGAAAAACTTGATTTTGAAAATGTAGCAGCATTAATGTGCAAAGCTGGCTGCGATGACCTTTTTGAAAAAGGGTATGTGTATGTATCTGCTGGTGAAGTTTGCAAGAATACCAAGCGTAATACTACTCCCGCAATGGATTCTGTTATAGATAGAATAGTAGGAAACATGGTATCAAACTGGCATGGTAGCAAAGTATATTACAAGTATCATGAGAAGAAATTCAACAAGTAGTTGTACAAAAAAACTCGCTGAGATCGCATTTATTTTATGAGCTAGGTGTTAGATTAATTGCTCAGATGCATTAAAATATTAGTTAAGGATACTACATATTAGAGAATAGGTGTTTTGGTTAATTATGTAGTTTAAAATTATGAGGGAAGTATGATGATTCACAACAAGAAAATCACATTATCATTCATTGTCTTGATTAAAGTATTTTTAAGCGTAAACGTGTTCGCAAGTGAAAAACTGGAAATACAATGGGAGCTAGACAATCCTTTTAGATTTTTTACAAACCCAAAAATAACATCAGATATAAGAAAGCATTATATATCTATAATTAATGAAAATAATAAGGGACTTTCATTAGAGAGAAAACTTCAAGATGAGTGGTTTACATATGATGAAAATGGAGATAAACAAAGGTTTCCAACATCGGGATGGGCTGCGTCAATAGCATCGGATAATTATAAAGATACTTGTTGGAATACTAGAACAAATCTCTATAACTTAGATAATAAACTTTGTGAAAACTATATAAATCCGAAAAGCCATTTAATAAATGTTTGGCTGAACGGTGGAGTTAAAGGGGATAGTTGTAAATGGAGCTATAATCTTAAAAATAAAAGTATAGAAATAAAAGAAGTGGATTGCACGAAGCCTATTCCAATTGATGTGCCATACGAAGGTACCGTAGGGTCATTATACGTTAATGTAAGTGTTAATAGAAATCCAAGTTTAACAGAAAAAATAGAGATTAAAGACATTTTTGTTGTTGGGTTAGGAGATTCCTATGGGTCTGGTGAAGGTAACCCAGACATCCCGGTTACTTTTTATAATCAAAGAGATAATGAAGATAGGTTAGTAGTAAATAATGTTATATTACCCAGAAAAGATTACATAAATGAAAAGAAGAAATATATGAGCGCAACATGGATGGATAGACGTTGTCACCGATCTCTATATTCCTATCAGTTTAAGACAGCACTTCAGCTCGCGTTGGATAATCCTAAGCAGGCAGTGACTTTTATAAGCTTTTCGTGTACTGGAGCTACAACAGATAATATATTAAGTAAACCTAAAAGTGCCGCTGAGTATTTTAATCCGATTCAACCTGAATACGTATCTGATACATCGAAATCGCCTGATGCGTATCATAAGCTAGTAGATAGAAAAATTAGTGTATTGCCTCAACTAGAATTGCTAGATATGACTCTAGGAAAATCAGCAAGGAAAATAGACATATTGTTACTAAGTACAGGAGGGAACGATATCGGATTTGCATACTATGTTTTAAATGTTGCTGCAAAAAATCGTTTCCTTAGACTTCCAGTAAAAGTACCAACGCAAGATACAATAAATGATGTATACAGTATCATCGATAATAATTATAGGTCATTTGACAAAGCTATTCGTAAGTATTTAAAAAATTCAGATTCGAAAAGAATATTTTTAACGGCATACCCAAATATACTTAGGGATGAACATGGAAAGCTTTGTGAGGGTGATAACGAGATATTCGATATACCTTTTGGATCTATACAGCATAGAAAACAAAGGATAAGGAATACTGAAACAAATTTACTAATTCCATTTTATGAAATACAAAAGAAGACAGCTCATGATTTGGATTGGCATTTAGTAGATAAACATAGAGATTTATACTTGAAGCATGGTTTTTGCTCGAAAGATCATGGATTGATTGGTAATGAGCAATTTATAATTCCACATAAAAACAATATAACTGATGATTGGTATCCTGACTTTAGTCAGCATACATATAGAGCTTACAGAAAAAAACAAAGATGGATTCAGATTCCAGTAGATTCGGTACTAATGATTAATCGTACACAACGTACATGGCTTGGTGACTTCGACTTGTTTTTTTCTGATGAAACAAGTGGAATAATGCACCCGAGTGCTGATGGATTATCAACCACAGCAAATGCAAACGTTGAAGCAATTATCAATAGTGACATATATGATGAATTATGAAACTCATGACCTAGCCTGGCTTTTTTCTGGAGAATGATCCAGTTCGTTAGGAGGCTGTCAATGACTCGAACAATGGTTAGGGCAGCGTTCTCAAGGATACCCATCTGGAACTTTGTTCGCAAAAATCTCTCTCGACCTCGTTCAGTCTGTTTACGCTGAATAGGAAACGGAATCTCGTCAGTGACTGCATCATTAAAATCTAGTGTATTTGCCGCCGTACGACGTTCATAGATGCGTAAAACTCTATAACGGGTGCAATCATCAATGGATGTATATTGATAAAGACCTGGGCCAATCTTACAGGTGTCCATTTAAACCCGGTCACCTGGAATGGGCCGTTCATACCTGATGAAATCGGACTTTTTCCTAAACTTTTTAACAGGTTTTATCTGATGCTTTTTGAAAACCTTATGAATTGACGCGAGTGATAGCGAAATATTGTGGAGCCGCAATAACTCACTTTGAAGTCGTCTTGCACCAAGATTACGAGATTTCCTAAGGTCTAGAAGTAAGGTCTCCATCTCAATAGTGATTATGGCGTTGGGTAAGTCTTCTTGACCATCGGCCTGATATCTACGCCACCACTTTCTCAAAGTGGGCCTAGAGATACTGCATCGCCTGCAAACAAAGCCTGC
This sequence comes from Candidatus Thiodiazotropha sp. DIVDIV, assembly GCA_040506275.1. Classification (GTDB taxonomy): domain Bacteria; phylum Pseudomonadota; class Gammaproteobacteria; order Chromatiales; family Chromatiaceae; genus Thiodiazotropha. The sequence goes on from JBEVXD010000001.1 coordinate 640,590, forward strand.
ATGACCAGACTCTTCATAAAGGCGAACCCATTGTAATCTTTGCTGAATTTCTCTGTTAATAGCACCCAATAATAATGAAAGGATGTCTATGAATCACACAGTTTATCCCAAAGAGTACAGTGAATTTGGAAAAGAGAATCTTGGAGAAAATTGTATCTATCTCGCTTGGTATGAATCGATTCATGATCTACTTCGGTAACAGATCGTGACTAATCCACGTTAATGTCTGTTGCCCCCTACAGTCGCATAGTGGCCATAGGAGGTTTAATGCGAATTGTCATTAGTTAAAAGGACACTGACCGGCTAAGAGTGGAAAGTAGGACTAGCCATGGAACGAATCACTAATCCTAAAAAGGCAATGTTCCAAATTTTACAATTGCTAATTTTGTTATTTACGGTCACTGTAAACTGTTTACTAATCAGTTGGTTAAATCCGTCACCACATAGATCGTCGATGCGGTAGGAACTAAATAGTGTTCAGAAACGTCGAAAATCCTTTCCCTATCTGATTTGTCTATTATACTCAAAAGATTATAGAGATAGATAAGATGTGCACTGTCACTTATAAGCGCTGATATCAGACACCAACGACAAAACTAGCTTATTGAAATTCTCAATATTTTGTGGATTTTCACTCCTGCAATCCATCTATCTGAAAGCGCCCCGAAACAATTGGATCAAGGTCATCAGCCTGAGCTCTAGCCCATTCTGCCCACATCATTAATTGCTCCTGCTCACCTGTGGATAATGAAGTGCCAGCTAAATCGAGCATTCGAGCAATATACTCACGGATATCACAGGCCTGTCTATGCGCTGATGCTTCATCTAACAAAAGCTGAATTCTCTCCTGCCTAAGCATTTCCATCCTTTCACGTTCCAGCCTTGCTTCCATCTCTATTCGCTGTCTTTCTTTCTCTATGAGCTCTTGTTTCCGCTCTAGCGTCCACTCATATTGATACTCTTTATGGGCCCTATAGTGATGTTCACCTGCCAGTACCACTTCTTCAGCTATATCTCGGAGCATTGTCTCTATCTTTTCGTCCCCGTTATCTTCCCAGACATATTGGTCTTGTTCTTTACTACGCCATCCCTCTTTTATGGTTAATCTAAACCTATCATGAGGCCTGCCCTGTTTTTCCTTGCACTTACGTCCCTCATCAATCACCTCAAGCTCAATATGAACGTGCTCGTCCCCAACGGTAACACTAACGTCTTTTGCATCTTTGTTAACAGAAGGCATTGCTCCGCATTTAGTAACTGCCTTGAAAAGACCCGATAGTATTCGGAGTCGTCGTTTTTCAGTAGGCGAATCAAAATATGGCTCATCCCAGGAAAAGGTATAACGCGAATTTTCGGCTTTTATTCGTCTTTGCTCATCCGCCTCCAGAAGATTAGCGATCAGTCTGTGTGCATCCTTGAGTGTCCTTGGCTGTGCCACTTTCCCTAACTGCGTTTTGATTCGGTCTCGAACATTCTCTATAGGCTCATTAAATACCGGTGGTTGTGGTATCTGCTCCATGATTTCCTTATCGGTCTGATGCCGCCCATAGTCATACCTAGGCCCACCCAGCTTGATCTCATTATTAACTCCAGGCGCTCTAGGTGGTAACGGCATTCTCCTAACTGTCTTGCCAGCCTTCTTTCTAGCCCAGAAGCCAGTTGGCGGCATCGGTATACCTGCTTTTCGGCATGCTTTTCCTATAGCTACATCAGACACACCGAATCGCTTAGCCAAATGTGTACGAGGCTGCTCCCAGACCAGACAGTAAAGCACCTCTCTCTGGACAATATGACCTTTTTTCGACATATCACAACCTTAAACGATTAGGGTTTTACTCCGTTATCATAGAGTTACATTATGTTATATTCTATCCAAGGAGCTACTACAAAATATTTTGAGTGTGAATATGAATAGCAATCGTCTCACCATCCATTCCAGGTTAATTCGCTATTTTCATGATCTCCAAAGGAGAGGTATATATCGTCTTGCCAATCTTGATCCAGATGCTCCCGTTAAGCGGGGTACAGTCCGTGATCCGAGAGATATCGTCGGTTTCGAGGTCAAGACCAAGTCTGGTTGGAAACCCGTCAAACGGTGACTTACGGTAGAAACAGCGGCTAATTAAGCACTCGGAACCGGTTCATATCTCCCTGGTAGAGGTTTACCTTCTCTTCTCATAGATCAATGTGTCTGATAGACACGCATTCTCATCAACTCCCTATCTGTGAGAAAATATGAACCAGCTACTCTTGGGTGCAGGATATGTTAGTGCTTACCTAGAAGATTTTTTTCGAGATGAACTTGTAGACGACAATGAAATTATCTTTGGTTTGGGCTTTTGCTGTTTCACTCGGTACTCCGCTTGGGGCGAATAAGTCCCCTTGGGTCGGGGCGTCAGCCTCTCCACGTTGCTGCCTGTTTTGTACTGACCGCGATCCTGGCTCATTTACTTGGTATCCTTCTTGGTCTCCATCTGATCCAGGCGCTGCTCGATCTGCTTCTTGACCTTCTTGAACTCCTTCACTTCCTCGCTGGTCCAGTCCCTCATTAATGAGTCTGAGTTGCGCTCTGATTGCTTCTCGTTCTTCATTGGTGATCTCCTGCTCTGAGTTAATCCTTTTTAGGATATCCTTAAAATCTCTTACGATTCCCTTGCCACCGGTAAAGTGATCAGTAAAGGAAACCTGCTTGCTAAAACAACCGATACCATTTCCCTTGTTACACTTCAAGCAATTCCAGTCCTTCTTTTACCTGAGTTAACTGTACAAATATTATTTAATTGTGATTTCGTATTTTTACTGTTTATCGTGCTTATTAGAAGAGAAATTGGTAATTACTGATGATTGATCTTAGTATAAATCAATCATTTTTTAAAACGATGTTATAGGGTGCTAATCGAGCCATCCCATTTCTTCAAAGAACTGTGTTTTATCAGTAATAGCTTTTACTGCCGCCAGGGAGATAGTCCTCTCATTACTTGATAATTGATCAAAAGTTGAGTGATGCATCCCTTTTGGTTTTTGTCTTACAGGTTCATACAAGCTCCCAGTGCCACCAAGTCGCCGCCTGAGCTTCCGAGATTTCCTGATCAGTCGATCCAGTTCTGATTCATTCTGAGCTCGGTAGGGGAGATTGTGGCAATACCGACATCGGTATACATCACGCAGCCTGAATAGTGTCGTGACTCTTGTCTTGCAGCAGGGACACAAGAACCAATAGCGCTCTCCGCCGAGATGACAAGGTGTGCTGTCGAACTCAATCTTCTCAACGAGCTTAATTGTCTGACTGTCGCAGTCGGTGAAATACTCAACCTTCAGGCTGCCACGATGGATTTCAAAATTCATCGGCCCTGACAATGGATCATCCAAGGTCCAGCAGAAAGCACCAGGGTAGTTTGGGTACAAGACACCCTGCTTCTTCATACTGCGGATATCAATCTGAGGTAGATCTTGTGTAGTTACCCGTTCCCGTGGCCTGAACCACCTGCCACTGCCTAAGCCGCCCATACATTCCTCATACATTTATAAACGAAATCATTTGGTAAATTTTTATCGAACTCTGGATCTTACAGGATGTTACTGGTCACCTTTGATGTGCATTGGAACTGGTAGATATTTTTCACAGTATCGCTGATCAGTATCCCACAATCCTGCGATTGCAGCTGATTCGCCCTTGGCGCAGTATCCCAGATGAGGATGGTTACTTCGTTCAAAAGCACGGCAGTTTCCACACTGAACGGAGCACGGGCGTGGTATTGACCTCTCAGCCAGTCGGTTCCAGCACCAGGGGCATCCATGCACTTCACCAGTAAACCACAGCCAGATCGGTCCACAGTGCTTGCAGGTGGCTTGCTCGGTGTAGTGCTCCGGGCGTTTGCCCTGATCCATCTCCCGCCGTTGCACCAGTGAGCGGGCGAATACGGCCAGGGCATCGGCGCTGATCGCGCCGTTGCGCCAGTCCTCGATGTCTTCCGCTGCCAGTGCTTCCTTTACCTTGGCTGGAGTGATGTCGAGTCCCCGGCAGGCATCGGCTAGGGCTTCCAGCAGCTTGGAGCTTTCCTGTTCTGAATCCCTATACGCAGAATCCGCAATATCCGCATAATTGTCTGTTTTGTTGGGTTTCTGCGTATTCTGCGAATTGTGCGTATAGGGGGTTTCTGCCGAAGGAGTCACCCCGAGGGTTTCGCGCCAGCTCATCGCCAGGCCCTCGCAATCTCCGGCCTTACCCGCACCATGGGCGAGGGAGGACGGCCAGGCCCATCACGCGGCGGTTCGCTCACCTCCAGATAGCCTCGCTCTTCCAGCGCCTCCAGGGCTTCGCGCAGCATGGCAACGCGGGGGAAGGTGCCGCGCAGGGCGTTGAAGGCTTCGCGTACGGTGAAGCGTTCCAGGCGGCCCCGTTCGATCCAGTCCCACACCAGCCGGGCGGCGGCAATGGTGGGATCGGCTCCCATCATGTCCAGTGCCGCCAGACTATGACGGGAGATGACGGCCATGATCTCCAGCGCGGCGGTCATGGTCTCGGCGGTGATGGCAGCCTCCCAGGGCGTGCCGTGGGCGTGCTTGATGCCATGTAGCACCCCGGCCAGGCGTGCCGCCGCCCCCGGTGCCTTTCCGGCCCAATCGGTGAAGTGTTCCAGTTCCCGGCCCGGTTGCATTTGCGCCTCGATGGCCTGGGCGAAGGCGTACCACTCCGCATAGGCTTCTTTGCTCAGGCGCAGAAGGTGGGGGAGTTCCTCGCCATGTTCGTCGGTGGCGGGTTTCCAATCGAGCATGGCGCGGAGACCGCTGGCATAGGCATCGCACACCCCTTCGGGTACAGGATTGGATTGCAAGAGCCTGTAACCCAGCGGTGACGGCGGCACCAGGTAGAGAAACCGCCCCAGTAGTCCCCGGCCCCGGAATCCAGGCTTGGCTGCCAGCCCGCGCAATACATCCGGCTGTGGGCTCAGGCCGATACTCAGGCGCGGGCCTTTCAGAAAGACCGGCGGACGGCTTCCCCGGTCCACCCGTTCGGCATCGCCGCTGTGGGCCTTCAACACCAGATCCAGGTTGGGGATGCCGTTGGAGTAACGGCCTTGCAGCAGGTCGAAGACGCCGCCTTCGCTGGAAAGCCAGGCCATGCACTCACCATGCTCGGCCAACAGCGCCCCCAGCCGTTCCGGGGTGGCGTCGGATGTCCATATCTGCGGCTGCATAGGAATGTCGGGGAGTTCGGCCTCGATGTCGGCGGCTTCCCTCGCCAGTTCGGCCGCCTTGCCGTTGTCCTTCTCTTTCGCTGCCTTGTTGCGCTTCTCCTTGGCGCGGGCCTCCAAGGTCTTGCGTTCGCTGGTGATGTGCTTGATCTCCGGCTCCATAATCGTCGCCTGATCGCGCTCCCAGGCGACCAATGGCGCGGTGGCGGCGGACTGCACGGCGCTCTTGCGGTTGCCAGGCGGCAGGGCGGCCACGGCCCACAGGTTGCAGGGTTCGAAGTAACCCGGTTTCACCATCACCCGCAGGCGGCGGGCAGCAGCAGTGGCGCAGGCGACCAGGACCATCCCGGCGGCCAGTTCCGGTGGCGTCTCAGTATCGGCGGCGATGGCGCGGGCGTAGTCCCCGGCCCAGCCAGGCAGGTGGTCCAGATCAAGGCGGGGCAGATTTGGCGCGTCCAGTGGCACCAGCTCCGGCCAATCCTCCGGCAGTGGCGCGGCGGACTTCAGCAGGTCGGCTGTCATGCTCCACCCCCTGCCAACCAAACGGCCAGATCGTTGAAGTCCGTCAGATGGTCCGGGGCATCCTCCGGCCACTGGGGCAGCGCCAACAGCGCCCCCGATGCAATGGCGGCGGCCTTTGCCTTGCTGGCTCCGGGATTGCCTGCCGTCAGCCGGTCATCGTCTCCCGCAATCACCAGTTCGGCGGATGGCCAACGGTGGCGGGCAGCCAATGCAACCGGCTCCAGGTTGCCCGCATCGATGGCGGCCAGTACCAGCGCGGTGGATTCATCCTCGGCCAGGATGCAGCCGGTGGCCCAGCCCTCGCAGATGATGACGTGGGTGGGGTCTTCCATATCACCCGCCACGGGAATGAAACAGCCCCGCTTACGACCGCCGGAGAGCAGCAGCTTGCCACCATTGGCGGCGATGAATTGCAGACTGGTCAACCTGCCGGTGAAGTCCATTACCGGAAGCGTCAAAGCACCCTTATGCAGCTTTGCACCGTGCGGTTGAAGACGCTTGCGGATCAGGTAGGGGTGGTTGCCGGGGGAGGGAGTGGCTGCGTTCCAGATTGCAGCGGCCCGGTTCGCGGCATTAGCCTGCCGGGTGCGACGCTCCGTCTCGGCCTGTCTTTTGGCTACTTCCACCCGCCGGGCGAAAACTGCCCGTTCGGCTCTTGAACCAGGCTTGTCCCTTTCCGCCTGCCAGGTCTCGGAGAGGCCAGTAGACCAGTCACCAAAACAACCGCCTCGCCTGTCGTCAAACAACAGGCACCACCCGGCCCGGTTGCTCGGGCGCTTGCCGTTCCCAGGGAAACGATGGAGCGTACCCGGCTCGATCTCATCGGGTGGCTCCAGCCCGGTGGCGCGGATCGCATCGCAGAAGTTGGAGAGGGCGTCATACATCGCGCAGCCCTCCCAAAGTGATATGCCAGTCCGCCACGGCCACGGGGAGCAGTCCCCACAGCGTCAGGGCGACGATTACCGCTTTGATACGGGCGGCAAGGCCGGTAAAATCACGGGTGCGTTTAGAAGTCTTGAGGGTCGCCTGGTTGCAGCCAGCGCGGCCCTTTCTTTTTGTGGTCATGGTCTTGGCCTCCCCTCAGTCTGCAGCCGTGCGGCTGGCCTTGATCTTCTGGTTCAGCCAATCGGTGATTTCCGCTTCGACCCACCCGACGGCACGGTCGCCGAGCGAGATGGCTTTAGGGAAGTTCCCTTCCGACATGCGCTGATAGATAGTACTGCGGGAAAGGCCGGTGCGAGCCTCAACGGCTGGGCGTCTCAGGATATTGACCTTCATATTTGATTTCCTCGGTTGTTAGTGGAAGAGGAAATCATGCATTTGGAATTCACCACCTGCTGGTTATGTGCTTATTTGTGCAAAATATGTCTTTATGTGACTATTTGGTAGTGGTGTAACGTTTCCAGCGAGCTTTAAATGAACGCCACCCAAGCGGTTTTTCACCTGAGGAAGAGATAGATTTTTCACCACGATCTTCGTTCAAGGTTATCCTGTATTCAGGGAGGGTATTACTACAAAGTAAATTCCAAACTTCTGCTTCATTTGGACAGCGACCGTGTTCATTAGCAAATTTATTAACAGCATCGGTAATTACCAATTGCCAGTAATTTTGTCGGGACGGTAGTCCTGGCAAACAGTCAGGAGAGCTACCAATTTTGAGTTTTTTACTCTCCTTCCTATCAACTTCATTATTTGTGTTCTCTTGATGACTACGAGTATTTTTATTATTGGGTTGTTCTTGATTTGTATGGTGTTGAAATTTCTGCCGGTCTAGCTTTCTAAGTTGTTGCCGTAATTCAGCGATTTGTGTCTCCTGTCGAGCTAACTCTGTGGCGCTATTCGTAGAAATACTTTCCCATTTCGCTAATTGTCTATTGATGGGCTCTCGCTGCAGATAGTAATTTACCCAAAATTGACGGTCCTGCACTACATCTGTTTCATGCTGCTGATCCCACTCAATGGCGGCTATTTTTCGTTGTTTTGGTGTCATTTGATCCCATTCGAGTGGATACAAATCACAGTCAACCCTTAATCGTAGATTTTCTGGAAGATTTTTTAATCGGGGTCTAAAGGAACCTTTTAATGCGAGGGCCAAGCTTTCAAATTCTTGTCTTGATTCAATAGCACAGGAAGTAGTTTCCTCCTCTATCTGTCGTGCAAGTTCATCTGGAAAGTGTAGATTTGTTCTGGTATGGGCTAAATATTGAGCAAACCAACCCAAGAACTCTGATGCTTCAACATATCGGTTCCCATCTCTCTCAACGGTCCGTGGTCTGGTGACATCAGGAATATCGCGGGTTCTGGCAGTTAACAATCTCCTCTCATTAATCAATGTTTGGCTTGTAGGTGCTTGTAAGATATCGATTTGTTTGTGCTCATGGGTAGAGACAGGCAGATAGCCTGCCACGAGTTTCACTGCGACATCCATTTCCCACCAAACAGTACCGTTCTTGTGCGCGTTAGTAAAAAAGGAGTAGTCAGTATTCATGTGCTGTTTAAATTTAAGTACCTACGAACGGTATCCTATTGGATTATATGGGAAATTACACTACATTACAGTATGATTCACTGAGCATCTGCTGATGGCTAATACCATCTCCAAGACTGCGAAAGGATCTTTCGAATCGATCCCGGTACAAACAAGGGCTCTGGTCACTGCAGAGATAGAGTAGTGCGGTTCCATTCGCAGGTTGCTGCTTCATACGTTACAGGACTATTCGAGGTGAATTGGTAGTAGTATAGCCAGTCTGTTTAAATGTAAGTGCCTATAGGAAAGGAATAAAAATCTTTAAATTTGTCAGACACATTTCTTGATTTGTTGCCTTAAAGATCAATTTCAATAAATCCATAAATAATACGTTCAAGATAAAGTAAAAAGGGATAGGGGGAACACTAAATAGACACACAAGGATTAGTTAGAGGTCTTGCACCTGGGGCAAGGTTGACAATTCGCGATGAAGACTGGATCGTCAGGCGAATTGATGTAAGCGATGATGGTGGCCACGCAATAACATGCGCTGGTCTCTCAGAGCTTGTGCAGGGTTATACAGTAACCTTTCTCCATCGATTAGAAGACGAGATTCAGGTTCATGATCCTGCCAATACTGAGCTGTATCTAGACGGCAGTCCATTTTTTACCCAGGCGCATCTTTACCTCGAAAGCCAGCGACTGCGCACAGTCGCCAACGATCATCTGATCCATCGTGCCGACCAAGCTGCAATGCGAAATGCCGTTTACCAGAGACTACCAGCAGAAAAGGGGTTAGCTCAGGTACGAACCCGCATTCTTATTGCCGATGGTGTGGGTCTGGGTAAGACGCTGGAGGCAGCCATGCTTGCCACCGAGCTGGATATCCGCGGTCGTGGGCGTCGCATCCTGGTGGTGACCCAGAAAAGCATGTTGACCCAGTTCCAGAAAGAGTGGTGGTCGCGCTTCACCATCCCTCTGGTACGCCTGGACTCTTCCGGTATCCAACGTATCCGCAACAACATCCCAGCTGGGCACAACCCTTTCAACTACTACGACAAGACCATCATCTCGATGGACACCCTGAAAGGGAACAACGAGTACCGAAATTATCTGGATAAGTCACGCTGGGACATCATCGTTATTGACGAGTGCCACAACGTGGCTGTGCGCAAGGGCGATTCAGGCTCCTCGCTAAGGGCTCGCCTGGCCAAGAACCTGGCGACCAAGTCAGATACCCTGATCCTGCTCTCGGCCACTCCCCATGACGGTTCAGCCAATAGCTTTGCTTCATTGATCTGGCTGCTCGACCCCACAGCGATCTCTGACCCCGAGGACTACACCCGCGCCGATCTGGACCGTAAGGACCTGTTTGTCCGCCGCTTCAAGAAGGACATCAAGGACCAGGCGGAAGGTCAGTTTCCTGAGCCGGTAACCCGACGTCTCTCGGCACAGGCCATGGCGGAGGAAGAGGCCGCCTACCGTGCGGTGCTGGAAATTCCCTTTACCCAGGCAGGTGAGCACAAAGCCGGTAAACAATCCGAATTGCAGCGAGTAGGGCTGCAGAAGGCGCTCTTTTCAAGCCCCGCTGCGGCAGATGCCTATGCGCGCAACCGCATCGACAAGTTGCAAAAAAGCCTGATTCCTACAGCGGATGAAGCGGCCGAAATCACCGCTCTGGAATCCCTGCGCGAGGATCTGGCACGCATCACCCAGGAGTATTTCAGTAAATACCAACGACTATTACAGACTCTGCGGAATGCTGACACCGCCTGGACAGGTCACGACAGCCGCGATCGTTTGGTAATCTTCTCCGAACGTATTGAGACCCTCAAATGGTTGTATGAGCGCCTGCCAGTAGATCTGGAATTGCCGGAAACAGCATTTACCATACTCGACGGCAGTCTCTCCGACATCGACCAGCAAGCCATTGTTGAACGATTTGGCCAGGAGCACGATCCGCTACGGGTGTTATTGTGTTCTGATGTGGCCTCAGAAGGCATCAATCTCCACTACCTGTGCCATCGTTTGATCCACTTCGACTTGCCCTGGTCGCCGATGGTATTCCAACAACGGAACGGCCGTGTGGACCGTTTTGGTCAGCAACAACAGCCCCGAATCGACTATCTGCTCACCGAATCGACTGTAGAACGCATTAAGGGTGACATGCGCGTCATCGAGGTCCTGGTCAGTAAAGACGAGCAGATCAGCAAGAACATAGGTGATCCCGCCTCCATCCTCCGCCGACACAGTGTCGACGAGGAGGAGAGGGTGGTTACAGAGGCTCTGGCCGATGGCATGAACGCTGAGCAGTTCGAGGAACAGTGTATCGACGAGGCCAAATCGGAGAATGACGATGAGGACTGGGAGACAGTGCTCTTCGGTACACCGGAAGAACAGTCAGATAGTGTGACAAAATCAAATCAACCAACTGAAGCGCTGCACAAACTCTTCCCCGATTTCTACACTTTCGCCCAACAAGCCATTGACACGATTCCTGAGGCACGGGGTTATCAGAGCGATGACCAAGCATTGATGCTGCGTTTTACTCCGCCACTTGACCTTCAACGTCGCCTGCGCCGGCAACTGCCCGCAGAGGTACTTCGCGAAACCGATGAGTACGTGCTCTCCGCTCATCCCGGTCTGGTAGAGGAATCGATACAGCGTGCCCGCGAAGAGGATATGCAGGGTGCGACGTGGCCTGACATCCAATACCTCTGGTCACAACACCCCATCAGCCAGTGGCTCATCGACCGGGTCATCGGCAGTGTTGGTCGGCGACGAGCACCTGTAATGACCAGCCCCCACCTGACGACAGGAGAACAGGCCTTCCTGATGCTTGGCCTGATCCCCAACCGCAAGGGCCAGCCACTGATTGTGGAATGGAAGGCAGTGGTTCGCAGCGGTAATGAGGATTTTGAGATCGAGGACTTCAGTGACTTCTGCAGACGAGCTGGCCTGCAGGCGAGAAACTTGCCCAACGCGAATAAAGCAGTTGACCTTGAAACGCTACAGCATTCCCTCGGTGATGCGGTTGCTACCATGCAGCTATTTGTTGAGGAGCAGGTACGTCACTTCAGTGCTGAACGACAAGCGGAGGTGAATGAGAAGCTGGCCCAACTTGATGAGTTGCGTGGGGCACAGGAACGCCAGTTGGAACTTCGACTGGAAAAGGTGCTTGAGTCCGTACGCCAAACACGCAAGGCCCGCAGGCTCCAGGACATCGACGATGTATTCCAAGAGTATGGTCAGTGGATAAAGGACAGCCTGGAGATCGAGCCGGTACCCTTCGTCCAGGTACTGGTTGCAGTGGTGGCTCAGGAGTAGACCATGGCCGCTAAAGAACGCGCAATGAAAGATAATGGTGAAAAATTCGATGTCTTCTCCGGCATCGTCAACGAGAACGAGTTCTACAGCCACCACTTTCTGGCCCATGTTTTCCAATCCAGAATTAAGGATTGGCTAGACAGCCGTGAAGCGGACCAAACGCCGGCACAACAGTTGGGGGGACATGCCACCGCCTTTTTCCGCCAGCGCGCCAATTACCCCGGCAGCGGCAGCTTCGAAGAACAACTGCAATGGCATCGTGACCTGCACCGGCCGTTATTAACCGCACTGGGCTTTAACATCGACACCAACGAGTACGAGTGGCGTGACGATGAACCGATCCCGGTCTGGAGCCAAGTAGGCCGCCACGAGGCAGTGCCCGACCTGGTGGTGTTGCCTGCTTTCAATCCAGATCAGTGGCCAAACTTGGGAACAACCCAGGAGGATGGGGCGGTTGATACCCTGGATGCGACCCTTTCTGCCCAACACTTCCGTATCGCCGAACTACCGCCAGCTTATAACAATAACAACAGCAAAGGCCCGAAGCCCTGGTCCGGCCTGCTCTCCGACAGCATCTTCGCCGCTGCCCAGCCGCCACGCTTTGTGCTGCTGATTGGACAGCAGGAGTGGCTGCTGATCGATCGCTTCAAGTGGCCTGCGAACCGTTTTCTGCGTTTCGACCTCGACGAGATCCTCGGCAAGCGCCAGCTGGCCACCCTGAACGCCTGCTACGCTCTGTTGCACCGGCAGGCATTGTGCCCGGATGAAGGCGAGGGTCTACTGGACACCCTTGATGCCGAGTCCCATAAGCACGATGCTGGGGTCAGCGAAAACCTCAAGTATGCCCTGCGTGATGCCATCGAACAGCTCGGCAACGAGGCCGCAAGCCAGCTCATCGAGCTACACGGCTTCAGCTACAGCGGTACGGTCAAGCCCTTGGATGCCAGCCAACTCAGCACTGAGTGCGTTCGCCTGGTCTACCGGCTGATCTTCATGTTCTACATCGAGGCCCGGCCTGAATTAGGCTATGTGCCGATCAACAAGAGCGATGTCTACACCCGGGGTTATAGCCTGGAATCTCTGCGCGACCTGACCCTAGTCGACCTGCACACAACCGAGGCGCAGAACGGCGGCTATTTCGACAAGACCCTGAAGAAACTTTTCGCCCTGGTGGCTCAAGGCACCGCCATTGATCGCCATCATGGCGTTATGGGTGCGACAGTCAACGCCTTCGAACTGGCGCCGCTGGACAGCAAACTTTTCGACCCGGCCAGCACACCGTTGCTTAACAAAGTCAGTTTCCCCAACCATCTTTGGCAATCGGTATTGCGCGGCCTCTCCTTTGCGAAAGATCCCAAGACCAAGCGCACCCGCCGGGTCAGTTACCAGGCGCTCTCTATTAACCAGCTGGGCGCGGTCTACGAGTCACTGCTCTCTTACCGGGGCTTCTTTGCCACCGAGGATTTGTACGAGGTGATGCCTGCCGCCAAGAGTTCAGATGATGATGAGACCTACGGCGGCACGACCGACCTGCTGGCCAACGGCTGGTTCGTCACCAAGCAAGAGATCGGTGACTACAAGAACAGTGAGAAGGTCACCTTCAAAAACCAAGAGGGTCACCAACAGCTGCGTGTCTACTCCAAAGGTACTTTTATCTACCGCCTGGCCGGGCGCGACCGGCAGAAGAGTGCCAGTTACTACACCCCCCAGTCGCTCACCCACAGCCTGGTAAAGTACGCCCTCAAGGAACTGCTCAAGAACAAGTGCGCTGACGAGATACTTGATCTCCGCGTGCTCGAGCCAGCCATGGGCAGCGCCGCCTTCTTGAACGAGGCAGTCAACCAGCTCGCCGAGGCCTATCTCACCCGCAAGCAGGAAGAACTCAAGCGCCGCATCCCACACGATGAGTACTCGCAGGAACTGCAGAAGGTGCGCATGCGCATCGCCGATGCCAATGTGTTTGGCGTCGACCTCAATCCCATCGCTACCGAACTGGCCGAGGTCAGCCTCTGGCTCAACGCCATCTACGGGGAGACCGATGCACAGGGCAAGCCAAAACCCGCCTACGTACCCTGGTTCGGATATCAGTTGTTCAATGGAAACAGCCTGGTCGGCGCCCGCGCCCAGGTGTTTTCCCCAAAGCAATTGCAGGCGAGGAACAAGGTCAAGGATCCCGCCGCCGTCCCCCGTCGTGTCTCACAAGATAAGCCGCGACAGGACGAAGAGATCTACCACTTCCTGCTGCCCGACGAGGGCATGTGCGACTACGCCAATAAGGCGGTTAAAGAGCACTATGAGTCAGAACTGCAGCAACTCAAAGATTGGAAAAAGGCTTTTCTCAAACCCCTGAATGAAACCGAGCAGAAACGCCTGAGCCAGCTTAGCGCGCACATAGATACCCTCTGGCAGCAGCACAGCGAGCAATTGTCGAAGGACCGGGACGCCACCGAGGACCAGCTGCCGGTCTGGCCCGACCAGGCCGAAGGCGCGGTGACCAGCCGCCTGACCAAGGAAGAGACGCGCAAGGCTGGCATGCTCAGCGAGGACGGCGACATCGCCACCCCCTACCGTCGTCTCAAGCTGGTGATGGACTACTGGTGCGCGCTTTGGTTCTGGCCGCTGGATCAAGTCAGCAGCCTGCCGAGCCGCGCCCAGTGGTTGACTGAGATCGGCGCGATACTCGAAGGCAATATCCTCGAGGTAGAGCAGCAACGGGAACTAGACCTGTCTGATCAACCGGCGAAAGTGGAAGAACAGTTTCTGATGCCAGAGGCCCAGGACACCCTGTTTGATGAGCTACCGGGGCAGCAGATGGCCCTGTCGGCGGAGAGCCGGGACAAGACCCTGCACGACCGCTACGGTGAACTGCGTATCAAACGACTGCGCGATCACTTTCCGCGCATCAAGTCAGTGGAGGCATTGGCGGTACATCACAAATATTTCCATTGGGAGTTGGCCTTCGCCGATATGTTCCTTCAACACGGCGGTTTCGATTTGATCCTGGGAAACCCGCCCTGGCTCAAGGTGGAGTGGGAGGAGAAGGGCATCCTCGGCGAGGCCGACCCAAAGATCGCCATCCGCAAGATGAGCGCTTCGGATCTGGCCAAGAGCCGCAACTCACTTTTCGACCGGCGTCCAGGCATGCTCGCGCCCTGGCTGTCCGAGTTCTGTGAACAGGCGGGGATGCAGGCATTTCTCAATGCAACTCAGAACTACAAGTTGCTCAAAGGGGTGCAAACCAATCTCTACAAATGCTTCCTGCCACAGGCTTGGATGTTGAGCAACGACAAAGGAATCTCAGGGCTTCTCCATCCTGAAGGTGTTTTCGACGATGCAAAAGGAGGGGGGTTCAGAGCTGCCATCTATACAAGATTGAGGGCTCACTATCAGTTTTTAAACAAGACGAAGCTTTTCCCTATAGGGGATAGCAAGAAGTACAGCATAAATATATTTGGGATCGAATTAGGCGAAGCCTGTTTTAAGAATATTTCGAATCTATTCTTGCCCAAAACAATCGATGAGTGTTATGGCCAACCAAACGGTGGTTTAGTAAAGGGTATCCAGAATGATGAGGGAAACTGGAATACCAAAGGCCATCCTGATCGTATTGTAGATATTGGCGAATATGAACTAAGTCTCTTTGCACAACTCTACGATCAGGAGGGTACACCTCCTTTGCAGGCGCGACTGCCCGTGCTGCATGCAAAGCAGCTGCTATCAGTACTAGGCAGATATGCTGCGCATGGAAGGCGACTGGGTGATCTTGAAGGCGAATACAACTCGACAGTTATGTTCGATCAAACCTATGCCCAAAGGGATGGAACTATCCGTCAAGAAACCAAATTTTCTCAGGATGCTAGCCAATGGGTGTTATCTGGCCCGCATTTTTACGTGGGAAATCCGCTTCAAAACACTCCCCGTGTGGTTTGCGATAGCAATCAAGCTTACGACACACTAGATCTTACTATTCTTCCAGATAGTTATTTGCCACGTACCAACTTCATCCCAGATTGCGCCGCATCTGTGTATGCTGATCGTACGCCGCAGGTCCCCTGGATAACAACGGGAGAAAGTAACTCGAGAAGGCAGACAGAATTTTACCGGCTAGTAATTCGAAAGCGACTAAGTCAGTCGGGTGAGCGCACGCTAATCTCGAGTATCATTCCGCCTGGTCCGGCCCATATTATTACTGTGCTGTCTACTTCGTTTAAACAAACTGATGTTTTGCTTAAAGCGCTTCTATCAACTGCAGCAATCACATTCGATTTTTTTGTTAAATCAACAGGACAGTCAGATTTTACCGCCGGTAGCTCACCATACATTCCTTTGTTAGGTGATTCACGATATGTAGTTGAAGGAATGTCTAGGGTTTTGGCTTTAAGTTGCCTTACGACTAACTATAGTGAACTCTGGGAAGACTCATACCAACCAAAATTTCAACTACAACGTTGGTCGAGTGATTCGACACTACTCGACGCTGGTTTTTTTAAGCACCTTACCCCCAATTGGCAACGCAATTGTGCTCTTCGAAGCGATTATGCTCGGCGCCAAGCCTTATTAGAGATTGATGTACTTGTAGCCCAAGCGCTATTACTGACCCTTGACGAGTTACTTACGATCTACCGGATTCAATTCTGGGTTCTGCGTAGGAATGAGTCTGACACTTGGTACGACAAAACAGGTCGAATCGTGTTTACGCCAAACACAGCCCTTCGGGGTATAGGTTTGCCGCGCAAGGCGCAGAAGAAGGACCTCAATAACGGCATCTCTTACGCTGTTGAATCACCCGACCGCAATGAGCAGGGTATCACCCTCGGCTGGGAAGACATCCGCGACCTGCCCGAAGGCAGCATTGTGCGCAAGACCTTCCCCGACGACACATTGCCTGGCGGCACGGTAGAACGTACCGTCGAATACCACGCCCCCTTCATCCGCCCCGACCGCGAGGAAGACTACCGCCGCGCCTGGGCCTTCTTCGAAAAGGAGGCTGTGTAAGCCGTGTTACCGTCATTGGTCATCGAAGAGGTACGATGCGGGGTTGCAGAAACCCTACGTGCACAGTTCGAGCCCTCCACTGAGCTGTTCAAAGATGCAATCCGTCGTTTGATCGACACGCCGCCCTGGGTGCAAGGGCCCTACGTACAGCTTGGCTTGCCTTTCGTTGAAGGCACGAATGGCAAAAATTTCTTTGCGGATTTCCAAACCGAGTTTCCCGCCCACCAACACCAGGAACTGGCCTGGGAATTGTGCGGCCGACAGGGTCGTTCCACGCTGGTGGCTACCGGTACCGGCTCGGGCAAGACAGAGTGTTTTCTCTATCCAGTATTAGATCATGTCGCCCGGGCGCGTAAGGAGGGCGTCAAGGGTGTCAAGGCGATCATCATCTACCCGATGAACGCATTGGCTGATGACCAGGCCGGGCGCATAGCGGAGCTGGTACATAACACTCCAGCTTTCAATGGCATCCGTGCCGGGCTTTTTGTTGGCTCTGGTAAGGCTAAGTGGAAACCGGGCAAGCGGGGCCAGCAGCCGGAACAGGACTTTGATGTTATGGGGCCAGACCACGTCATCACCGACAAGGACGTGCAGCGCCAGGACCCGCCGGATATCCTGCTCACCAACTACAAGATGCTCGACTTCCTGATGATCCGACCCGGCGATCAGGGATTATGGAAGCATAATGGACCCCAGGATGGAGCCCAGTATGGATCAGGCCCATTGCGTTACCTGGTGGTGGATGAGCTGCACACCTTTGATGGGGCGCAGGGCACCGATCTGGCAATGCTGATCCGCCGACTACGCCGACGCCTTGGTTGCGAGGGTGAAGGGCTGGTTTGCGTCGGTACATCGGCGACCTTGGGCGATGCCAGCGATACACTGCCGTTGCGCGAGTATGCTGGGCAGGTATTCGCCAGCCAGTTCGATACGAACGCCGTGGTGACCGAAAGCCGTATGGGCTTCGATGACTTCATCGGTGATGATGTGGTGGAGCACCTGTTGGCCGACGATCAGACCGTACTGGAGGCTGTTGCCCGACAGGACTTCGCCTCTTCCCTGGAGGCGGTAACCACCTATCTGCCTGCCTTCTTTCCCCATGCCGAGACCTTGGCTGCCTTGGTGGATGGCGTTGAAACGGCATCAGGGCGAGTCACATTGGGCAAAGAGCTGAAGAAACACCTGCTGTTCCAGACCCTGTTGCGTACCGCGGCACATGACCCGGTGACAGTCGAGATGATTACCGATCGCATGCAACGTACGCTCAGTACTACGCTGAGCGAACATGCCCGGAGTATTCTCACCGCGCTACTGACCCTGGCTGCCTGGGCGAGAGCAACCCATAGCGGCCAGTCGATTGGGGCGGGGACCGAGGTGGAGAAACTCAATTCCCTGGTGAGCCTGCGCCTGCAAATCTGGCTGCAGGAGCTGCGCCGTGTCGTTGCCACAGTTAGCGCCGATGCCGCTGACATAGAGCTGGCCTCGGAGGCTTCGGTACTGAGCCGAGAGGAACGCCTGCGCCTGCCTGTCATCCAGTGCCGGCATTGTCGCACCACCGGTTGGTTGACAGTTAAACCGCCCCAGGAGAGCAGGGTTCAGACTGCGTTGGAGCGGATCTATTCCAGTTTCTTTGCACGTAACCCGGACACCTTCCTGGCTCGGCTTTATCCCCGCCTGGGCGATGGTCACCGGCTGATGGCGCAGGTTCAGGAAAAGTATCTGTGTGGCCAGTGCGGTAACCTGGAGAACCAACCGGTCGAACAGTGCTCCCATTGCCAAAGCGAGAACCTGCTGCCGGTGCACCTGCTCAACCAGACCCGCAGAAAAACCATTACACAACGTGGAGAAGGACAGACAGAAAGGCGTGAGGTCACTGTGCACGACGATATCTGCCCGGTCTGTGGTGAGCGGGGTGAACAGCTCATTATCGGAGCCCAGACCACCAGTATTGCCGCCCATGCGGTGGAGCGACTCTGGTCAGCGCCATTGAATCCGCACAAGAAACTGATCCTCTTCTCCGACTCGGTGCAGGATGCCGCGCACCGGGCCGGTTACATCGAGTCCAAGACCGAGAGCCACTTGATGCGTGCCGGGATTGCCCGTGGACTGGCTACTCAGCCGACTACTCAGCCCTGGGACCGTGCACTGGAGGCATTGGGCCGTTGCTATTTAGATAAGGCCAGCCCGTTATACCAAGAGCCCGAGGATTACGTTGCTCAGTTCATCGCACCGACCATGGAATGGTTGCGTGACTGGAGAGAACTGAAAACCAGCGGTCAATTGCCTAAAGATTCAGATCTACCGCAGATGATTGTCCAGCGCATGCAGTGGCGGGCGATCGAGGAGCTGACCCATCGTTCTGATATCGGTAGAACACTTACCAAGATGGGCGTGGCTGTGCTCTTTCCTGATACCGAGGTTTTGCACCGATTATGTGAGGGACTGACAAGCCATTTGCGAGCAGCAGGTGGTGGTTTGGAGAGAGTGGACGAAGGCCAGGTATTCCACTGGGCGCTGGGTACACTGCTGACCTTGATCCGGGCGGGTGGTGTGTTTCATATGGGCCTGGAGCGGGTTGCGGAGACCGGGGAGTTCGGGGCCTTTGAGTTCGCGCCGCAGCGGAGAAAGTGGATCCTGCACCGTGGCAGGGGTAGGCCACCGCGATTTATTACCCGAGATAGCGGCCGGCATGGCTTCATGGATCTGCAGGAGCGTGATGCTAATCCGCTAATTAGCTGGGCGCAGCAAACGCTTGGAATTGAAATCTACTCGCCAGGAATCGTCACCCTTGCCTATGAAGAACTGATTGGTGCCCTGGAGCAGGCCGATATCGGGCGATATGTCACGATGGAAGACAGGTATGGTACGGCTCGGGTATTTGGACTCAATCCAGAACATCTGATGCTGTGCCAGGATCTTCAACGCCTGGTTACGCCATCCGGCGCTCAATCGCTCTGGGTGCCACGGGATGCTGTTGATGCGGTATCCCGGTTGCCTGCATGGAACAGTCCGGCAGAATGTCTGCAAGTCGATGATGCTGACGGGCCGAACTGGTGGCGGGAGCGGCTTCTTAATGGAGAGGTGCACCGTGTGATCGCCCATGAACATACCGGTCTGCTGGAACGTGATGAGCGGGTGGAGTTGCAGAACCGTTTCATGGCAAAGCCGAGTGAATCTGAGCCCTGGTTCGAGAACCTGCTCTCGGCCACGCCGACCCTGGAGATGGGGATCAATATCGGTGCGCTGTCCAGTGTCATGCTGGGCGGCGTTCCGCCCAACCAGGCAAGCTTTATCCAGCGCATTGGCCGCGCCGGTCGTCTGGATGGTAACGCGGCAGTGTTCACCATTGCCGATGCTTCACCCGATGGACATGACCAGTATTTTTTCAGTAATCCACTTGAGATGCTCCAGGGTACGGTTGAGGCGCCTGCCATCTATCTTAACGCCGCCGAAGTGCTGCGACGGCAGATATATGCGTTCTTCTTCGATCACTGGGTAGCGGAAGAGATGCCCTCCATGCCGGACAAACTGAGTGAGGCGCTGGATCAGGTGGCGCGGGGTGAGAGTGAGCCTCGGCAGTTTCCCTTCAACTACCTGGACTTTGTCAATCGCAAGGAACCGGAATTGATCGCTGCTTTCATTCGCATGCTGGGTGACAATCTGGCGGACTCGACACGGGAAAAGCTGGAGGGATTCATCACTGGCAACGAGCAGCAGAAAAACCTGCGCACCCGCTTTCTGGCTTTCTTTGAGGAGATGCTCTCCGAACGCGAGTCGTGGAAGGAACGACGCAAGAAGCTCAACAAGGAATTGGGCCGTTTGCGAAAACAGCCGGAAGATGAGCAGATTCAGAAAGAGATCGAGATCCTCGAAAAGGAGCGCGCGGCCCTTGGGCAGCGTATCCAGCAATTGAACGAAGAGCATCTGCTCGAAGCGATGACCAATGCCGGATTGCTCCCAAACTATGCCTTCCCAGAGGAGGGTGTCTCACTCACGACCATCATCCATGGCGCCCGATCCGCAAGTGGTGAGGAGTACACGGTTCCGCTACATCGCTATAGCCGGCCTGCCCATGCCGCACTGGCCGAGTTCGCACCTCGCAACACCTTCTTTGCACACAAAAGCAAGGTTGAGATCGACCAGATCGATATGAGCGTAGAGCCGTCAGTGGAATACCGTTTTTGCTCACGCTGTAATTATTTGGCACCACTCAGTGATCCAATGGCTCACGAGGCTGCCTGTCCCAAGTGTGGTGATACTCACTGGGAGGATGAAAGTCAGGTGCGGCCTATGTTGCGCTTGAGGCGGGCCGTGGCTAACATCGACCGAGCGGACAAAACTCGAATTACCGAACACGATGAGGCGCGTAATCCACGCTACTACCAGCGCCGCCTGCTGATGAATTTTGAACCAGCCGATGTGCGAAGTGCCTGGACATTGGAGTCCGATGTGGCGCTGTACGGCTTCGAGTATCTTTCCAAGGCACAATTTCATGATCTGAATCTTGGGCAACCGGTTGGTCCAGCTGGCCAAGGTATCTATATTGCCGGTGACGAGAGTCCAAAGTCTGGGTTTGCCTTATGTTCAGGTTGTGGAAAGGTCCAGCCTGCTGGCCGGCAAAGTGAAAACGGTGAGCGCCCCCAGGAGCACGCACCGGATTGCCGGTACCGCCATGCCACCACTACAGAGCACTTGCTTGAAGAGCTGTTCCTTTTCCGCGAATTCGATTCTGAGTGTCTGCGTATCCTAGTACCAAAGGGTTTTGGCTCTGGTGATCGTACAACCTACTCCTTCATGTCTGCACTTCAGCTCGGATTGCGACAGCGGTTTGGTGGCAAGGTAGATCATCTGCACTTTGAGGTGATGCACGAAGCAGGCAGTGACGACTCTGCGGGCAAGACCTATATCCTGATCTACGATTCAGTGCCAGGTGGCACCGGTTACTTGCAGCAGATGTTGTCGGGCGATGCAGATACCTTGATCGAGGTGCTGGCAGCTGCCCACAAGATCATTCGCGACTGCGATTGCCAGAGTCGACCAGAACTGGATGGGTGCTACCAGTGTGTTTTCCATTACAGGCAGGGGCGTAACCGGCGCAACATCTCCCGTCTAGCGGTATTGGAGATGCTCAATGAGCTGGTCGAGGGGGATTTCAGCCGTACTAAGGTGGCCGGGTTATCGGAAATCTATATCAACCCGGATTTTGGCTCTGAACTAGAGCGACGTTTCCTGCCCGCATTGAAGGCATTGGGGGGGCAACTCGATCCCAATAGTGATCGCTTTCCAGCGGTACAGATCAGTCAGGATATCAAGGCGGGAAAAACCGCCTACCTGCTAACAGTCGGCAGTTATCGATACTGGGTGGATACCCAGGTGCCGATTGAGGATATTGTTTCAGGCCAAGTGCTGTGCCAACCCGATTTCGTGATCTCCGCAACGAAAACAACCAGCCCCATGCGGCCGATCGCGGTGTTCGTCGATGGTTGGGAGTGGCACGGTAACAGTGACACCATGACCAAAGATGCCCGTAAACGCACAACCCTGATGCTACAAGGCGAATATCGTGTCTGGTCGGTTACCTTTGAGGACATCGAGGCGGCACTCAAACAGAAGGGTGGTACCGATCTTGACAGTCCTCTGAGTATCTTGATGACCACATCGGGTGAGGCGATCCCGCAGGACAGGCT
Organism: Candidatus Thiodiazotropha sp. DIVDIV; assembly: GCA_040506275.1. Lineage (GTDB taxonomy): Bacteria > Pseudomonadota > Gammaproteobacteria > Chromatiales > Chromatiaceae > Thiodiazotropha. The sequence continues at coordinate 662,783 of JBEVXD010000001.1, forward strand.
TCCGCAAATACCTGCTGGCACTTTGCCCTTCAACGCCATTGCCTGGATGCTTTGGTTGCTGGGCCAGATAGATCCAGGTGAAGACGATCCATTGGCGAGCCTCGGGCCTGTTGGTCAGCATCTATTGTGTCGTTCAGTGAGGCGGCCAGCTGAAGTAACACCTGAAATCGAATCACGTTGCAATAATGTAATGACACTATTGCCAGATTGGCTGGTGGACGCTGTTCACAGTGTGCATTTGCAAAGTCCCGGTTCTGCGGCTTCGGCAGAAGTGAGTCGGTTGCAATGGATTAGCAAAGCAGAATCCAAGTACCTGACTGGTAAAAGTGACAGTGCCTTTCCCCTTGCTGGCGGCTTGGTGATCGATGACTCGCTGCTGGATACAGATGCGAAGGCTACGCGTTCTGTCTGGCGGCAGTGGCTGAGAGTGTCTAACTTGCTACAGGGAACACCGGGGGTAGCTATGTTGACCGATAGCATGCTGACCAAGGGCCACACCATGTCTGTACCTAATCCCATGAGTGAAGGTGTTACCTCTGTAGATGCTACCTGGAACAGCTTGCTCGATGATGGAGAATTTGTTGAGCGGTTGAGGACTGGTTTTCTACAGCTTTCCGGCCTTAACGTGCAACCGCCCAAGATTGGTGTGGAGTTTGAAGAGGGCGATGACTACCGGATTGCTGAAGCTGTATGGGAATCGGCTAAAGTGGTTTTGCTGACAGCTGCACAGGCAGATTGTAGTGAGAGTTGGTTGGCAGAAGGATACATAGTGGTCGAGGAGAGCGATAATTGGTGGAAGGTTGTCGAGCAAACGATCAAGGAGCGTACAAGTTGATAGAAGACGTAAAAATAATTGTCAGCAACGACGTTATAAAACGTATGACTCGATTGCCGCATGCGGTGCAGTCGAAGGCGCTTGAGTTCATGTTGAAGTTCCAGACGGATCCTCGCAGCCCCGGCATCAATTACGAAAGAATCAATGCTGCCAGGGATAAAAACCTACGGTCAGTTCGCATCGACAAAGCGTACCGTGGGATCATCTTCCAGGCGCCACAGAACAACGTATTTATTTGGTTGCATGTTGACAAACATGATGATGCCTATGATTGGGCTGTAAAACACAAAATGAGCATCAATCCGGTCAATGGCGCATTGACACTGACCAATCTGACGTTTGTTGAGGAAACGGTGGAAAAGGCTGCTGTACCTTTACCGACTCAGCCGAAACCAATCTTCGAAACGTTGTCGGACCGTGATCTGATGGCGTTAGGTGTTCCTGAGGATATGCTGCCTGCGGTACGGACATTGCGTTCGGAAGGTGACTTGGATGTCCTGCAACAAGAATTACCGGTAGAGGCGTACGAAGGCCTGTTTCTGTTTCTTGCAGGGGATACGCTAACCTCTATCCTGGCTTCAAGAGAGACCCGTGTTGATCAGGCGATTGATACTGAAGACTTCGCAACTGCAGTCGAACGTGATGAGAGTCGGTCGCGTTTCTATGTGGTGGAAGGCGAGAATGACCTGACGGAGATCCTCTCCGCACCCTTAGAACAGTGGCGTGTATTTCTACACCCAACACAGCGTCGTCTTGCTACCCGCAATCTCAATGGACCAGGTAGAGTGCTGGGTGGTGCCGGTACGGGCAAGACAGTCCTGGCAATGCACAGGGCAAAACACCTTGCAAGCACGTTGATTGGCACAGATAAAAAACTGTTATTCACAACCTTCACAACCAATCTGGCGCTTGATATAGAGGATGGTTTGAAGTCGATTTGTACTGATGAGCAGTTACGCCAGATAGAAATCATCAACCTAGATGCGCTGGTTTACAGGCTGCTCAAGGCAAAACGTTACGAGCACGAGATTGCCTTTGATTTTGAAGCTAAGTGTCGGTCGCTATGGGACTTGGCGATGGTTGATTACGACCCGTCAATCGGTCTAGAGCGCGGTTATGTACGTGAGGAATTTGAACAGGTTGTTCTGGCCCAAGGCTTGACGACTCGTGATGACTATCGGGAAGCACCGCGCAAGGGTCGCGGAAAAATGCTGTCGCGCAAAAAGCGCGATGCACTGTGGGAGGTATTCGAGAATTACCGCCTCCAATTAAGCGCCAAGGGACTTAAGGAACCAGACGACGCCTATCGTGATGCTTGCACTCTATTGGTCAAGGAAGGCAATCCCCCATATGTCCATGCAGTGGTCGATGAAACTCAGGATTTCGGACCGCAGGCTTTGAGACTGATACGGGCCCTGGTGCCCAAGGGGCCGAATGATCTGCTCTTCGTCGGAGATGGGCATCAACGCATCTATACAAAAAACCGGGCAACCATGAGTAGTTGTGGTATCGACATTCGGGGCCGTTCAAGAAAACTCTATCTCAATTATCGCACGACCGAGGAAATCCGGCTTGAAGCAGTTTCGCTGCTCGAAGGTGTTGAAGTTGACGACCTCGATGGTGGCACAGACGAGATCGTCCGTTACAAGTCGCTACTTCATGGGCCCAAGCCAGACCGTATCCAAGATGCCTCTATGGAGGCGGTGCATGATGGATTGGAAGCGTTTATTCAACAGGCTCTGGAAGAGAACCCGGATATCAAGGTAGGTGTTATGGCGAATACTACCAAGTTGCGTGATCAGTTGGCGAAGCACATCCGTAATGTGGGTTACAAAGTGGCGACAGTCAACCACCGGGAGCGACTTAGCCGAAAGGATGCACAGATATTTGCAATGACATTACACCGTGCCAAAGGGCTTGAGTTTGATGCCGTAGCTATAGTAGTGAACCGCAAGTTAGATGAACGATATCGTCGTCTTGTTTATGTGGGTATGACACGGGCAAAACGGATGGCCTTGCTCTATCTAGGGAACGTAAATGGGTAGCGGCGCAAAGGATATGTATGGTTGTCTTTAGAGTGCCCCTGAATAGGCCATGTTAGGTGATTTCAGTAAAGCACTTGATGATGCTGTGTTGGATAGCAATGGTGCACACCAGAACCAGATATGATGCAGTTGCTATCAGACCCTGCCAAGGCAGCGAGCTTTGCGCGGGTGGTGTTTGATTTATTGATTATGCAGGAATAGGGAGGTGGTTGTTAATCACTATACTCAGCTTATAAATTGAAGGGTAGTATTACTGCGCCGGTTTTTATCATGTCGAGGGAAGAAAAGCGATGACACCCTTAAATTTCACTGGGCACAGACTTCGAAGAAAAGGCTATCTACGATCTCTTGAAGTAGAAACAACAAATCTTAAACACAGATTACTTGCCAAGTATGAAGTTCAATCAATCGATTAATATAAAGTTATGACAAGCTTTGCACCTCCTGAAATTGTGAGATGTCCGGCATGTAATGCCTTGGCTAAGCGGTTGAGTTTTGCCAGCATCAACCTTTCTGGCGGGTTATTTCCACCAACATTTCAGGCTATAGCGCGTGGCGATGTTTGTTGCCCGCATTGTGGTGCTGAATTTAATGCGGCGTCATTAACGGTTATTGCTCGATTGGATGCGCAATGGAAATGTGGAGTATGGGCTGGTATTCCCGAATTGTGGCCTTAAACAATGTTTATGTTTAGTTGTATTATATAGCTGGGATTTGGTTTAAGAGATAATGAGGGTGAAGTGAAGTTAGGGTGTGGGCGCTAACGGCCAAACGCTGATCTGTGTCAGGGAAGGTATTATCAGCCCCGAACTGCAAAGCGGTCCTATGGGAAGCTTCAGCTCTATGACTGAAGTGTTTCAGCCGACAGGCGATTGGTACCTGATCAAGTAGACGTGGCTGGTGTTGTTCAGTGGGAAAACCCCATGACTTTCCCCAAATGCACAGTTTGCCAGTGTAACGACTTTCTAAAAAGATAAAACGAGAAAGCAGAAAGCTAACTTATTGATTTTGAGTCTGTTTGGGTGTTATATAGAGGTCTTGCAATAAAAGAGTAACGAGACAGGGGGGCTCGTTAACGTAACTGTTAGAAGCACACATGAAGAAATTTGCAGCAATAGTAATTGTAATTCTATTAGGTGGTTGCGATTGGATCTCTGAAAACCAGATATGTCAGGTACCATATTCAGAATTATATGGCATGGCATGGGAAGAGCAACTCGATAAAAATGGGATTATTTTTAGTAAAAAGGATGGCAAAATATGTTATCCAGAAAAATACTCAGTTAAGGCCAGAAGGGCAAGCTTTTCAGCCTAAGAAATTTATCGAGGTGCAGCTGAAATCGCGAAAACAAAACTACAAAGGGATAGGGTTATAAGCTGGCTTAAAAGTGAAAATCGTGAATTTCAGGATTCTCTCGTTGACACAGATGAATACTTAGTTGTTGTGTTTTTAGGTAGTGAAAACCAGTTTAATGAAACGAAATTAATGTTTAATTGCCTTCAATATCATGATGATTGCAATGAGTAAACAAATTGCTCCTAACCAAAACATCAACTTCACTCCCTTCGGTCATTGGGAAACGTCGCGCAAGTTATGTATGCGTTAAGTATTGAATAGAGAGGAGGTGAAACAATGTGTAATGCCTGGAATCATCCTCCTGGTTGCATATGCGGCTGGGGTGGCGTTGGCCACTTGGGTAGGAGGGAGGCAGGGCCATATTCGCAACACACCTCTGGTTCTGCGTATTGGTGGGTGCCACCAATCACTCATACGTATGAGAGCTGTGTAAACCCTAATGCACATTGCCCTAAGTGCGGTGCGTCAGTGTTTTTCTACCAGTCCCCAAATGGGGGCAGGGTGTTTTTTGATGAGTTAGGGCCACCTTGGCCAAAACACCCATGCACGGATAATTCAAGTATTCCTAAACAAATTGGGTATAACTCATCACGTAGCATACAGGCGCCAAGCAAAAAATATGGTTGGCAAATGAATGGCTGGGCGCCATTTTTTATAACAACCATTTCAAGAATTGATAATTTTTCTCAAAAAATTATAGGAATGTTGCGAGAGGAAGAAATCACTCTCTATATTAATTCTATCTTCCATCATCATGGAAAAATAGACATCATTTCCGCTGAATGTATCAGTTATGCTAGAAAAGAAGGTGACAATAAATACAAGATATCGCTCATAACAACATCAGATGATACAAAAGAAATTACTGCATTCAAGTTGTTGTCCGAGGCTAGAAAGAGTCCTGATGCCAAAAAAAAACCAAGACTGCATAAACCAAAAAAGGTCAGTAGCCCAGGGAATAATGCAATGGCGCTAGCATTCGCTGCTGCGCAAAAGATACAGGATAAAAGATAAAAGATGAAGATACCTAGCAATGCCATAAACCCGGACGCAAAAAGCTACGCTACTCTCCGCTTTTTGTGTCCGGTTATGGCTGGCGTTAATGTCTTCTGTTGATAAAGACCGCAAGAAAGTCTTTTACGTCAGCTATGGTCGCGAAAGCGACCGTACCATTAACAGGTCATACTTACTGGGGTAAAAATATTCGCAATGAAATGGGCCGGGCAAGGTGGGGTAAACTCAGAAAGGTTATTCTAGCTGAGCAGGATAATGAGTGTGCATGCTGTGGCTCAAAGAATAAATCTCAATGTCATGAGGTATGGGAATTCAATGATGAGAAAGGTGTACAGACACTAAAAGCCTTTCAGGCAACCTGCAGTCTTTGTTATCTTGGTTCCTATTTCGGATTGGCTCAGAAACTAGCCTCTCAGGGACATGCTTATATTGATAATATTGTTGGTCAATTTTTGAAGGTAAATGGTATTTCAGTTGAGCAGTTTAGAGAGCTCCTTTCGGAGGCGGTAACTATATTCGAAAAGCGTTGTGAGATTGAATGGAGTCAGGATTTCGCTGATTATACCTCGTTATTGTGAAAGGTTTAACTCTAGTGTAAAAAGAGAGGATACACGCGCAAAACTGATCGGTGAGGTGATCAAGACTAAATGTCGTCAGCTGCTTCATCCGTTGTCTAAAAGAAAGCTCGGAGCAACGTGAAGACTTGAAGTGTTAAGTAAATGGCTGCCCCAGTTTATTCCGTATCTGAAAAAAGAGGATATAGCGAAGGAAAGCGCAAAAATGCAGCGCCTTTGGGAGAAGCACGAGAGTTAACTAGAAAGAATTACTATCTATGCATCTTTATTAGACTTTTAGATTTTGGAGTACACAATGACAGACCATGATGACTATCCAGAAATAGGTGATGAAAGAGATGGACGTATTTTAGTTTGTCATGGTGATGATCAGCCAGAAGAGTTGATTGGTTGGTTAGAACCAATATGGAATGACTTTAGTGAACTCCAGAACCTGTCATGGGATTTTAATATACAGCTGCGATCAAAAAAACATAAGAAAAATATAGATAGCTTCAACGATTTGTTTTCACTTGCGGGCATCGAAACAGAGAGTGGTTTTTGGGAAGGGTCATTGGTTAGTGGACACTATATTTGGTGTTGGGTTGATGTGAATAAAGAGGAAGATGCTATTGCAAAGCTTAATGAAATCTTGTCTACATTGAGCGAGTCGATTAAAAGTAAAATCAAGTCTAAAGCCATTAAGGAGCTAAAAGAAATTGATGATTTGGATGAATTTATCGAACGTATAACGGTTTCTTCTGGATCGGATCAGCGTTTAAAGAAGTTGCAAGATGAGAATGAACGTTTAAGTAATGAATTGATAAAAAAACATGAAATTAATATTGATTTATCGTGTATTGAAATACTCTCAGCTCTTTTTACAAAGTCATTCAAGAGAGTTGTTGCTGGACCCATAGTGCTATGGGAAGACGGTAATGTTTTTGTGATCACCTCTATTGGAGGTGTGGAAATACCAACCGGGACATCAGTAAGTTTACTCTATGAAACACTAAAAGAGGCTGATTATCCATTTATTGCTGCAGAAGAGTGCACTAGTATAAGAAGTCCGCATACAGGACGTAGATATTATCACAAAGTCTCGTCCGGTTTGTCAGGTTGGGAAAAAGTCTGGTACCAAAAAAAAATTACGGGAAGAGTATTTAAGAGTGATACCCCTGAAAATACCGAAAAAGTGAATTCGATATACAAGATCCTTTCATCGTAAAAATAACTGTAGATAATTCGGGAAACTCTGAGATTATGTTTAGTAGAGATCTTCCTGAGTGCTCATTGATAGATTAGTCAGCTTTTTTTGGGAGAAAGTGTAATTTTTGTAACAGCAATAAATTTCTCGAGGTAATTCGCCCATTCCTTCATCATTTTGCAACGTTTTTCAAATAAATCCCCCCGTCGGTATGCGGCTTCCACCTTGTTCTTTATGGTATGGGCTAAAGCCATCTCCGCCACATCCCGTGGGTAGGTAGAAACCTCACCGGCCCAGTCCCGAAAGCTGGATCGGAATCCATGGGGTACATAGTCTCCACGGTTGCCGTTCACCCCAAAACCCATACCACGCATCAACTGCAGCAATGCCATATTGGAAAGGGGGCGACCATGACGAGACCCAGGGAATAGGTAGGGGTTACCTTCAATGTTGGGTAGTGCCGCCAGGACGTTCAATGCGGCATCTGAGAGCGGGACCCGATGCTCACGTCGCGCCTTCATCCTTTCGGCAGGGATGCTCCAGACGCCTTCATCCAGGTTGATCTCATCCCACTGGGCTTGAAGTACCTCGCTGGTGCGTGTGGCAGTGAGGATCAGAAACTGAAGGGCAAACGCCGAGGTACTGCCATTTGCTGCCAGCTCCACCATGAACCTGGGAACCTCAGAGTAGGGCATGGCCGGGTGGTGGGTAGCCTTCTTCACTCGTGAGGGTTTGGGAAGCAGTTTGTCCAAGTGACCCCTCCAACGTGCCGGATTCAGGTGGTCCCGGTACTTATGCGCCGCAGCAAAATCCAGGATGTTTTCGATCCGGCCTTGTAGCCGCTTAGCGGTTTCGGTCTTGGTGGTCCAGATTGGCTGGAGGATTTTCAGGATATCTTCGGTGGTGATAACATCCACTTTTTTTGTGCCGATTTCTACTCGAGCATAGGTTTTGAGGGTGCTCACCCACTGTCTTGCATGTTTGGCGTTCTTCCAGCCGCGACGATGAGCCCTTATGTAACGGGCGGCGCAGGTGATGAAAGTGGGGATTACTACCTGATCGGTGCGTCTCGCCTCAATGGGATCGATCCCTTTTGTCACCAGTTTGCGGTAATCGGAAGCGTCATTCCTGACCTCTCCCAGCTTTGTGTCCGGGTAACTGCCCAATCCCATCTCCCGGCGCTTACCGTTGATGGTGAAGCGCAATACCCATTTCTTTGCGCCGGCATTGGAAACCACCAGTTTAAGACCACCGCCATCATCATATTTACCTGGTCCTGCATTCTTTACTTTGGCAGGGCTGAGTTTGTGAATTGCCAAGTCTCTATCCTCGGTTTTGGTTGGTGATATATCAAGCGGTCCCCCAATTGGTCCCCCAATTAATTTGGACTTAAACAGATGCTGTTGGACTTTGGAGTATACTAACTACTTGATATATAATCAAAATGTGGATGTTGCTGGATTGTACTGGACGCTGATTCAGCGGACTGCCTCTCCGCCAAATAAAAAAGGGTGCTCATCCGAGCACCCTTTTTTATTTGGCTGCGAAGCAGGATTTGATTCGAACCCTTCGTTCGAAAGGAACGCAGTGACGCAGACGCCGAAGCGCAGCGAAGGCGCCCCAACGGGGTGAGCCGAAGGCGGATCACCAGAAGTGTAACGACGCAGGACGCCGCAGCATAGCGAAGGCGCCCCATAGGGGTGAGCGAAGCGAATCAATCCTTGCCCATCAGCTGGCACCAAACCCATCGCGTAACCACGAGCACCCTTTTTTATTTGGCTGCGATGCAGGACTTGATTCGAACCCTTCGTTCGAAAGGAACGCAGTGACGTAGACGCCGCAGCGCAGCGAAGGCGCCCCGCAGGGGTGAGCCGAAGGCGAATCACCAGGAGTAACGACGCAGGACGCCGCAGCATAGCGAAGGCGCCCCATAGGGGTGAGCCGAAGGCGAATCAATCCCTGCCCATCAGCTGGCACCAAACCCATCGCGAAAGCACGAGTTATTGGAGTATAGCTCTGACGTTTTTTTAAGGTGAGATCAATCCGTTACCTCTAATAGCCTTATGCATGCCCGATTAAATGTAGAGACCATATCCAAATCATCAGAATGCTCATGCAGATCCCTTGTTTGGTACAGTTAATACGAAGAATAAGCAACACACCGGCCTTTCTTTAGTAAAATTAATTGCTAGGGACTTTAAGAATGTCATTGCTCATGGTAATTCTTTAATTCAGGCAGTAAAAAAATCAGGACTCTTTTATGCCGATTTTCCGTATTGATGATAAAAAGATTGTTCCAATCCAACGTACGACTTTCGCGGAACAGGGTCTACGTGAGAGATTTGATCTCCAGTTCCTGCTCAAGTCACAGATCGATGTAATCTCACCGGATACGTTCATCGTAGCGGAGGAATTTGGAGCATGGGAGGAGAGTCGGCGACGCATTGATCTATTGGGGGTCGACAAAGGTGGCAACCTGGTGGTGATTGAGCTCAAGCGAACTGAGGACGGCGGTCATATGGATCTACAAGCCATCCGTTACGCTGCAATGATCTCGACCCTGACCTTCGACAGGCTGGTCACAATCTATGCTCAGTATCTCAAAGATAACAATATTGAGAAGGATGCTACAGAAACTCTGCTGGAATTTCTTGATTGGAACGATCCAGATGAGGAGCAATTCGGACAGGAAGTAAAGATCGTACTTGCATCGGCCGAGTTTTCGAAGGAACTGACGACCTCTGTCATGTGGCTGAATGATTACGGGTTAGATATCAGGTGTGTGCGCATGCACCCCTATACCAGCGAAGGTCAGATTTTTCTCGACGTCCAGACGGTTATCCCGATTCCGGAAGTTGCCGACTATCAGGTCCGCATCCGTGAAAAGAAGCAAAGAGAGCGGGAATCGAGAAACAGCACCCGAGATTTTACCAAGTACGATCTCCAAATTGCGGATCACGAGTATGCCGCTCTGAGTAAACGTTGGCTAATGTTCAGACTGATTTCGGGGGTTTTGGAAAATGGTGGAACCCCTGAAGAGATCATGGAGGCTATTCCCTGGCGTAAGAATAAGTTATTCGAAGTCTTTGAAGGCACTCTGAATGGCGACGAGGTCTATGAGATCATTATGCAGGATGATCCTGGTGGCACTATTCCTCGAGCAAAGAGATACTTCTGTGGTGACGGTGAGGTCTTTCATGCGAATGGCAAAACCTATGTCTTGAGCAATCAGTGGGGTAGGGCGACGTTAGACGCCGTCGACTCACTAATGAAGGGTTTTCCGAACTTGAATATTAAGATCAGTCCAAGCCAATCATAATAGAGTTATTTCAAGTTAGGGGTGTGATGCTCTACTCTGAGGTATCCACATTGAACTTCTCAGTAAGATATTTAAAAGTATTTTGATCGCGTAGTTTACAAACTACGTTTTGATTGGCGAAAGCACCTTTAAACCATTGGCCTTGCTCTTCTGGATAGGTTTTTAGCCAATTTACACGGACCAGCCATTCATCACTTTGGGGATCTTTTTCCTGCCGCCAGGGATGGTCTTCGGGCAGGTGGTCAGTGATGTTTTTGTTATCAATTTTGTAGTTCTTTACGAGGACAGCTTCATCTTCAACAATGCCATAGCCAACATATCCCTTGCCCTTGATCAGTGCAAAAATCTTGTCCCCTTTCTTGAGCTTCTTTATAGCATTGATCCAGCGAGGACCACCGCCAGCACTTATGAAGTGATATTTTTCATTCAGTTCCCATCCTCGGAAGTTATCGTCTGCTATACCAGTATTGACGAAATAGTAGCCGGTCCACTTAGATTTATTTCCTGAAGCTGAGCGCTCTTCAACATCAACAGGGTCTTTAAGCCAGGATCGACCAACATATTCGTTGCCATCTTTTTGGAAGATATTGAAAAACACAGCGTTAATATTGACCTTGTGGACTTCGTTGAGGTGCTTAACGATGCGTTCGGTCGAGTCGTCGAGAGATTCAGCGACAATCATGATTTGATAGGTGCTGTTGATTTTTTCCGGTACAGGGGTGTCGAAATATTCTGCAAAATCCTTTTCGAAGCTAGCATTCTTGTAGGCATCATAGATACTTAGAATATCTTTAAAACTAAGGTCATAGACCCAGGTACCATAATCAAGGCACTGAGCAACAATGTCACGCGGAGTTTTACTTCTTTTCAACTCCATGATAATGAGTTCGCCGTCGCTATTAATCGCCAAAAGGTCGACAAACCCACCATAACTCGTATGTACCTGACGGCCGATGATCAAAGCATCAATTCCAAGCAATGAGATATCATTCTCGATCCAGTTTTCTAGGCGCTTTTCCAAATCGAGTGTGGCTCGGTCCATGGGTAGGAGTTGTTCATTGTTGATCTGCCATAAATCCATCGAAAGTGACATTGATTACTCCTGAAGTATGTAATGCTCTCAATAGCTAATTTACAGATTATTTTAATCTTCTCAAAGGTTTCAGTTAACTTGGTTATTCATTAATATATGTCAGTTATAACCGAAACAAGCCGCCTGGTTTTGCTATACGAGTCTTGGCATACCTGTTGCACCTCTGGGTTTACCCCCACTAACAAGAACAATATTTAGGTTGCCGTTAACACCATGAGCGAAAGCCCCAACAACCTTGCCGCCTACATCTGGTCCCTGGCCGACCTGTTGCGTGGCGATTTCAAGCAGAGCCAGTACGGCCGCATCATCCTCCCTTTCACCCTGCTGCGCCGCCTAGAGTGTGTGCTGGCGGCGAGCAAGGAGGCGGTCTTGGCCGAGTTTGACAAGGTGCAGAAGATGAACCTGCCGGAAGAGGCCCAGGAAAAGCTGCTGCTACGCGCGACCAATGGCCTCTCTTTCTTCAACATCTCCAAAATGGATCTCTCCAAGCTGGGTGAGTCGGGTATCAAGGCAAACCTCGACACCTACCTCCAGGGCTTCTCCAAAGATGCCCGTGAGATTTTCGAGCACTTCAAGTTCGCCGAATTCATCGGTCAGCTCAATGACGCCAACCTGCTCTACAAGATTGTGCAAAAGGTGCGCACCACCGACCTCAGCCCGAAGGCTATCTCCAACCACGACATGGGCAAGGTGTTCGAAGAGCTGATTCGCCGCTTCGCGGAGTCCTCCAACGAGACCGCCGGGGAGCACTTCACCCCCCGCGACATCGTCCACCTCACGACCTCGCTGGTTTTCATGGAGGATGACGACGCCCTCACCAAACCGGGCATCATCCGCACCATCTACGACCCCACCGCCGGCACCGGCGGATTCCTCTCCGAGGGTATGGAGTATGTGGAGAGGCTCAACCCCCAGGCGGTGATGCGCGCCTACGGCCAGGAGCTCAACCCGGAGAGTTACGCCATCTGCAAAGCGGACATGCTGATCAAGGGGCAGGAGGTCAACAACATCAAGCTGGGCAACACCCTCTCCAACGACCAGCTCTATGCCGACCAGTTTGACTACATGCTCTCCAATCCCCCCTTTGGTGTGGACTGGAAGAAGATAGAAAAGGATATCAAGGATGAACATACCCTCAAGGGGTTCGACGGCCGTTTCGGCCCCGGCCTGCCCCGGGTCTCCGACGGTTCGCTGCTGTTCCTCATGCACCTCATCAGCAAGCTGAGGGATAACGTACAGGGAGGTACTAATGTCGCGGGAGGCAGGAAGCCGGGAGCGACCAAAGCTGAGGGCGGTGCACGAATCGGCATCATCCTCAACGGCTCCCCGCTGTTTACCGGCGGGGCCGGTTCCGGCGAGTCGGAGATCCGCCGCTACATCCTGGAGGCCGATCTGCTGGAGGCCATCGTCGCCCTGCCCACCGACATGTTCTACAACACCGGCATCTCCACCTACGTCTGGGTGCTCTCCAACAAAAAGTCCACCGAGCGCAAGGGCAAGGTGCAGCTCATCAACGGCGTCAACCTCTGCGGCAAGATGCGCAAATCCCTCGGCTCCAAACGCAACGTCATGGACGATGAAGACATCGCCACCATCACCCGCAGCTTCGGCGAATTCGAGGTAGTCGATGCCCGAGAACTTGATAAGCCTGCCGAGCAGAAGAGCAACCGGGGCCGCCAGGCAGCCAACCCCAAGACCGAAGCGGCCAAAACCTTCTCCAGCAAGATCTTCGCCACCCACGAGTTCGGCTACCGCCGCATCACCATCGAGCGCCCCCTGCGCGAATCCTTCCAGTTCAGTGATGAACGCATCGCCACACTGCGCTTCGCCCCCAAAGCCCTCAACGCCGTCATGCAGTGGGCCTATGCGGAATATGGCGAGAATTGGAGCGATGATGAGGGGTGTGAAAACTATGGCCAATTAGCTGAACACGAGGAGGGTATTCGCAACCGCATAAAGAGTCACTACAGCGCACTGAAAGAGAAACAGATCAAAGATCTGTTCGACAGGAAGACCTGGCTTACTCAGCGTGACATCTTGCTCAAGGCAAGAAAGCTGCAACAGGCCATCGGCACTGAACAGCACAATGACATGAACAAGTTTGACGCCATCGTGAAGGCCGCCTGCAAGACGGCTGGCATCACCCTCGATACGGCAGAGAAGAAACAGATCACCGCCGCCGTCAGCTGGAAGAACCCCGAGGCGGAGAAGGTGATCAAGAAGATCCACAAGAGCAAGCCCGATCCGTTCTATGGCCTCTTCGCGGTCAACGGCCAAGTGGTGGAGTACAAGCCCGATAGCGAGCTGCGCGACAATGAAAACGTTGCCCTCGACCCCTCAAGGCCGGTGAATGAGATCAACGAGGCCTACTTCGCCAAAGAGGTGCAACCCCACGTACCCGATGCCTGGATAGATGCCAGCAAAAAAGACGACAAGGATCAGGAGATCGGCATCGTTGGGTATGAGATACCGTTTAACCGGCACTTCTATGTCTATCAGCCGCCGAGGGCATTGGAGGAGATTGATGCGGAGCTGGATCAGGTCAGTAGCGAGATTATGGACCTGCTGCGTGAGGTGCATTCCTGATGGGGAGGTATCGGGCTTATCCTGAGTATAGAGATTCGGAAGTTAAGTGGCTTGGAAGAGTGCCTAGCCACTGGGTTGTATCCAAGTTTGGATACGTCAAAACTGTTTTAACTGATTACACTGCGAATGGTTCATTTGCTGATTTAAAAAAGAATGTTGTTTATCGTGATGAACCGTCATATGCAAGGCTTGTCCGTCTTACGGATTTGCGTGTTAATCTTGATAATCCAAATGGCGTATGGATAGATGAGGATTCTTATAATTATTTAAGTAAGTCTGCCTTGTTCGGTGGCGAGTTTCTTTTAGCAAACGTTGGTGCGCATGCAGGCTTGTTTTATCAAATGCCGGAAAATAAGGGTAATGCATCTTTGGCACCTAATATGTTTATGGCTAAGTTTGATAGCTATAAAATAGTAAGGGAGTTCATGGCCTATGTAGGGCAAAGCCAAAGTGCCAATGAACAGCTGAGGTTAAATGCTACGGCATCATCAGCTCAGCCAAAACTTAATAAAGATGATTTTAAGTCAGTTCGGTTTGGATATCCTGCTTTAGATGAGCAAGAGATAATCGCCAACTTCCTCGACCACGAAACCGCCAAAATCGACACCCTGATCGAAAAACAACAACAGCTCATCAAGCTGCTAAAAGAGAAACGCCAAGCGGTGATTAGCCATGCCGTCACCAAAGGCCTCACATATTTGCCGGGAGCAAATTTGAACAGCAGCTCTGCTGCTGGCCCGAAGGGCGAGGGCAGGGATAGCCCGAGTAATCCCGACGCCCCCATGCGCGACTCAGGGGTTGAGTGGTTGGGGGAGGTGCCGGGGCATTGGGAAGTCAGTAAGTTCGGATATATTTCTTCTGTCATTAGAGGTGGTTCGCCGAGGCCTGCGGGTGATCCGACTTTGTTCAATGGAGATTACTCTCCTTGGGTAACTGTAGCTGAGATTACGAAAGACGAAGAAATATATCTAAAAGGAACAGAAACGTTCTTAACTAAGAGAGGGAGCGATCAATGTCGGGTGTTTTCATCTGGAACGTTACTGATTTCAAATAGTGGGGCAACCTTGGGGGTTCCGAAAATCCTGAGCATTGACGCAAATGCTAACGATGGTGTGGTCGGCTTTGAGAACCTTACACTTAACCATGAGTTTGCTTATTATTACCTTTCCACCCTTACGGATGATCTAAGAGAAAGAATTAAACAGGGATCTGGGCAGCCGAATTTGAATACGGATATTGTGAAAAATATTCCTGTGCCGATTCCGCCTGTGGATGAGGTTGAGGGAATAGTAGTTTCTATACGTGATGCAAGAGGTCGATTCAAAACTCTGGAAGAAAAAGCAAAAAATGCAATTGAACTACTTCAGGAGCGCAGAACCGCCCTAATCTCCGCCGCTGTAACCGGCAAAATCGACGTAAGAGACTGGACAGCCCCAGAACCACAAACCAACAAGGAAGACACCGCATGAGTCTATTGGGGGGAGGGAAATCCAACGAGTTCACTTTTCAAAGCGATATGGTCAGGCAGCTGGTTGCCAACGGCTGGCTGCTGGGCAAGCCCGAAAACTACAACCGTGAGCTGGCCCTCTATGAAGAGGATCTACTGGGTTTTGTAAAAGATACTCAAGACTCCCAGTGGCGGAAGTTCAGCAAACTCTACCCCAACAACCCCGAACAGAAATTCCTGGAGCGGGTCGCCAACCAGCTCAACAAGGCCGACCCCAATGCGGCCAACAAAGAGATGCGTACCTTCGGCACCCTGGGGGTATTGCGCCATGAGCTGCGGGATCGTGGTACCCGCTTTAGCCTCTGTCAGTTCAAACCGGAACACGATCTCAATCCCGATACCCTGGTGCGCTACACGAAGAACCGCCTGCGGGTGGTGCCGGAGTTGGTCTATAGCCCTTGGGCTTCCCCCTCTCCCCAGCCCTCTCCCGCAAGGGGAGAGGGAGAAAAGACGGCGAAGGCGTGGCGCATCGACCTGGTGCTCTTCGTCAACGGACTGCCGGTGGCGACGTTAGAGTTGAAATCTGAGTTCAAGCAGGCGGTGGAGAACGCCATCCGGCAATACAAGACCACCCGTTTCCCCATCGACCCTGCCACCAAGAAGCCGGAACCCCTGCTCACCTTCAAGCGCGGTGCGCTGGTTCACTTCGCGGTGAGCCAGTACGAGGTCTACATGACCACTCGCCTGGAGGGGGATGAGACCTTCTTCCTGCCTTTCAACAAGGGTACAGAAGGCGGTGGGGCCGGTAACGATGTGCCGGAGGATCAAAGTCGCTACGCTACCGACTATCTGTGGAACGAGGTATTGCTGCCCGACAACCTGCTCACCATCCTCGCCCGCTATGTGCACCTGCAGATTGAGGAGAAGGAGGATTGGGAGGGGCGCAAGTATAAGAAAGAGACGCTGATCTTCCCCCGTTACCACCAGTGGGATGTGGTCAACAGGCTGGTGAGCGCCGCCCATGAGGAGGGCCCCGGCAATAAGTACCTGATTCAGCACAGCGCCGGTTCGGGAAAATCCAACTCCATCGCCTGGACCGCGCATCAGCTCTCCGCCCTCTATGACGAGGCGGGCAACAAGCAGTTCAATTCGGTGATTATCGTCACCGACCGCACCGTGCTGGATGACCAGTTGCAGGACACAATTTATCAATTTGAGCATGTCGATGGGGTGGTGGGGCGCATCAACCGCAAAGAGGGGGAGGGTTCCAAGTCGGAGAAGCTGGCCGCCGCGCTGGAAGGCTCGCAGCCGATCATCATCGTCACTATTCAAACCTTCCCCTATGTGCTCAAGGCGATTGAGAACAGCGCCCGCCTCAAGGAGCGCCACTACGCCATCATCGCCGATGAGGCACACTCCTCACAGACCGGCTCTACCGCCCGACAGCTGAAAGAGGTGCTGATGATGGGGGGCAAGGAGAACGGCCCTGGTGAGACGGAAGAGGAGCTGACAAGCGAGGATATCCTCGATGCCGCCGTCGCCTCGCGCCGGGTCTCGCCCAATTTGAGTTATTTCGCCTTTACCGCCACCCCCAAGACCAAGACCCTGGAGCTGTTTGGGCGTCCACCCAATCCCGATGAGCCGCCCTCTAAAACCAATAAACCGGCGGCCTACCATGTCTACAGCATGCGCCAGGCGATTGAGGAGGGCTTTATCCTCGATGTGTTGAAGCACTACACCAACTACCGGGTGGCCTACAACCTGGCGATGAAGATCGCTGCCGCCGATGAAGAGGTGGAGAGCAAAAAGGCCAAGGTAAAGCTGAACCAGTGGGTGCGCCTGCACGACTACAACATCGCGCAAAAGGTGCAGGTGATCGTTGAACACTTTAAAGACAACGTGATGGGGTTGCTGGGTGGGCAGGCCAAAGCGATGGTGGTGACCAGCTCGCGTAAGGAGGCGGTACGCTACAAGTTGGGCTTTGATAAATATATCGCTGAGCAAGGGTATAAAAAGATCCATGCCATGGTCGCCTTCTCGGGTGAGGTAGAGTTCAGCGACAAAGACCCCAACGCCGAAGCGCTACTGGGTGAGAAGTTCACCGAGGGCAATATGAACCCCAACCTGAAAGGTCGTGACATGCGCAAGGCCTTCGACTCTGACGACTATCGGGTGATGATTGTCGCCAACAAATTCCAGACCGGCTTCGACCAGCCCAAGCTCTGCGCCATGTATGTGGACAAGAAGCTGGGTGGTGTGGAGTGCGTGCAGACCCTGTCGCGCCTCAACCGCACCTACCCCGGCAAGGCGGAGAGCGGCACCTTTGTACTCGATTTCTTCAATGATCCGGACGATATCCTCGAAGCCTTCCAGCCCTACTACCAGACTGCCGAGTTGGATGATGTCTCCGACCCCAATCTGATCTTCGACCTGTTCGAGAAGCTGCGCGCCGCCGGTATCTTCACCTGGCAGGAGGTGGAGCAGTTCTGCGAGGCCTTCTTTGTCAAGAACAAGAGCAATGCCGCGATTGCCAACATCTGCAAGCCTGCGGTCGAGCGCTGGCAGAAACGCTATAAATCAGCCATCGAGGCCTTCAAACAGGCCAGGGATATGTTCGAGCGCACCAAGAAGACCGGTGATGCAGTGTTGATGGCCAATGCCGAGAATAGCTTTAAAGCGTGTAAACAAGAGAAGGATGCCCTGGAGATCTTTAAAAAGGATTTGGGCACCTTTGTGCGCTTCTACGAGTTCATATCACAGATTGTTGACTACAACGACAAAGGGTTGGAGAAGTTAAGCCTCTACGCTCGCCACCTGCGCCCGATGTTGCGCGAATCGATTGATGACGATGATGACATCAATTTAGATAACGTGGTCCTTAGTCACTACCGCCTCTCCAAGATCCGCCAGCAGGATATCAATCTGCAGGAAGATGCCGGTGAGTACCTGACCCCTGGCGAGGGATTGGGCAGCGCCAAGGCGAAAGACAAGAAAGAGGAGTTTCTCTCCCAGATCATCGATCGACTGAATGAGATTTTCATTACCGATGAACTCACAGAGAAGGATCTGGTGAACTACGCTTACACCATCAGAGACAAGATTGGTGAGAATGAACTGGTGATGAATCAGATCGCCAATAACAGCCCTGAACAGGCCATGTTAGGTGACTTTAGTAAGGCCCTTGATGATGCTGTGTTGGATAGCAACGGCGCGCACAAGAATCAAAT
Source organism: Candidatus Thiodiazotropha sp. DIVDIV (assembly GCA_040506275.1). Classification (GTDB taxonomy): domain Bacteria; phylum Pseudomonadota; class Gammaproteobacteria; order Chromatiales; family Chromatiaceae; genus Thiodiazotropha. The sequence goes on from JBEVXD010000001.1 coordinate 681,467, forward strand.
GATGCAGTTACTATCCGACCCCACCAAAGCGGCAAGCTTTGCACGGGTGGTGTTTGATTTGTTGATTAAGAAGGACTAGGGAGGTGGTTGTTAGCCACCTCACTCAGCTTATAAATTGAAGGGTAGTATTTCTGTGCCGGTTTTTTAGTTTGTCGAGGGAAGAAAAGTGATGACACCCTTAAATTTCACTGGGAATAGACTTCGAAGAAAATGCTTTCTACGATATCTTGAAGTAGAAACAACTAATATTAAACACAGATTACTTACCAAAGATGAAGTTTAATCAATAGATTAACATAAAGTTATGACAAGCTTTGCACCTCCTGAAATTGTGAGATGTCCGGTATGTAATGCCATAGCCAAGCGGTTGAATATTTCCAGCATCAATCTTTCTGGCGGGCTATTTCCACCAATATTATCAATCCCGGAAGCTGGAGAGAAAGCCGTACGGCACGTATTCTCCCCGGTTGTCGTTCACCCCGTAACCCAAGCCCCGGCACGATTACCATCTCGTTTGACCTACGAAAAAAGTCAGTATCCCATCTTAACCAAATGCTCTTACTCGATTAATGATCTCAGCAAACCACATTGCCACGTAACAAATAGATTCGCAGCATATCCGATAACTACGTAGAACTACGTGCAGACCTGTATTCAGTCACAAGCATATAATTAGATTATTGAAAGTGTATTGGTCTGATGTCTTCAATATGCTCAAGGTCATTCTAAAAAAAACATGGAAATAGAGTTGTTGCTTAACTAGATCCACCAACATATAAACCGGACGGAGTTTGGCGATGCTAGATAATCCTTTCTATTCGCAGGAACAACACGGCCCCTACGAGTTCTTTAATCTTGGCGATTTTGAGTTAGAGGAGGGCGGAAGTATACCCAACTGTCAAATCGCCTATGCAACCTTTGGTGAGTTAAATGAAGCTAAAGATAATGCAATTATTTTCCCCCACATGTTTTCGGGTACAAGTAAACACATGGAGATGTATGTTGGTGAAGGAATGGCACTGGATCCGACAAAGTATTTTATCTTACTACCAAATATGATTGGAGCAGGGCTCTCCACCTCTCCACATAATTCACCTGACTCGATTGCAATGTCCAATTTTCCGAATGTCACTATAGGCGATGACGTTCGTGCTCAGCACCGCTTGGCGACAGAGAATTTTGGAATCACTTCTGTACAGTTGGTTCTGGGGTGGTCGATGGGCGCACAACAAGCTTTTGAGTGGGCAGTCCGTTATCCTGACATGGTTAAGCGTGCTGCACCAATCGGAGGAACCGCGAAAGGTACTGGACACAACTATGTTCTGGTTGAAAATGCCATGCGACAGATTCAATTGGACTCGGCTTGGGAGAGTGGAGATTACAAGGAACCCAATGCGGTAAGTGAAGGTTTAAAAAATCTGGCTCGCTATTTTTCCATGATCGGCTTAAGTAAAGAGTTCTATGCTCAAGAGAGCTGGCGTGGTGCAGGTTTTAGTTCATTGGAAGAGTTCGAAACAAATTTTTGGGAAGCATGGTTTGCTCTGATGGATCCTAATGCATTATTAACCAGTTTGCGTAAATGGCAACATGCTGATGTCTCCAAGCATACGGATGGTAACCTGGCTGCGGCCTTGGGAAGGATACAAGCGAAGGTCTACAATATGCCCTTTGAAAAAGATCTCATGTTTACCGTTGATGAATGTAAAGTGGAGCATGAATTGACACCCAATAGCGAATTGCGGCCCATTCCTACGCTATGGGGTCATTTTGGTATGCTTGGCGTAGCGTCAGAAGATAAGACCTTTATCGACAATACTCTAAAAGAACTACTATCCCAACCGGGCTAGTGGTTTTCTAGGTCTGCGGATTAGCCTGCTTTTTCTTATAAAATGTGAGCTTTTTTTGCTTTTTACTCTGTGAATCAATAGATTGCGCCTATATCAGGGGCTCTTGCAAAAAGAGCCCCTATCTGGGAATGACGATTATTGACACTTCTTTCTGAATTTTTCTGTTTCCTCTCACAACAAACCCACCGAATGCCTTATATACTTGTGGCCTGGTTAGTATCTCTCAGAGATGGGGAACTTCAGTTGAAATCTGCCATCAATGATCCCATATTCCACAGAGATAAATATTTGTAAGTAGAGAGCTGCAGACATGATGAGAATCGCACTTTTTCTTGGCACCAATTTGGCCATTATGGCTTTGATCAGTGTTACCTTCAGATTACTCGGCATTGAAGGGCTACTGATGCAGAACGGCGTTGATCTCGATATCAATGCACTGCTGGTCTACTCTGCAGTAATTGGATTTTCCGGATCCTTGATCTCCCTTTTTATCTCCAAATGGATGGCAAAACGGAGCATGAAGGTGAAAGTGATTGAACAGCCATCCAGTGATGTTGAGAGATGGTTGGTTTCCACCGTTGATTCTCAGGCGCAAAGGGCGGGTATCGGCATGCCGGAGGTGGGTGTTTTCGATCATGCCTCTCCCAATGCATTTGCAACCGGCTGGAATAAGAATAACGCACTGGTCGCAGTGAGTACTGGTCTGATGCAACAGATGAGTCGGGATGAGGTTGAGGCTGTATTGGCCCATGAAGTCAGTCATGTTGCCAATGGTGATATGGTGACGATGTCACTGATTCAAGGCGTCATCAATACCTTTGTCGTCTTTCTTTCACGGATTATCGGGCACACTGTGGACAGAGTGGTTTTTAAAACCGAGCGTGGATATGGACCTGCATTCTATATCGTATCGATAATTGCTGAGTTTGTTCTTGGCATATTAGCGATGACCATCGTGATGTGGTTCTCCCGCTGGCGAGAGTTCAGAGCTGACAAAGGTGGTGCAGATCTGGCAGGCAGAGGAAAGATGATCGCTGCCCTGAGGAGGTTGCAGCAGGCACATCAGCCGGAGGAGCTACCCGAAGAGATGGCGGCATTTGCAATTAGTGCGGGTAAGGTTCAGAAGATGTTCTCAAGTCATCCCCCATTGGCGGATCGAATCGCTGCTTTGGAATCGCTCTGACCAAGCAATTTTTCTGGCGACTTGGCTAGGGCCTGTTAACACTAAATGAATCGACCCTGCTGAGACTATTTTTTCGTCCAGCAAGACAGAATGAGCAAGGTGTAGTCATTCTACATGAGCGAATGGTAACGCCGCTGGGCGGAAAATAGCCTCAGCCCTACGGGTTACCCCTGAAAAAGCGCCATTCGGCGTTGCTCGTCGTTCATTTGGAGTGACCAAACCTCTCTCCTCGCGCCTTGATTGGCGTTTTTTCAGGGGCAACAGGATCGATTCATTTAGTGTTAACAGGCCCTATTAAGTGTTGGGTGTTCTGGGCTATATGGGTGGCTCAGATGACCCGGTTTGACGCTGCATCTTCTTCGGAAATCAGGCTGTTAAGAGTTCTCTCTTGCGCCTGATTTGATCGATTTCATCAGCAACAGCCCGCAAGTTTTCAATTGCCTCCTGGGGGGGGACTTCCATTAATTTTCGGCTCTCTGGAAATTGCTGATCTATCTGCTCAATTGCCTCAAAACTATTCATCGGGCTGGTATAACTGTCCGCTTTGATGATATCCAACCATTCGGCCTCAATAAATGATAGGTGTTCATCTGAAAGTCCTCGATTGGTATGCAGGTGGAAATGGATCTTCTTATTATCTCTTTTTAACTCTTCTAAGAACTTGAGCCAGTCTGTCAGTGGTTTTGCAGACCAGATTTTCGCATGACCAAAATCGAAGCAAAAATGGAGGTAGTCGAACTGGTTTTCTCGTATCGCCCTGAATGTCTGCCTGTAGAGATCGAGTTCGTGGTAGGTGTTTTCAAGATAGATAGGAAACTGGTACTCACGACAGATACTGTTGAGTAGACTCAGTTGTTTTGAGAGTTTTTCATGAAGTTCGGTCTGAGCCTCTTCACGACGGGGAAACGGAAATGCTGATAAATGGTTTATCCCATAATCAGCACCCCATTTGAGAGAGAGTTCAATCTGACGTCTCAAATGAGGGCCTGTGTCATATACATCGAGGGCAAAGACATTCAATCTGCGATGATCTATATGTGTGTTTAATAGCACATTTTTGTCGGGTAAAGCCTGTTCTATCAGGTCATGACTGGAGGGGTCGTTGAAATATAGTCCTATCTCTAAGGGACGTAGTTCTCGTTGACACCTCAAAAGCAGAGGCTCGATTTCATCTCGCCGGCGATCTACGACCTTAAACCCGATAGACTTAATGCGCACTTCATTTTCCATGAAGTTGAGTTTAAGGGGTGTCTGTTACATTGGAGTTAAAAGGAGTTTGTAATAGAGGATGGAGGTCACAGATAGGTTTTCTGTAACTTATGATTCATCCATGACAGGGGTTCAGTAGAAGAGGGAGGAAAAGATGATAGACACCGATTCCAGGATTACTTGAACTCGCTAGGTACTACACCAAATAAAGCCTACATAAAGAGTAGTTAAATCCACATGCGAAAAACGGCAAGCATTGCTGCTTGCCGTTTTTTATAGAAACTTCGTTGTAAAGCGACTAAATGAAAATATTAGTGCTTACCAGCGACCGCCACCGCCGCCGCCAGAACTACGCTTTGGCTTCTCTTGTGCCTCGTTGATTCTCAATGCGCGTCCTTGAAAATCTTTGCCATTCAGTTCTGAAATGGCGCGCTCGGCATCAGCCTGACCCATTTCTACAAAAGCAAAACCGCGTGAACGACGGGTTTCCCGATCCAGGATCAGGTTTGCAGATTGTACCTCACCGATATCGGTAAACAGTTCCCGAATATCATCTTCTGTGGCAGACCAGGCCAGATTGCCAACATACAATTTAGTCATCGATTTACATTCCTAACAGAGAATTGATCTTGTTCAGGGTCTGACGGTCCCATGCGTAAACCTGCCAGACAGACCATGAACTCTAAAGCGTCGGCTCAATGCCTCGCTTGTTAGCTTGGAAACGGAAGATGCCGATTCTCGACCTGATAAATCTCAAATGAGGAGCGGGTATGGGTCTGTTTCTTAGCCAATACAGAATGATACCCATGTAAATAATAATATGCCAATGCTTTCCGTAGAATATTTCTCTTGAACCGTACAGATTTCAGGGCTTTGTGAGGTTTCAAATGGCTTTGTGTTAAAAATATGACATTTTTTTGATTAAAATCTTTCTAATCAGCGTGTTATTAAATATATATGAGCATTGGAGTATGCTGAAAAGTGGTAAAGTATTCATCAAATTTTTCACTTTTTGGGTGCAGATGCTGCGGCGCACAATATGATAGGCGTGAAGAGACTATGATTCATAAACGGTTCATTTCCATAATTATGATATTAATCTGTGATCTATCAATCGCAGGCGAAATGTCTTCTGAACTGGTCAGTCTGAGTGAGCGTTGGGCAAAAATAAAATACCACGTTGAGCAGAATCAGCGTCTTGAGGCCTTGGAAGTTCTTTCGACAGATGTAGAAAGTCTTGTTAAGAGTCGACCGGGAGAAGCTCCACCTATGGTCTGGCAAGCAGTCGTACTTTCAACAATAGCCGAAGAAAAGGGAGGCATCATAGGTCTGTCGATGGTGAAACGCGCTAAGAGATTGCTTGAGCAAACTGAATTGATAGACCCTTTGGTTTTGGATGGCTCAATATACACTCTCCTGGGTAGTCTCTATTATCAAGTGCCTGGATATCCGATTGGTTTTGGAAATCTCGAAAAAGCCGAGGAGTATTTGTTAAAAGCACTTGAAATCAGTCCTGATGGAATTGATTCAAATTACTTTTATGGCGATTTTCTTTTGCAGAACAACCAGTATCGATCTGCAATCAAAGCATTTGAAAAAGCTCTGAATGCACCACCGAGAGTCAGTAGACCATTGGCGGATGCAGGCAGGAAAAAGGATGTTGAAGTAGCGCTATCAATGGCAAAAAAGCAGCTACAGTTGAGTGATGCTTACTAGGAGTTTATTAATTCTAGTTACAAAAAGGTAATACAATATCTGAGAAATATCGGCAAAGGTAGTAAGAGCATGGTTTGGCATTCTCAACTCAGATTTAGATAAGTACTTTATCCTGCCTTGCAGAATGAAACAGCTAAAACACTGTGTATTGGATTTCTGTTATGAGATCCAGAATTGAGAAATTTGTTGTGATCAATGAAAGAAATCTATCAGGTATCTATTGATGCGTATTTTGTTAGCTGAAGACGATCAGCATTTAGGTGAAGGTCTAAGTTTGGGATTGAAACAACTGGGTCACACTGTGGACTGGGTAGTCGATGGTTCTGCCGCTGAACAGGCGTTGTTCAGTGAGAACATAGATGCCTTGGTTTTGGATTTGGGATTACCAAAACAGGATGGATTACAGCTCCTGAAGAAATTACGTTCCAAAGGCGATGATCTCCCTGTACTGGTTCTAACAGCTCGAGATACGATTAATGATCGCATCAGTGGGTTGGATACGGGGGCTGACGATTATGTTGTAAAGCCATTTGACTTGATGGAGCTGGATGCCCGGTTACGTGCAATTTGCCGTCGCAGGGAGGGACGGTCAGCGCCAGTAATTTCATTTAACGATTTTACCCTCGATCCTGCATCTCGTAGGTTACTCAAGAGTGGAGAGGAGATTCAACTGGGTGCAAGTGAGTTTGCAATATTGGAGACCCTGTTAACCCATCAGGGTAGAATCATGTCTCGGCTAGCACTGGAAGAGTCCCTATATGGTTGGGAAGAAGGTGTAGAGAGCAATGCTATTGAAGTTCATATACACCACCTGCGAAAAAAGTTGGGAAAAGATTTGATCAAGACTGTTCGAGGCGTAGGTTACCTGATCCAGAAACAGAATTAATGGGATATGGTTAAAATACGGTATGAACAGCTCCTCAATTAGAAAGCGACTTTTAGTCAGCCTTATTTCAACCATTATTATATTGTGGCTGGTTGCCGCTTTTTTTGTCTATAAGGCCGCCTCTAATGAAGTGGAAGAGATCTATGACGCAACTTTAGCGCAAGAGTCAAGGATTCTAGCGACATTAATGATTCACGAGGTTGAAGAGGATTCTGAGAGAAAAGAGAAGCTGCAGAAAATTGTTATTGATCTGGGTGAGGATACGATAAGAAAATCACCACTTTTCATGCAAATCGTGCAGGAGTACGTAACCGCTGAGAGTGAAGGGGACTATTTAACTTTGGTCCCCAGGGATAGTATCAAAGGGCATAGATATGAATCAAAAATAGCATTTTTGATAAAAGGCACCAATGGGAAAACGTATCTACGTTCCAATCTACCAGTATCTTTCAATGAATTCGAAAAAGGCTATAACAATTTTATTATTAACGATAAAGAGTGGCGTATGTTTGGTCTCATGGAGTCTAGTGGCCAATTCAATGTACTAGTTGGGGAGTTATTGGAAGTACGTCAGGAAACTGTTTCTGAGATAGTTTTTAACAGCCTATGGCCCATACTCATCTCAATACCTGTGATTGGTCTATTCATTTGGATCGTAGTTGGTGGGGGACTCAAGCCGCTGAAAGATATCGCAGGTAAAGTTGAGAACAGGGATCCTAACTCACTAGAGCCTATATCTACGGAAGGTGTGCCTGACGAGGTTATACCTATGGTGGAATCTTTAAATCGCCTCTTTCTTCGGGTGGACTCTGCGCTGGAAAACGAGCGTCAGTTTACAGCTGATGCTGCACATGAACTTAGAACACCACTGGCAGCATTGAAAACATTGGCTCAAGCAAAGACATTAACTGAAGGGCATAACCATAATGGATTTCTCGATCAAATTATCCGTGGTGTTGATAGGGCAACCCACCTGCTTGAGCAACTCTTGACCCTAGCAAGAATGGATAGTCAGACATTAGATAGAGTACATGTCCAGAAGGTTAATATACAGCAGGAGGCAGTTAATACACTTTCATCAATTGCTGCATCTGCAATAGAGAAGGATATTGAGATCTCTTTTGATGGCCCCAGTGAGCCTGTCATGGTGCCAGGATACTCGCCAGCAATACAGATTTTGCTGAGGAATCTCATTGATAACGCCATACGATATACACCAAATAATGGTGATGTCAGTGTGAAGTTGATTGAGCTTGATGATGGGGTCAATATTGTTGTCAGCGACACTGGGCCAGGCATCCCAGAAGAGAAGCAGAAAGGCTTATATCAGCGTTTTAGACGGGGTGAAGATACAAATACTCAAGGTAGCGGCTTGGGATTAGCTATAGTAAAACGCATCATTGAGCTCCATCAAGCCTCTATCGAAATGCAGAACAGGAAAGACCGGAGTGGTCTGAATGTTTCTGTATTCTTCCCTAGTGGGCCATGCGGTAAATAAGGCAACTATCAGAGCCCTGCTCATTAGTCAAGGCATGGCCCACTAGTTATTCGGGCCTGCAATTGCGGGACAGCTTCAGATAAACTATTGCTTGCTGCAAGATGCCTTGACCTGATCCAGTAATTGATCGAGATAATTCATTCGTTTGATGGAGATATTTACCTTTTCTTCTAATTCCTTGTCTTCATCACCGCCATCGATCAGGTGAAAGGTATCTTCAAAAAAGAAGACGAAAAAACTATCAAGGAAATGGATTTCGCGGTTGGTATCCATGATCAGATTATCGATTCCGAATAGGTCTATGACTCTTGGGTTATCTGATTTACGCCATGCTTGGGCAGCTTTGACGAATCTGGAAAGTTGGATGCGTGCTTTCGGATTGGCGCACAATAGTTTTATTGCTTCCTCTTCGTTCTGTTGATTGGCAATGTTAAACCAGACATTGATAGCTTTGGCGAGCACAAGAACGCTTGGGCGACCATTAATTTTGGTAACAACAAACAGGGCGTCAGGAATGATTTCGTCTAAGGTTTCCTTGAGTTGACGGTAGTGGCGGGCGAGTAATTTTGTCTCTCTTTCTGAATAGTCGGAATATGGCCATTTTATAACGAATTCGCTATAGCTGGTCTCAATTTCTCCATCAATCAACTCTTCATGACGCTTGCTGCTTCGCCATACTTCGCAGTGGCTGCCAATCGTTGAAACCAAAGTTGCACGGAATCGTCTGTGATCTATACAGGCAACATCCACTACCATCTGATCGGTATCTTTACCACTTGGATCAGCCATACCAAAACACCGTAAAAAGCCTCTTCAAACTAGAAAAATCTGCTGCAATCATGTGCCTTACTTTGACGTCAGGGCTTTCATGGTGATGAACTGCTTTCAGGTCAGGTGACTATGAATCGGGCTTGAAAACCGACTCAATATGGAACATCTCAAGTGACTTTAGAAGAACAAACAACCATGGGTATGTAGATTGTGTTAGTTCGATGACAATTGCAAGTCAGGGTGCTTCCTAGTGGGCCATGCGGTAAATAAGGTAACGATCAGCCTGTCCCACTAGATATTAATCTGGGATTAGAGTGGATTTCAATGACGGGTAGGTTGGATAAGCGGAGCGCCATCCAACATTTTCAGGTGGTACCCGCAGGAGATTGTCGGATGGCGCTCCGCTTATCCGACCTACATCAGGTTATGCATTAAGCCATCTAGGAGACAGACACATTCTCACTAAATGAAATATTTAGGACTGGCAGGCCAATTCAAGTGAGTGCAACGAAACTGCTGAGGCTTGTGGGCCGGCCCGAAGGAGCCCCGCTCATCAGTCAATGCTGCGTTGTACTCCTTGGAAAGGGCTTGCCATTCCCTGCGGAGTACGCCTTTCCTAGACTGATGAGCGGGGCTCTGATCATTACCTTAGTCACCGCATGGCCCACTAGCCTCCTCATTGGCTACTAGATTCTGCTGTTTCAGATACTGAACAATGCGTCTATCCAGCCAATATTCTGGATTCCACGGTAAATCGCCTTGAATAAACCCCACATGTCCGCCACAACGAGAAACCTCCAATGTAATACCTGGGCCTAATTCCGCTAGGTTGGGCGAATCTTCGGGGAGTGTGAAGGGGTCATCCACAGCATGAATTATTAAGGTTGGGGTGACGACTTTTTTGAGGTGGTATGCTGAACTGCATTTGAGATAGTAGTCGTCAGCATCTCTAAAGCCATTCAGTTGTGAGGTGATTTTGTCGTCGAATTCATAGATGGTGTTAATGGTCGAGATATCGACAGGATCACCGTTCTGGTTGAACCGGCATTTTTTCTGGTAGCTGCTCAACAATTTTCCCAGTAAATATCGGCCGTAGATCTTAGAAAGCCCCGATTCTAGACGTTTTGCTGAATGGGCAAGATTGAATGGGACCGATATGGCTACTGCAGCCTGTAGGCCACTTGTTTTTCCACTTTCAGCCAAGTATTTCAATAGCAGATTGCCGCCCAGGGAGAATCCGATCACTGCCTGCGGTTTACGGTTACTTAGCTGGAGAGTGTCCAGTATCTCCTTTAAATCCTCTGTAGCGCCAGAGTGGTAGCTGCGATCCAGTCGATTCGGTTGTTCGCTGCATCCTCGCAGGTGCATGAACAGGGTTCTGAATCCAGCCAGGTTCAAAGCACTAAGGAGTGGTGTGACGTAGTGGGAACTCAGTGATCCCTCCAATCCGTGAATGACCATCACCAGTGGTCCTTTTGAACCATGCCATGAGAGGTCAATAAAGTCGCCATCTCTAAGTTCGATGCGTTCCTTACGGAAATTCAAGTCTACTCTCGGCCTGAGTAAACTAGGCCAGATGGTCTGCATATGTGGGGATTTCAGCCACCAGGCGGGCTTGAATGAACTATTTATCAAATATGCCATAAATCCACTTTGACACAACAAGATTGCTTGCTAAAGGTTGGTGTGATTCAGTGTTTAAGCTGATTGTGCTCAGGGTAGCTGGTCAATTCCATCTTCGTAATCAACAGATGCAGCCTGTCATCAATTGATACGGCCTCAAGAATGGATTGTTTGTCTTGATGGCCAAGGGGCAGCGATGTTGTCAAAACATTTACCAATAGATCTGTGGGAAGTAGCTTCAGTTGTTCCGTGTCTGTCTTCAGGTTGTTGGCATTCAGGTAGCGATCCAATGTTGTCTCGACCTGTTTACGTTCCTCATTGTGTAGCGTGGTGACTTGATCATAGTCCGATTTAAACTTCTCCCAGGAAGGTGATATCAGCCGGTAGCCTCGTGTTGTTGGGAGTTCTTCAATGATCTCAAAACGACAGACACCGGTGAGGACTATTTCAATTCTGCCATCATGGGTCTCATTGTAATATGTGATTCTGCCACAACCCCCTGATCTGAGCACCTCTTGATCATCAGTATTCTGCTCATTCTTGGGTTGTACCATACCTATCAAATGATGGGTGGCCATAGCATCCTGTATCATATTGAGATAGCGTGGTTCGAAGATATTCAGGGGTAGCTGAGCGCCGGGCATGAGAATAGCACCGGAGAGGGGGAATATTGGGATTGTATCGGGTAGATGCTGATACTCAGTGATGAATCGATTACTCATTTCAGTTTCCACTTGCTTCACCTACGGGGCCATTTCTGCGTAGCACTTCTTGGAAAGGGCGTGTCATTCCCGGCAATTTGCACCTTGCCTTGTCCCAGTAGCGGGGCTCTGAGAGATACCGATTTTTGATGCACGACCTAATTGGTATGAGTTTAGTTGTTGGGTGATTGTTCCCGGAGTGCGTAAGACCTAGTGTAGTGCTTCATACTAGTGCGTGCCTCCCTTCGGGCGCGGCACCAAGCCATAGTTCGCGTTGTTGCGTGGCTTGGCGTCACGCTACAGTCGCGCAATAGTATGAAGCACTACACTACTATGCCAATGCATAATTTGTGGTTTGCTGTATTGAAATAGATCCTTGAGCGTTTCAAATAGTAAGAAAAATAATTTCAGTCTGCTATAGTGAATTTCGATAAGTATCTGCTATGAGGCAAAGAATGTGGGTCTTCATTAAAGGGATTTCTGACGAATGTTCGGCTCGTGAATTGACTAAGATGGTTTGTCGTTTAGCAAGTCCGGGATGGTCTTTATTTTCTACCAAGCTGAACTCCTCTTGTATAGAGCGCAGTAAAGTGCTGAAGATGATGTACAACAAGTCTTCTCAATGGGAGTATCACGGGCTTATTTACATTAATCCATCAGAGACCGCTCATGAGATGATAGGACGTTTGAATGCCAACTCTAAAAAAGGCAGGAGATTACGTGCTCATCCCTATATCCGTCGACAATCCACTCGAGATCGTCGCAGGTTGCTTTTAGGTCTCGCTGATCCATTCCCTGGTGAACGAAGACGAGAAGATCGCCGAAGGGTGAATCTGGCCAGTCAAATTATCGACAGTATTAGCTGATATAGATAATTCTTGTCGTAGTGGCGGAATATTGAAGAATTTACAGTTGTTTAGAATTAGACATCTAAAGATTATTTATCAATTTACAGTAATGTGTATCATTGCTGAATGATTGAATAGAAGGTACACGATATAGATTCGTTAGCTTGAAATTACTGATCCTGACAAATCTGCTTCGATCACGATTCGGGTTGTCGGAATTGTAAGCCTTTCAGAGGGTGCATAGGGATGGCAGTTGTTGAGTATTGGAACGCTCACTATGGAAGAAGAAAAAACACCTATCCAACCAAAGTGAGACTTAGTCATGACAAAGCTTGTAGAAATCGAGGGTATTGGCGAGAAATACGCATCAAAATTAGAGGGAGCTGATATCAAAAACCTTGAGGCCTTGTTGCAGAAAGGGAGCACCAAGAAAGGAAGGAAAGAGCTCGAAGATGCTTCGGGGATAAGCGGGAAACTGCTGCTGAGATGGATCAACATGGCCGATTTATTCCGGGTTAAAGGTATCGGCGAGCAATATTCCGATCTTCTGGAAGCAGCTGGTGTTGATACTGTTCCAGAGTTGGCCCAGCGTAAACCTGAAAATCTCCATGGTAAAATGGTAGAGGTTAACGAAGCAAAGAATCTGGTGCGGGCTACACCCAGTCTCTCAGCAGTTGAAAAATGGGTAGCTGAGGCAAAAGAGTTGCCTAGGGTTGTCACTTACTGATAAGTCACTCAACACCATAACCGCTAATAAATTGTGGTTATGGTGTTGAGATGTTTTGGTTGATAGCAGCTCAAAACTTACTCTGATCAGCGACCGGTAAGGGTGTCTGGAGAAATATCCTCTATTTGGATACTCAATATCGCTGCAATGTCTTTTTACTTCCCCTAAACGCTGTTGCTGAAAAGTGCTTCATTTATAGAATATTGCACATCGGTTATCAATCAAGCCAGCTATGATGGGGATGATATGGTCAGGCCTTTTAGGAATGTTTCATATCTCGATATGCCTGATAATAACCTACCTATATAAGGTACCGGGTTAATAATAGCTTTCCCTAAGTTGACTTGAAATTATGCTCTATCTGATAGTCTTGGTTCTTCTACTGCTGCTACTGCTGGGTCCCCAATGGTGGGTTAACCGGGTTATGACCAGACATAATCGGCACGATGAATCTAACTTTCCTGGGAGTGGCGGTGAACTGGCCAGGCATCTACTTGATCGATTTTCACTTCATGAAGTAATTGTGGAAAGCACTGATTTAGGGGATCACTATGATCCGTCAGTCAAAGTGGTCAGGCTATCCAAAGACAAACTGGAGGGCAAAACGCTCACAGCGATCACAACGGCCGCTCATGAAGTAGGGCATGCATTGCAGGACGCTGCTGATGAACCTATGTTTCGGATGCGTACCAGGTTAGGGCGCTTTGCTGAGATCTCTCAACGCCTGGGATCCTTTTTGCTGTTTCTTGCCCCGATTGCATCACTGATTTCACGGGCACCTGCCGTTGGTATAATCAGTGTTATGGCCGCTTTTATGGTGATGGGTACCAATGTATTGCTACAATTGATGACCTTGCCTGTTGAGTTAGATGCCAGTTTCAAAAAGGCCTTGCCATTGCTGAAGAGTGGGTACCTGACTCCAGAGCAGTATCCTGGGGCAGAAAAAATACTACGTGCAGCTGCGTTTACATATCTATCCGCATCGTTAGCTGGATTATTGAATTTTTGGCAATGGATTCGTGTTTTAAAACGGTAAGCGCTATCAGCACTGGTTTGTGTTCATGATTTCAGATTAAATTTGTATAAAAAATGGCATTTTGGAGGATTAAATGGCCAAGCATACCAAGGTAAAAGATATTTTTAATACCTCTTCATTGTTAATTCTACCGGCACTGATGATACCTTCGATCTTGTGGTCGCAGGATCAGGGAGAATTCCAGGCACCAGAACCTGAGGCCTCAGTAGTAACTGACCAGGCGATTCAGGAGGCGGAAGAGATAACTCATGAAACACAAGAGTTGCTAGATACCCAGGGAATTGAGGAGTCGCCAGTTCCTGATGCCTATGTAGCCAGAGCTGTGTTTACAACTGATATTGAAAATCGTGAGCCTGTGGATCAAGTGGTCAGTTTGAATGAGGATGCCACCAGAGTCTTATTTTTTACAGATCTAAGAAATCTCCAGGGACGAACTGTCACCCATAGATGGGAATTTGAAGGGGAAGTGATCAGTGAAGTTGATATAGAGGTTGGTGGGCCTCGTTGGCGAGCATACTCTGTGAAGAGTCTCAACCCAGGTGAAGGGGGTAAATGGACTGTCTTTGTTATTGATGAGTCGGGTTGGCCATTACATGCCAGTATATTTCAACAGCGAGCTGGGAGCCTGATCGAGACTGTTCCACTAACTCAGGAATAGATATCTTATGTCTTGATGAAATAGAGATGATATTGAACGTATTGAGAGGATTATGTTTCGTAGCGAGCTATTGCTGATGCTCAGGTAGATAATCTGGGTCAATTGGCGGGACGCTGGTCTCTAATTCTGGTTGTTTGAACAACGGCTCTGTCACCAGATCGGGTTGAAGTTCTGGTTGCAATGTCTGTTCAAAGTAGAAGGCAGGCGTTTGATGGGTTGTTGCTGTTTCTGTGACAGTGGTTTTTTCAATGCTACGACTGAACTCTTCCTCGGCCATTTGACGTAGGGTCAGCTCTTTTTCCAGCCTTAATTCATCGGTAATTGTCGGTAAGGGGCGATTCGTTGCTCTAGAATTACTATTGTCTAATTTAGCTAGTGTTTGTGGCGGTGTTACGAGGTGACTGTTCTGGGCCTTATCTTTACGTGGGTTTGATGTTGCAGTAGCAGGAGGTGATGAACCTCTGTCATGCCGGGGCTTGGTTTCAGCAGCGTCTTGTTGGGTGGCTGCGACGCTATGATTTTGCTCATCACCCATGACCACATAAAGATAGATACCGCCGATTAACAACAGCGCTACGAGAATGATACTGGCAATAGAGAATGATGAGAGATTACCCCTGTTCTTGAAAAACATCGGTTCAGATTCAACACGAAATGGTGGGATCTTTATATTCTGCGACGATTTCAGTTTATCATTGATCTGATCTGTATCTGGAAACAGGTGGACAGAAGTGGTCGTTTTCTGAGCTGTCGGTTTTATTTCAGGTGTTGCTGAAAGGGCTATTTCCGGCTTGTAGAGTTCATCTAAAAGATCTGTATCGGATTTTAACTCAGAATTCTTCTCAACCAGAGTTGATTCCGACTCTTTGGTGTCGGGTTTTTGCGCCTTGTACTGCTGCTCCTGAAGTTCGTTAACTTGTTGTTGCAGCTGATCCAGCTGCATGCGTAGCAGATTGCCATTATCTCTGAGACTGCTTACCAGTTGATTCGACTTCAGGCTTTCAAGTTCAGCGCGTTCAGCGCGACTGGTGAGCTCTCTCATCTGATCTTCCAGACGATTATTCTCACCTTCAAGTATCTGGTGGGATTGCCTCAGTGATGCGGTTCTCTCTTCTTCCTCGTCGATGAGTCGTCGGTTCTCTCGCTCAATGGTTTCGCTACGCTGAGTGAGCTCACTATTCACATTTTGAACTTCGGTGAATTTGGCTTTCAGCTGTTGAAATTGGCTTTCGACTTCAAAAAGCTGTCGGCGCATTTGTTCTGCTTCTGATGACTCCTTTTTCCAATGGTTGACATCTTCAATCAGTGCTCTGTTTTCCGCCGTTAATTCTTCTAGAGTCTGTTTGTAATCAGCTATCTGAGAGGCTTGTGACTCAACATCCTTAGATTGACTGGAGTATTTTGCCTTGATTACTGCTACCTGTTCAGCTGCCAGGCGGTTAATTTCAGTTGTGTTTTTAGTAACCGAATGGGGCGAGCTTGTCTGCGTGTTCGAAATGATATTGGATAGATCTACATTCTCCTGCGTAGAGACAGGTGTAAGATTTTCATTACCTTTGTCGACAACTTTTTCGCCACCATTCTCGATCGCGGCTTTGAGACGCCCTTCGGCAAGCAACAAAAGATCCTGTAATCGGGTTCCAGGTTTTATATCAGGTGCTGATATCCCAATACTGGCACCTACACTTTGATCTGACTCACCAAGATAGAATTGCTTGGCAGCAAGATCATCCAGTATTCTTCTTCCCAGATATCGGGTTCCGATGGCATTCGATGCTGGACGCAATATTGAGAAGCAACCATCTCCAAAATAGGCAAGGGTGTCGTCTGGATGGATGTGTTGCTGAATAATATTTTTAACAGCAAGTAGAATATGCTCGATGGCCGCTTCACTGTAGTGTTCAAAAATGCTGCTGAACTGGTCGATTTTTACCAGTGCCAGAGCTAGTTCGTTCTTATTGCGGATTGCAAATGATAGCTCTCTGCTGGCGACCTCCATGAATTGGCTTTTGCCTGTAGTATTTTCCAGATAATCGGTCTGTGGTTCTGAAGTCAGAGTTTCGTCTGATATCTCTCCAGATGTTTCGGTCGACAATTCGGTGACGAATTGCTTAATCAAATCAGGATCAAAAGGCTTATTTACGATTCCCGTTGCGCCAAGCTTTTCAAGCTCCTCAGCGATCTCTGGAGAAGCTTCGTTTCCTGTCACAACAATAAAGGGGAGGTTGGTTATATGGTTCGCGTCGGAATTTCTTATTTTGGATAATAATCCACGACCATCAAGATTTGGCATCGACAGGTCACTGAATACCAGGTCGATTGAAGGATTTTCAGAAAGTTGCTGCCATGCTTGGATGCCATCTTCAACTTCAATCAGTTGGCAATCATTTTTCAATATATTACGAAGAGATACACGGACCACCCGTGAATCATCAGCAATAAGCACAGCCGGCTTGTTGCCGGTATGCTGAATGAAGCGATTTAGTGCTTGTTCTGCCATTCCGTCAGAGTCTTGTTGTTTAGTCATGGTCGATGCTTTGCTTAATCATAAAGTCGACATGTCTGATAAAAACTTGAGTGAAAAGAATGTAATGTATATTTTCAAAAATCCTCCTAACCTATTGTAATAAAAAATAATTCATCTAATTATTAGCAGTTGTAAGTTGATGAAAATGAGAGACACATCACTAATAAGTCGGGTGTGCTGCTTAGGTTATTTACTGGAATCAGGTGGTTTGTTTGTCAGACTGAGTCTGGAATCAGGTTTCGAAGCACTTTTGCGGTAAGAATCTGGCTAGTATTATCGTTAACTAAGCTTTTATTTTTTGTGAAAGATTTAAAAATTTTAGTGTTTAATTGAATTTTTAATAAGTGTGTGGACCAATAGGCAGGAAAAAAGTGACTAAGGGAGAGATCTGAATAGGTCTTGAGAGGATAATCTGCTTCCAAAATGAACAGCACGAGTGTTGTAACCCTTAGTACTATCGATTCTTTGTAATAGAGTCTATCTATAGCTATCTTGTCTTGCCGTACGCATTTATCCTGGGAGTGTTCAAGAGCTTTTTTCTGTTTATGTGATCCTTGACGCAGACTAACCACTCAACTAGCTTGAATTTATGAGGGAAACTGGAGAAAAACAACTCTCTTGCCGCTATTTGTTTAGCGCTGATTATACGTTCAGGGATGGCCAGATCCATATCTGCAATTAGTGATTTCTCAACAAAGTGGGTTGTTCAATGGTAAAAAGCACGGATCAGCAGAAAAGATCTGAAATATGAAATCTATGAAAGAACAGAATATGGAATCTGATGGTTACAAAATGGTACTCGGACTAGAGCCTCCAATGCATGCAGATGCATTACTTGTGAGTCAGTTTATCCACATTCAGGCTCTGCTTGAAAAACCTTCTATTTTCCATGGTTGGCTGTTAACTAATGTCTAAAT
The DNA here is from genome assembly GCA_040506275.1 of Candidatus Thiodiazotropha sp. DIVDIV. GTDB lineage: Bacteria > Pseudomonadota > Gammaproteobacteria > Chromatiales > Chromatiaceae > Thiodiazotropha. Next base: position 699,614 of record JBEVXD010000001.1, read on the forward strand.
CTGTTTTTACACTTGCAGATGGTGAGGTGGTCAATACTGAGACTGATCAAGAGAAGGAGAATAGACGGTTTGAGTCTACAACTACCAAGGCCTTTGTTGATTCGGTAAAAGAAGACCTTCTATCCAATAATATCTATCTTCCCACTCTGCCAGCCTTAGCCCTTGAAGCTCTGATCATAATTAACGATGTAGATAGCTCGGCTTCAGATCTAGAGAAGGTGATCTCTCGGGATGCATCCCTTACCGCTAGGCTCATTCGGTATGCGAATAGTCCCCTGTATCGTGGTATGAACACGATTGCGACTATTCGACCGGCAATTACCCGTATCGGATTTCAGCGGGTTAAAAATGCGGTCTACGCCGTGTCGATGAAGGAGGTTTTTCGAACGTCAGTCAAAGAGATTGAGAAACGAATGGATCGACTTTGGAATCACTCAGTTAAAGTGGGTGCTCAGGCCGCAATACTAGCTAAAGAGCAGCAGGGAATAGATCCGGATATTGCATTGGTGGCTGGACTTGTTCACGATATAGGCCATATTCCACTTTTAATAAAAGCTTGTAAATTCAAAGAATTAATAGATAATCCTGAGTTTCTAGATAAGGTTTTACGTAAGTTGCATCCTCATGTGGGGGGTACAATTTTAAAGCTTTGGAAATTCGATCAGAATATTATTGATGTTGCTACGCATCATGAAGACTTAAGTCGTGACCCTGGTATGGCTGCTCCCGTTGATTATGTGGATATTGTTCAGGTAGCTAATATCTTGGCACATGAAGGAACAGATCATTATCTGGCAACAGTTGATAGAACAGACATCAAGTCATTTGAGCGGTTGAACCATGCTGAGCATGGTGGTGATCTGGATGCAGACACAAAACAAGTTGAGGATGCTATAAACTGAGATGTGTTCCTCTACAGCTGATGATTCCAGAGAGCCTCTGATCAATTCTGTCCCAGAACATTGACCCCTTCTTGCAGCAACATATTGTTCAGACAGATCAGTGGCAAGCCAATCAAGGCATTAGGATCTTCACCCTCCATTCGTTCGAAGAGAGATATTCCCAGGCCTTCTGATTTAAAAGAGCCAGCACAGTTATAGGGCTTCTCTTTTTCAAGATAGTGTTCTACCTCTGCCTGATTCAGCTGGCGGAATTGAACATGAAAAGGCACACAACTGGTTTGGGTGTTTCCGGATTTACTGTTATATAGCGTGAGGCCGGTGAAAAAAGTGACCCTTTGACCGGAAGCACTCATCAGCTGTTCAACAGCTATTTTATGATCCCCCGGTTTGCCCAGTACCATTCCAGACACTGTAGCAACTTGATCAGAACCAATAATTAGTGCCTCAGGGTGGGATTGCGCAACTGCCATTGCTTTCTCACGGGATAAGCGTACCACGAGATCTTCAGCGCTCTCATCAGATTGTCTGGATTCATCTATTGATGGAGATAGAGTACTGAATTCTATGCCCAGACGACTGAGAAGCTCCCTTCGATAGGGTGAGCTTGAGGCTAGAATGAGTGGTAAATGAGTTAAATGTGCTGCCTGGATCATACAGATTTAATATTGGTTGAAGTTAGATTTCGACTATTTTACCAGACAGGGTTGAGGTTATTGTAAAAAAAGTTGATTCTTCTGCTGTGGGGTATAAAGTCAATTGGCTGGGTAAATACTAAATATATATATTCTAAATAAATGTACTACTAATTGATAAAAAACAAAAGGTTACTAAGGTATGTTAAAGTACTTGCTGCTTGACAACATGACTTAACCCAACGTAGAAAGATAAAAATATCTACCAGAGAGAAAAAATATCGTATGCCAATCGAAGACTTGTTACTTTCAGGTATCAATCTAATGGCCCTTGGAATGGGGATTGTTTTCACTTTTCTTCTTGTTCTGGTTTTCGCCATGAAGGGAATGTCAAGACTAGCGCTGATTGTGAATGAACGACAGGGAGCAGTTGATACACTTTCTACCCAAACCATGGCTGCAGACCAAGGAGAGGCAGGTATTCGTGGCGATCTGATTGCCGTAATATCTGCTGCAGTAAACCAATATCGTTCTACTCATCATTGAGTATAAAAAAACCTTTTATCAACACCTGAAACCAGGCTGTTTTTTTCAACAACGGCGGCTAGCTAATGAGTGAAATGAAACCACTAGGAATTACAGATGTTGTGCTGAGAGATGCACATCAGTCTCTATTTGCAACCAGAATGCGTATCGACGATATGCTTCCTATTGCTGAAAAGCTGGATAAAGTCGGCTTTTGGTCACTTGAAACCTGGGGAGGTGCAACATTTGATTCCTGTATCCGTTTCCTTGGCGAAGACCCTTGGGAGCGTATTCGAACACTTAAGTCGGTTATGCCAAATACACCGATGCAGATGTTGTTTAGAGGGCAGAATATTCTGGGCTATCGTCATTATGCCGACGATGTTGTGGAAAAGTTTGTCGAGAGAGCCGCCACTAATGGTGTTGACGTTTTTCGTATTTTCGATGCGATGAACGACCTTCGGAATCTGGAAACTGCAGTCAAGGCAACTCTGAAAGTCGACAAACATGCTCAGGGAACCATGTCTTACACCGTCAGCCCGGTGCATAACATGGACTACTGGCTTGACATGGGTAAGCGACTGGAAGATATGGGGTGTCACTCCATCTGCATCAAAGATATGGCCGGTCTGTTGAATCCCTATGTCGGGTATGAACTGGTCACCCGCTTGAAAGAGATCATCTCTATACCAATCGCCATGCATTGTCATGCCACAACCGGTATGAGTACTGCTTCCATTGTCAAAGTTGCTGAAGCGGGTATCGATATGGTGGATACCTCAATCTCTTCGATGAGTATGACTTACGGTCACTCTGCAACAGAAGCGGTTGTTGCGATATTGAAAGAGAGTAACCGCAATACCGGGTTAGATCTTAACCTGCTCGAAGAGATCGCTGCCTATTTCAGGCAAGTAAGAAAAAAATACGCAAAATTCGAAGGATCTTTGAAAGGGGCCGACTCCCGCATTCTGGTGGCTCAGGTCCCCGGTGGCATGTTAACCAACATGGAGAATCAGTTGAGGGAGCAGGGCGCTACTGACAAGCTTGATGATGTACTTGAAGAGATCCCTAAAGTGCGCAAAGACCTAGGTTATATCCCGCTGGTGACTCCGACTTCGCAGATAGTTGGCACACAATCAGTGATTAATGTGCTCATGGGTGAGCGTTACAAGAGTATCGCTAAAGAGACTGAAGGTGTATTGAAAGGCGAGTATGGTGAAACTCCTGCGCCTGTTAATACCGAGCTTCAAGCTAAAGTCTTGAAGGATGGTGAAGAGCCCATCAGTTGTCGTCCTGCAGATCTGATTGATGCGGAAATGGATAAACTGACTGCTGAGTTTCAAAAGTTGGCAACTGAACATGGCATCAAAGTGGCTAAAGATGAAGTCGATGATGTGCTCATCTACGCACTCTTCCCTCAAGTTGGTTTGAAGTTTCTTAAGAACAGGGATAATCCAGATGCATTTGAGCCAGTTCCCGGGGTAGAGCAGCCTGTCGATACCTCGTCACCAGCACCTACTGCAGCGCCTTCAGGCGGGCCAGAAGCCTATCAGGTTGAGGTTAATGGGGTGACCTATAACGTCAAGGTATCGCCAGCTGGAGCCGTCACTGATGTCGCTCCGGTAACATCATCGGTACCCGCTGCTGCTCCAGCCCCAGCCGCAGCCCCAGCAACGGGGGGTGAAATAACAGCACCCCTATCCGGTAACATTCACGCCATTAAAGTATCGCCGGGTCAACAGATTTCAGCTGGCGATGTGGTAATGGTTCTGGAGGCGATGAAAATGGAGACCGAAGTGCGTGCCACATCTGGGGGCACCGTCTCTCAGGTTCTAGTTAAAGAGGGTGAAGCCGTTCAGGTTGGAACCCCACTGCTGAGTCTCTCCTGAAATGGTTGAAATAGGCATAGAACCGCTATGGCAGTCTACTGGCATAGCGAATCTCGAATGGGGGCAGGCGCTCATGATGGGCGTCGGCTGTGTATTGATCTATCTGGCAATAGTTAGGAAGTTTGAGCCACTACTGCTGCTGCCAATCGGATTTGGAGCGATTCTCAGTAATATCCCTTTAGCCGGGATAGGTGGCCCTGATGGCCTACTGGGCCATATCTATCATGTGGGGATAGAAACGGGTGTTTTTCCTCTGTTGATCTTTATGGGGGTAGGAGCACTCACCGATTTTGGTGCCTTAATAGCAATGCCTTGGACACTACTCCTTGGTGCGGCGGCCCAATTCGGTATCTTCGTCACTTTGTTGGGGGCTTTAGCGCTCAATTTCGTGCCAGGATTTGATTTTACCCTGGCCGATGCTTCTGCAATCGCCATAATTGGTGGCGCAGATGGGCCGACAGCCATTTTTCTGGCTTCCAGGCTTGCACCAGATCTATTAGGCGCGATAGCTGTGGCAGCCTACTCTTACATGGCGCTTGTTCCGATCATTCAACCACCGATCATGCGCTGGTTGACAACAGAGACCGAGCGGAATGTTGTGATGCAGCAACTACGGCATGTCACCAAGCTTGAGAAAGTCTTGTTCCCGTTCGCAGTACTATTGCTATGTTTGATCTTTCTACCTTCTGCGGCCCCTTTGATAGGCATGCTGACTTTTGGCAACCTCCTTCGCGAGAGTGGTGTGGTTGAGCGCCTCAGTCACGCGGCTCAAAACGAGATCATAAACATTGTTACGATCTTCTTGGGATTGGCGGTTGGTTCCAAACTCTCTGCGGATAAGTTTCTTACTCTGGATACACTGGGAATACTGACTTTGGGTGCCTTTGCCTTCTGCATCGGGACTGCGGCAGGGCTAGTGATGGGTAAAATCATGTATCGAGTCACTGGAGGCAAAGTCAATCCTCTGATTGGTGCTGCAGGTGTTTCCGCAGTTCCCATGGCTGCCAGAGTGGTCAACAAAGTCGGATTGGAGACGAATCACCACAATTTTCTACTCATGCATGCGATGGGGCCCAATGTGGCTGGAGTTATAGGCTCTGCCGTAGCTGCAGGTGTTCTTCTGGCCTTGGTAGGTGGTTAGTATCGCCTGATTAACGCTTCAGAAATTAACTACCTTTCACGTCATTTTGACATGAGAGGTAGTCTCATAATATTATTCCGCGCTTATGTCGAAGCGCTTTCCAGATCGATTGGATCCCTGGCGTTTCGCTGATCTTAATAATCAGATCAGCGGAAGGCTGCCGTTTGAGGCCTTTTCAAGACTTCGTGAATGCCTAATGGAGGCTGATGGCGAGGTCTTGTTTGACTTGGACTTCAGTCGTGACGAGCGGCGATATGCACGGCTTGACGGTCATATCCAGGCCGAGTTGGCGCTTGAGTGCCAGCGCTGTCTAGGGACATTGAAGTTCCCTGTGGATAGAGAATTCTCAGTTGTTTTTGTTCAGGGACTGAATGAAGCGGAGAGGCTTCCTGATAACCTCGATCCATGTTTGGTTGAGGAAGGTGTGGTCGATCTCAGGGAGTTGATCGAAGATGAGCTTCTTTTGGCGTTGCCGCAGGTGCCTATGCACGACACAGATGTTTGTCAACTCCCTAGGGAGTTTGCCTTGGATGAGGCTGATCTGGAGACAGAAAGTGACAAACAGGATAATCCGTTTGCGGTGCTGTCCGGCCTAAAATCGGATGAGCACTAAGTTTAGTTTGAATATAATTTTTCAGGAGATCAGCCATGGCTGTTCAAAAAAGTAAGAAGACCCCATCAAGACGTGGAATGCGTCGTGCACATGATGGTTTGAAGAGCGAGTCGCTCTCAATTGATTCCACTTCCGGTGAAACTCATCTGCGTCATCATGTCTCTGCAGATGGATTCTATAAAGGCCGTAAAGTCGTCGATACCAAAGGCGAGTGATATACAACTCGTCGGTCCTGTGACCTTTTTTAAGAACCCGTGTGGGGCAGTGCCCTTATACGGGTTCTTTCTTATTTGGATGAATCGATTTTTTAATGAATAGACCTGTCACAATCTCTTTAGATGCCATGGGGGGGGATATCGGCGTAGATGTCGTCGTTCCTGCTGCCTTGGATTACCTGAAAAAGGACAAAGAGAGCGCTTTGATTCTGGTAGGCCGTGAGGAGATCTTGCGGGCTAAACTCGGGGACCATGCTTTTGGTGACAGGCTGCGAATTCATCACGCCTCTGAAATGGTGGCGATGGATGAATTGCCATCCAAAGCACTTCGAAATAAGAAAGATTCTTCCATGCGAGTTGCCATTGATCTGGTTAAATCAGGAGAAGCGGATGCCTGTGTCAGTGCTGGTAATACCGGTGCACTGATGGCGACATCTCGATTTGTTCTGAAAATGCTGCCAAATATCGATCGTCCAGCAATCATTACTGCACTACCCTCGATCAAGGGGCAGACTTTTATGCTTGATCTGGGTGCGAATGTGGATTGCAGCGCAGGTCACCTGTTTCAATTTGCAGTTATGGGTAGTGAAACCGTCGCTGCTGTTACCAATATTACTGAACCAACAATCGGTCTGCTCAATATTGGGCAGGAAGAGATCAAAGGTAATGAACAGGTAAAAGAGGCTCACGAACTTCTACTTGCCAGTTCCCTCAATTATGTGGGGTATGTTGAGGGTGACGATATTTTTCAAGGCGGTACAGACGTCATTGTTTCTGACGGTTTTGTAGGAAATGTTGCCCTGAAAAGTAGTGAAGGGGTAGCCAAAATGATCCGTTATTTCATGAGACTGGAGTTCAAGAAGAATATTTTGACCCGATTAGCTGGATTGATTGCCTTACCGGTACTGAGAAGTTTGGCCAAACGCATTGATCACAGGAACTACAATGGCGCGAGTCTTTTGGGATTGCGTGGGATTGTGATCAAGAGCCATGGCGGAGCAGACAAGCTTGCGTTCGTGAATGCGATCAGCATTGCCCGCAAAGAGGTTTCGAGCGATGTGCCAAGCCGTATTGCAGAGCAAGTCAAAACTCATCTGGATAAAAGGGAAACCGCGTGATCTATTCGCGTATAACCGGCACAGGTGGTTATCTACCTGAGAAAGTCGTTACCAACCACGATCTTGAAAAAATAGTCGATACCACTGACCAGTGGATCGTCGAACGTACCGGAATCCGTAAAAGACATATTGCAGAAGAGGGTGAATGTACCTGTGATCTGGCAGAGAAAGCAGCACGTAATGCGCTTGATATGGCTGGATTGAAACCGGAAGAGATCGATCTGATCGTTGTGGCAACAACCACTGCTGATCAGGTTTTTCCCAGCACTGCCTGTCTACTGCAGGCCCGATTGGGTATTCGAGGCCCTGCTGCGTTTGATATCCAGGCGGTATGCACGGGTTTCGTATACGCTCTAGGGGTCGCAGAGAAGTTTATACAAACCGGCGCGGCGAAAAAAGCCCTTGTGGTCGGAGCAGAGACCATCTCACGCATACTCGATTGGAGTGATCGTAATACCTGTGTTTTATTTGGTGATGGTGCAGGTGCAGTGGTAATTGAGGCCAGTAATGAGCCTGGTATTATCTCGACGCATCTTCATGCTGACGGGGCTTATCAGAACCTATTACAAGTCCCTGCAGGAATATCACGCGGATATGATCAGCTTCGAGAAAGTCAGGCTTTCATGGAGATGCGTGGAAATGAGGTATTCAAGGTTGCCGTTACTACCTTGGGCCGAATTGTGGATGAGACACTTGCTGCGAATGGGATGAAAAAATCTGATATCGATTGGTTAATACCCCATCAGGCAAATATCAGAATCATAAATGCTACTGCAAGAAAACTGCAGACGCCTATGGAGCGGGTGGTTGTAACAGTTGAAGATCATGGAAATACTTCAGCGGCTTCAGTGCCACTGGCTCTGGATGTGGCTGTCAGGGATGGACGAATTAAACGTGGTGAAACCATACTGATGGAAGCATTTGGTGGTGGTTTTACCTGGGGCTCCGTGTTAGCAAAATTCTAATTCCTGTGATAGTTAATTATTTATGAGTGAAAAAGATTTCAGCATGGTTTTTCCCGGCCAAGGCTCTCAATCAGTTGGCATGTTGAGAGATCTGGCTGATGCTTTTCCAATTGTCACTGAAACCTTTAACGAGGCATCAGACGTATTAGGTTACGACCTATGGGCAATGGTTCAGAGCGGGCCCGCAGAATCATTAAATCAAACCGAGGTAACCCAACCCGCAATGCTTGCTGCAGGTGTTGCAGTATGGCGTGTTTGGCAGGATCAGCAAGGCCCAATGCCGAAGCTTATGGCAGGGCATAGTCTTGGTGAGTATTCAGCGTTGGTTTGTGCTGGCGTAGTGTCATTTTCTGACGCAGCTAAATTGGTTGCTGAGCGCGGAAAATTCATGCAGAGCGCTGTTCCTGAGGGTAGTGGTAGCATGGCAGCTATTCTAGGGTTAGATGATGATGCCGTCCGAGAGGTATGTGCTAATGCTGCTTCTGGTGAGGTGGTAGAGGCGGTGAATTTCAATTCACCGGGTCAGGTGGTGATTGCTGGTAATAAGAGCGCGGTGGAAAGGGCTTGCGAAATTGCCAAGGAAGCAGGGGCCAAACGTGCACTGCCTTTGCCGGTTAGTGTTCCATCTCATTGTGCCCTGATGAAACCAGCTGCCGAGCGGTTGAGCGAACAGTTGGCATCAATTTCTTTCTCAGAACCCTCTATTCCTGTATTGCATAATGTAAATGTTGAAGCAGCCAAGAATTCTGATGAGATTAAAGGGCTTTTGTCTGCACAATTGTACAGTCCGGTTCGTTGGGTCGAGATCGTGCAAAAGATGTCGGAAGCTGGTTGTTCAAGGCTGCTTGAGGCCGGACCTGGAAAAGTACTTGCGGGACTGACAAAGAGAATCGACCGAAGTGTAACCGGAATTGCATTGTTCGATACAAATAGCCTTAATCAAGCTATGGAGACCTTGAAATGAGCCTGGAAAAAGAACTTGCCTTGGTAACAGGAGCCAGTCGGGGTATTGGTGCATCTATTGCTGATGCTTTGTCATCAGCTGGAGCAACTGTAATCGGTACTGCAACCTCTGAATCCGGTGCCCAGGCGATAACGGATCGTATGAGCTCAGCTGGCTACCAGGGTTGTGGCATGGTTTTGGATGTTGCTGATCAAGACTCCATCGATACATTAATCGCTGCCATCTCTGACAAATATGGTGTACCGGGAATTCTGGTAAATAATGCCGGAATCACCAAAGACAATCTTCTGATGCGGATGAAAGATGATGAATGGGAAGCAGTCATTAATACCAATCTTTCATCGGTTTTTCGTCTAAGCAAAAGTGTACTGAGAGGTATGATGAAGGCACGTAAAGGACGCATCATTAGTATCTCATCAGTAGTCGGTAGTATGGGAAATGCGGGTCAGTCAAACTATGCTGCAGCTAAGGCTGGGATCGATGGTTTCACACGTTCTCTGGCGAGAGAGGTGGGTTCGCGAGGTATTACTGTGAATTCAGTGGCTCCTGGATTTATAGAAACCGACATGACCAATCAGTTACCTGAAGCACAACGTAAGAGTCTGATTGAGAGTATTCCACTGCAGCAGTTAGGGTCGCCAGCAGATATTGCAAACGCTGTACTCTTTTTGGCAGGCGAATCCGGGCGCTATATCACAGGCGAGACTCTGCATGTAAATGGCGGAATGTACATGACTTGAGACCTTATTAGAGGTCATGAATTTTACAAGATAGGTTAAGTACTACTTGTAATATTATGTTTTTAAAAAGATAATTGGGAAATGCTGACATTACAGTGATCTGATGATTACGCTTTTCTCAGAACTTTTTTGTTACTACAATACCGCATCGGTCCTATTCGAGGCCGGCGGTTAATCCAGAGGAAATTAATAAAATGAGCGATGTCGTAGAACGAGTTCGTAAAATCGTCGTAGAACAACTGGGCGTTAAAGATGAAGAGGTGACACTTGAAGCCTCTTTCGTCGATGATCTTGGCGCTGACTCTCTCGACACAGTAGAACTGGTGATGGCCCTAGAAGAGGAATTTGAAACTGAGATTCCCGATGAGGAGGCTGAAAAGATTACAACTGTGCAGTTGGCTGTTGATTACATCAACTCACATAGTTGAGCTGTTCATTAGGTTTATCTTTCATAGGCCGTCATGCTCCATGCTTTTAGGGGCGCGGCCTTTTGTTTTTCAGCAACACCTATGAAATTTGGGGGTAGTCGTACATGACTGCAAGAAGGGTTGTCATTACTGGGCTGGGCATGGTGGCTCCTGTCGGACTGGATGTCGATTCCGCATGGAAGAATATTCAGGCTGGTAAGAGTGGAATCCAACCGATCACCCATTTTGATGTCGAGCCATTTTCGACTCAGTTTGGTGGTCCGATATACGGCTTTGAAGTCACTGACTATATCCCGAAAAAAGAAGCCAAAAAAATGGATAAATTTATCCATTATGGTGTTGCTGCCGGTATACAGGCGATTAAGGATTCAGGGCTGGAAGTCACTGATGAGAATGCCGATCGTATCGGTGTGCTTATTGGCTCTGGTATCGGTGGAATAACCGGTATCGAAAACAGCTATCAATCTTACATTGATGGTGGGCCGCGTAAGATTTCACCCTTTTTCGTACCTTCAAGCATAATCAATATGGTTTCGGGTAATCTCTCCATCATGTATGGATTGAAAGGGCCTAACTATTCAATTGTTTCTGCCTGTAGCAGTGGCGCTCACAGTATTGCTGAAGCGGCAATGATGATTCGCTTTGGGCGTACTGATGTGATGATTGCTGGTGGTGCTGAAATGGCGACCTCACCCGTGGGGTTGGGTGGTTTCGCTGCAGCTCGTGCACTTTCTCGAAGAAATGACGACCCCCAAGCGGCCAGCCGCCCCTGGGATAAGGACCGTGATGGGTTCGTACTCAGTGATGGTGCCGGTGTTGTCGTTTTGGAAGAGTATGAGATGGCCAAGGCTCGAGGAGCCAAGATCTACGCTGAACTGGTAGGTGTTGGTATGAACTCCGACGCCTTTCATATGACAGCGCCATCTAAAGATGGTTCTGGTGCGGCTCAGTGTATGAATTTAGCCTTGCAGGATGCTGGTATCAATCTGGATCAGGTTGACTATATCAATGCCCATGGCACCTCAACTCCTGCAGGGGATGTCGCGGAAACCCTTGCTGTAAAAAGAGCCTTCGGTGACCATGCCCACAAGCTTTGTGTCAGTTCCACCAAGTCAATGACAGGACATATGTTGGGTGCTGCAGGTGGAGCAGAAGCCGTTTTTACAATTCTGGCCTTGCATAACCAGGTGGTACCTCCAACAATCAATCTCGAGAATCAGGATCCGGATTGCGATCTTGATTATGTACCAAACACTGCTCGAGAGATGAAATTGGATGTTGTGATCTCAAACTCTTTTGGTTTTGGGGGCACAAACGGAACCCTGGCGTTTCGTAAAATTTAACACCGGGCACGACCTCTTTTGCTGATTGACGGACTACCAGCCGATCAGATACCCCTCACGGATCGTGGGTTGCAGTATGGTGATGGTTTATTTGAGACCATCGCGATTCAAGGTGGTCGCCCATGCCTTTGGCAACGACACATGAGCCGTTTGCAAAACGGTGAGCGGAAACTTGGATTTCCGTTCTCTGATAAAGAGCGGCTATGGCATGAGGCACTTAAGCTGTGTTCGGGCAGGGAAGAGGGTGTTCTCAAAATAATTCTTACTCGTGGAAGTGGTGGACGAGGATATCGACCGCCAGATCCATGTCAGCCAAGACGCATACTCAGCACGCATCCTTGGCCCGATTATCCTCGGAGTTGGTATGAACAGGGCATCGTACTCAGGCGCTGTGACACGCGCTATTCCCGACAGAGCCGACTAGCAGGCATTAAACACCTCAACCGATTGGATCAAGTGCTGGCAAGAGCTGAATGGAGTGATCCTGCCGTTGTCGAGGGTCTGATGTTGGATGAGATGAATCATGTGATTTCTGGTACCCAGTCAAATGTATTCCTGTTAAAGGGAGATCAATTGATCACCCCAGAACTCTCTCAGTCAGGCATAGCCGGTGTCGTCAGGGAGCTGGTGCTTGAATTCGCAGAGCAGTACTCTCTACATCCCAGAGTAATTGAACTTGAGTTAGAAGAGCTGCAGCAAGCTGATGCTCTGTTTATCACTAACTCCATATTAGGGCTCTGCCCGGTGTCAAAATTTGAAGACCGCCAATATGATCTGAATGTCATTCCTTCAGAGCTGGTCAAGTTTGTTAATAATTCGTACCTTGCAGATGTGTAAAACCACCAAAAGCAAGTTATTTTGTTATCCAGTAAATCCGGTGTCACTGATCAGGCAACACAGCTTTCTGTAGAATGAGAAGAGAATGAACAGACTGTTAGGCATCTCAATCTTCGTTATAAGCCTTCTCCTGGCCTGGGGATGGCTTGAATACAGTGATTTTGTTAATAAACCATTGGTGCTGCCATCCGAAGGTCTTAACTATCAGCTCATCTCTGGTACTTCCGTCAGGGGATTGGCTAATGATCTCCAACAAAAAGGGATAATTCAGAAACCTGTTCTTCTGGAGTTTTTGGCACGATGGAATGGACTGGCCAGCCAATTAAAAGCTGGTGAGTATCACCTACCGGTAGGTACCACACCTCCAAAACTACTTGAAATACTCAGTTCTTCCCAGGTGGTGCAGCATGCATTAACCGTAATCGAAGGCTGGACCTTTGCACAGATGATGAGTGCTACTAGAGCCAACCCGGTTTTAAAGCAGACATTGGAAGGTTTGGATGACGGTCAAATAATGCAACAACTAGGTTTTGAGGATCAGCACCCTGAGGGGCGCTTTTATCCTGATACCTATCACTTTCCAATGGGAACAACAGATCAGGAGTTTCTACGGCGAGCCTACCAACGTATGCAGAAGACCCTGAACGATGCCTGGGAACAGCGTGCGCCGGATCTACCGCTGAAATCACCCTATGAAGCACTTATACTTGCCTCGATTATCGAACGTGAAACCGGACTTCCTGAAGAGAGAGAGGAGATTGCAGGGGTATTTATCAGACGACTTAATCGCAATATGCTGCTACAGACGGATCCGACAGTGATCTATGGCATGGGAGACAGCTATGATGGCAATATTCGCAAACGTGATTTGAAACGTGATACCCCTTACAACACCTATACTCGCAAGGGGCTGACGCCAACACCTATTGCTATGCCAAGTGGTGCAGCAATTAAAGCGGCACTTCATCCCAAACCGGGTAAAACACTCTATTTTGTTGCGACGGGTGAAGGTGGGCACTATTTTTCAGAAAACCTGAAACAACACAATAATGCAGTACGAAAGTATCAGTTAAAGCGATGAATGAAGGCCTGAGAGGACGATTTATTACAGTAGAAGGAGGCGAGGGGGCTGGTAAGAGCAGCAACCTCTCGTTTATTCGTGGCTTGTTGGAAGCCGCAGGTAAACAGGTATTGTTTACTCGTGAGCCAGGGGGAACTGATCTTGGCGAAGCGATCAGAAATCTGCTGCTTGGACATCAGCATACAGGAATGGCTGATGACACTGAATTACTGCTCATGTTCGCGGCAAGAGCTGAACACCTGCAGCGTAAAATCATACCGGCGTTAGAGCAAGGCCAATGGGTGCTGTGCGACAGGTTTACTGATGCAAGCTATGCCTACCAGGGAGCCGGCCGTGGTCTTCCTGCAGATCGAATCAAGACCCTGGAGCAGTTTGTACAAGGTGATCTGAGGCCTGACCTGACCCTTCTTCTGGATCTTCCTGTGGAAATTGGTCTTGATAGAGCCGGTAAACGATCCGAGCCTGATCGCTTTGAAAAACAGGAACAGATTTTTTTCGAACAGGTTAGAAGTGGCTATCTGGATATTGCTGCAACTGAGCCTGATCGGATTAAGGTTATAGACGCTTCTCCTGCTTTGGATGCAGTTCAACACCAAATTTCAGCCGTGATGGCAGATTTTCTGGAACGTATTGATGAGTGATATACCCTACAGACATCTGCCCTGGCATGAGCAGCAGTGGCTTCAACTACAACAATCAGTCGACCAGGGTCGCTTACCTCATGCACTACTTTTTAGTGGCGCCTCCGGGTTAGGGAAGGAGCGATTCGCACTAAGTTTTGCACAATCACTACTGTGTTCTGATAGGGATAAATCCGGTCAGCCATGCGGAAAGTGCCGAAACTGTCATTTAATGTCGAATGGACACCATCCCGATTTTCGATGGGTCAGACCTGATGAGGATAGTAAAAGTGGTGAGATTAAGATTGAATCGATCAGAAGTTTCACCGATTCTGCTGGACTGACTACCCATTCTGCCAGCAATAAGGTAATTGCGATTCAGCCTGCACATCGAATGACAAACGGGGCGGCGAATAGTCTGTTGAAAACCCTTGAAGAGCCAACATCCAGTACGGTCATTTTGCTTTTAACCGACCAGCCTGCGAGATTGTTACCCACCATTAGAAGTCGTTGTCTGTCACTGCCATTTCGTCCTCCTGAGCATGAAAATGCCTTGAATTGGCTATCAGGCAAGGTTAAACACGGTGATCCTGCGTTGCTGCTCGCACTTGCAAATGGCGCACCGATTAAAGCGTTGGCTTTGGATGATGAGGCGCTGCTTGAAAAGCGCAATGAGATGTTGAAGCAGTTTCTTGCATTGAGTGAACGACACGTCGACCCGGTGAAACTGGCTGGTCGCTGGCAAAAATTCGACTTTAACCTGTTAATGGAGTGGCTGATTGGCTGGGTTATAGACCTTCAACGTTTGAAAATGACGTCATCTGCTCCCTCCCTGTTCAATCCAGATAGCACTCAAGCTTTGCAGAAAACAGCCGACAAGTTAAACTCTAGGGAAATACAGCGTTATTTGGAAAATCTCTATGTTGCAAGGGGGTTAGCCGATAGTAATTTAAATTTGCAACTGACTCTGGAAAAACTACTTATCGAATGGCGTACCTGCTCATTGCAGGTAGTTTAAAAAGATCAGGTTAAATATGGCTGGCGGACCGAAACAAGGAATTCTCTCTCTTACCATCAAGGATAAAAACGCCTTGTATGCTGCTTATATGCAGTTTGTTAAGTTTGGTGGACTTTTCATTCCCACAACCAAGCAGTATCGGCTTGGTGATGAAGTTTTCATGCTACTAACGCTAATGGATGAAGCAGAACGTCTTCCTGTGGCAGGTAAAATTATCTGGATTACGCCGGTTGGCGCTGAAGGTAACCGGGCTGCAGGTATTGGTGTTCAGTTCAGCGATCAGGATGGCGGCGCAGCTCGTAATAAGATCGAGACCTATCTTGCCGGTGCCCTCAAGTCCGACCGACCAACTCACACGCTTTAAATCAGATATTATTAAGCCGGCACCTTAATAGGTAGATTCAGCCTAAGCGTGCCTGCCTGCAGCAAGGCATCGAAACGCCGCTGTAGCACTCCTACAACAAGTTTTGATAACGCAGTCTGCGGGCTGGCACGCTTAGGCCTGTCCTTTTAGATTCAAACTGTTAGGGGCGACAAGAAGGCCCTGAATCTACCAATTAAGATGTCGGGTTAATAAGTTCCCTTTTTTTTAAATGGCTGGTGAGTGCTACTCTCCTGGGCTGATCGTGTAGAATGCGATATCTGCCAAAATAGACTGAAATATTACAATGCTAGTGGACTCTCATTGCCATCTTGATCGTGTTGCTCTCGATCATTATGAAAACGACTTCAAACGCTTCGTTTCTACGACCCTAGATTCAGGGGTCGATCATATGTTGTGCGTATCCATTGATTTGGAGTCCTGGCCATCAATGGTCTCATTGGTTGAAGCATTTCCTCAGATTTCAGTCTCAGTTGGGGTACATCCCAATGATAGAGAACGACGTGACCCAAGCGCCTCCGAACTGGTAGAGCTTGCTCGTCATCCCAAAGTAATTGCGATTGGAGAGACAGGATTAGACTATTTTCACGGAACAGGTGACCTGGATTGGCAGCGTGAACGGTTTTGTCGGCATATTCAGGGGGCTAAACAGGCAGAGATGCCGCTGATAATCCATACAAGAGATGCAAAATCAGATACCTTGAGCATCAT
Organism: Candidatus Thiodiazotropha sp. DIVDIV; assembly: GCA_040506275.1. GTDB lineage: Bacteria > Pseudomonadota > Gammaproteobacteria > Chromatiales > Chromatiaceae > Thiodiazotropha. The sequence goes on from JBEVXD010000001.1 coordinate 715,738, forward strand.
GCAGTCTGAAGGGGCTGACCTGGCTGGCGGTGTCATGCACTGTTTCACAGAAGACTGGTCGATGGCAGAGCAGGCGATAGAGATGGGGTTCTATATCTCTTTCTCGGGCATTATCACTTTCAAAAATGCTGCCGATTTACGTGAAGTGGTCAAACAAGTTCCGATTGATCGTCTACTGATTGAGACAGACTCTCCTTATCTTGCACCAGTACCCTATCGTGGTAAGCCAAACCAACCAATCTATGTTCGTCAGGTTGCCGAGTGTGTTGCTGAAATCAAAAATATGAGTATTGATGAGGTCGCTCAGGTTACATCTGATAACTATTATCACTGTTTTCCCTTGGCAATTCGTTAAACCTGTAGATCCTCACCACCAGTTGCTGAACGATGACGATTAGCTCGCCGTGCCATGATGTAGGGTACGGCCTGCCGCATCATAGGGGTGAGAACTGCTCAGGAATCCCGGTTTTATTCAACTCCAGCATCTTTAGTCGCTAGCTTTAAGTTAACCGGCGTATGAGGTGGTTTTCGTTTCAGTTGGGCCTGGTGCGGCAGGGCCGCACCCTACGACTTTTCGATGCAGATCTCAGTGGCCTTTGTACAACGCTTTGAGTTGTTCCTCATGCGTGGTGAGTATTTTACTTCTGCGTAGTTTCAAGGTGGGCGTCATCAATCCGTTTTCTACTGTCCAGGGATCGTTAGTCAGGGCCAGTCGTACTACCTTCGCATATCCTGGAAAGTTATCCAGATGAGTGTTAATTCTATCGAGTAGCATACGTTCTTGCTGTTCATTCAAGCTGTTGGCTTCATAGCCCTGGGCATCATCATGTTCAGGATTGAGGCAGATGAGCGCACTCAGATAGGGCTTTCCCTCACCTATGATCAGCACCTGCTCGAAGAGAGTATCCATACTAATACACATCTCCATATCAGCAGGGGGTACCTTTTCACCATTCGCCAGTACAATAATCTCCTTTAGTCGACCTGTGATGAAGACGTGATTGGATTCTATCTTGGCTTTGTCACCGGTATGGAACCACCCTTCTTCATCAATTGTTTCAGCCGTGGCTGTTCGATTGTTCCAATATCCCAGCATCACATTGGGTGCACGGCACAACAACTCCTCTTGTTCGCTGATTTTGATCTCAACACCTGGGAAGGGGACCCCGACACTCGACGGAATATTGTTTTCATGGGTATTGGCCGAGATGATAGGACTGGTTTCAGTTAATCCATATCCCTGAAGAATAGGCACTCCAAGGCCAATGAATACCTTGGCAATTTCTGAAGAGAGAGGTGCACCGCCAGATACAGCAATTCTCAGCCTGCCGCCCAGCTTCTGCTGTATCTTGCTGGCAACAAGTTTATTCAACACTGGCCAGAGTATCAGGCTTGAAGACCAACCTTGCCGACCCTGTTCAGACTCAAACTTTTTCCAGCCGGTCTCTACAGCAAGATTGAACAGTTTATTGGCTATTGCAGAGTCGGAAGCCAGTTTGTCTTGTACCTTTGTATAGACCCGTTCGAAGATTCTGGGTACCGAGACAATAATCGTAGGCTTGATGATTTGCAGGTCTTCGCCTAATTCAGGAATGGAGCGAGCATAAGCTGTTTTGGCCCCAGAGACCATGGCCAGGTAATAGCCGACGGTGCGCTCAAGGGTATGTGACAGGGGCAGAAAGGAGAGAAAGGTATCATCTGGGAAGATGTCGATGATTTTGACACCACTGTCTATGTCCCACAGGATATTCCTGTGGCTGAGCATAACCCCTTTGGAACGCCCAGTAGTGCCAGAGGTATAGACAATCGTTGCAAGCTCCTCGCTGGGTAGATTTAAAACCTGTAATTCCGCGTCATCCAAATCTGACAGCCACTCATCGATGTGTACCAAGCGTGGTTGCAGACCGAGGGGGTCGACCTTCTCCATGGTGATGATGCGATTGAGGCCGGCAAGTTGGTTACGGATCTGTTGTAGATCACGCCACTGCTCATCCGTCTCGATCAGTAGCAGGCGTACACCAGCATCCTGCAATATATAACCAATGTTTTCAGCTCTGTCGTTAGTATAGAGAGGCACGGTGACAAGACCGAGACCAGATGCCGCGAGGTCGAAGGTCACCCACTCCTTGCAGTTTTTCATCATCACCGCGACACGATCTCCCGGATTGAGATCTTCGTTGCGAAAAGCGGCCTGCCACTGGGCTACCTTGAGTGCCATTTCACCCCAGCTGCTCTCTTGCCACTGTTCGCTGCTTCTATCATATTGAATATAGGCAATGTCGTCGGGTGATCTTCTGACTCTTTCCTGAAAAACGCCTGCCAGTGTGTCGGCCTGTTTTAGGTTGATGTAATCAGTGTTTAGTTTATTCATGCCGAAGTTATCGTTGTTATTTAACACATTCTCTTCCTGAGACTTTGTTTCTTCAGTTTGATGTATGTTTTCTGAGAATAACATTACACACCCCTTAAGTTAGCCCATCCGTCGTCAGGATGAAACTGATTACCGTGACGTTTTTCCAATAACTCAAGTTGATGGCGCTGACTATCCAGTCCGCCAGTGTGTATGGCATGCATCGGACCGCCTCGAAATGGGGCAAAACCGGTTCCGAATATCACTCCGGCATCCAACAGATCCTCATCCTCAATGACACCTTCTCGTAAGCAGGCTACCGACTCGTTGAGTAGGCGGAATATCATTCGATCTGTCAGGTCTTCAGGTGGGGTAAATCCACTCTCAATTTTCTGTTTACGAATCCGACCTTTCTCATATTCATAGAAACCACGGCCACTTTTTTTACCAAGTTGCTGTTGCTCGACTTGCTGCTTGAGTTTTTCTGGAATCTCCAGATCGAACAGAGGGGCTAATTTTTCGGCAACAGCCAGACAGATATCCAACCCGACCGCATCCGCCAGTTCCACTGGCCCCATTGGCATACCGAAATCTACTGCAGCCTGATCGATTGCAGGGGCAGGTATTCCCTCATCGATCATTTTCATTGCTTCAAGCAGATAGGGCATGAGGATACGATTCACCAGAAAACCAGGGCTGCTTTTTACAGGGAGAGGCAGACGCTCAATGCGTCGAACGAAAGCAGCGCCCTTATGAATCAGGTCATCGTCGGTATCTTTCCCATGAACCACTTCAACCAGTTGCATCTTAGCCACAGGATTAAAGAAGTGCAGACCAATTAATCGACTGGGGTTGTTGAGCGCCTCGCTGATGGTTTCGAGTGGTATGCTCGATGTGTTCGTGGCAAGAAGTGCATCTGGACGCATTTGCGCTTCAAGCTCATGGAATAGCTGCTGTTTTGCTTCGATATCTTCAAATATGGCTTCAATGGCAACATCAGCCTGAGCGACACCATGACCTTTTGGATCGGGAATCAATCTGTCCATTGCAGCTCTGATCAATCTTGGTTTGCGTAGTTTACGGCTGAACAGTTTGTGAGCTCGATCGATGGCGCGGGTCAGGAATTTAGCCTCCCGATCCTGCAGGGTGACTTGTAGGCCTTTCAGTGCACACCAGGCTGCAATGTCCCCCCCCATAATGCCACCACCAACAACATGTACCTGTTTTGGCTTGAATTCATTTATACTCCCAAGGGATTTTAATCGCTCCTGCAGAAAGAAGACTCGGATCAGGTTTTGAGCCGTATCTCCAACCAGCAGACGGCTTACTTCACGAGCTTCACTGCGATACATGGCCCCGGCATCTCCACCATGGTGCTTCCAGTGGTCAATTAATGCATAGGGGGCTGGGTAGTGGCTAGGTTTGGCATGCTTGGCTGTTTCATGCCTTAGATAAGGCGCTAAAATCAAGCGTCCTGGGATTGTGTTGACCAAGCGGTTCAGAAGATTGGGTCGATGGGGTTTAATATTTCGCTGAATCATATCCAGCGCCAGGGCCCTGATCTGTCTTTGTGGGGCGATCTGATCCACCATTCCCATCTTTTTCGCCTGGCGGGCACTGATACTACGGCCGCTCAACATCAGCTGCATAGCGGGCAGGGCGCCTATCCGGTGGATGGTGCGCACACTGCCACCATAACCAGGGAAGATGCCAAGCCTGACTTCAGGAAAGGCAAGTCGGGTAGAGTCATCATCCTGTGCAATACGAATATTGCAACTGAGAGCCAGCTCCAATCCGCCACCAAGGCAGAATCCATGGATCAACGCCAGAGTCGGGAAATTCAGGCTTTCAATACGTTCAAAGAGTGCATGAACTTGTTGTATATGGGCCTCAGCTTCTCTCTGATGCATACCACTGCGGAAGCTGTTGACGTCAGCACCGGCAATAAATCCACTGGGTTTATCTGAGATAAAGATAAGTCCATTGGGTGGCTCAGCCTCTAGTTCATCAAGTCGTTCGCCTAGTTCAGTAAATGCCTCTTGGGAGAGGATGTTGACCGGGCTGTCTGCATGATTGAAATGTAACCAACTGATGCCATGGGAATCGGTTTCGAGGTGCCAGTGCTTATTCATTTCTCTACCTCCAACAACATGGCGCCACCCTGTCCACCACCAATACATAGACTGGCTATGCCTCGTGCTGCTTCACGTTGCTTAAGTGTTTTAAGTAGATGTAGTACCAGCCGAGCACCACTCGCGCCAACAGGGTGACCGATACTGATTGCACCGCCATCAATATTCAGTCGATCATCGGGGATTGGAGAGAAGGGCGCATCGAGTCCGAGCTCATTCTGCATATAGTCAGCGTCTTGCCAGGCAGTTTGGCAGGCCAGTACCTGCCCAGCAAAGGCTTCGTTGATCTCCCAGTAATCCATCGCTTCAGTTTCCATTTGCTGTCTTTTGAGCAGCGTTCCCATGGCATGAACCGGACCAAGTCCCATCTGTGAGGGGTCAAGCGCCGACCATTGGGAATCAACCACCTGGCCAAGTATAGGAAGATCATACTGTTCAACAGCCTTTTCTGATGCAAGCAGTAACATTGCCGCACCATCGGTGATCTGTGCACTGTTACCGGCTGTGACCTTGCCCACCGGTCGATCAAAGGCGGGTTTGAGTTTGGCCAGCTTCTCCACTGTGCTGTCCCGTCTCAGTCCATCATCGTATTCAAATAACTCACCGTCGTTAGTGTAGAGGGGTTCGATCTCGTCCAGGCGATTTGCATCTAATGCTTCTGCCAGTCGTTGATGACTGCGTACCGCGAACTCATCCATAGCTTGACGGTCGATACCAAATCGCCATGCTAGCTTCTCAGCAGTCTGACCCATGGTAAGTCCCACCAGGGGGTCGGTGAGACCTCTTAACAGTGCAATTACAAGTTGTAGATGTTGTGGTCGTAGTGCTGCAAGTTGCCTGCTTTTAGCTGTAAAATTTTTGGCTCTGTTCCAGTCTGCCAGCCAGGCAACCATGGTCTGGTTGAGCAGTACGGGGTGATGACTCATCGATTCTGTGCCACCAGCCAGAACTAAATTGGCTCGCCCAGTAGCGATATCAAGTGCAGCGCTATCAATAGCCTGGAGTCCCGAAGCGCAGTTGCGTTGCACGGTCCAGGCGGGCACTTTGTCACCACAACCGAGCCGAAGGGCTATGATGCGCGCAATATTGGCCTCATCTGGTCCAGGTGCGATGCAGCCGACAATCACTTCATCCAGAGCTTCAGCAGGAAAGGGTTGTCTGGTGAGTAGGGGCCGTCCTGCAGTGACCGCTAAATCGGAGGCCAGAAAGTGGCCCGGCTTTCCTCTCGCTTTGAGAAATGGTGTACGACTTCCATCAACTACAAAGACTTTGCTTTGGACAATTTTATCCTTGTACATAGGTGGTTCCTCACTCCTGCATAGGCGCTTGGTTCCCGGGTTAATAGTGTCGGGTTAAGCTGCTCCCAGCTTATTTATTGTTGAGATATGGGCGCTCTTTTTTGGTTTAACAGTTCCTGTTGGGATCAAATGGTCAAATGCATTGACCTCTATAATTTGATTTCGCAGACGGTCAGCCTCTTCCAAAGCAGCTCTATCGGGTTCGCTCAAAATCCCTAACCTGACAGCTTCATTGATCAGGTCTGGCATCTTGTGGGCGTGCAGCTGCCCAGCCCTTTTTGCTCGCTTCAAGGTCTTCTCATGTGGGACTGTGGCTGTAACCACGATCAAAGCTTTTTCAAGTTGACCGACCCGCTGATCCGGATCATCAGTTGTAAATATGCCTTGAGTCAGACGATCACGTACCTCTCCTGGCATCAACAGACTACGCGCTACTTGATGATCCAACTGGTCTGTAGGCTTATGAAACGGCAAGCCGGTTGGAAAGATCAGTACTCGTAAAAGCCAAGCCAGCGGCCGTGCAGGCATATTGCGTAACAGGCCTCTCAATGCGTGTTGTATACGGTAGAGTGAATCATCCAGAGCCCACTGCATCAGTGGTAGATCCTCAGCTTTTTCTCCCTCTTCAATATAGCGTTTCAGACAGGCGCTGGCGATGTAGAGATTACTGAGTATATCCCCCAATCGTGCTGATAGACGCTCCTTGCGCTTTAAGGAACCACCCAATGTCATCAGTGCAATATCGGTAGTTAGCGCAAAAGCTGACGACATCCAGTTGAGACGCTGGAAGTAGCGACGGGAGGGTCCGCTTTTGGGGCTTTCTGAGATACGCCCATGGGTAATGCCGAGCCAGAAGGTGCGTGCGAAATTGGTCACCACAAATCCAATATGACTGAATAGTGCACTATCAAACTGGACCAGACCGGCATCACGATCAGGATTTTCTGCAGCTTCAAACTCTTTGAGTACGAATGGATGTGCTCGTATTGCACCCTGTCCAAAGATGATCATGCTGCGGGTGAGAATGTTTGCTCCCTCAACTGTGATACCTATCGGTATCGCCTGATAGGCTTTACCGAGTAGATTGTCCGGTCCAAGACAGATACCACTGCCTCCCTGAATATCCATGGCATCATTGATCACCTGTCGATAACGTTCGGTCAAATGGTATTTAACGATCGCGGAGATCACCGATGGGGTCTCACCACTATCTAGAGCAGTGAGGGTTAATTTTCGCGCGGCATCCATCTCATAGGTCATGCCGCCGATTCTGGCTAAGGCCTCTTCCACACCTTCAAAATGACCTATCGGTTGATTGAACTGGTTGCGCACAGCGGCATAAGCGCCGGTATATCGGCTGGCATGTTTACCTGCACCTGTGGAAAGGGCGGGCAATGAGATGCCTCGACCTTCAGAGAGACATTCAACCAGCATCTGCCAACCCCGGCCGGCGCCCTCAACGCCACCAATCAACCAGTCGATAGGTATGAAAACATCCCGTCCATAGATCGGCCCGTTTTGAAAGGGTATATCAAGGGGCATATGCCGTTTACCTACCTCAATTCCGGAGGTCTCCCTGGGAATCAACGCCACGGTAATCCCCGGCAGAGGATTATCACTGAGCAGTCGTTCCGGATCTTCCAGTTTGAATGCGAGACCAATCAGAGTGGCAACAGGTGCAAGAGTGATATAGCGCTTCTCGAAATTCAGACGAATGCCAAGTACCTCCTTGCCCTGATACTGGCCATAAGTCACCACACCATTGTCCGGTATGGCACCTGCATCACTACCGGCTTTCGGGCTGGTGAGTGCAAAGCAGGGGATCTCTTCGCCTTTGGCGAGAGTTCTGAGATAGCGGTCTTTCTGTTCCTGGGTGCCGTAAACCAACAACAGTTTGGCTGGACCAAGAGAGTTGGGAACCATTACGGTAACTGCGGCAGTGATACTGCGGCTGGCGATTTTCATCACCACTTGTGAATGGGCATAAGCAGAGAATCCCAGTCCACCATAGGATTCAGGAATAATCATGCCGAACATGCCAGAAGTTTTTATATACTCCCAAACCCTTGGAGATAGGTCTTTATCCTCATGGGTTATCTGCCAGTCATCGAGCATATTGCATAATTCATTTACTGGTCCATCAAGGAAGGCCTGCTCGCGTTCGGTCAGGGTACAGGCGGGTTGATGAAGCAGTTCCTGCCAATTGGGTTGACCAGAAAAGAGTTCACCATCCCACCAGACATTGCCGGCATTAAGCGCCTCCTTTTCTGTTGTCGACATAGAGGGCATTACGCTACGGAATGCTTTTAACAAAGGTTGGCTGATCCACTGTCGACGCTGATTCGGCATCAGATGGAAAAACAGGGCAACGGCATAGGGCAAGCCGAAAACCAGACATCCGGTCAGAGATATAAGATCTGCCATTAACAGGCTGATCAGCAACACTGGGGGAGTAATGATCCAGACAATCGCCCTTGCAGATCCATAGGCGAGTCCCCAGAAGGTCATAAGCAACAATATGAGTCCAAGTAGTGTCATTGGTCTGCCTCCCTTACGGTGGTATTGAGATCGGAGGGCGTGTTGTCTTCAGTAGTTTTGGTTGTCTGCTCTGTTTTTTTATTGGTTCTGAAAGAGAAGATGGTGCGGTCATCAACGCAACTCACACTTTCGCCACGTGTAGCTGCGACAAAAGCACGTTCATCATCGTTATAGAGAATGTCTTCATCGCACCAGGGAAGACGTCGGTAAACCCCTAGATCATTGAGACCCAAAAAGGGGTATTTGATGATGTCGAAATAGGGTGAGTAATCAAAATCCTTTGGCGTAAAAAGTCTCGGATTACGTTTAAAAAAACGCAGGCTACCGTCATCATCCCGATCTATGAACGGAAGGATTGGAAAATTGACACTGTTAAACGCTGAGGCCAGCAGAGATGAGCAGACCGTTCTGGTCGGCATACCTGCATTGTGTTCAAACAGACTGGAGCGCCAGCGTCTCGGCAGAAATGTCCAGGGGAAGAAAAAACGTGCAAGATCGAGTAGATGGCGAACGTCATAATCGATACCGATATGTTGAATGGCATGGGCCACCACGGTATGGGCATCTTCCGGCTCCAACCCTGCAGGGCGACAGATGCGTAAATGGTCTTTTCGGTACTTTGAAACGGGGGCAATAATGGTGCCTTCACCAAGCAAGGCCTCAACCATCAGCTGCTCGCTCAGGTCACCTTTATAGGCCATTCTGACCTTTTGTTGTTGCTGCGGATCACGAATGTCATAAATACGGCCAATATAGAGGGCTGAGTGGGTCCAGGTGCTCTGAGTTATTGTTTTAATGACATTACTGACACGACTGCGGCCTTCCACCAGCAACACGTCACCTGGTCGAAGTTCATAGGTAAGTCGATTGAAATCACACAAAGGGGAAGAGGAAGGCGGACCCTCTTTGGTCAGCCAGTCAGCTATCCATCGCATAATCCTCTGCCCGATTTTACGCATGTTCAAAACCTAGTAAAATAGTCGGTATTGATGTGAGTATAGACCTAATCGGGCAGGGTGAGTTTCATTTGAGGGTGTAGCGAGGTTAAATCAGGCGCTTAGATTTGATCTAATTATTGGATTAAAGGAAAACGATTCGCATCCACCAATATTTTGGCATTGTCTAAGTTTTCTCCACTTGCAGGGGTGTGATTGGCCACCAGTTGAAGAGGGTAGTGACAGACCTTGTTTGCTTTTTTCTTTACTAATTCAAGAAGCTAGGTTTTCTGGGTAGACACGGATTTGGGAAGGTCTAGATAAATAAAACATTGCTGATATAAATAGGGTGGGGTGGTTGTCGAAATGAAATCATTAGTATCAACAGGTGGCTTTTACACGGACTTCGATATCAAATAAGTTTACAAAGAAAGTGCGCATATGGTCGTTTGGATCACTGTTGCAACGAGTGACATCCCGATGAGTAGCCTGTTACTTTGTCATCAGTAGCATACAGTTATGGGTGACGCACCCGCGCGAAGTTGCTTGTAGAATGTAATTAGCCCCGTCTGGTTGTGCATACTCTGTGAAGCAAATAAATGTAGGGCGCAGCCCTGCCACACCCAAACCTACATACAGCTAACCATAACCATCACTCAGCAGAACCAAGCCCCAAATACCCATCAGGCACATAGCGATAATGCCCAGTAACAACAAAATCAAACAACACATTCTCTACAACAGGTCCGGAACCAATGTTATGAACAATTAGAGGTGTGCCACTTTTTGCATCTACCTTATCGCTGACAATACCAATATGAGGCAGGTTGCCGGGTAACATCCAGGTAACCAGATCACCAGCCTTATACTCATCAATACTATCTGTAACAGGCAAAGAGACACCCTTACGAGAAAAGAAGGTCTGTAGGATTGGAACACGCCGATGATCAATATTGGGATCAGGCCGCTTTAAACCCCAAATCCGACGCGATGGATAGTTATTAAAATGAGCTGAAATATCCTCATGTACCAATCTCTGTAGATCAGTGCCTAATGCCCGGTAACTTCGAATAACAACATCAGTGCAAACCCCAATATGGGAGGGTACGTCCCCACCAGGATAATCGATCGAATAGTAGGATCCATCATAACGCACACTGTGATGTGTCCTTTCCAAGGCAGCAGATACCAGAGCAGACTGAAAGTCATCAGATAAAACAGTGTTACTGACTATTAACCCGGCGACTAAGTATGTCGTCTTCAGGCTTGAAACCCCTGACAATATGATTTTTAAAAGAGAGGCCGAAGTGTGCCTGCCTGCAGACTGCGTTATCAAAACTTGCTGTAGGAGTGCTACAGCGGCGTTTTGATGCCTTGCCGCAGGCAGGCACACTTCGGCTGAAGACAACATACTTAGTCGCCGGGTTAATAAGATCAATGACAGGACGCACAGGTAACGAGTTAAAGAGAGTAGAGTAATCGACATATTGATTTAGCAAAGCATGTCAGTGAGTATTTGTATAGATATGCGATTTTATAATAAGAAGTCACACTTTATTGTCATTGTATCTCCAACTGATTACATCACGACTTGTTATGTGCAGATGCCCCTCCCTACACAGGACAAAGTATTGAGCACCATCTCAATTGTGACAAGATTCTTGTCACTTCCTACTATTCTGAATATTGTTTTCAACTAGATTTCGATCCTGGGTCCGGACACCACCGCTCCACCAAATACGACAAGCCCCTTCATCGGAGACCATACAGGGTCCGATAGGATTTCTTGGTGTGCAGGCCTCTCCATACAGGCGGCACTGATTGGGATACTTTTTTCCCAGCACCACCTGTGCACAGTCACAGCCAGGGGGCATTTCACCAGCCCGTTTTCGTTCAGGTTTGTCATATTCTGGGTAGCGGATTCTCGCATCCCATTTGGAATAGTTCTGGTGCAGGGCAAAGCCTGACTTGGGAATGGTGCCAATACCTCGCCAGGTGGCATCCACAACTACCAGAGCGGTGTCCAGATGTTTTTTTGCACTCGGGTTTCCTTGGGGCCTGACCAATTCCGGGTAACAATTATCCAGAAATCGTTTTCCTTCCAGATGTTGGCGGCATACAGAGAAGGTGGCGGCAAGCAGGCTTTCACTGGTAAACCCAGCGATGGCCGAGGGTAGATGGTGTTTATCTACAACAAATGTCCACTCTTCAGGACCCATGACGGTGGCGACATGCCCAGGTGCCACCAAAGCATCGAATCCTGGGGTATCCGAATCGAGCAACATCGATACGGCTGGCCAGGTCAGACGACCTGATAAAAGTATGCTGAGGTTTTCGGGAATCCCCTGCACAAGCAGAGAGGCAACTGGTGCTGTGGTGGTCTCGAATCCAGCGGCGAAGAATACATAGTCGCCATCTGGATCAGAGAGTGCGAGCTTTAGCGCTTCTAAGGGTGAGGCAATGGGACGGATATCAGCACCAGAAGCATGAGCCTGATCCAATGAACGTGGTTCCTGCTTGGAGACATTCACGGGTACCCTTAACATGTCCCCGAATGCGAGTAGGGTGATTTTTTCATTCAGTGCCAGCTGTATTGCCTGGTAGATATCCTCTTCAGGGCAGACGCACACAGGACAGCCCGGCCCGGGTATAAGTTCTATCTGCGAGGGCAGGGCGCCACGTAGCCCCGCCTGTGTGATCGACCGTTCATGGCCGCCACATACATTCATAATCCTGAAACGTCCCTCCAGGGGGAGCTTGTGCAGCTGTGACAGCCAGGTTTTAGCCGATAGGGACATGATTGTCTTACTTACCCGATAGGTGCTGTTTCAGCTGGTTCAAGCTCAGTCACTTCCTGCTGTATTCTGATTTTTTCTTCCAACCAGCTGAGCCAATGTTCCAAACCCTGATCTGACTTTGCAGAGACTAGTGTGATTGGATTGCTATAGGCGAGTTGCTGCAGTGCCTGAGTTGCTCTATCTGGATCAAAGTCATCCAACAGGGGGAGCAGGTCTGACTTTGTAATCAGTACATGATCTGCAGCGCGGAAGATCACTGGATACTTTGCCGGTTTGTCATCCCCTTCGGTTACCGATAGCAGGGTGACATTGAGATGCTGACCAAGGTCAAAGCTGGCTGGACAGACAAGATTACCGACATTTTCGATAAACAAAATATCCAATTCTTCAAGCTGAGTTTGGTGCAACACTTGATGGATCATATGAGCATCCAGATGACAGGCCGTTCCTGTGGTGATCTGAACAGCCTGAACGCCTTTTCGACGGATACGTTCCGCATCATTTTCAGTTTCGAGATCACCTTCTATAACAGCGATTTTATAACGCTCTTTGAGGTTGTCGATGGTGCGTTCCAATAGGCGGGTTTTACCACTACCAGGGGAGGACATCAGATTGATCGTTAAAACCTGGTGTTGATCGAAGTGTTCTCTGTTGTGTGCTGCCTGATGGTCATTCTCACTCAACAGGTTCTCTAATACCTCGATTGCAACATGGTCATCGTGTGTATGGGCATGTTTCCCTCCCTCTTCAATGAGATGGCGGTTGCCGTGAGTGATATTACATCCGCAGGTATCGCACATGTTGCTAATACTCCTGAATCTATTTCTTAATGAGTTCTACGCTGGACAACAAAAGTTCATCCCCACTGATGAGTCGGGTTCGAAAGTCACCACACTGATCGCAAATCAGACGATTGGGCTGGGCATCAGACTCATATCCACATTGTAGGCAATGGACTCGTATCATTTGTGTTTCTGTCACCAGTTCAGCAGTTGCTGCTTTAGTTCCAGCGCGGGCGATGGTGAAGGCTTGCTTCAGTAGGTCAGGCACCACACCTGAGAGTGGCCCAATTTGAATCACGATGCGTTCAACTGAAACAGCCTGCTCCCGGGTTGCTATATCGTCAACTTGGCGCAGCATGGATTGACAGACTGCCAATTCATGCATCTGATTGGGGATCCATCTTGGCTAACATTTCATCGTAGATCTCCCAGGCAGATTGTGCCTCCTGGGGAGAGACTTTCTGGATGGCGTAGCCGACATGAACCACTACAAAGTCATCCGCAGCCAATTGTTCATGTTGCAGCATGAACAGACTCACCTCCCGTTCAATACCTTTGGCTTCACAGCGTGCAGTGAAGCCATCAATTTCTTTAATCTGCATGGGTATGCCGAGACACATAGTGTAACCTGCACTTTCCGAAAACGATAAGTTCATTCTCGCAGGGAGTCAGGTACTCCTTCAAGGTAAAATAATGTCAATACATACTGTTTTGATCCTGGGAATTGGAAATAACCTTTTAAGTGATGAGGGTATTGGGATCCATTTGGTGAATCGTATGCAGCAGCGAATTGGAGAAATACCTGGTGTGACCTACATGGATGGCGGCACGCTCAGCTTTACCCTGGCTGAACCCATCGCTGAGTGTGAAGGTTTGATTGTGGTGGATGCGGCACGTATGAATCTACCTGCAGGTAGTTTGAAGGTATTTCACAATGATCAGATGGACAAGTATTTAACGGGTAACCGATCCAGTGTTCATGAAGTCAGTCTGGGAGATCTAATGGATATTGCCCGTCTATCCGAAACCTTGCCTAGATTCCGCTGCCTGGTTGGTATAGAACCCAAAGAGCTTGATTGGGGAGAGACATTGAGTGAGGTTGTTGAGCCAACTATCGATAAGGGCATTGATGAAATTGTGTCTATACTGGGGGGGTGGGGTTTTAAAACCTGAGTGCTGGTGTGGTAATAACGGGTGTTGGAATTTTTGGACTCAGCGTTTAATTACTCAGTAATAGCTTACAACTTTAATTATTTTTTACTTTTTATCCTTCTCATAAAAATATCACCACATAACGTGATTCAAAAACAATAAGAGAACCTATATGCAAAAATTATTAACACTCTTCCAACGCAATGATGATCCAGATCAGCACCTTTATCAGAAATCAGTGATATTCTTGTATATAAGCTAAAGTTTAGAGCTTACCTGATGCAAAGACTCCAGGACATCACCGTAAAAGTAGTGCCATCTGAGAGCACTCAAAACAACCACTCAAATGCAATTCCCATCTTGCATGAAATACTTCATGCGCTTCAACGATTCGCCACTGATGATGAGCCCAGCTGTATAGACTTACGCGCCATTCCATTCGGGCCAGGGGATGAAGAGCAGCTGTTGAGCAAGCTGGGAGAAGGCGAAATCAGTGTGACCATGGATTCCCTGGGTAGAAGCAGGATCTGGGAGACAGCATTTTCTGGTGTTTGGATAATCGACCATCGAAATGCAGAAGGGGAACGCGTTGCTTTGCAGGTTGAGATTGGTCGGATCCCACAAATCGTACTCTCTCAACAAGAAGATATTTTTGATGCAATAGGCCAACTTGAAAACCAGTTAAATACCAATAATTCCGCACCTTGAGCAAAGCGGTAGGAGTTGTAATGGCTGATGATTTAAAAAATATGACCAAGACACTTGGTGAAAGCCTGCGAGCGCAGGGTGTCTCACGACGGGGATTTCTCAAGTATTGTGCCGCCACTGCTTCGTTGATGGCATTGCCGCCATCGATGGTTCCAGCCATTGCTCAAGCGCTGGAAAAAGCTAGACGTCCATCGGTCATCTGGCTCTCTTTTCAAGAGTGTACAGGTTGCACTGAATCGTTGACTCGCAGCCACTCCCCAAGTGTTGAAAACCTGATTTTCGACCACATTTCTCTCGACTATCACCATACCTTACAGGTTGCATCGGGTGACGCCGCAGAAGCTGCCCGTGAAGCGGCAATGCATGAGAATGAAGGGAAATATATTGTTGTAGTCGATGGCTCTATTCCTCTCGGTAATCCAGGGTTTTCTGCAATAGCCGGCATCAGCAATCTACAGATGTTGGAAGAGACAGTTGCCGGTGCCGCTGCAGTCGTTGCTGTAGGGAGTTGCGCTGCCTTTGGCGGTCTGCCTCATGCTAATCCGAATCCGACAGGTGCGGTATCGGTAGGGGACATTGTTAAAGATAAACCTGTTGTCAATGTATCTGGCTGTCCACCTATTCCGACTGTTATTACCGGTGTTCTAGCCCATTTTCTTACATTCGGCGCTCTACCTGAACTGGATGAACTGGGTCGGCCAATGGTCTTCTATGGTCAGAGTATTCATGACCGATGTTATCGCCGCCCCTTCTATGACAAGGGATTGTTTGCAGAAACTTTTGACGACGAGGGTGCACGCAAAGGCTGGTGCCTGTTCAGGTTAGGCTGCAAAGGACCTATGACCTATAACGCTTGTGCTACAACCAAGTGGAATCAGGGTACCAGTTGGCCGGTTGAGTCAGGTCATGGTTGCCTGGGATGTTCTGAACCAGATTTTTGGGATGCAGGTGGATTTTATAATGCACTCTCCATTCCCGATAGCGATATCTCCCGCAATGCCGGCTATGTTGTAGGTGCAGGTGTAGCGCTAGGGGCTGCTGCTGGTGCGATTAATAGAAGCACTCAGTCCAAAGCTGCTGCAAAACATGAAACCGTTACCATCGACGATTTGGATAAGAAATCATGAGCACACCAATTGATTTTCTTTTATGGGTTAGAGGACCGGGGTTTGATATTGCTCTGGTGATATTTATTGTTGGCGTTTTAATACGGCTACTTGAAGTATTGATACTTGGTCGTAAGCAGGACTTTTCAGAACCTAGAGGTGCTGAACTTGGGGCAGGATTACTGACACTGGTGACGCGTACTGCACCAGAATCAGGTACATTCAATCGATCTCCATTCACTGTTGTTGGTGGATATATCTGGCACATTGGCTTTCTGATCACTCTGTTTCTGTTTGTACCCCATATCGAATTCATTGAGTCTATCATTGGCATTCGTTGGCCAGGTATAGCCAGCAATCTGGTCGATGCCGTTGCTGCAGTGACTACTGTTACTCTAGTGGCAATGTTGTTCAGTCGCCTGAGCCATCCGGTGAAACGTTTTCTCAGTGGTCCGGAAGACTATTTAACCTGGTTGGTCACCTTTCTTCCGATGCTTACCGGCTATCTGGCTTACCATCGTATGATCGACCCCTATCCACTGGTTCTAGGTCTGCACATTCTGAGTGTTGAGATATTGATGGTGCTCTTTCCCTTCACCAAGCTGATGCATGCCTTCACCTTTATTATCGCCCGTTGGTATAACGGCGCAATGGCAGGGCGCAGAGGAGTTCAGTCATGAGCGAGGCAACACTTGAAAGAGGCATGAATGCATTTCGTGAGCAGATGAACGCCCCTGTGGCTTCGTTCTTCTCCAGTTGTGTGAATTGTGGAATGTGCGCTGAAGCCTGTCTCTTCTATACCGAGACAGGTGACCCAAAATATACACCTATCCATAAGTTGGAGCCGTTGCGCAGGGTTTGGGAGCAGGAGTTCACCCTGTGGGGAAGAGTGAAATCCCTTGTGGGCTTAAGCAAGCCGGTGACAAATGAGTTGTTGGAAGAGTGGGAAGAACTTGTCTACGATGGCTGCACACTCTGCGGACGTTGTTCAATGGTCTGCCCGGTTGGCAATGATATCAGTTACATGATTCGACGAGCCCGGGAAGGATTTGTGGCAGCAGGCTATGCCCCCGAAGGCATCAAAGGGGCAAGTAAACGAGCTGTTACGATTGGCAGTCCTATGGGGGTTAAATTTCCTGCAGTGGCGGCGCAGATTAGACATATCGAAGCGGATTCCGGTTTGACCATACCAGTGGATGTTGAGGGTGTTGATTACATGGCGTTGTTGTCATCCATGGAGATCATGAACTTCCCCGAATATCTTGAGGCGCTTGCGCGTATTTTCAAACAGGCCGGGGTAACCTGGACCATCAGTTCTGAGGCTTATGAGGCAACCAATTCAGGTATTCAGATCGGCTCATCTGATATAGCCAGAGAGTTGGTTAACCGGGTTGTGGTTGCAGCAGAAAAGCTGAAAGTTAACTACGTCATCAGTCCTGAGTGTGGTCATGCTTATACCGCAATTCGCTGGGAAGGCCCGAACCTCATCGGTCGTCCCTATAAGTTTAAAGTGGTTCATATCCTGGAACTGTTGGATGAATTGCGCTCAAGCGGCCGTTTAAAGACAGAGGGTACTGAAGATGAACGTTTGACCTTTCATGATCCCTGCCAGATCGTGCGTAAAGGTGGGGTATTGGAGCCACCACGCAATCTATTGAATATGGTGGCGAGTAACTTTGTCGATATGCATGATAGCAGAGAGATGAACTGGTGTTGCGGTGGTGGCGGTGGCGTCAGTGCCAATGAGCGAGCCGAAGAGTTACGTATCAAAGTTTTTAAACGCAAGAAAACCCAGTTGGATGAACTCAATGTAGAGACTCTTGTGACTGCCTGCGCCAATTGCCGGTTGATCATCGAAGAGGGGTTGGAAGAGTATCGCATGGAGATGCCGGTGGTCGGGTTGACAGAGATGATCGCTGAACATCTGGTTGAAGATAAAGATGAAGAGTAGCACTGAAAAAGTGACGCCATTCGTACAGATAGGAGACGAGAGAAAATGAGCGAAAGAATCGTCGTGGATCCCATCACAAGAATCGAAGGTCATCTGCGCATTGAAGCCCAGATGGAAGGCGATCAGATAAGCAGTGCTTATTCTTCGGGCACCATGGTTCGTGGTATCGAAATCATTCTTAAGGGAAGGGATCCCAGAGATGCCTGGGCTTTTGCACAAAGAATTTGCGGTGTGTGTACCTTGGTACATGGGCTTGCTTCGGTAAGGTCGGTTGAGGATGCCCTCAATTACCAGATTCCGCAGAATGCACAATTAATTCGTAATCTGATGATTGGTGCCCAGTATATCCATGACCATGTGATGCATTTCTATCATCTGCATGCTCTGGATTGGGTCGATGTGGTCTCTGCGCTTTCTGCCGATCCAGGACAGACAGCAGCACTTGCTCAATCACTGAGCAATTGGCCAAAGGCATCACCCGGTTATTTTTCAGATGTTAAAAAGAAGTTAAAGGGCTTTGTCGAGGCGGGACAACTGGGTATCTTCGCTAAGGCCTATTGGGGTCACTCTGTTTACAAACTCCCGCCAGAGGCGAATCTTATGGCGGTTGCCCACTATCTAGAGGCTTTGAGTTGGCAGCGGGATGTGGTTAAGTTGCATGCCATCTTTGGTGGTAAGAATCCGCATCCCAATTTTTTAGTGGGTGGTGTTGCCTCAGCAATCGATCTTAACTCCGATTCTGCAATCAATACTAAAAAGCTATCCCAGGTGCAGGATGTCATCACCAAGATGCGTGAATTCACCGACCAGGTCTATGTGCCAGATACACTGGCTGTGGCTGGTTTCTACAAGGATTGGGGCGAGCGTGGTGAAGGACTGGGTAACTTCATGTGTTATGGAGATTTGCCGGGAACCTCCATGGATGACCCGGACAGTTTTTTCTTCCCCAGTGGTGTGATTCTGGATAGGGATCTCTCTACTGTTCATCCTCTCGACCTTAACAACGCTGACGAGATCCAGGAACATATATCTCACTCCTGGTATGACTACAGTGGTGGTAAGGATCAGGGATTACATCCTTACGATGGGGAGACAACGCTCAACTACACAGGCCCTGAGCCACCCTATAAACATCTAGATGTAGATGAGTCTTACTCCTGGTTGAAGGCTCCCCGTTGGAAAGGTAAGGCGGTTGAAGTTGGTCCACTGGCGCGGGTGTTGATGATGTATGCCAACGGGCATGAGCAGACCAAAGAGTTAGTCGGTATGACACTCAGTAAATTGGATCTTCCGACTCGCGCACTATTCTCTACACTTGGCCGTACAGCGGCCCGGACATTGGAGACCAAGATTCTTGCCGATGCCATGCAAGGCTGGTATGACCAGCTGATTGCCAACATCAAAGCAGGTGATACAAGGACTTTCAATGAGACCCTGTGGGATCCCGCCACCTGGCCAAGTGAGTGTCGTGGTGTAGGTTTTATGGAAGCCCCACGTGGTGCGTTGGGGCACTGGATCGTAATCGAGGATGGTAAAATTGCAAACTACCAGGCTGTTGTACCCAGTACCTGGAACGCAGGGCCACGGGATCCAAATGGTCAACCTGGTGCCTATGAAGCGGCCTTGCAAGACAATCACCAGTTGGCTGATGTGAAACAACCTGTGGAGATACTCAGAACCATACACAGCTTCGATCCCTGTATCGCCTGTGCGGTGCATCTCTCAGATGAAGATGGTGAGGAGATGTTGAAGTTAAAGGTCACCTGACCTGACTCAACAATAGGTGGGGCATGGCCCCACCCTACAGCACAAACATAAATAGGTGAGGCAGTCGTCCCACCTAACAGGGTGTGGCCCTGCCGCACCACCCAGTCTGTATAAGCAATATCACCAATATTCCACACATTCAGCCCTAAAATCACAACTGACTCTTTCAATACGATCTTGCTTTAAACAAACTTATCTATTTTCAGCTTGGTTTCATTTTCTTCAGTCATGCTTACCATCAAACAGGTAACTGAGAGATTGGAGATGAGAAAAAAGCGCGAGATAAAAGTTTGGGATCCCTTCGTTCGCCTTTTTCATTGGACACTAGTGGGTTCGTTTTTGGTCACCTGGGTGACGGAAGACGAGTTGATGACCTTGCATGTCTATGCCGGCTATGTAATTGCTGCTCTGGTTTTGCTGCGTATTGTTTGGGGCATGGTTGGCACTCGCTATGCTCGATTCAGTGAATTTGTCGTCTCTCCTGGCAAGGTGCTGGGTTACCTTAAGGATCTACTCAGCTTCAAGGCAAAACGGACCATCGGACACAACCCAGCCGGGGGTGCAATGATTGTTGCCCTACTGGTATGCCTCCTGATCACCGTCTTTACCGGCATGTTGGCCTATGGTGCTGAGGGATTGGGCCCATTCGCCGAGCTGTTTTTTTCCAATACCCCTTACGGTGGTGAGCTGTTCGAAGAGGTACACGAATTTTTTGCCAATCTGACTCTTCTCCTGGTGGTGGTCCATCTGTCAGGAGTGCTGTTTGGATCGCTGTTGCATCAGGAGAACCTGGTGCGTTCCATGTTTACAGGTACTAAAAGAGGATAAAAAAATGATTTTCAGCCTAACTCAATTTATTCGATTTGCTCTTCCTGTACTGGTTTTTTGCCTTCCTACAGCGTTACAGGCAAATGCGTTGGAAGAGAGAGTTAACAGCTATAAAAACCTGGGCGCAGGCCCCTTTTCGGCAGAGCAAGGCAATATGCTCTGGCAGCAAAAAGTTATGCATACAAAAAGTGGTAAAAATCGCTCTTGTCAGGATTGCCATGGCAGTGACCTTAGAAAACCGGGACGCCATGCAAAAACAGGTAAAACGATCGATCCCCTGTCGACAAAGGTTAACCCACAGCGATTGAGCGATGGGAAAAAGATTGAGAAGTGGTTTAAACGTAACTGTAAATGGACCTGGGGTAGGGTATGCAGCGCTCAGGAAAAGGGCGATATCCTACATTATTTGAAACAGCAATGATTTTGAGGTGAGATATGAAAAAACATAACTCATGGCTATCTATATTAATGTTTATTCTGTTTGTGCTGGGCGTTGGTGTGGCTATGGCCGATCGCGACGAACATGAGCACGAAGAAGATGAAGGATACTTCTCTCGCTGGTTAGGTTCTGACTCCATGCAGGTCAACTCAGTGGGAAGTAAGCAATATCAGGAGGAGTGTGGTAGTTGCCACTTTCCTTTTCAACCTGGCTTTTTACCAGATGCTGCCTGGCAGTTAGTGATGTCAGATTTGGAAGATCATTTTGGAGAGAATGCAGAGTTGACCGATGAGGATCATGCATACATCTTGAATTATCTTAAAATTAATGCTGCGGATTCCGGTAATCGATCGCTATCTCGCAAAGTACTCTGGTCTCTACGCTCTGCCCCAGTACCTATGCGCATAACCGAGACAGCTTTTTTCAAACATGAGCACGATGAGATTTCTCCGAAGATGTTGCGGAATAGCGGCGAAAAAATCATGTTTAGCAATTGTGATACCTGCCATACTCAGGCACTACAGGGTTCGTACAATGAACATGAAATCAAAATTCCGGGTTATGGTCGATGGGATGATTAGTTGATGCTCAAGTTTTTCAACATAATTTTGTTGTCAGCTGTTTTTTTAACAGTAGCTCTGGTACATGCAGATGATGAGGAGAGTTACCAAGAGGCCAGGCGCTTGACCAAGACAGGAGAGATTCTTCCGTTACAGGTGCTACTGAACTCCATTCAAGCTGAACAGCAAGGGCGGGTTCTGGAGGTGGAGCTGGAACGCAAAGGTTCGCAATATATTTATGAAATTGAAATTCTCGATGAGCAGGGTGTGGTATGGGAATATCTTATCGATGCTGCCAATGGCCAGATTCTAAAGCGTGAATTAGAGGATTGAGTATGCGCCTGTTACTGGTTGAGGATGACAAACTGCTTTCAACTTCTCTCAAACAGGATCTGGAACACCAAGGCTATGCCATCGATCTTGCAGAGCAGGGTGTTGAAGCGGAATTCATGGGTGATGAGACAGAATACGATCTCATCATTTTAGATCTCGGACTACCGAAACGGTCAGGAATCGATGTATTGCAGAACTGGCGTTCCAAGGGAAATAATACGCCTGTGATTATTCTTACTGCCCGGGATGCCTGGCATGAGCGTGTTGCAGGGTTTAAGGCAGGTGCAGATGATTATCTGGGTAAGCCATTTCATTTTGAAGAGCTGGTTGTTCGGCTTCAGGCCTTAACTCGTCGCACTCATGATATGGTTGGCAGCAGCCTCAAAGCTGGTGGGGTGGAACTCGATGAGGAGAAGCAACAGATGATCCTACCCGATCAATGTCGGTATGATCTTACAGGTACAGAGTTCAGGCTGCTGAGATTCTTTATTCTTAATCAGGGAAAGATACTCTCCAAGACACGGCTTACAGAACATGTATATGAGCAGGATTTTGATCGTGATAGTAATCTGATCGAAGTCTATATTCGCCGCTTACGCGATAAATTAGGCAAACAGGCAATCGAAACCCGTCGTGGTCAGGGTTATATCTATGTCGGTATTGAGTCTTAACTCGATAGAACATCGTTTACACATAGGCTTGACCCTCAGCCTGGCACTATTGGTGCTTTTACTGTGGTTTTTCGGTGAAGGATCAATCGAACAACTTACAGAAGACTTTATAGCCTCCAGATTGGAACATGACAGCGAGGCTATTCTTGGCGCAATCGTTGTTGAGCCGGAAATCGATGTAAACGCTGCCTACATCAATCAAGTCTATCAACGACCTTTTTCTGGTCACTACTATCTCATTCGTCAGGCAAATGGTATAGAAGTCACGTCTCGATCACTTTGGGATTATAAACTTCCTGTGCCTTGGGTAAGCCCTGGTCAAAGCGAACGACACTATCTTCAAGGCCCTGAAGATCAGTGGTTACTGGTATGGGTGCATGGCTATAGAAAGCAGGGGCAGGATCTTATTCTAGCTGTTGCAGAAGACCTATTACCGATTAACAGGCAACGAGAGGCTTTCATAAGGGATTTTGCCTTATTGGCTTTTGTGGGCTTAGTTGTACTGTTGGTCGTTCAAGGGGTAGTGATACGACAATCATTTCGCCGCCTCGATCCTTTGTTGGAGGGTGTTAATAGTCTCTCTTTGGGCCAGGAGAAATTACTGAATGAAGATGTGCCCAGTGAAATGCTCCCACTGGTCAAGGAGGTGAACCATCTACTACAACTGCTCACGAAACGTAATCAACGTTCACGTAATGCACTGGGGAACCTGGCTCACGCAATCAAAGGCCCCCTCAATCTGTTGACCCGATATTTGGATAAGCAGAAAGAGAAACTACAGCAGGCCGACGAACACCATCAGGCAAGTAAACAACTGGATCGAATAGGTCTTCTGATTGAAAGGGAACTGAAGCGCGCTCGCTTAACAGGTGGTGGAACAATCAGTCAACAGTTTGATCCCCATGTTGATTTACAGGATCTGATGGGAGCCTTGAGACAGATCTATCAGGCCCGTAGCCTGAAGCTGGAGATGCATGTTGAACAGGGATGTATGCCTTTCGGTGATCGCGAGGATATGCTCGAATTATTAGGGAACCTTCTGGACAACGCATGCAAATGGGCAAACAGTCAGGTTGTTTGTCATGTTTCAGGAGTTGACCGGATGCAGATTATAGTAGAGGACGATGGGCAAGGGCTGGATGAGGTGGATATTATGCGTATGACACAACGGGGCAGTCGTCTAGATGAAAACATAGAGGGACATGGATTGGGATTGGCTATCGTCCATGATGTGGTTCAACTCTATCATGGTCAGATCGATTTCGATCGATCACCGGATAGCGGTGGACTTCGTGTGACAGTTGAATTGAATCGTTTATAGCTATAATTCAGTAGAAGATTTCGATTAATTCAAACCCTTATGGGGATTGGTTAAGCCTATTACATTTTTTTCAGAACTTAAATCAGATTCCGGCAAATTGCGAACCTTTAGGAAAAATGTAAGATGGGTTAGGTTGAGCCTACCTATTAAGGTGCCGGGTTAATAATAGTACTTGAACTCAAACATTAAGGGGTCATTCCATGTCATCGGAAAGCTCTTCAGACAAGCTCGATCGCATCGTTGCGGAGGCGCATCGCAATCGGGATCAGCGGGAAAAGGGTTACCGTGAGCGGGCGCTGAACATGTATCCTTGGGTATGTGGACGTTGCGCGCGTGAGTTCACCCGCGAGAACCTGCGTGAGTTGACAGTACATCACCGTGATCACAATCACGATAACAATCCACCGGATGGTAGCAACTGGGAGTTGCTGTGTGTCTACTGTCATGACAACGAACATTCCCGTTATAAGGATTCAGACTATGGTGATGCTGCCGATGGCAAGCAGACAAGTACCACCACACACAACCCATTTGCGGACCTGGCGAACATGCTCAAGGATAAGAAGTAGTCCATGTCATTGGACTGATTTTTCATATGACGAAAAGGTGCTCATCTTTAAGATGATAAAGCTCTACTATCTCCGTGATAGTAATGTACATAATTGAAAGGTGGATGATTCGTGGAATAAACAGCCCTATCAAGTCCACAATATGGTGGAAATAGATTTGTGTGACTTCTGGAATCGTTAAGTGGTGGCTTACCGTTCTGAGTCAAATCGAGTTGGTGTGAAAAGTTGGTTTTGAATGTTGATACATTTAAATATAACTATTTTTCTGTGCATAAGGATGAGTCGATAGTATGGTGATAAAGTCGCAAGGAGGCGACTGCTATGAGAAAAATAATCCCTTCAATAGTGTTGAGACCAGTGAAGTCTAAGCAGTTGGTCACTTGGTATCTGTTTCTCTATGTAACAACATTATTGATAATCTTAGCTGCCCCAATCGATGTCTACTATAAATTACCACTGATCGTTACACTTCTGATGCTAAGTTATGCTCAGATTCAAGGCTATGGCTTAAATCTTCAGATACATGTGGTTGAAGCTCAGATCAAAAGCAGTGGACACGCAAAGATTCTGTTGACAGATGGACGACGATTTTCAGCAAAATTGCGAAGCGACAGTTTGGTTACCCCTTGGATGGTACTTCTTCGCTTCGATGTTAGACATCTCTGGAGACATCCATTGATGGTTCTGTTTCGGGATGCTCTGCCAGAAGATGAAATGCGTCGCTTAAGAATATTGCTGAACCACGGGTCGTTTCATCAAAACGGAGAGTAGGCCTCTGGGATCAGGATTGTCGGTTTTTCCTGCACCCGGTCGTCCCGATAAGGGAAGTCCAGGGTATAGTGTAGACCTCGACTCTCACGTCGGCACTGAGCAGAGCGAATGATCATGTCAGCGACCTCCACCAGGTTTCTCAGTTCGAGCAGATCCATACTGACCCTGAAATTACTGTAGTACTCAACGATTTCCCGTTGCAGCAGATCGACTCTGCGACGTGCGCGTACAAGGCGCTTGTTGCTCCTGACTATACCGACATAATCCCACATGAAATGGCGCAATTCATCCCAGTTATGGGATACAACCACCTCTTCATCAGGTTCTGTCACCCGACTTTCGTCCCAAGGGGGGATCGCGGGTGGTTGAGGTGTATCAGGGGCCAGTTGTTGAATATCCTTAGCGGCCAGTTCGGCGAAAACCAAGCACTCAAGTAGGGAATTGCTGGCCATACGATTTGCACCGTGCAAGCCTGTATAGGCACTTTCTCCCACCACATAGAGGCCTGCAATATCGGTTCTGGCCTTGTGATCTGCCATCACGCCACCACAGGTGTAGTGGGCTGCTGGAACGACGGGAATTGCCTGTTTCGACATATCAATGCCGAAATCCAGACAGCGATTATAGATGGTTGGGAAATGCTCTTGGATGAACTCGGCAGGTTTGTGACTGATATCCAGATAGAGACAATCAGCACCAATACGTTTCATTTCATGGTCAATTGCTCTTGCAACAATATCCCTGGGAGCAAGCTCAGCACGTTTATCGAAGCGTGGCATGAATCGACTACCATCTGGCAGTTTGAGTTGTCCGCCTTCACCTCTAACGGCTTCAGATATTAGGAAACTCTTGGCTTCAGGGTGGTAGAGACAGGTGGGATGAAATTGGATGAATTCCATATTGGCAACCCGACAGCCAGCACGCCAGGCCATGGCAATGCCATCACCCGTGGAAACGTCAGGATTACTGGTATAGAGATAGACCTTACTCGCTCCACCAGTTGCCAGTACCACAAAACGGGCCCTGAAAGTCTGCACATGGTTACTTTCGTGATCAAGAACATAGGCCCCATAACAGTGCTTTTGCTGCTTTATTTCACCTCTCTTTTCACTGGTGATCAGATCGATGGCAATATGGTGCTCAAATATATCGATGTTGCTGCGGGCCTTGACCTGGCTCTGCAAGGTGGTCTCCACCTCTTTCCCCGTGGCATCTGCGGCATGTATGACCCTGCGATGCGAATGCCCCCCTTCCTGGGTCAGGTGATACCCGCCGCTGGTCGCAGAGTTGTCATCCCGGGTGAAATTGACCCCCCCCTTTAGGAGCCAGTCAATATTCGTCGGGCCATTTTCCACCACCAACTGTACAGTTTTCTCATCGCACAGCCCGGCACCTGCATCCAAGGTATCTTTGACATGAGAGGCAATGCTGTCCTCTTCATCCAATACGACAGATATGCCACCTTGCGCATAATAGGTATTGGTCTCTTCTAGTTCCTTCTTGGAGATCACCGCAATTTTCAGGTTTTCATCAAGATGGAGGGCAAGGCTGAGTCCGGCAGCTCCGCTGCCTATTATTAGTACATCATGCTCGTGATCTGTCGTCATATTTGCGGGGTAGGGTCGTTATGGTGATAATGCGTTTCCAGTTGCATTGCATCCTAGCTTAAATCGGTGTCGGGTTGAACCAATGGCACTCAGTAGATGATATTGATCAATTTAAGCTGGAATTGCGAGAACTAATCCAAACTATCACTGTCAATGGGACTGTGCACAGGACGTGTTGGTCACGAGGAGGTAAGTGCCCGGATGGGCGAGCGGTTAATTGATCAGGAACTCGTTGCTCGAGTTCAACAGGGTGACAAAAAGGCGTTTGACCTGCTGGTGTTGAAGTATCAGCAGAAAATCACCAATCTGATCTCCCGCTATATCCGGGATCCTCACGAGGTGTTGGATGTGACCCAGGAGGCTTTTATCAAGGCCTACCGGGCCATTCCCAAGTTCCGTGGAGACAGCGCCTTTTATACTTGGCTTTATCGTATTGCTATCAATACAGCTAAGAATTACCTTGTGGCCCAGGGAAGACGCCCCCCCTCAGATGATGTTGAGGCAGAGGTGGCTGAACAAATGGATGTCGGCGTGCGTCTAAAGGAGACAGGTACTCCGGAAAACCACGTATTGACTGAAGAGATTACGATGACGGTTCAGAAGGCAATCGATGATTTACCGGAAGACCTGCGAACTGCAATTGTTTTGAGAGAGCTTGAAGGTATGAGCTATGAAGAGATTGCCAACGCGATGTCTTGCCCTGTAGGTACGGTACGCTCCCGTATATTCAGGGCTCGTGAAGCGATTGACAAAAAACTGAGTCCATTACTGAAACCCTAAATTCAGGCATAGCACAAATGACTGATCAAGAGTACGAAAGACTATCAGCGCTAGTTGATAACGAAATTACTGAAGATGAAATTTCTATAGAAATTAAGAAATTATCTAACAGTCAGGCCAACCGGGACCACTGGTCCAGGTATCATCTGATTGGTGATGCCATGCGAGGCGAGACCGGTTCACTGTATAATCCAGGACTGGCGCAGGCCATCAGCAAGAAGATCGAAGATGAGCCGGTTGTTTTAGCCCCGGGGGCAATCAAACGACCTGGAAATCTGAGAAAACGAACCTATACCGGGTTGGCTGTTGCCGCTTCAATAGCTGCTGTTGCGGTGGTGATGGCACCACAAATGATCAATCCTGAGGGATCTGAAACTCCGCAGGTCAGTGTGGCAGCCGCACAACGCCCCGATACACAAACTCTGTATGTTGTGGAGGACGGCACTCGCTGGGAATTGCTCAAGAAACCTAAAGTTGAGTCACGCCTCAATGCCTATCTGGTCAATCACCAGGAGAGATCTCCATCGAGCAACATCAAGGGCATAATGCCATTTGCAAACTTCGTCAGTTATGATGAAAACAAGCAATAACTATTTAGAGCCGACTGGATGAGTTTTTTACCTATCAATCATTCTGTGATTCAACGAACTTTTCTTTTCTACTTGATGCTGTCGTTCTGCCAGCCACTCTTCGCCAGCGAAGAACTTACTCCCCAGGATTGGTTGGAACGGATGATGGAGGCAGTTCAAAAACTCAGCTATCAGGGAACATTTGTCTATCTTCATGATAATCAGCTTGAAATCATGAATATCGCTCATGAGGTTAAAGGCGATAAAGTTCGAGAGAGCCTGATGTCTCTAAATGGTGCGCCACGGGAAGTGATACGTGATGAAGAATCCGTCACCTGTGTGCTGCCCGATAGTAACGAGGTATCTGTAGATAAGCGATCACCCAGTAAGAAATTCTTGAATATTCTTCCCCATGACCTTGCTCAGTTGAGGGATCACTATAGTTTTCAAATGGCAGGTAATAATCGGATTGCCGACCGCGAGGCCCAAGTGGTGGTGATTATGCCAAATGATCGTTTGCGTTACGGGTATCGCTTCTACCTTGATACTGAAAGTGGATTACCGCTGAAATCTGACTTGATGAATGAACATGGTGATGCCGTTGAACAGACCATGTTCACTGATCTGGAGATTGGAGTTGCAACAATCAGTGAACTGCATCATAGGGAGTCACTCTTTACCTATCGTTTGAAAAATAGTGAAGGAGTTAATCTATCCCATGAAACTGACAGTCGATGGGATTTTCTACGCCTTCCTGCAGGGTTCAGGCTTAGCATGCAGCATCAGCTGAACGACCCTACACAAAGCACTCCAATCGAACAGTATGTTTTCAGTGATGGTCTGGGTTCACTCTCTGTGTTCATTGAATCAGAGACCCGGGATGAAGCCTTCAGCGGTGTCTCCAGATTGGGCGCCATCAATGCCTGGGGTGGAAATGTGTCCGGGTATCAGGTAACTGCTGTCGGTGAAGTGCCGGCTGTCACCTTACTGGGTGTGGTTCAGGGGATGAAGTTAAAGGCAAACGAATGATTGAGGAGACCGCCAAGGTCACGCGAGTTGATGGTGAATTCGCATTCGTTGAGACTGAGCAACGTGCATCATGCGGCTCTTGCCAAAGCCAGGGCAGTTGCAGCACTACCGTTTTGGCAGGTCTTTTCAAACGTCGTTACAATCACTTGAAAGTACGCAATACTGTTTTTGCAAAGCCTGGTGAAGAGGTTGTGATCGGGCTGCAAGAAGATGCCTTCCTCAAAATTTCTCTACTGGCCTATATTTTTCCTCTCATCGCAATGATGCTAGTGGCTATCCTGGCCCAGTTATTTGCAGATTATTTTGAGCTCACATCAGGGGAACTCCCGCAAGTTGTTGGCGGTCTATTGGGGCTGATTGGCGGGTTTTTTATTCTTAGAGGACTCGCTCAAAAAAAACGTCATGATCCAGGATATCAAGCCGTCATTTTACGCCATGCCGATAAAGTGCCTGTACGATTTGTCTGAGGCTTGTCATATCCATCTTTTATGGCGTTAGATCATTCTTTCCTCCAGGAGTTGCTTCATGAGAGACAGGAAATATCAGTTTTTTAGTTCATTGGCGCTTATTGCCGGGCTTATACTAGCCACATCAGTATTTGCACGTGATCTACCAAATTTTGCAGATCTGGCTGAGCATAATGCACCCTCAGTGGTTAATATCAGTACGAGATCAACTTCGTCACGTAGCAATGTCTCTCCTTTTAATATGCCTGAATTTCAAGGCCTGCCCGAAGACAGTCCTTTGGGTGAGTTGATGCGTAAATTTTTTGGTAATCATGGCTACAGTATGCCGGAAGGCGAAGTTGAAAAGCGCTCTTTGGGGTCTGGGTTCATTATCTCTGATGATGGTTATATCCTCACCAATAACCATGTCGTAGAAGAAGCCGACGAAATTTTAGTACGCATGAATGACCGTCGTGAGTTTATTGCTGAGGTAATAGGTAAAGACGAACGTAGTGACATTGCATTAATTAAAATTGATGCAGATGATCTTCCTGTTGTTGAGATAGGTGATTCTGAAATGCTGAGAGTCGGTGAGTGGGTTTTGGCAATAGGCTCACCCTTTGGATTTGACCATTCTGTAACTGCAGGTATTGTCAGCGCCAAGGGAAGGAATCTCCCAAGTGAAAATTACGTGCCTTTTATTCAAACAGATGTAGCGATCAATCCGGGAAATTCCGGCGGACCATTATTCAACATGGAAGGCGAAGTGGTGGGGGTCAATTCTCAGATATATAGCCGTTCTGGTGGATTTATGGGACTCTCATTCGCAATTCCGATCGAGATGGCGATTAATGTGGCCGACCAGCTGAAAACACGTGGACGGGTCACTCGTGGCTGGTTGGGCGTGCTGATTCAGGATGTGACCAAAGATCTGGCTGACAGCTTTGGTATGGATCATCCTCGTGGTGCATTAATCGCTCGTGTACTTCCAGATAGCCCATCTGAAAAAGCTGGATTGCAAGTGGGTGATGTTATTTTGTCATTCAATGAGACCCCGATTAACTCATCCTCCGAGTTACCTCCCTTGGTTGGGCGCAGTAATATTGATAAACCGGCAAAACTTAAGATCCTGAGAAAAGGAAAAATCAAGCAGGTTAGCGTCAATATAGGCGAACTTCCGGCCGAAGAAAAACTGGGAATGACAAGGAACCCTGCACCAAAAGTATCGGAAAACCGTCTTGGTCTAATGGTTTCGAAAGTTACCGAGCAGTTGAAAAAGCAGCAAAGTCTTTCTTCCCAACGCGGGGTTGTGGTCGAATCCGTTACCGGTAAGGCAGCCCGCGAAGCGGGTATGCAGCAAGGCGACATCATAACTATGATAAATAATGTCGAAATCGAAGGTGTCGAGCATTTTAATCAACTGGTGAAAGAGTTGCCTGGCGAAAAAACCGTAGCATTACTTGTGCATCGCAACACAGGCCCGATTTTTCTTGCCTTACATGTACCAGGAAATGATTGAGCTAACCTTCTATCATCGGCAGGGATGCCATCTCTGCGATGAGATGTGGCAGGAGCTTGAAGAGATGAATGAGATGCAAGGAATCGAGGTTTCCAAGGTGGATATCGACCGAAATTCACAAATCAGGCAGGATTATGGTCTCCGAATACCTTGTCTCGAGGGGCCAGGTGGAATCTCCCTGAGTGAGCACTATCTCGACCGCTCACGACTTCTGAGCTATTTGCGCGCCCTATGATTTGGTATCATCTGCGGCTCTGTGGCAACACGTATTCGTTGAAGCGCCCCAAAATGGGGCGTTTCTCATTTTTTCAGTAGTGACAAAGGGCTTTATGGCTGACCTGCAACATATCCGGAATTTCTCCATCATCGCCCATATCGATCATGGCAAATCTACCATTGCCGATCGATTTATCCAGTCTTGTGGGGGGCTGAGCGATCGGGAAATGGCTGATCAGGTTTGCGATTCAATGGACCTTGAGCGGGAGCGAGGCATCACGATCAAGGCCCAGAGTGTAACTCTGGAATACCAGGCTAATAACGGCGAAACCTACCTTCTCAATTTTATCGATACTCCTGGACATGTTGACTTTTCCTATGAAGTATCCCGCTCTCTTGCTGCTTGTGAAGGTGCACTGCTGGTGGTGGATGCCGCTCAGGGTGTCGAGGCTCAGAGTGTGGCAAACTGCTATACAGCGATTGAGCAAGGTCTGGAAGTACTGCCTGTATTGAACAAAATTGATTTGCCATCTGCTGAGCCTGAAAGGGTGATAAACGAGATTGAAGAGATCATTGGTATTGATGCTACCGATGCAATTCGGGTCAGCGCCAAAACCGGTATCGGTATCAAAGACCTCCTGGATCAACTGGTACAAACAATTCCAGCGCCGGAAGGTGACTATGATGCCCCGTTACAGGCATTGATCATCGATTCCTGGTTTGACCCCTATGTTGGCGTCATATCTCTCATCCGGGTGATGAACGGCGCCATAAAACCAAAAGACAAGATGAAAATCATGTCAACAGGTCGGGTTTTCCAAGTTGAACAAGTTGGCGTTTTTACTCCCAAACAGCTCAAGCAACCAGGTTTGAAGGCTGGTGAAGTGGGCTATGTTATTGCCGGTATAAAAGAGGTTGATGGAGCGCCAGTCGGGGATACCATAACGTTGGAAAACAAGAGTGCAGAAAATCCTCTACCCGGCTTTGAGGAGATGCACCCAAGAGTATTCTCAGGCCTATATCCAGTCAGTTCTGATGACTATGAAGATCTGCGAGATGCGCTGCAGAAGCTACGTCTCAACGATGCAGCACTTCATTATGAGCCGGAAACCTCACAAGCCTTGGGATTCGGTTTTCGCTGTGGTTTTCTGGGTATGCTCCATATGGAGATCGTACAGGAGAGACTTGAGCGGGAATACAATCTGGATCTAATCACTACTGCACCATCGGTGGTTTATGAAGTACTGAAAAACGATGGTGAGCTGATCCATATTGAAAATCCGGCAGCCCTTCCAGATCCTGGCAAATTTGAAGAGGTCCGCGAACCTATCATTGTAGCTACCATCCTGGTTCCACAGGAGTATCTGGGTAATGTAATTACACTCTGTATCGATAAGCGTGGTGTTCAGAAAAACATGCAATACCTCGCTGGACAGGTGCAGTTGAGTTACGAAATACCGATGAATGAAGTGGTGCTAGACTTTTTTGATCGGCTCAAGTCGGTTAGCAGAGGATACGCTTCATTTGAATATGAATTTACCAATTTCCAGGCTGCACCTCTGGTTAAACTGGATATTCTGATCAATGGTGATCGGGTTGATGCCTTATCTTTGATTGTGCATAAGGATCAAGCACAATTCCGGGGCCGTGATCTGACCTCGAAAATGAAAGAGATTATACCCAGGCAGATGTTCGAAGTGGCGATACAGGCGGCGATTGGCAGCAAGATTATCGCTCGAACCACAGTTAAGGCTCTACGAAAGAATGTAACCGCTAAATGCTATGGTGGTGATATCACCCGAAAGCGTAAGTTGCTGGAGAAGCAGAAGGCGGGTAAGAAACGCATGAAGCAGGTAGGCAAGGTGGAAATTCCACAGGATGCTTTCCTTGCCGTGCTTCAGGTGGGTAAGGATAATTAGGGCTGCAGAACTCGTATTGACAGACCTAGTTGAATGCACTAAACGGGAGAGGATGCAGGTAGACCATGAATTTTGATTTTCCAACATTTCTTGTTGTCGCCAGTGCGATTACGGGTGGTATATGGCTTTTTGACAGCATCTTCTTCGCCAATAAGCGCAGCGCGTTGGCTTCTGATGTAGGAGAAGAGACTGACGATAGCTCCAGAGAACTCAGAAAAGAGCCTTTACTGGTTGAATACTCCAAGTCATTCTTCCCGGTTATTTTTGCCGTCCTTATACTACGTTCGTTTCTAGTGGAACCCTTTCGTATCCCCTCAGGTTCAATGATGCCGACCCTGCTGGTTGGGGATTTTATTTTGGTAAATAAATTCAGCTATGGCATTCGCCTGCCGGTATTGAATAAAAAGGTTATTGACCTTGGAGACCCACAGCGGGGTGATCCGGTCGTATTCCGCTATCCTAAACAGCCTTGGGTTGATTACATCAAACGGGTAGTGGCTGTACCCGGGGATAAACTCTACTATCGAAATAAAACACTCTATATCAATGACGAACCGATGACGCAGACACTTGTCGGCCGATATACCGGGGTTGGTAGCGGAACTCGCATGACTGGCGCTGTTCAGGCTGTTGAGAATCTTGAAGGCATTGAACATAACATTCTCATCAATCCGTTAGCGCCAGATTTACCGATGGGGTGCCAGGTACTCAGGCAGGGTCCTATTACTGTACCTGAAGGAGAATACTTCGTTATGGGTGATAATAGGGATAACAGCAATGATAGTCGCTGCTGGGGATTAGTACCTGATGAGAATCTCGTGGGTAAGGCGTTTGGAATTTGGATGAATTGGGATTCCAATATCAGCGGGTTTCCTCCCATCGCATGGGAAAGGCTAGGTAAAGGTATTGATTAGTAGAAGTTTCAACAGGGAAAGATTGGACTTACATGCTAGAGATTCTATATGGGTGTGAATTTTCAGTAGCATTTCTATTGAGTAAAGCTACTGTCAGAGTGGCTGGTTGAACGGAATTTAAAAAGCGACTCAGAGCAATTTTGAGGAAGTTATTATGCAATCTATAAAGAAACAGAACGGGCTTACATTTATTAGTTGGCTGGTTATTATTATCGTTGCGGGGTTTCTTGTGATGGTGGGTATAAAGTTAGTACCTGTCTACATCGACCACTATGCGGTTAAGAGTGCGCTTGAATCTGTGGCGAATGAGCCATTTGCTGCGCGAAAGTCGAAGGTGGAGATACGCAATATGATTTTAAAGCGGCTTAATATAAACAGTATCAGGCATGTATCTAAGGAACATATCACTATAAAGCGTTCCAGTGAAGGAACGAATGTTAATATCAAATATGAAGTTAGGCGTCATATTGCTTACAACGCAGCAGTGGTTATGACGTTTGATGAATCGGTTGGGTTAACTTCGAATTGAAGGCAGATGTCGGTAAATTTTGTCGGGATTTAGGTTACACCTTCAATACTCCGGAGTTGATCGATCAGGCTCTGACCCATCGTAGTGCCGGCGGAAAGAATAATGAACGCCTGGAATATCTGGGCGATGCTATTCTTGGTTTTATTATAGCCGATGCGCTCTACCACCATTTTTCTGAGGCAAGTGAAGGTCAACTAAGTCGTCTGCGTTCAGCCTTGGTAAAGCGCGAAACACTGGCTGATGTGGCGAGAGAGTTCAAGCTGGGTGATTATCTTAAGCTAGGCCAGGGAGAGTTGCGCAGTGGTGGACAGAGCAGGGACTCCATATTGGCTGACAGTTTTGAAGCTATTCTCGCAGCGATCTATCTTGATGGGGGATATGAAGCAACGAGGGTGGTGATCCTGAGGGTATTTTCTCACAGGCTAACTGCTTTGAGTCCTGAGACCCATCAAAAAGACCCTAAAACTCAATTGCAGGAGTTTCTTCAGGCGAAGAAGGTCTCACTACCAAGTTATGCAATTGTGGATGTAAGTGGTGATCCACATTCGCAACATTTTAAAGTCGAGTGTGCCATCGAGGACCTTGGAAAGAGATCAATGGGAAAGGGGAACAGCCGAAGAAAAGCTGAACAAGATGCCGCAATGAATATGCTGACGGAACTAAATCATGAGTAAGCCAGAAAATCACTGCGGTTATGCCGCAATCGTAGGACGCCCAAATGTGGGTAAATCGACACTCTTGAATCGAGTTCTCGGTATTCGATTGGCTATCACTTCTCATAAGGCACAAACCACAAGACATACCATCCTAGGTGTGAACAGTCTTAAGGGGGGGCAGGTTATCTATGTCGATACCCCTGGTATTCATGAGCGCAGCGACAATGCAATGAATCGCTATCTGAACAGGACTGCAAAAACAGCTTTAGCTGGAGTAGATCTTCTTATCTTCGTGGTGGAAGCATTACGCTGGACCAAAGAGGATGAAAAGGTATTGAGTCTGGTTAAGGAGAGTGGTATTCCTGCCATAGCAGTGGTGAATAAAGTTGATTTAATTAAGCAGAAAGAGGCATTGCTGCCCTATTTATCAGAACTCTCTACCCGGTACGGATTTCTTGAAATCATACCGCTATCAGCCAGAAATGGACGCAATCTTGAAACACTTGAGGATCTGGTTTTAAAGGCCCTTCCAGAAGGTGAGAATGTCTATCCGGATGATCAGTTGACTGATCGACCCGAAAAGTTTTTTGCAGCGGAATTGATTCGCGAGCAGATTACCAGACGCTATGCGAAAGAGTTGCCATACGCAGTCTCAGTAGAGATCGAGCGATTTGAAGAGCAATCTGGCCTGTATCGTATCAATGGGGTGATCTGGGTTGAGAAGCCTGGTCAGAAAGGCATAATTATTGGCAAGGATGGCCTGGCCTTGAAAGAGGTTGCGACCCAGGCCAGAAAAGCAATGCAGACTTTTTTTGACTGCAAGGTACATCTGGAACTTTGGGTTAAGGTTAAAAAGAGCTGGTCCAGTGATGAAGCTGCATTGGTGAGGCTCGGATACGGAGAGTAGATCACTTCTCATACTAGTGTGGTGTAACGTATAAACTGCACCAATCAGAAGCCCGTCAATGCCTCAAGACAAGGCGCAGCGCGCAGGCAATGGCAGCGCCCTTGTCAAGTGCTGCAACGCAGGATTGAGGCATTGACGGGCCTCCCTTCGGGCGAGTCGCTAAGCCGTCATCTGCGTTGTTGCGTTGCTTGGGAAGGGCGCGCCATTCACGGCGCAACGCGCCTAGCAGCTAACGGCTTAGCATCTCGCTGATTGGTGCAGTTTATACGTTACACCACACTAGTTAATAACAATATGACACACTACCTGGTGATGCAATGCAACCGGATATAGTTGAGACATCATAGATGTCCCGTATTGAATTAACACCTGCTTTTGTACTCCATAGGCGCGACTACCAGAACTCCAGTTTACTATTGGAGTTGTTTACGCCTACAGAGGGTCGCCTGCCAGCTATTTCCAGAGGTGCAAAATCTGGTCGTTCTACTAAAGCAATTTTATTACAGCCCTTTGCCCCCCTACAGCTATCTCTCAGTGGAAGAGGCGAGATAAAGAGTCTGACAGATGTAGAACATGACGGGCATCCATTTCAACTCGCAGGTGAACGCATCTTCTGCGGTTTTTATCTAAATGAGTTACTGATGAGGTTGATAGAGCGGAAGGATCCTTATCCCTCACTCTATATTCACTATTGCGATAGCCTTGCGCGCCTGGCCTCTGAAGAATCTGTGGATCAGATATTGAGGATGTTTGAACTGCAGTTGTTAACTGAATTGGGTTATGGCTTGTTATTGGATCACACTGCAGATACCGGGCAGCCGGTGGCAAGTGAGTTGATCTATGACTATTTTGTTGAACATGGCCCGGTTTTATCTCAATCGGAGAAGGCAGGAATAAAAATACATGGCCGAACACTGATCTCTCTACAGCAACGAGATTCACTGGACGAGCAGTGTGCGAAAGAGGCCAAACGGTTAATGAGATTTGTGTTGTCACATTATCTGGGAGACAAGCCTTTAAAGAGCCGGGAGCTGTTTGTCGGTCCTGCTAGCTGAAATTTAAGGTCATAATATCTGAATGGCTGAAATTGGAAAACGATATATTTGAGTATCATCTTATATAAGATATGCTTATTGAAAATGAGATGAATTTGTATCTTCCAGCAATCAAATTAAAGGTATAGAAATGGGTCAAAATGTAATGTTACTCGGGGTCAATATTGACCATATTGCAACATTGCGCCAAGCACGTGGAACTCGTTACCCTGAGCCAGTACAGGCTGCGTTGGTGGCTGAGCAGGCAGGAGCGAATGTTATAACGCTACATTTGCGGGAAGACAGACGTCATATCCAAGATAGAGATGTAGAGATCCTGACAGATCTTTTACAAACCAGGATGAACCTGGAAATGGCTGCTACCCCGGAAATGGCTGCTATCGCTTCCCGCTTTCAGCCTCACGATTGCTGTCTGGTCCCCGAAAAGCGTGAAGAGTTGACCACTGAAGGCGGTCTGGATGTCGCTTCAAATCTTGATTACATGACCGATTACTGTGGTGAATTGAAGGAAGCCGGTATTCGTGTATCACTCTTCATTGATGCTGATTTCAAACAGTTGGATGCAGCAAAGGCATCTGGTGCACCTGTTGTAGAGATCCACACAGGACACTATGCCGATGCTGATCATGATGCTACTCGAAAAAGTGAATTAAAACGGATAGTAGATGCTGTTGAGTATGGCAACAGTCTTGGACTACAAGTGAATGCAGGGCATGGCCTTGATTATCACAATGTGTCATCAATTGTGGCAATTGAAGGGATAACAGAGTTGAATATCGGACACTCAATTATCTGCCGAGCACTGTTCACTGGCTTGGATCAAGCGGTTCGTGAGATGAAAGGGTTAATGGCTCGTGGGCGGGGCTGAAAGCTACTAATCCTTTGTAGGTCGGATAAGCGCAGCGCCATCCGACATTTTAGGTCATTCCCGCAGGAGATTGTCAGATGGCGCTACGCTTATCCGACCTATGATTCTGTCCCACCAGCTTCTTGGTGCAACCGACACGCAGCTTAGGTAAGGTTCCTAGATATGCTTAGAATTGGATTTTTTTCAAACTTTAAAGGTGCTGATACCGTCCTAATAGCTGGGAACTCAGAAGATATTCAGTCCCTCTCAAGGGCACTTGCTGAAGTTGCTACAGGGGGAATGCTTCCTTTGCACGAAACGGCAAATGTCTCGAAAAAGTATCCTGTGACGATGTTTGCATCTACAGTGTCCCCTGGAAACAGAGCCTATTGGTGGAAGTGCACGGACATGGAAATAGATGAAATCAATGGAATGCTAGATCCACTAACCCGCGGTGAGAATGGGCACCACTATTTTAATTTGGAAGGTACTGATGTTCAATTGATAGTTTCAGTCGGCGAGTATAGTTCAAACTGGTGGCAAGAGTATGGCTAAAAATAGTGCACTATCAGATGCTCATTTGCAGTGGCCTTTTCACTACAGTATTTGAAGTACCCAAGTACAAAGTTTTTACCTGATTACCCCCTAACCTGTTGTAGGTCGGATAAGCGCAGCGCCATCCGACATTTCTGGTTATTCCAGCAGGAGCAGGTGATTCCCGCAGAAGATTGTCGGATGGCGCTACGCTTATCCGACCTACGATTCTGGCCGACCAGCTCTGGCTGCAACCGAAACACTGCTTAGGCGTTACCTAAGAAGCTCCCTCGATATGCGACCTTGCGACTATGGCGAGAATCACTAGTACAAGCGTGATTACCCAGACGACCAGATAGATTGTCATGGCGCGTTTTGCCTTCTCTTTTTCTGCCCAGCTGCGTGGTTGAATGCCCTTTAACAGAAATAACAACTTGGCGGAGAGATTGACGCAGACAATGTTGGCAACAAGCAATAAACCTGCGCCCATCGCCAAATCCACTCGCGCATGTCCTAATGTAAGGCCTAATGCAGCTGCTGGAGGAAGTAGTGCAACAGCGACCATCACACCGACCAATACACTGGGTAAACCACTGGTAAGAGATAGTGCCGCAGCTGCTCCTGAGGCTAATGCCAATGCTATCGAGTCCAATCCTACTTCAGTTCGGGCCAGCAGCTCTGGGCTGGTCAATTCAAATGGCCAGAGTATACCGATGAAATAGGCAAGTAGAATTGCAATAAAAATACCTGATAGAAGGGATTTCAATGATTTTTTCATCAAATGAATATCGCCTAATGCAGTGCCCAGTCCAAAGGCCAGATTTGGACCCAACAGGGGCGCAATGACCATCGCACCAATAACCACCGCTACATTATTCTTAACCAGCCCAATCGCGGCGACCAGTGTGGATAGTATTACCAGTACAACAAAATTACTGTCGAAACGGGTATTCCTGTCTACAGTGGCGTACATCGATTCTCTTGATGATATGGCTTTATCCTCGTTCTTCTCTTTTTCAGTTGAAGGTTGAGGTAGTGTTGCATCAATCGGGAAAACGATAATTCTTGCAGTTGATTGCGCACCAAGGACTGTTTGTAGCGCATCGAGTGCAGGCTGGACATTCTCATCGGTTAACAGGATTCTTATTGCCTGCCGCCCATCTTCACCCTCACGGCCCATTCGAAAGTCACGCGCTTTGAACTTTTCGGCAATTGTGGTGATGGTAGTTTGGCTGCTTGCTTTGGCAATAACTTCAATTAACTTCATAACTAGATTTACTCAACATCATTTATGATTACAAAATCATTCTACCCGATGGGAATCAGAAGAAAATACGATTGTTCATTTGGGTAGCCATATCAGTTGTGAACAGATGGCCTCTGCTTCGAGACTGTTAAAATCAGGCTGCTTCGATCTGAAACAGAGATCAGTTTTATCAGGGAGCTGAGAATTCGAGCAGTAGAGGACAACGTTTTGTTGAGCAGGGACATCAAATACGGTCACCCAGCTGAATGAATGGCGAAGTCGTAATAGCATTCTGACGATGTCATCTTCATTCTCAGGTAAGAAGTTGATGGCAGCAATCCCTTTCGGGGTGAGAGATTTAATAATGCGGTCTATAAATATGTCATTCTGGATTGGGTTTTTTTCCCCCATTTCCGGGTGAATGTCGCAGATGATAATGTCAAACTGCAGCTTATTTTCAGAAAAGAAGGTTTGAGCCGTCTCTTCTCGTACAGGGTAATCAGCTTCAAGAAAAAAACACTCTTTTGAGACTGCAATCATATCTGCTTCAGGCTCGATTGAGATTACATGAACCTCAGGGTGCCACATCAGCATAAAGCGCTCTATAGCGCCTGAACCAAGCCCCAGATTAAGCAGGTTTTTAGGCTGTTGCACAAATACAAGGGAGCAAAGCAGGGCCTTTACGTAGTGAAGTACAGGGTAGCTGTGATCATCAAGGGAGATCATCGACTGAATCGCTCCATCGTGAAAACAGATCCATCGGTGCCGGTCATGTTCGAAGACTTCAAGGTTGTTTTGAGATATGCACTCAAGGTGTATCGATTCTTTTTGAGCCTGTTCAAACCAGGCTAGATCGATGTAAGGGTGAGTGGTACTTAGCATAGGAATCGGCAATTTCCTTACGTGAAAGGGTATATCAATTTAGCCAGTATCATTTTACTCCAGTAGGGCTTTATTATTCATACAACAGAGTTATATCAACAAGGATGTTTATAATTCGAAACCTGGTTTCAAGCGGATGACAGGTTTCGCGTATTCAGAATTCCATATCAGCCATTGATATAGCTGACCAGTTGTTCGATCATGAATTGCTGCTCTTCGATGATAGCCTTAACCAGATCGCCAATTGAGATGATACCAACCAGTTTTTTGTCTTTCATGACAGGGAGATGGCGAACCCTTTTGTCGGTCATGATGGCCATACACTCCTTAATATTCTGCTCAGGACTGACTACGACTACATGACTGGTCATGATCTCCTTTACCTTGGTGTCCTTGGATGAGCGACCCTTTAAGATAATGCTCCGGGCATAATCACGCTCGGAAAGCAGCCCTACCACTTCCTCACTATCCATTACGATGAGTGAACCTATACTGTGCTCAGACATCATTTCCAGCGCATTAAAAACAGTAGCATCAGCATCGACAGTAAGAATATCGAAGCCCTTACTTTGAAGAATTTGATTAACAGTAGGCATCGTTTGCTCCCTAGTGATTATTGTTTTTCCCGGCCCGAGTACCTCTCTGACCAGGTTCAGTTGCCCTATTTTTCCTCAATAATAGAACATCATCTGCTATTCGGCTGAAGACATGACTGAATTGCATACAGAATATCTGAAAAAATGGGGCTGATCTCTCTCCCGTAATCAGGGTAGAATCTGATCCATGCAATACAAAACTATCGAAGATTTTATTGGTAATACACCACTGGTGCGTCTACAGCGTCTTGTAACAGACTCAAGTAACACTGTACTGGTGAAGCTTGAGGGTAACAATCCTGCAGGATCAGTAAAAGACAGACCGGCATTGAGCATGATCCGGTTGGCAGAAGAGCGTGGCAGCATAAAGCCCGGCGATACCCTGATCGAAGCTACCAGCGGTAATACAGGCATTGCCCTGGCAATGGCTGCTGCAATCAAGGGTTATAGAATGATTCTGGTGATGCCTGAACATATGAGCCTTGAACGCAGAGCGGTAATGAAGGCCTATGGTGCAGAGCTGATACTGACCCCGAAAGAGGGCAGTATGGAAGCAGCGATTGATAAGGCACGTGAGCTTGAAGCTGCGGGTAGAGGGGTGATCCTGGACCAGTTCTCAAATCAGGATAATCCCCAGGCCCATATTTCAGGGACCGGCCCGGAAATATGGCGGGATACCGAGGGGAAGGTGACCCACTTTGTCAGTGCCATGGGCACTACTGGGACGATCATGGGTACTTCGAGCTATCTCAAATCGAAAAATCCTCAGATCGAGATCGTTGGCGTGCAACCAATGGAAGGTGCCAGTATTCCTGGTATACGACGTTGGCCTGAGGCCTATTTACCTAAGATCTATGATGCCAGTCGAGTCGACCGGATCATAGATATTTCCCAACAGAGTGCTGAACAGACTACACGGGATTTAGCTGCCAGAGAGGGTATCTTTGCCGGTATCTCATCTGGTGGCGCTGTTGCAGCAGCACTTGAACTCTCAGCTTCTGTAGAGGATGCAGTTATCGTGGCAATTATCTGTGATCGTGGAGACCGTTACCTCTCTACTGATGTCTTTCCTGCTTTC
The DNA here is from genome assembly GCA_040506275.1 of Candidatus Thiodiazotropha sp. DIVDIV. Lineage (GTDB taxonomy): Bacteria > Pseudomonadota > Gammaproteobacteria > Chromatiales > Chromatiaceae > Thiodiazotropha. Next base: position 758,076 of record JBEVXD010000001.1, read on the forward strand.
TGATCATGGGACGCAGAAGAAGACGTAAGCAACTGCCTACTGAGCCAGTTGAGACAGAGATCGAATCATTGACTCATGATGCCAAGGGCGTCACTCATATTGATGGCAAGGCGACCTTTGTTCATGGCTCATTACCGGGGGAGAAGGTCCGTTTTCTCTATACCGGACGGTGGCGTAAATATGATGAGGGAAGGGTTGTCGAGGTTCTGGAGCCGTCTCCCCAGCGTGTAGAACCAAAATGCAGTCAGTTCGGGGTATGTGGTGGCTGTAGTTTGCAACACCAGGATGCTTCTGCACAGGTGTTATCCAAACAGCAATCCATGCTGGAGAGTCTGCAGCATATCGGTAAGGTAGCTCCGGAACAGATCCTGCCTCCCATGGTGAGTCAATCAACTTGGGGCTATCGCCGTAAGGCGAGACTGGGTGTGCGTTATGTACCTAAAAAGGGCGGAACACTTGTCGGTTTCAGAGAACGGGGTTCCTCCTTCATCACGGATATCGATTGCTGTCATATCCTGCACCCCCGTGTGGGTGAGTTAATTCCAGAGCTGAGTCAGCTGATCGATCAGCTCTCAATCCGGGAACAGATTCCACAGATTGAGATGGCGATGGGAGATGAAACATGTGTATTGATCTTTCGGATGCTCGAATCACCCAGCCAGCAGGACCTTGAGCTCCTCGAACAATTTGCACCTCAGCACAATATTGAGATCTATATCCAGGAAGGGGGACCGGATAGTGTAAGGCCGCTCAAGGGAGATGGAGTGACTCTGAGTTATGATCTACCCGAATTTGATCTGAGCTTGGATTTTCTACCGAATGATTTCACCCAGGTAAATAGTGATATCAACCGGCAAATGACTCAACGAGCTGTGGAACTGCTGGCTTTAGATCCAGAGGATAGAGTATTGGATCTGTTTTGCGGACTGGGTAATTTTACGTTACCTCTGGCACGCCATTCTGGTCATGTCACCGGTGTTGAAGGTGATGCAGGGCTTGTAGCGCGAGCTAGAGAAAATGCTCTGTTGAATAACCTTTCCAACACCAGTTTCTATACAGCGAATCTGTATGAAACACTGGAGAATGAGCCTTGGCTGCAAGAGTCATTTAACAAGGTATTGCTTGATCCCCCCCGAAGCGGCGCTCAGGAAGTCTTGCACCATTTTCCTAAGCTGGGTGTGGAACGTATCGTTTATGTCTCCTGTTATCCGGGTACTTTGGCTCGTGATGCAGGCATTTTGGTTGAGGAGCATGGCTACCGCCTGGTCAGTGCTGGTGTGATGGATATGTTTCCACACACTGCACATGTAGAATCAATTGCACTTTTTGAAAAGGTTTGATTAATGGCTTTAGAAATAGAGCGTAAGTTTCTGGTAATTAATGAGAAATGGAAGGATTCTGTGGTCAGTCATGCGGTGCTTAAGCAGGGCTATCTGGCAACAACTACCAAGGCCAGTGTGCGTGTCAGAGTGGATGGTGATCAGGCTAATATCAATGTTAAGGGTTCTACTGTGGGTATCAGTCGCCGAGAGTATGAGTACCCCATACCTATGGAAGAGGCAGAGGAGCTCTTGGATCACTTGGTAACAGGGGCTGCGATCGACAAGGTACGTTACAAAGTTAAGTGTGGCGATCACATCTGGGATCTGGATCTGTTTCAAGGGGCCAACAAGGGATTAGTGGTTGCAGAAGTTGAGTTGAGTGACGAAGAGGAGTCATTCGAGATGCCTGCTTGGGCAGGTGAAGAGGTATCAGGTGATACACGCTACTATAATGCCAGTCTGGTGAAGCATCCGTTTAGTGACTGGTAAAAAGATGCCTGGTCGGCGTGCCCTGTTTGCGCTGATGAATATCCTGATCCTGATGGCAGGATGTCAGGAGCATCCTGATCAGACTGTCAGAATGGGGTTGGCAACAGCGCCCCTTAATCTCGATCCCCGTTTTGCTGCCGATGCAACATCTGAACGCATCAACAGACTGCTCTATCAACGTCTGGTTGAGTTTGATTCCAACAGTATGCCTAAGCCAGGCATTGCTAAGTGGGAAGCAATCTCTCCCCTGAAATACCGTTTCCATTTAAACAATAAAGCCAACCGGTTCAGCCATGGTCGGATGCTGAATTCCAGTGATGTGGTTGCAACCTATAGAGAGGTTCTGAATCCAGCCAATGCATCACCGAAGCAGGCCAGCCTGAAGTTGATTGGTTCTATAGACCAGATCGACGAAAAAACCATCGATTTCCATCTGACAAGGGGTGATCCACTGTTTCCTGCCTATCTGACCCTGGATATTCTTCCAGCGGAACTCATTGAGCAGGGTCACGACTTTGGCCGAGAGCCTGTAGGCAGTGGTCCGTTTACTCTGATCTCATGGCCCCAGTCGGGTGAACTGCATCTGCAACGCCGTACAGATGGACAGAGGTTTGAAATTATAAGTGTCAATAATCCCACAGTCAGAGTATTGAAATTGTTGAGGAATGAGATCGACCTGCTGCAAAATGATATTTCACCTGAACTGATTGGGTATCTACGCAATCAAACTCAGATGAAAGTGGCCCAGACACCAGGCAGTAACTACACCTATATCGGTTTCAATCTTGAAGATCCGGTTACAGGGAATCTACGTGTGCGCCAAGCCATTGCCTATGCCATTGACAGAGAGAGAATAATTCAGAAGGTAATGCAGGGTGCAGCACGTCCTGCAGAATCACTTTTTCCGCCAGAACATTGGGCGTCAGGTGGCTTAAGGGGAAATGAGTACAATCCCAATCAATCAAAAAAAATACTGTCAGAATTAGGTTATAACAGCGATAGACCCTTGAAGTTGACCTATAAAACATCGAGTGATCCATTTCGGATACGCCTTGCTACGATTATTCAAAGCCAACTTAAAGCAGTGGGAATCGAAGTGGATCTGCGTAGTTATGACTGGGGAACATTTTTTGGTGATATTAAGCAAGGTAATTTCCAGCTTTATAGTCTGAGTTGGGTTGGAATCAGAACCCCGGATATCTATCGAGATATTTTTGCCAGTCACTCTTTACCACCGAAAGGGGCAAATAGAGGGCGTTATGCCAGCAAACGGGTAGATAAGTTACTCTCTCAGGCTGAACAGCAGACGACCCTCTCTGAACAGGCGGCTCTATATCACCAGATCGAACGGGAGTTGCACCAGGATTTACCTTATATACCCCTTTGGTACGAACATCAGTTTTCAGCACATGGGAACAGAATCAGAGGTTATCAACTTATGTCAGATGGTAATTATGATGGGCTTGCACAGGTGAAATTGAATACAGCTTTGGAGAGTGACAGTGTCCAATCTGCGACTGCGAATTGATATTTCCAGACAACAGTTAGTATGTCTCGAATCTGATGTCGCAGCAGCAATTTATCCCATTTCATCTGGGTTAAATGGGGCAGGGGAGTGCTTTGGCAGTGGTCGTACTCCTCGAGGTATGCATCGAGTACGGATCAAGATTGGCGAGGGTTACCCTGAAAATAGTGTATTTGTGGGGCGACGTCCCACTGGTGAAACTTATTCCAAGGAGTTGGCAGAGAGTCAACCGGATCGGGATTGGGTGCTCACCAGGATAATCTGGTTGACTGGGCTGGAATCAGGCATCAACCGGGGGGGGAAGGTGGATACCCTTCGCCGATATATCTATATCCACGGCACACCCGACAGCGAGCCTATGGGGGTTCCGAAATCCCATGGTTGTATCAGAATGCGTAATCGGGATCTTATTGAGCTGTTCGATAAAGTTGAGAAAGGCATGCTGGTAGAGATTGTCGACTGATGGGACATTTTTTAATGTCACGTCTGTTCACTGCACTGGGTGCGATGTTTGGCGTGGCTTGTCTTGTCTTTTTTTTGATCCATTTGGTACCGGGAGATCCGGTGGATGTAATGCTGGGAGAATCTGCACGCCCGGCTGATCGAGCCGCCTTACGTGCCAGTCTAGGGTTGGATCAACCGATCACTACCCAGCTAACGAACTATTTCAGTGGACTAGCTCAATTCGACCTCGGCCAATCTCTCCATTCAAGAAGAGCAGTAAGTGAGATGCTTGCTGAGCGTATACCAGCAACCCTGGAATTGGCATTTGCAGCATTGGTATGTGCCATGGTGCTAGCCATTCCATTAGGGATTATTGCAGCAGTGGAACGAGGCAAGGCATGGGACTGGGGTGCAATGGGTTTCTCTATGTTGGGTGTTTCAATCCCCAATTTCTGGTTGGGGCCCATGTTGATACTCTGTTTTTCTCTTTGGTTGGGTTGGACACCTGTGAGTGGCAGGGAAGGATTGGCCAGTCTGATATTGCCTGCAGTGACACTCGGTACCGGGTTTGCCGCAATCCTGGCTCGTATGGTGCGCAGCAGTTTGCTGGAAGTCCTCGGAGAGGATTTTGTTCGTACTGCTCGGGCCAAGGGTCTCAGTGAATTGAAGGTGATCTGGCGACATGCCATGCGAAATGCATGGTTACCTGTTGCGACTCTGGCTGGGCTACAGCTTGGAGCACTGCTAGGTGGTGCCGTAGTTACTGAAGTGGTTTTTGATTGGCCGGGTATTGGTTCATTGATGATCGAGGCGATTCAAAAACGCGACTATCCGGTAGTACAGGGTTGTGTGCTGTTTATCAGTCTTATGTACGTTCTTGTCAATACTTTGACTGACCTGTTGTACGGACTCATCGATCCACGTATTCGTCTGGGCAGTGACTGATGACCAGGTACTGGTTTCCCCTATTCATCCTGATCATATGGTGTTTGGCAGCACTCACCGGCGGGTGGGTCATCGAATCTGCAAATCAGATCGACCTCGAACGGATATTACTGACACCTGGTGCCGAGGGTCTACTGGGATATGACGATCTGGGTCGTCCAATTCTACCAAGAATCTGGGTTGGTGCTCAGATCTCATTTATTGTCTCTGTTGGCGTGGTATCCCTCTCTTTGCTGATTGGTACTGCAGTTGGATTAGTGGCAGGGTATCAAGGAGGGTGGCTAGATCTATTGGTGGTAAGAATCATGGATGTCTTTCTGGCTTTCCCTGGCATTCTATTGGCGATTGCATTGGCAGGAGTTATGGGTCCTGGCGTCGATAACCTGATTATTGCCCTTTCTGCGGTAGGCTGGGTTGGGTACGCTCGCCTTACCAGGGGACAGGTTCTATCCCTCAAACAACGAGATCATGTAACAGCCGCTATCGCCTTGGGAACGCCTCGCCGCTACATACTGATCCGCCACCTTCTACCACTACTGTTGGCGCCTCTGATTGTGGAAGCGACATTTGGAATGGCGGGGATGGTGATTGCAGAGGCAGGACTTTCATTTTTAGGATTGGGCATTCAGCCGCCTGATGCCTCGTGGGGAAGTCTGATCAGAGATGGGGCAAGTTATATGTTGATGGCACCGCATATGGTGTTGGCGCCAGGCGTGGTGATTATGCTGGTTGTGCTGTCATTGAATATGCTTGGGGACCGCTTACGGGATTGGCTCGATCACAGACCTCTCTGAGTATTGCCTTGGAAGGCAATGCATACAGAGCCCAGTAAATGAAGCTATTGAACAAAAAATGTGGTGAAGAAAAGTGCTTTCACTTCAGCCTTGCCACTCGCTTCTTCCAACAGTTTCTGAATTTCAGTCAATGCAGTTTTGCGTAAGGCCTCTTTGCCTTCAGGGGTTTTAAGCGTTTTACCGTCCTGTTCCGACAATAGAAGTAACATAGTATGGCGTATTGCAGGGCCATGAAGTGTTAACTCTTCAAGAAATGCCTCGTCCTGGGTCATTAATTGAATATCGCAGCGAATATATTTTCCACCTTTCGCCAGGTTGGCAACCAGGGAGGGTTTGATTTGATAATAGCTGATAGTAGGTGCCGCCTTTTCTTCCTCTCCCTCATCATCCTCTGCCCAAAGGGTTTGGCTGGTGAGTAGAAAAAAGAGACATATCATGAGTCGGTATCGCATGGTTTGAGCCTTGATTTTCACTTCAACTATGTTTACGGCATACTGCGTTAAAAATTAAGGGATCTCTGAACGAGTCATGGACCAACAACTTGCTGCTGTAATGCACCGCGTCTGCGATGCAAATTTTCACAATAGCGTGCTATTACGTGGAAAACGCACCATAAATCGATGCATTTCGATCAATAATCTGTTTGGCCCAGACATATTCTGAGGTTCCTTGAATTGAGAACGAAAACGATATCTGAAAAAAATAAACAACAACTGTACGTATATCATATCGAGGAAGGTTGCAAAATCCTCCCGCGTGATTTTCATAGTGGAGCAAACGTATGAGCCTCGGCCCGGTAATGCTTGACCTGGAAGGGTTGCAAATGACCGTTGAAGAGCAGGAGATGCTCAATCATCCTGCAGTAGGTGGGGTGATACTGTTCACTAGAAACTATGAGTCGATGGATCAGCTGACCCAACTATGTACCAGGATCCATGAAGTTAGAAATCCCCACTTGTTGATTGCTGTAGATCATGAAGGGGGGCGAGTACAGCGTTTTAGAGCAGGTTTTTCTGAGTTGCCACCAGCTCTATGGTATGGGGAACAATATCGGCTGCACCAGGAGCAAGGAGTTAAACTGACAGAGCTGGGAGGTTGGCTAATGGCTTCTGAGCTGCGTGCCTGTGGTGTCGATTTCAGCTTCGCCCCTGTATTGGATCTAGGGTTAGGGGTCAGTGAAGTCATCGGTGACAGAGCCTTTTCCAAACAACCTGATGAGGTGGCCTGTCTGGCTCAAGCCTGGATGCAGGGGTGCCACGAAGCAGGTATGGCCGTTGTCGGAAAACATTTTCCTGGGCATGGCGGTGTTGCTGCCGATTCGCACCATGCCTTGCCAATAGACCAGCGACGTTTCGAAGATTTGCAAATGGAAGACCTTCGGCCATTTGAACGCATGATTGATGCGGGTATGGAGGCGATTATGCCGGCCCATGTGATCTATCAGCGAATCGATAAAGACCTTGCCGGTTTTTCTGGTTTTTGGCTGAAGAACGTATTGCGTAAACAGCTTGGCTTTCAGGGAGTGATCTTCAGTGATGACCTCGATATGGCAGCTGCCAGAGAGGCGGGAGACTATGGAGAGCGAGCTATTGCTGCGATTGAAGCGGGTTGTGACATGGTATTGGTATGCAACAATCGTTCTGCAGCATGGACGGTATTGGAAAGACTTAAAGATTACAATGACCCTGCTGCCCATGTGAGGCTGGTCAGGATGCATGGCAGGAAGCATAGAACCTTACAGCAGATTCATCTTGACCCACGTTGGAAACAGGCTGTAAATCAGCTTTCGGTGATACCTCAAGAGAATACGCTCGACCTGAATCTTGAGTGAATTCTTAGTAAACGTGGTTTAGCTTCACCAACCATTGATCCAATTACAAATGCAAGTGTAAAGAGTTATGACTATAAACGCGCAACAAGCGGCTGAAGTATTAGCGACTGCAGAGCTGATCTATAGCACCCAAGAAGTGGAGCGTGCACTGGATAAGATGGCTATGGAGATTGCTGCGCAACTGGCAACAGAAGATCCGCTGGTGTTGTGTGTTATGAATGGGGCGTTGATTCCAACAGGGCAACTCCTAACCCGTCTGGATTTCCCTTTACGACACGACTACATACATGCGACTCGCTACCGGGGTGGGACGAGTGGATCTGAGTTGGAATGGAAAGGACATCCCAGTGCTTCTCTGAGTGGAGAAACTATACTTGTTGTTGACGATATCCTCGATCACGGCATCACACTTTCAGAGATTGTCAAAACCTGTCAGCAAGCTGGTGCAAAAAATGTCTTGAGCGCTGTTCTGGTTGAAAAACGACATGAAAGAGGGATAGGTTTTCGTGCCGATTTCGTTGGGTTGTATGTCGAGGATCGGTATGTGTTTGGCTATGGAATGGACTATATGGGGTATCACAGAAATGCGCCAGGTATCTACGCTATCCCTTTAACCTGAACCCACGGATTCAGGTTTAAGTTAGTAATATCCCTAATATTGAAACATTCAATACAAGGGTAAACCCTGGAGGTATTTCCTAGAAAAACAGTAGAGATATTAAGCACCTATTGCTATTTATCAATAATTAGTACAAGCTAACTCCATTAGGCAGAACCCAACATTAGATTGGGTGGTCCTGAGATGAAACATAGAGACTACTTGACTCCGAAAAAATAGTCGGAGCCTGTACCTAAATTTAAGGAGGGTAGAGAGTGAGTACATTGGAAAGCATGAAAGGTAGCCATTCTGATATGCAACAAATTATCAGTGACCTAAGGGCTATGATGACTAAGGAGCAGTTGAGTATCCGCCCCAATGCAATGACAACCCACAAGATGATTTGTGATTTGGCCGAATTGATGAAAGGGCATATGTCAGAACAGGATAGAGGGGTTTATCCTGGTTTGTTGACTCATCAGGATCCGAAATTGAAATCGATGGCGTGGGGATTCCTCAACGGCCAAAAACCAATAAGAAAACATTTTGAGCAGTACCATGGAAAATGGCTGAAGAACTGCGATTTCAATTTTACTGATGAGTTCATTGCTGAAACATTCGAAATTTTCGACATGATCGAAGACAGAATACAGCGAGAAGAGACGATCCTGATACCAACGTTAGAAAAGTCTGGGGTTTTTGCTCAGGCTGTATAAATTCAGGATCAGTTGGAGGAGAAGTGTCACGGGGGGGCTGTAGTTTATCCCCCTATTTTTTTTTGCAGAATTTACTCCTCTTATAAGACCTCACATTACCAACTCCCCGCCAGTTGGATTTCAGAACCACTCTGATTTTGAAATATCTATTGCCTGACAAAGATAGGAGAGGTTTTCTCCTACTCGGTCGATATGGCGTAACATAAGTCATGGCATCATTTCGAAAGAAACTCTAAGATAGCTTCCGACTTCAAATACGCAAAGTGTAGAGTCACCTTTAACTAACATATTTGTCAGGAGGTAGGTTGTGGGCGTACTAGTAGGCCGTGAGGCACCCGATTTTACTGCAGCAGCGGTGCTTGGTGATGGGTCGATTGTTGATGATTTTAATTTCTGCAAGACGATAAAGAACAGATATGCCGTACTGTTTTTCTATCCGTTAGACTTTACTTTTGTCTGTCCCTCGGAACTCATAGCTTTCGATCATAGGCTGGATGAGTTCAAGAAACGGCAGGTTGAGGTGGTGGGTTGTTCCATTGATTCTCACTATACGCACAATGCATGGCGCAATACGCCAGTAAATGATGGTGGTATTGGTGCGGTAAAATATCCCTTGGTTGCTGACTTGAATCATGCCATTTGCAAAGCCTATGATGTAGAAACAACAGATGGTAACGTTGCTTTGCGTGGTTCTTTTCTGATCGATAAGTCAGGTATTGTCCGCCATCAGGTGGTCAATGATCTGCCTCTTGGCAGAAATATCGACGAAATGCTACGCATGGTCGATGCACTTCAGTTCAACGAAGAGCATGGTGAAGTTTGCCCTGCAGGTTGGAAGAATGGCGAAGCGGGTATGCAAGATACACCTGAAGGTGTAGCTAGCTATCTTGCAACACATAGCAAAACCCTCTGATAAGACCTTTCACCTTTTGCGGCGGTTTTTGCCAGCCGCAAAAGGGCTTAGGAAAATTCGGCTTAAATAGAAAAGAACTAAATGACTAAACTGGCCATTATAGGCGGTTCCGGATTCAGCAAAATTCCTGATCTGGAAATTACTCATCGTGAGGTTTGCCATACTCCCTTTGGAGAACCGTCTGCAGCACTTACCCATGGCAGGATTGCCGGTAGCGAAGTAGTATTCCTACCTCGTCACGGGGCAACCCATACCATTCCCCCACACCGTGTCAACTATCGGGCAAATCTTTGGGCTTTGCACCATCTGGGGATAGATAGTGTCATCGGCGTGGCTGCAGTCGGTGGTATCACCACTGAAATGGCTCCTGGAAAGGTTGTTGTACCTGATCAGATCATTGATTACACGTTCGGGCGCGATCAGACTATCTACGAGAGCGATCTCCAGCACGTGACACATATAGATTTCACCTATCCTTATTGCGAACAATTGAGACAGCAATTGATAGGTGCTGCTAAATCCAGTGAAGTAGGCAGTGTTTCAAGTGGAACCTATGGTGCAACACAGGGACCTCGACTGGAAACTGCGGCGGAGGTCACACGAATGGAACGTGATGGTTGTGATATTGTAGGCATGACAGGAATGCCGGAAGCGGCATTGGCAAGAGAATTCGAGCTTTGTTATGCCTCCTGCTCAGTGGTATCAAACTGGGCTGCTGGTATACAACAGACGCCGATCAGCATGAAAGAGATAGAAAAAAATCTGATATTTGGTATGGAGCAAGTCAAGCTACTGTTAACCGCACTACTTCGGGAGAGTGTCCGTTAAACTCTATTATCTGAGAATGTTTAAATATGGCTTTAAAAAGTAATAATTATTTAATAACAATATGTTATAGATCATTATTACTTCTGATTCTGTTTAATAGCCGAGTCGTGCATGGGGATCCATTCGAACTCGGTATGACGTCGCTAAAGTCGGGCGATTTTGCAGAGGCATTTTGTCTCTGGAGACCAATGGCCATGCAGGGTCATGTTGAAGCTGCTTTCCATCTGGGTTGGTTATATGCCAATGGCAATGGCCTTAGAGTTAATATTGATAAGGCAATCTATTGGTGGAAGCGTGCTGCAGCTCAGGGACATAGGGAGGCAATGTTTGCCTTGGCGTTGGCCTATACCAATGGTGAAGGCGTTAAAAAGGATCACAGGCAAGCTTTCGAGTGGTATCGTAAGGCAGCTAGCAATGGACATGGAGATGCCCGCGAGATAATTAAGTCAAAACTGCTCAAACCTGAGAGTGAACTACTGGATCAGCTGAAAGAGGTCATTCAGGAAGATTGGCTGGGTGAACTCAGGGTTGTTAAAGCAGATAAGGTCAATTTGCGATCTGGTCCTGGTCTTGATCGTCCAATCGTGCGAACCGTTCAAGCTGGAACTAAGCTGATTGTCATAGATCACCAGGGAAAATGGCATAGGATTATTGATCCTGGAGATTTGAGCCAAGCTTGGATTGCCGATTGGCTAACAATGCTAAGTAACTAATATTGATGGTAATATCCTTATAGGAACCCCTGAATAAATCTGGGTAGAACAGCTTGTCGATCAAAAGTGGCCGATTTAAGGCGCGGATCGCACGTGATAGCCTGCTATTACAAAGATGTAACCCAGAAGCGGTCTGTTTAGGCCAAACTGTAGATTCACGGTTTGTTCAGCGTTTCCATTAATCGAAAAGTTTTAAGGTACAATGTCGTAATAAACATTTGAGCAGCTTAAGGGGAGTGAAGATGGCTGATGAGACTAACAACGCTGACGAAAACGTAGAAAATCAACCCGCTAAGACCGAAACAACGGTTAAAAAGAAAGCTGCTAAAAAGAAAGTGGCCAAGAAAAAGGTTGTAGCGAAGAAAAAAGCGACGACAAAGAAAAAAGCTACAACTAAAAAGAAAGTTGCGGCCAAGAAAAAGGTTACCAGTAAAGCAACAACTGAGAGTAGTGCAGCGGCGACCCCGGTTGAGGCGAAAGCATCCACGGCTGATACAAAAGCGGCAACGCCTACAACTGTAGCTGCAGCAGGTGCTCAGGCAGAGACACCAAAATCTACTTCGACCTCAGCTGATGAGAGCAGTAAAGCGCCTTCCTCGAATGTCGTGGTTCAAATGAAATTAGAAGATAAAGATAAACCTTCGGAGGAAACACCAATGTCAACAGAAACAAAAAGCTCAGGTGGCTTTTGGATTAAAGTCGCTTTCTGGCTGATTATCATTATTCTTGGATTTATGTACATTCGGTCGCTAGCGAAAAGCCCTGCAGCAGAATCAGCTGGCAATGGGACAGAATCTGAACAGGTTGAGGCCACAGCATCTCATGTAAGTGATGCAGCAGAAGAGGCTACTGGTTCTAATGCATCCGATGCGGAAACAGCAGATTCAAGCCCTGATGCAACCAATGCTGCAGTAGCAGAGACAACCACTGATACATCCAATGTAGCAGCTGAAGAATCAAGCTCTGACGAATCCAATACTGCCGCAGCAGATGCAAGTTCTGATCAATCCAATGCTGTTGCAGAAGACTCTGGCTCTGAAACATCCGAATCTGCAGCAGCAGATTCAAGTTCTGACGAACAGGGTATGGTGAGTAAGGTAACTTCCTTTTTTGAGAAGTTATCAGAAGGCTCTTCAGATGAAGATAATTCCTCATCAGCAAGTAGCGAACAGGCAGAAGAGTCAACCACAGGCGACTTAGTGTCTGGTAACAGCTTGTCTCCAGAGGTTCAGGTTGTTCCTGAGAAATCTGGACAGCATGCAGCAGCCGATCCTGCGACAACCGGTTCATATCAATCACCACAGGCAGCAGCTATCAGTCAGGAGCAGCAAAGTGTGCAGGATTTACATTCAGAATCCGTAACCAAGATACTTAAAGAGTTTGATGAACTGCGAGATGCTGCTCAGGCAGAAATGGAAGCAAAGAAAAATAGAATGCAGGCAGAGAGAGAGTTGCACGAAGCCATGATGCCAACACCACGGATGTGGCGTAATCCAGGATACAACACCCCATACGGATCTGCACCCTATCAGCAGGGACCTAACCCCTATCAGCAGCAGGGACTTAATCCCTATCAGCAGGGACCTAACCCCTATCAGCAAGGTTATTACAACTACAGATAAATTTCTCTAGAAAAGAAAAGGGCGCATACTGCGCCCTTTTTCACTACAGCCTGACGATTTACTGAATCAGGTCAGCTTCACAATCCTCAGTCAAGGTGCGCAAGTGCTGCATCGTAGTCAGGTTCCTGCACAATTTCAGGTACCAGCTGAGTGTAGATCACCTTGTTGTTCTCATCCAAGACGACCACAGCACGGGCACAAATGCCAGCTAAAGGACCGTCATTGATCAATACGCCATAATCTTTAGCAAAGTTTCGGTTTCTCATCATGGAGAGTGAGACTACATTGTCCACGCCTTCAGCACTGCAGAAACGGCCTTGGGCAAAAGGCAAATCGGCAGAGACTACCAAGGCCACCGAATTGGATTTATCAGCCATAGCTTTGTTGAAAGTGATGGTCGAGGTGGCACAAACCCCAGTATCTAGGCTTGGAACGATGTTCAGCAATTTCTTTTTGCCGGCATAATTGTCAAGCGAAACATCGGAAAGATCTCCACCAGTCAGTGAGAATTTAGGTGCTTCTGATCCTACTGAGGGGAGATCGCCATTGGTATTAATCTGATTGCCTTCAAGGGTGATAGTTGCCATGTCTCGATCCTGTTATTTGAGTTGAATTCAAAGAATAGCGCAGATTTTAAGAAGAACACTGAAGAAGATAAACCATATTTTATATATAGTAATTATTGAGATTACTCTACTCGACTGATCAGACAAGAATTTTGAATTGAAAATGATGCATAACTGTATGTCTATACACCCTGGCTGACGGCATTCAGAATGCCAATCTTAAATCGCTGATACATCCAGGAGAATGTCTTGTCAAATTGTCATTATGTGATTTCCTGGTAGATATCAGGCGTAACTTCCTGGGTAATCGAGAGCATGGTTTGGCGCAATGGATCCGACATATCCTTGATGTCTTCAATATTGATAATTTCCTCGAAAGAGGGAATGCCAGAGATCTCAGTGTTCTGAATGATCACATCATCTGCAGGAAGTTCAGTTGAGACAGGGCAAGAAATTATGACCACTGGTAGCTCACCTAAGCCTTCCATCTTTGTTGTCTCTAATTTGAATCGCAGGTCGTTCAAAATGCCTTTCAGGCCATTCTGTTTAGCCAGGACAAGGTTTAATGTAAGGCATTGCAAAAGCGTATGTGAAAGTTCATCTCTGACTTGATTGCGATTCCCTTGCAGTAGATCCCGTATCCTAGAAGGTGTCATCTCCGGATAGGATAGTATCCATTTCAATGGTGAAGTGACGGTAAGTTCAGCAGACTTACCCTCCTTTTCAGCTTTGTAGGGATAAGTGACTGGTGTTAATGCAGGTGTGGCTGCGAATATGTCCAGAGGTGAGGAGATTTCTGTATCCAGAGAGAATGGCTTTTGACGTGCAATTGCTAAATAGTCGCTTTTAAGGGCCTGAAAATTCTTTTCAGCACCCTTTACCGATGATTTAGAGACGCCACGAATATATTCACCCAGTATAGGCTGCGGCGAAAAAAGTGGCGCTAAAGTCGCTAAATAGGCGTTAAGTTGTGTTTCTATCCGTTCAGAAACCGAGCGGGTAAGCTTGCGTAATTCTATCAGTCTTGGGATGTCGAAAGATTCTGTCATGGGATGCCCGCTTATTATTGGCCTGATTTCCAGGATTGTTCAGGCTGAAAGTCCATTCATTGTGGCTTTGAAATCAACTATCTACTAATAGGAAAGCTAATCAAATAAAAGGGTTACGTCAATAAGTTTTTGTCGATTTGCTACACTCTTTTAGGAAACGAGGTGATATTGTATAGTGAATTCCGGCTAAATCTTGTCATCATCCCTTGCTCAACACCACATTAAGATGACTAGAGGTCAGTTTCTACGCTGGGGAGTAAAATAGTCGGGGTGCCAGGGGGCCAGAGCCGAACACTGCTTTGTATACCGTTTCTGGGGCTACACAGGCAATTCCCCCCCCATGTTGTAAGGCACAGACGCAGGAGAGGTAACTTGGATAATAAGTATCCTATGCCAGAGTCAATTGGAAGATTCCAACTGATTGAAGAGGTAGGCGAAGGCGCAATGTCTATTGTCTATAAAGCGTTCGACCCCGATATCAACCGTACGTTGGCTATTAAGCTGTTACGAGGTGAATGCGCAGTTGATCCAGAATACCGATACCGTTTTCTTCAGGAAGCTAAAGCAGCGGGAAAGCTGACCCATCCAAATATTGTCACCATATTCGATGTTGGGGAGGCTGAACAGGGTCCCTACATCGCTATGGAGTTTCTAGAAGGGCGAACGCTTGAGGAGATGATGGATGGTGATACCCAGATTTCAACACGTGACGCTGTAGTTTATGGGATACAACTTGCCGAAGCATTGGACTATTCCCACGCTCGTGGAATTGTCCATCGAGATGTTAAGCCAGGTAATATTATTTCACCTGGATACAGCCATACCATACGAATAACTGATTTTGGCATTGCGCGGGTGGATGCGCCGAACAAAGAGCATCGCACCAGAATTGGCTCTGTTTTGGGAACACCACAGTATATGTCTCCTGAGCAAGTTGAAGGTCAACAGGTGGATGGTCGATCCGACCTGTTTTCTCTAGGCGTCATCCTCTATCAGCTGATTACCGGTGTAAAACCCTTTGTTTCGGAAACTCTGACTTCGTTGCTGATGAAGATCGTGCAGGAAGAACCTGCTCCGATTGATATCAGAAAAACTGATATTCCTCAGAGTTTAAAGGCAGTTATCGAGAAATTGCTGAGCAAAAACCCTGAAAACCGCTATCAGACAGGCAAGGATCTGGCAGACGTGCTTCGACGTGTGGTTCATGAAATTGATGAAAAGCAGGAGCACATCAATGAGTCAAAAATTCTGCCTTTAAGGATAAAGTGGACTGCTGTGATGGCACTGGTAGTGTCACTTGCCATGATATTGGGCTCTTTTCTTGTCTATCAGAAACAAGTCGATACTATGACAGAATTGACACTCGATTCAGGTAGTACACTTGCAGATTTTATAGCGATAGAAAGTGCAGAAGCAGTATTAATACAAGATTGGGTTGCAGTTGAAACTTTTGTCCAAGAGATTAACGGCCGACAACAGATCAGCTATCTGAGAATTTTTGACCATAAAAGAATACTAAGGGCAAGTACATCCCTGGATGAGGTAGGTGAAAGTCTCGACATTTCTGTACCTGATAAAATTCTGCGGGAAGAGAAGGGGATGATGATTTCAGAAGGTGTTTGGGAGGGAGACGATGTATTCGACTTTCAGGCACCTTTGTTATTTCAGAATAAGACCATTGGTGGTGTGCAATTGGGACTCTCCCAAACACCACTGATAGCCGCAGCTGATCTCACATTTTATACAATGTTGGGTCTATTACTGGCAGTTGTAATGACTGTGGTCATAGTCGCGTATCTACTGGCAACAGGCATAACCCTACCGATGAAAGTTCTCAGGAAAGCGATGGGACATGTAAGGCAGGGTAACTACGCCTATCGTATTCGACAGGAAAGAAATGATGAGTTGGGTTTGCTCTATTCAGACTACAATAAAATGGCTGAAGAGTTGCAGAAATTAGAACTGACAGAAGTCTTATCTGATGAAAGTACGCAAACTCATGAATCTAACATTGAGGTAGAAGTAGAAGTAGATGTAGATGTAGATGAAAAAGTAGACGAAGATGATGATAAAACCAATATGGCACCTGCTCGAAATCAACACTCTTTTGATGATGTGACCAATACTAACCAAACGTCACCTAATGATATAGATGATGATGCAACACGTATCATGAAGCGGAACTAGGTTGTCGTGGATATTTGTTTAAAAAGTGACAGTAGATTGAATTTTAATAAATCTGTCCGCCTACTTCACACCATCAGGCTGGTACTCTATCTATATGAAATTTAGAAGTGCATCTTTATGGAGATACACCACCGGCACATTGCTCGTGATTTATGTTCTGTTAGGCGCTGCATGCTCTACCAGTCCAACATCCAGTACAGTTATCGCCAAGGATAGTGATTTTGTGGTACTTCGCGTTGGTAAGGACGATGCCCCAAGTCTGGCTCGTCGATATCTGGGAGATAAGGATCTCGCATGGATAATTGAAGACGCCAATTACCCAGATTCCATAACAGCTGGGAATGAAATCATCATTCCATTAAAAAATAACAACCCGACCGGCATTGAGTTTGATGGTTATCAGACTGTCCCCATATTGTGTTATCACCGCTTCGGTGAGAAAGGAGGGAGGTTGGAAGTTACCCCCCAACAATTTCGGCAGCAACTTGCCTATCTCAGTGAGAATGGCTACCGGGTAATTCACCTGCATGAACTATATGATTTTCTTAGTGGCGATCAGGTATTGCCCAAACGTGCTGTTGTACTGACTATAGATGATGGCCATCGTTCTATATTCGAAATTGCCTATCCAATGCTCAAAGAGTTTGAATTTCCTGCGACTGTTTTTATCTACAGTGATTATATGAATAACGGTGGATTGAAAACAAAACAGCTTCTGGCCATGAAAAAAAGTGGGTTAATCAGTATACAACCCCATTCTAAGACGCATTCTAACCTTGCAGTAAGGAAGGTCGATGAGGGAAAAGCAGAATATCGCAAAAGAGTGCGTGATGAAGTTAAAATTCCATCAAGTAAGCTTTCAGCAGAATTATCAGCTAAACCACGTTACTTCGCATACCCATTTGGTGATACAAATAATCAGGTTATCGATGAATTGAAAGCCAATGGTCTTTTGCTTGGTTTGACAGTTCGACCTGCAGCCAACGCTGCTTACACTTATCCCTATCTTCTCAATAGAAGTATGATTTTTGGGGATCGTGGCATGGATGACTTCGTATCCAAGTTAATAACCTTTCAGTCACGGTGACTGGCGTGACCAATGTCCTACGCTATACACCACTGTTGCTGTTACTGCTCAGCTTGGGATGTGCAAAAAATGGTTTGGTGTCTGAACGAAATGAATCATCTTTTTCAAAAGCCTCTACATGGACAAAATCGGCTGCCAGGCACGAAAAGAGAGGTGATCTACAGAAAGCCTTGTACGAATATCGTATTGCCAGAACAGTGTCAGGAAAAAGTGCCAAAATAGATCGCCAGATTGAGAGACTCAGAACTAAAATAGACAAAAAGGTCAGCGCATTAATCTCAACTGCCAAAAAAGCTCATAACAAAGGAAAACTGAGCAGGGCTAAAACAATATATTTAGATATTCTTGCGCTTGATCCTCAACATGAGACGGCATTCAACGGGTTGCGTAGTATAAATAGAGAAAGCCTGCAGCTTAAAATGAAGAGTAAGGTGGCGCTTTCCCAGCGTTATCAAAAAAACAGAACCCGTAGAAAAACTAAAAATAACTATAGTGACGAGGGTTATGTCTATTCACGTCAGGCTATCTTGCAGACAGAGAATAGGGCCTCGGATGTTGCAACTTATATTGAAGAGTTGGAAAAACATATTCTAAAGTATCCCAAAGATACTGAGCTAAAAGAGAAGTTAATGAAGGTCAGGCTCGTACAAGCCCGTAGCGCCTTTAGTTCGGCAGAATATGAAAAATCTCTCAACCATCTATTTAAAGCAGAAAAAGTATTTAAGAGTGATCCTTCAGCAATAAAGCGGCTGGCTGGTTTACGTAAAGAGCTTGGAAAAACACTCTATCTAAAAGGGGTAAGAAGTGTTCGTACAGAACCTGTAAAAGCCGTCGAGCTTTGGAGGACCGCGCTAAAATTCGACCCGGAAGATAAAAAAAGCCAAATTCGCATTAAAAATCTAGAGAAGAGGCTATGATCTTTCCTGAAGGGAAAATAGGGTGAGTAGGTAATTGACTCGGTGGGAGTTCAAGATGATGTAATAATCTACTTCCGAAGCTGTTATCAAATCGAATATAGGGTAATCTAACTATGTTCTGAAACCCTGCAGTTGACAGTATTGAGAATAAATTGACCTGACGGCATGCCTGCTACTCAAAGTGGCTCTCTTTGGTTCTATTCCAGGAGACCTGAAGGAGTTTCATGGCGCTAAAGGGGAAGATAAATAGAGCCAGTATTGTGAATAGCTCATACCAGGCCAAACTATTCAATTGAGCAGCACCTGTATAGTTTGATTCCAAATGGGTTATAAACAATATCAAAGGTAAAAACAGGGAACCGATAGCAAAACTTGTTAAAGTCATCTTGTAGATTTGATCCAGCATTTTGATTGCCAATGGTCAGGTAAATTTCAGTTACGATATAGCTTACTTACCTGTAACAACGTAAACAGTGACACATCCTTCTGAACCGGTTTATCGACTTGCCAGGAAGGTTCTTAAGTGAATAGGCTTTTAAAGCCTGAAAGATGTGAATGAAATTCTGCGTAAGATGTGTTGCCAAGAATTTAAGACTTAATGACTAATGGATTGCTGTCGACTTGTTTTATGTTGATGCAGATCAGAAATATTTTGAAAATGTGTTTTATTGACAGATAGTTAGGCTTATAAAACTAGGTCTATCTCTTTTAATTCAGTTTGTTATGGCGTTTTATTAAAGTTGTTTGATAATGAGGCTGGATTAAATTTTAACTATAAGGGAGAGGGATTGTGGAACAGTGGGTTCGTTTTGAGTATTTAGGCAAGGAAGGATTTGGCGTGTTAAGGAACGACCATGTTGCTGTCTACCAGGGGGAGATGTTCCGTGGTTCAAAGGCTACCGGTGAATTTTTGCCTACTTCGGAAATAAATCTTCTTATTCCCAGTAAACCCACCAAAATGATTGGTTTGTGGAACAATTTTCGCTCCAGAGCTGAAAAGGAGGGGTGGGCAGAGCCAGCACATCCTCTCTACTTCATGAAAGCGAATGGCTCTTTTTTAGCGACAGGTCAAACTATCCGTCAACCCGCCTCCTACGATGGCCCTGTGGCATTTGAGGGTGAGCTTGGCATTGTTATCGGAGAACATTGTACTGAAATTAATGAGGGTGATGCGGATAAGTACATATTTGGTTACACCTGTGTAAATGATGTCACCGCACGGGGTCTGATGAAGGAAGATCCTTCTTTTGTTCAGTGGACGAGGGCCAAGAGCTTTGACACATTTGGTGCATTGGGGCCAGCTATTGCAACTGGTTTGGATGTGGACTCTTTATATGTAAAAACACTGGTAGATGGTATTGAACATCAGAACTATCCAGTTAATGATATGTTTTACTCCCCCCATCAGATTGTGAGTAGGCTTTCACAGGATATGACGCTCAATCCAGGGGATGTTATAGCCTGTGGTACATCACTCGGTGCCGGACCAATGTCACAAGGTTGCACTGTGGAAATCCAGATCGACGGAATAGGTACTCTAGTCAATTCATTTAAGTAATACCTGAATCCCTGGGTTGCTGGCGACGCATAGCGTAGCCTAAATGTGCTGAAACTGAGATTGCATTGGTTCTGCTATCCAGATGCGATGCTTTATCGATCTTAAAGAGTTGAGGCTCAAATTCATTTAAGATTAATTGTGCCGCTCGGATATTTGTAAGCAGGCTATTTTATCAACAGTGAAATACCACTGAATATGAGTAGGATGCTGATTCCGCGTTGGAATGTCTGTTGAGACAGGTTGCTGTGTATGTGTCCGCCTATATACATGCCGATAGCCATTAGCGGGATTGTGATAGCGGCCACCTTCAGAAGTGCGAGATTCAAAAAACCTGATGCCAGGTAACCAAGAATACGGCTCATCCCATCGATCAGAAAAATAGTCGCAAAAGTTGCACGAAACTGAGTCTTGTCCAGTCCTCGAATTTTAAGGTAGAGAACATAGAAAGGACCACCAGTACCGAATAGTGTGCCTATAAATCCCCCCAATGTCCCAGCCGGTATTACCCACAACAGAGATGATTTGGTTTTCGGTGTTATAGAAAACAGTGAGTAGACAGCAAATAAGAGGAGAAAAATACCGAGACCATATTGCAGTATTTGTGCGTCGACGTTGTTGAACAGGTAGAGTGCGATCAGTACGCCAATAACTGAAAAGGGCAACAGTGGTACCAAGTCCTGCCACTGGATCGACTCGTGATGATTCACGCCATGACTAGCAGATGCAATATAGTCCAGAACAACGATCAGCGGGACTGCAATTGACAGAGGCATCATCAATGCGAGTAGGGGGATCGCTATCAAGCCTGAACCAAAGCCCGCTATGCCTCTAACTAAATAGGCGGAACTGATAATGATTGCAGCTATAATCTGATCTTGAGTAGAGAGTGCTTCTAGCACCATAAGGGTATCTTGCTAAATATCAATATGAACCATATTGATGCGTAGGTATGCTTCCCTCATTACTACATTCCGATCAGCGTTATTCAGCTTTCAGCTTGATTCCATTCTAAGTAAAATCTTCCGCAATCAATTCCCATTGATGTTGCTCAGTTCCTTAGTAAATGAATTCTGAACAACCTAAGCCGCACTATTATTCATGTCCAATTTAATAAGTCAATGCACAGTGTCAATAGATGAGAAATATATGTCAAACCTATCTAACTTATTAAGTTAGCGGACAAATATATATAATCAAACTAATCTAAACAACAATGATTATCCTTGACGTATGCCATTAAAAAGCATTGCATCCCCCCATTGATTTCTAATGAATTGGAATCAATGGGGGACATTTAAATTGAGAATAGAAATCTATATGAGTAAGCGTAAGCCTGTCACTCTTCCGGCACACCTTGCCATAGCATCTCATAGCCCACTTCATAGGTTTCATCACAGAAATCAGCAAGTGCAGAGAATTTCTCTTTGAACAACTTATCTGCATGAGATGATTCATGCTGCTCAAAAGAGTTCCAATATGTGGCGATTACAATATCACCCATATTCTGCTTCACTCGTTTCTCAACCTGGCTGTCATCTGAGCCAACGCTGCCTTCTTCAGAAACAAAACCGGCATTTCGATAAACCTGGCCACCTATAAATCCGCCATTGTCATCACCGTAGTTATTTTTAACCACATTGCACATTTCTCCAAGAACCATTTCAACATCTTCAACCTTGACGCCAGGTTTAAGGTCGACGACGTTGAACAGCATGACACAACCAAAGGGAATCTCAATTGGGTGAAACATATCTATTTTCCTAGACTGATAGTGTTGTTATTGATGAATAAACGTCAGTTATATATACCGACGTACTTAAGTAACCTCGGAACAACTCATTCAGCGACAGCTTGCTACAAACATGCAACATTTCCACATAACGTATCTGTGCAATTGTCGGCTGTTACTTGTAATTCATCGATTATGATCGAAAAGCTGTCCGGCAGACTCATATGCCGTTATTCCTTTACAAAAATTTACTATCGCAGAACAACGGACGCACAAAAACACCTGCTCTGAGGGGTAATGATATTCACTACTTGGTGAAATGTTGTGAACTGACGAACAACCAAGAACTATTGGCTGATAAACGGATGGTTTTCTCGATAGAGATGGTTAGCAAGCTGATGTTAAAGGATCTATATCAGTTGGTTAATACCACATGGGGTAGCGAAAACAAGTGGAGGGTTGTAGTGACTCCATGATCATCCCGTGGATAAACTCATGCGGGCTGTGACAGCTTTGTTACACTGACTTAATTTGTCCCTGTACCGATTCGCTGTAATTGCTGTTTCATTTCCAGGGCTCTAGCTTTATAACCGGGAGCCAGTGAGTGATTAGGATCAAGTTCCAATATCTTGTTCCAGAAAGCAATCGCTTCATCCAGCTCCTGTTTACGGAAGAGCTGCATTGCCTGACGATGATAGTTGTCAGTGATTATGTTCCTGACTTTCAACTGCGACTCTCTGGCAGCCAGATTGTCAGGATCGTAAGTCAGAACCTGGCCATAAGTTTTGTAAGCCTCTTCATACTGACCACCACTCTCTGCATTGCTCGCTTTCTGGAAAAGGTTCTGTGCTTCTATTTTATCTTCAACCAGGATTAGCTGATTAATTGCATTTTCATCAGATGCGTCAAGGATTATAAGTTTTTCAAGAGTGCTTCTGGCTCCTTCCAGATCATTGATCGTAATCAGTTGCTCGGAGTACTCTGTATAGTAACTGGCCAATAAAGTACGAATCTCTTTAGATTCAGGTTGTCGATTGCCTTCATCCTCGAGCAGATAGATGGCAGAGGGCAGGTCATTACCAGAATGAAGCTTTCGGGCGGTATTCAGAATTTCCTCGCTATTGCTGGCAGGTAGATCAGGAGTGACTTCTGACTCAGTTTTCACATTTGGTTCTGTGGGTAAAGCTATTGGTTCCTGAACAATTTCTGTCATTGAATCAGCTGTTGTCTCGATTGCTTCGGATTCGGTTTCTGCTGATTGTATGACTGGTTCGGGCTTGGGTTTAGGCCTGGCTTTCACTTTCGGTTTTACGATTTCTCGTGATTCGCCAGGTACCCGGATACGCTGTCCAGGTGCCAGTCTGCCTGGATTTTCGAGTTTGTTGTAACGGGCCAATATGACGAATTTATATGGGTCATTAAGAAAATTTTTCGCAATCAACGATAGAGAATCTCCCGGCTGTACATCATAGAAAAAGTTTTTAAGCCCCAGATATTCGATTGGGTCAGCATCCATCTGCTCAAGCAGATGGGTAGCCCTGGAATGGTCGGGATGATCCATCAATGCCCAATTAAGCTGATTGCGAGCATTTTCATAGTCACCATTCTGTAGTAGAGCCAAGGCTTCTCGGACACGTTTGTTGGGTGTCAGTGAGTCGGTTGGGAGAGGCATTACCTCTACCTCTTCCTCTGGTTCCATGACGACAGGTTCATCCTGTTTTCGAGGGCCCATCAGCTCACAGGCACCTAAGGCGAGCGCAAATGTTAAGATGATGAAGATTTTGAAGAAATCCCGAAACCTAGTTACATCACTCACTTCTTAGATTCCTTTTGGCTGTAAATTCAATACCGAAACAGTAATTTGGCTCAATATAGCAGATCATGCATCGTCAGCTAGGGCAATTTGGGCCGATTTTGCCTGAACAAGAACAATAGTAACATTGTCACGTGCACCTCGCTCCATGGCCAGATTGATCAATTCCTGTATCGAATCCTGTAAATCGTGACGCCCCAGGATATCAGCAATCTCTGAATCGCTGACCTCCTTGTTCAAGCCATCGCTACACAGCAGAAACAGGTCTCCATCACAGGGTTCAACCATCTCGGCATCTAATTCCAAAAGATCGCATGCGCCAACGGCCCTGGTGATGTAGTTGGCAATTGATGATTGTTCCGCTTCATCAGAGGATACAATGCCTTGCTCAATCAACTCCTCCACTTGACTGTGATCTCGACTGAGTTGTTTCAGGTTTCCCCGTCGGTAGAGATAAATACGGCTGTCACCCGCCCACTGGTAGATGCAGTAGCCATCATAGGCCAGCAGGGTTACCACTGTGGAACCGATTATTTCCCCACCCCTTTCCTGAGACTCGATAAGTAGCTGCTGATTGACGTAATGTAAACGCTGTTCAACATCTCCGGCCAATTGCCCCAAAGAGTCTCCTGGAGCCATCGATTTCAACTCGTTAACAATCATACCGGAGGCTAAATCCCCAGCAGCATGTCCACCCATGCCATCGGCAACGACCCAGATTCCAAGGTCAGCTCTATCCAAGCAAGCATCTTCGTTGATATTACGAACTTTGCCCTTGTCGGTTATGTGGGCAGAGACCCAAAAGAATCGGTTCTGGCTCATTGAGGTTCGTTAACTTCCGAAGCTGAGAATCCCATGCTGTAGGCACCTGTTTCGATCTCTTCCCAGCCATGCTGTGACCAGGCGCCATCAATTAATGCACTGGCACCTTTGATTTGAGGTAGTCCCTGACAGATCAACAGGGAGGGTGAGATCCGCTCAGAACCTTGAGTCCACCAGAGGCTATATGCGAATAACAGCTTTTTCATCAGATGCGGCAGAAACAGTGGATAGAGGCTACGCAGAGAGGACTGCTCCTGCAGGTGGGCGTGCCAAGCATTGTTCAGGGGGGTAATCGGGGCATCGTGCTTAATCAGCTCTTCACGTTCTGCACTCGGGTTACCCAGTGCGAGTAGCTGCTGTTCAAGGGATTCCATCTGAAAATCGTCTTCAAGGCAGGAGAGGGCAAGCTCTTCCAGACGAGCAAACCAGTTTTCCGACTCCTCCATAAAGAGAAACAGATTAAATTTCGGGTCTAGTTTGGTAGCCAGAGTGAAAGGATAGTATCGACCGACCCGATCTACGCTGGGCATCAAGATCCCTGCCCACCCCTGTTCACCGCATATCCCCGGTGAGAGGGCAAATCGCCATATAGGACTGGTTAAGTAGTTATCGAGCCAGAAATCACCCAGCTGTTCACGACTGTTGGCGATCGCTTCCTGCATCCAGGTTTCCCAAGGTGCAATGAAGCTACGAGGGAGTCTGCGGGTTACGAAATCACCCAGAGCAGGAACTTTACCGTAGAGGCCAGGAAAGTCCTCGTTTTGTATTGAATTTAAAGTCTGTTCGGACACCGGAAATCTGCCAATTCTTTTAGCTGGAAGGGATTGAGTGCACCGCTGGCGCGTAGTGAAAATCGGGACTTCCGACCACCTACGTCAAAGGTCACATCAATTGTTTCGGGGGAATTTGTAGGCGTGATTTCAGCCTGATCGATGATGCGGAACCAACCCCATGGGCCATCTTCTGTAAGACCGGATGGTTTATTACCTGCAGGTGGTGCAAGCAGTATCTTGGTATCACTGATACCGGAATCATCTGGCCAGGTCAGTCGATTCCATCGAGTGGGACCATGGTTGTACCTTACACGTTGCTGATTGAGCAGCAGGGTGATCTGGGTAATGGTGGTATCCATACTCAGGGGTTTAATCTCGAAGTTGATCTTCGGTTCCTGGCTGCCACCCCCGAAAAATGCGTCACGAATCACCGCTGCTCGCTGGAATTGACGCAAAGTGCTTGTAGGAATGCCTAAGGTTTTATTGCCAGCAGCGTTCCAACGCCAAACTTTTCTCGAGGTGTCAACAAAGTCTATGAGGTATGTATTGAAAAAGTTTTCCATCATCCCGCCAGGCCCGAAGAAGCGCCCAAAGTCGCTGATCGTGACTTCTCTGACGCCGCTGCGATCTAATGGATAACGTCCAGACAGACTGCGTTGGCAGAAGGGTAACAGTTGTGTGTTCCAGACAGAGTTCAGATGGCTTCTGACACCAGATACTGTGAGATTGGAGCTACCATCCGCCAATGTATTGATAATCTCTGCCAAGGGGCCAGGCTGGCGCTGGGCCTCTAATTTGAGTCGGCTTATGACGCCACCTCCGGCACCGGGATCCCGTGCGGCGTTGAATGCCTGGCTGGATTGATTGCCAGCTGAGGCGATACTGTTCATATGCGCATACAGCTCGTTGAGCATCTCCATGGTTCGATCCAGGGGAGCCTGCTCACCTTCTTGCGCCTCTATCATCCGGTTCAGGCTGGCAAAATGTTGATCAACCGGCGTGGTCAATAGCTGATTCTGTGGCTCATCCTGGTTTTCATCTGGAGCGACTTGCAGGATTGATGCAAGCCGTCGTGTAATCCCGGATGTGTTCCTCTCCACCAGTTCAGCGGCTTTTTGAGCACCACCAGGCAAGCGGGAAAGGGTGGTCTGTTCCTGTATCAACTTAAGATAGCGACGTAAGGGAGAGGTAGGACCTGAAAGGACATTCAGTACTTCCACCGCTTGACGCATATTATTGAAAGGCTTCACTCGGATATCGGCCAGTTGCTGTTCCCACAGACGGATATACTCGGCGTAGTAGAGGTCTTTGACCCGACTGCTCAGTTTCGCCAGGTCAGTTTTACCGATGATCTTTTCCAGATCGGGACCAAGTATCCATTTCTCCTCGAGAAGTTTGTTAGCGATGGAGAGGTGATCCTTGAGAAACAGTTTATGGTAGCCCCCATAGGTAAAGAGACCGGGAATCTCTTTGTCCAGAGGTTCCCCTGAGCGACGACTGAATACCAGCTCGGCATCGGTACCAATCCGTTGACTCAGGCGTATTGGGGAAACAGACCCTCCCTGAGTGGTTCGTTTCATGCGGTTATAGACCCGGTCGGCAAGGGGCACTCTCAGCAGGTTACTTCTTACCTGGCTAATCAACGCCTCATCCAGTGGCAAGGTCGGAGTCATTGGCATTTGGGTCAGTAACGCATCCATGTGCGAGTCAAGGGCCTGTCTGGCTTGTGCATTTTCAGAACCAGGCAGCGTCAACTGCCATTGTAAAAGCATCCAGGCCTTAACGGTTTCTGCATCATAATGCTCACTGTCATCGAACATCAGATAGACCTTGAGCGCTTCATACAGGTAGTCAGGGTTGTTTCCCTGCTGGCTGAGTTGGTTTTCAAGGCTGAGGATGATACGGGGCAGGAACAGGTTTTTCAGACTGTTGTGATAGGCACTGATTGCTTCACTGCCTAATTTGTCACCTTGATAGAGCCCCAATCCCATCAACCAGGGAATCTCTTTCTCCTGATCCTCATATCCACCAGGGATATGTCGTACTAAATCAAGGGCGGGCACCACATTGGTCAATGACAGATCGTCAGCGGCAACTGCATTGACCTTTTCGTCAGCTGCATTGGCCTGGATGGCAACCTGATCCACATAACTCTGGTTGCGGCTGTAACTAGTAAACCAGGCGATGCCTGCAAGGAGAGCAAGAGAGATGGCTCCGGCATAGGCTATTCGCTGAAGCCAGGCACGCTGTTTCTCAACCCGAGTGTTGATACCGGCAAGGTGAGATTCAGCGAATATCAGATCCTTAAACAGTCTGTTGATGAAAAAACTGCGTCCAGATCCGGAGAAGGCAGGGGCGATCTGGCGATTGAGACCAAACTCCTGTGCCATCGATCCAAGCAGACGGTCAATAGGCGTGCCTTCCTGAGTACCGCTGGTAAAGTAGACACCCCGAACCATGGGCGTCTCCTGGAAACGGTTTTCACTGAAGGCTTCATAAAGGAAGGTTTCTGCTGCTTCTCGCAGGGCACTGAACTGCTGTGGAAAAGAGTAGATCAGGACTCTGCGTTTAATATCCCGCTCCTGCTCGAGACGGTCCATCAGGCGGGCATCGATACGTTGCTCTAAAGCCTTGAATTCATCTTTGAACTGATTGATGCCTGTGTCCTGGCTGTTTTTATCGGTCAAGGGGAAGGTCATACCCCAAACCTGATTGCGTTCCTCCCTTCCCAGGTTTTCGAAGAACTCATTGAATCCTGCCAGCAAGTCGCACTTGGTAAACAGGACGTATATCGGGAAGCGAATACCAAAGTGATCGATCAGCTCTTTAACCCGCATACGAATCGCCTTGGCATGGTTGATTCGTTCGATATCGGTCAGTTGTAGGATGTCCTCGACACTGATCGCCACAAGTGCGCCATTGATGGGTCTGCGTTTACGATGTTTTTTCAACAGATCGAGAAACCCCATCCAGGCAGCCCTGTCGACCTCTTCATAGCTGTCCTGAGTGGTATAACGTCCTGCGGTATCCAATAAAACCGCATCATCGGTGAACCACCAGTCGCAATTGCGGGTGCCCCCAATGCCTTGCACAGCATCATTACCCAGTTTGTCTGCAAGAGGAAAGTGCAGTCCGGAATTTAATAAGGCAGTGGTTTTACCGCTTCCTGGTGGTCCAATGAACATATACCAGGGGAGTTGATAGAGGTATTGGCTGTTCTGCTTTCCGCCAAGTTTTGACTCTTTGAGTATACGGACTGCATCATCGAGTCGCTGTCCCAGGATCTGTACCTCTTCAGCCGATTCCTGGGAAGTGGTGGAGGTTTGCCCTTTCTGTCCAACCACGCTCTCGAGCATCTGTTGATTCTTCTTTCGTGCGGCCAGAAAACGACGCAGCTGATTTGCACCCCAAAGCAGAATAATAATCCCGATGGCTATCAGTCGTGCCGTGACAGAAGCCAGTGGTTCTGTTCCGGCAAAGCCGAATAGCGGTCCGATCAGCCAGATGATGACCGAAATTGCAATCAATCCCAGTATGGCGACAAACCAGCGGTTTTTTATGATTCTCAATAATGCCTGCATGGTATACGCGAATGCCTATGGTTTTATGAGAGTGATCTCCACACGCCGATTGCGTGCTCGTCCCTCTTTCGTGTCATTGGATGCCAGGGGCTCTGCTGAGCCACGCCCTTCACTCTGAATCCTTCCGGGTAAGGCAAGATCCAGTGCCAGGATTTTCGCTACTGAATCAGCACGAGTTCGTGACAGGTGCCAGTTGGAAGGGTAGCGAAGGCTGCGTATGGGTATGTTGTCCGTATGTCCCACCACCAGGATTTCCCCATCAAGTCGATCCAACGCTGTGGCGATACGGTTCAGCAGAGGTAGAAATTGATCACTGACATCGACGCTGCCTGAAGCAAATAGGCCATCACCTGCGATTCTGACGATGCCCTGAGCGTAGTCTTCAGCAACACTGACCTTTCCCTGGGCAATCTCGTTCGCTAATAGAACTCTAAGAGTAAGTTCAGGTTCAGGTGGTGGCGGCGGGGCGCGTTCGACCACAGTTTGTACATTCCGGGCGATGTTATGCAGCTCAGCATGAACCGGATCTGACTTGACGTTCAGACTGAGGCTGAAACCTGAGTACATCAATAACAGAACTACGCCAGAAACAGCCAGCACCACCCATAATGGTACATATTGAACCAGTGCATTCTGTTTCAGTGGAACGCCTTGCCAATTCCCAGAGAGTTCACGCTCATACTCATCACGATGATTGCGAAGTGTACGGAAGAGATTGTCACGCAGTGTCTGCAGTTGAGCATACCCATCAGGAAGGGGACGGAAGCGTCCTTCAAAACCAAATGTGAGGCAGATATACATCAACTCAAGCAGTTCCAGGTTCTTGGCTGGATTCTGCAGTAGCTTTTGCAACAGTTGAAAGAACTTTTCGCCACCCCAGGCCTCTTTGTGCAAGGTAACCAGCAGACTCTGGTCTCGCCAGATACTCTGATTGCCCCATGGGGTGGTTAGTACCAGTTCATCGGTGACAGTACAAAGTACATAACGCGCCCAGAATGCAGTCTCTTGTTCTACGCCAAGATCTTGCGCTTTACGCTCAAAGCTCCGGATTTTTTCGATAATCGAATTTTTAAGGGTCACCGGGTCGGAATGGGATGGCGTGTCGCGCAACCTGCCCATCATTGAGAGCAACGACGAGGCGGCAATCTCAAGCTTATTGGCACCCTGTCGCATCGGCAGGCTAGGCGCAGGTGCCTGAGGCCTTTGAGGGACACTCTGGTTTGTCGGTGCAGGTTGGGGGGTAACAGTGCGACCTTTGCCACCGGGTCGGGGACGAATAACAGTACGGTCACCTGTTTCGTTGGGCTTCATGCCAAATGGGTCATCGTGATCCATTATCAACTACCTTTTATTGCCCAAAGTTCAAGTTCGAGGCCCGGAAAATCTCCTCCTATATGTATGGCACATCCTCCCGAGGTTTCAAGCAGGTTCCAGTAGTCATTGTTTTTGTCCAGCTCAAAATAGCTGAAGCCTGCGTTGTAGGGGATTTGTCTGGGGGCTACTGAAAGGATACGTAGACCCACACCGGGCAGTTGTAGATTGACCAGGTCGCGTATTTTTTCAACAGGGCCGATCTTAGTCTGTGTCGGAAAGCGCCGCTGCAGGACATCAGCTGTCATGCTGGCATTGACCGCTAGCACAAAGATGGCATCGCTCAAAAGTGAACGGTCAGATACCGAGGCAACCCGGATGCCATACTTGCGCTCTTCTAGGGGTATTGATACCGCTTTCTGCTCAAGCACCATGCTCAGTGAGCGTCTCAGCTCCCTGATCAACGGCAGGAAAGTCTCCTGCAATGCCTGGTGTTTATAAAGCGAAAAGGTTGGAGGACGCTTATTGCTGCTGGTAAAAGTAGCGAGTTCACCGGCCAGTTCCAA
The DNA here is from genome assembly GCA_040506275.1 of Candidatus Thiodiazotropha sp. DIVDIV. GTDB lineage: Bacteria > Pseudomonadota > Gammaproteobacteria > Chromatiales > Chromatiaceae > Thiodiazotropha. The sequence continues at coordinate 788,775 of JBEVXD010000001.1, forward strand.
GGCAGCTTCATAGAAGGTGACTGGATGCAGGGGAACCCGGTTACAGAAATGGGTGTAGAGTGGTTCATAGCGATTGACCACCTGCAGCATCAGAAAGTCGGCAACTTCAGCAATACCTTTACCGCCATCCACCAATCGCGATGCAATTGCGTCAGCCCGGTGATGTAGCAGGCCTTCTATCTCTTTAACGTATCCGGAGAGTCGAGGGGAGACTTGGCAGTCGAGGCAAGGTGGAATGAAATCTTCGTCTAACACCAGCATGTCATCTGAGCGACGTTCCACCACTTTGGCAATTGCCAAGTGGGCAAACTCTTCCAGTTCTGAGTCACCGATCAGCAGTCGTATTGTCGGCTTGGCAATTTGCAGTGTGGAGTTGTTGGAAGAGCCTGCTATGCCATCCTTTACATCAATTTCATCAACCAGGTAGCGCTCAAGTCCCTCCTCCTGATCAGTGAAACGCACTTGCGAGGTTCCTGAGCGGGAGAGGGGTAGGGCAAGATAGATAATCGCACCCTTATGTTCTGCGGGGATATCCAAAGGTGGTGGCGGATTGTCATGTGTGGGTATATCAAATGTTGTTCCATCTGGCATAACACCACGACAGGACTCAATAGCCAATCGACCTAATGCCAGAGCCTGGCGATCAATTTTTAAATGAGTGAAGCCCCAACTGAAGGGCGTCAGGTCAGCACATCGATCCTCGATGTGGTGCTCTAAAAACCGCTCCTGCTGTTGAAAGTGGTGTGGTCTGAGGAACATCCCCTCCGACCAAACAATCCTAGACATCCAAGACATGGGCTTCTCTTATTTGCTTTTAAGGATGTTGATACCGCTTTTGCCGAACTCTATCACAAAGGCGGTTTCGTCGTTTACATCGATTTCTATTGCTCGACGCCAAGTGGCATTTTCGATATCACGATAAGCGCCTATAACGCCCAGGTATCGGGTATCGGGTTGCAGCTCACGTTCGAGTAGTTTTGTCTCCCCAGGCTGAAAGTGAAATTCATCACGCATCAGCAGTTCATCTCCGAGCAATGCAACATCCTGCTCAAAAAGATTGAAGAAGTCAGCGTTGTTGAAAACGCTAAGAGATTTCAGTTCATAGACTCTTGCAACAATTGGTGAGGGCCTATCATTGATATCGGGATTGACGCTCTTATCTGCATTCATCGCTGCATTTATGCTTGAAACACTAGAACAACCCGCTATTAAAAACAGATAGATGAGACCTGAGCTAAGCAAGAGTTTTTTTATGATTGATGTCATCTGCTTGATACCTTCAAAAAGTTTTTAAATTGGGATCAGCGTGCTTTAGAGATTCCAGACGACGGATCTGCTCTTCGTACGCTTTAGAAAATGTGCGACCGAAAAGTTGATGAAAATCATCTTCCGCCTCATTGGCAATTTCGCTGTAGAGTTCAGTAAAAAGATCCCAGGTCTTTGCTTGTCGATAGAGTGGAAGTTTCTCAAGTAGAGCCGACTGGCCCAGGCGTTTCTCGAGGATTTCCGGTTTAAAACGCTGCAAGACAACCTGAAGTGCCGCCTGCATACCCACCATTACCGCCAACATATGGGCTTCAACATCTTCATTGGCCTCTACAATGGCGTGCAATGGAGGGAGATAGCCACTTTTTGGGTTGGGGTTTACCAGATGTCGCAGCGCCTCTTCCGTATTGATGGAGAACTTCAGAGGGTTATTTTCAACCGGCTGAATCATCGTCTGATTCATACGAAACTCACCTTTCATCTGGGCCCTGGCACGAAGAATCGACATACTGCCTTCGACACTGGCGCGCATTACACTACCTAGATTATGCATCAGGTCAGTCATGGCCAACCCGTGCAAAGAATCTACAGGCACCCCCATTCCTTCAGCGAGAGCAGCGCGCAGATCAGCTTCGTCACTCGTGTCACGTGTTGCAGAGGGTTTATCTGCTTTTACAGGCTGGGGGATGCTTTGGGGAGGTATCTCCTTAGGCTTTAGTCCTGGTCGAGGAATCGATTCCTGGGTGAGTGGTTTTGGAGTCGATTTCTCCTGCTCTACCTGTTGGGGTTCAGGGAAGGGGGACGAGGGTGGTGGCTCTTCCTCCAGTGGGGGTAGTATCTCTGGTGAAGAAGATTGAGCAGGTTCGAGTGATTCTGTTTCTTGTGATTGATTGTCCAGATCCCAGTCTTCAGGAATCGGTGTTGGTTGGTTGAAAAAAGCGTTCAGGTCTGAGGTATGATCCGATTGCGACAGAGGTTCGGGCTGCAAGGAGTCATCGGGTTGATCTAGTACCAATTCGGACGGTTCCGGTTCATCAAGGCTAAACATGGGTTCTGGTTCAGGCTCGGAAATTTCCGGTGCAACTGATGAGGCGGGCAGATCTTGGTCGAACGCTTCACCCGCATGCTGTTCTGCCATCTGTGCAAATGGGTCATCAAGATTATCGAAATCCTGGGTCGGCTCTAATTCCACTTCAGCTTCTACTTCTGCAGATGTTAGCAACACACTTATCTCATAATCACCGATTCCGATGATATCCCCATCTTCAAGGGCGACGCGATTATCCTTGCCCAGGGCTGTTTTCGAACGGTTCAAAAATACCCCATTCGAGCTGGTATCCGTGATATGAAAAACCCCATCACTGAAGTCGATCATTGCATGTCGTCCTGATATGAAGCGTTCAGGATCGGGAAGCACCCATTCATTCTCCGGTCGTCGTCCGATACTGCCCCCTTGCTGATCAAAGGAGGCAGACAGAGGCTGAGACGGTGGAGACCCACCACTACTGGTGACGGTCAATGTCATGGTTGCGCTATGGCTGTCGGAATACATCAATATCGCCGTATTAACTCTATTTGGACCTAGGAAAAGTTATAGCTGAATTCATCATTCTCCACACCAATGCGGATATTGCCAATCGGACGTCCTTCCATTTTTTCGATCAATATGTGTCGACTGATTTCCGGCAGCATTGTATTGGTGAGGATGGCATCTACCATTCTCGCGCCACTTTCCACTTCGGTGCAACGACTGATGATCAATTTGATGACTTCATCGTCTATGAGCAATGGAACACCATGATTCTCAAGGATTCGGGATTCAATTCTACCCAGCTGTAGTCGTACGACTTTAGCCAGCACTTCGTCACTTAGTGGGTAGTAGGGAATGACCACTAAACGACCCAATAAGGCCGGAGGAAATACTTTCTGCAAAGGATCGCGCAAGGCTGAAGCAATAGCCCCAGGTTCGGGCATAAGCTCAGGATCTTTACACAGATTATCAATCATTTCAGTGCCTACGTTAGAGGTAAGCAGAATCAGCGTATTCTTGAAATCGATATGCCTTCCTTCGCCATCTTCCATCCAACCCTTGTCAAAAACCTGAAAGAAGACTTCGTGGACATCGGGGTGTGCTTTTTCCACTTCATCAAGCAATACAACGCTATAGGGCTTGCGACGCACCGCTTCTGTGAGTATCCCCCCTTCACCGTAGCCAACATATCCTGGAGGCGCACCTTTCAAGGTCGATACAGTATGCGCTTCCTGGAATTCACTCATATTTATAGTGATCACATTCTGCTCACCACCGTAAAGAGACTCAGCCAGGGTCAGTCCAGTCTCCGTTTTACCCACACCTGATGGGCCACAGAGCATGAATACACCAATCGGCTTGTTGGGATTATCCAGATTGGCCCTTGAAGTCTGCACTCTGCGGGAGATCATCTCCAGAGCATGGTCCTGTCCGATGACCCGCTTAGCTAAAGTATCGCTGAGGTTCAAAATGGTTTCGATCTCATTCTTCACCATTCTACCCACAGGTATGCCAGTCCAGTCACCCACCACTGAGGCAACTGCCTGGGCATCAACACTGGGGAGGATAAGTGGGGTTTCACCCTGTAATTCGCCGAGTTTCAGTTTGAGTTGTTTTAGATTCTCCAACAGAGTTTCATTTGACGCTTCCGGTTGGTCCGGTATTGTCTCAGCAGTGACTTCCTGATCATCTGCTGGCTGACTGTTCTCATCATCATTTTCAGAGGAGGTCTCGTCTTCACCACTTTCGCCCTTCAGCTCTCTTTCGATGGAGAGCACCTCTTCAACCAGGGCTTTCTCCTCTTCCCAACGGGCTGTGAGTTGCTCAAGGCGTTCCCGCTCTTGAGATAACTTTTCCTGGCTCTCCTGTTCCCGCTCTTCAGTATCAAGTCCAATGACACGCTCCCTGCCGATGATCTCCAGCTCTGTCTCCAGTGCTTCGATACGACGGCGACTGTCATCCACTTCAGCCGGTACAGCCGCCTGGCTGATCGCCACTCGGGCACAGGTGGTATCCAGTAAACTGACAGACTTATCTGGAAGCTGACGGGCAGGAATATATCGGTGCGAGAGGCGTACAGAGGCATCCAGCGCTTCGTCAAGTATCTGCACCTGATGATGGTCCTCAAGGGTTGAAGCCATGCCGCGCATCATTCTGATAGCCCGGTCTTCGTCGGGTTCATCAACCTGTACCACTTGGAATCGACGGGTTAAAGCCGGGTCTTTTTCAATATATTTTTTGTATTCCGCCCAGGTAGTGGCGGCGACAGTTCTCAAGGTGCCTCGGGCCAGAGCCGGTTTTAACAGATTTGCTGCATCACCGGTTCCAGCACTACCACCAGCACCAATCAGGGTATGGGCTTCATCGATGAAAAGAATGATCGGTTTTTCGGAGGACTGCACCTCCTCAATGACTTGTTTCAGACGATTCTCGAACTCTCCCTTCATACTGGCGCCGGCCTGCAACAAGCCAACATCGAGTACACGCAGGCTGACCTCTTTGAGGGGAGGGGGGACGTCACCTTTTGCAATTTGCAGGGCAAATCCTTCAACAACAGCAGTTTTACCCACTCCAGCCTCTCCAGTGAGGATAGGATTGTTCTGACGACGGCGCATCAGGATATCGACAATCTGACGGATCTCCTCATCCCTGCCGACAATCGGGTCGATTTCACCTTTTCTAGCTCGTTCTGTAAGGTCTACCGAAAATTGTTGCAGAGCCTGCTGTTTCCCCATCTGCGCTGGCGCAATCGCATCGCTGGCTTCACCAGGGGCAGCACCGCCGCCAACCTGGAATCCATCGCTTGAGCGCATCGCCTCTTCCGGTGATCCTTCCACCACTTCAGTGAAGCGTTCGGTCAGGGTTTCGACATTGAGCTTTTTAAACTGTTCGGAGATTCTCAGCAGGGCATTATGCAGACTGTTGGTCTTCAAAATGCCGATCATCAGGTAACCGGTACGAACCTGGGAGTCGCCGAACATCAGCGTGCCATAAACCCATCCCCTTTCTGTTGCCTCTTCGACATGTGAAGAGAGATCGGATATGGAGGTGGAACCTCGGGGCAGGGTATCCAGTGTCTCAGTGATATCTTTTGCCAGATGGGAAGGGTCAAGATTGAACTGCTTGATGATTCGGTGTAGATCAGAGTCCTGCAGTTGCAGCACTTGATGTATCCAGTGAACCAACTCCACATAGGGGTTGCCCCGCATCTTGCAGAATACGGTTGCGCTCTCGATGGCTTTATAGCCGAGGCTGTTCAGTTTGCCAAACAGGGCGGCACGATTAATCTCGCTCATGAGGGGAGACCTCTAAGTTCAAGGGGTTGTAGAAATAGATCGTCACCATCCCGTCCCAGGGGGTGTTGTGCAAGCCAGCTGGTCCAACCCAGTCGGCTCTCACCATTGAGACTTAAAGGGGGGACTTCCTGCTCTTGCAGAATCAGGTTCAGCTCCCAATCCTGTTCATCACCGATATAGTTTTTCACAACAGCGATGAGCCGTTTCAGACTTTCACCACCAGGCAACATACGCTGATAGTCATCATAACTTAGTGCACCCAGCACAATGCGGAATTTCTGCTGGCCCTGCCACACTCTATCACCAAGGATGATACTCGCGCCCAAGCTGCTGATATCCATTGATTCACCCAGACGGCAGCGGCTGTTCTCCGGAAGATCAATCCAGGTACCGATGAACTCTTCGATCTCAACCGGGAGCCTGAAAAAATCAGCAATTATGGCTTCCAGACCTTCTGCATTCCGGGTATGGCTGGCAAGACGACCGGAGTAGTGAAGTTTTGCCAGGTCTGGCATGGCATCCCTCTCTCTCAGGTAGGGGGATCCGATGCCAAACAGTGAGCCGAGATAGTTACCGAATTGGTCTTCATCGGCACGATCGAAACTGACCGTCGGTTGACTATTAGCCCAGGCACGATAGAAAAGGGTGAGTAGCCGATGGTGAAAATGGTCCACAAATGCGACTTGAGTTGGATCGTGATCATTGTGCAGACGATCATGAACAAATTCAGTGAGATGGAGTGGTAGCGGCCCATTAGGGCCAAACAGCCCAAAAAAGTAGACCCCCAGTCTTGGTGGCTTTCCACCCTTGCCCTGACGAAAAGAGGAGAGGGTAGAGGGCTGAAAGGCCATGGTCGGATCCTGTCCCAGCCTGATTTTATCGCGATTGGCATGACGGGATTGGCTGAGTCGGGGCTCTTCCGGATAGGCACACTCAAGCCGACGCATTGCCTGATAGAAGTCAAAGCGATAGGGCGACTGTTGCAGTCTGTCGAACAGCCCTAGAGAGTTTTTCTCAGACCCAGCCTTACTGGCCATCGTTTGATCTCTCCCCGTTGTTGTGTGACAACTACCGTCTCTGTAAAAGAGTTGATAGCGGTGTACTTTCGGAAAAACTGTTCCATGATGGCGCCAAACAGAAAAGCGCCACTCCCTTCGAACGATAAATCATCGAGGGTCAATTTAATCTCTATGCCATGACCGAAAGAGATAGGGCCAGGACTGGGCAAGCGTCGATTCACCGGTTTGGATTCAATCGAGATAACCCCTTCTATCTGTTTGCGCATGGTTGGGTCGCTGCTGTCAGCATAGAGATTAAGGAAATCCTTTAATGCGGCAGTGCTCTGATCCTTGTCCTCACTGGCCAGGGACAGATAGTTCAGAGAGAGGTGGTTAATCAATCGCCAACTGATCGAACCCTGGGCGGTGGAAGGCTTGGGTTTCGTTGGTGATCCAATACAACGAATCTTGTTTACCGGTGTACTACTATCGAGGGTGAATGCAGATCCACTCTGACCCAGCGGTATGTGCATCGGTAAGTCCCTGTTGGTGCAGAGTGTAGTGACGGCGAGCTGTCGAAGGTCGCTTTTATAGGGTGCTTCATCGGCATCCACTATTGAGGCATAGATTTCACTACCGATATAACTTGAACGTGCGCCTTCACGCTGTTGCTTGGATGAGAGCAAACGTGGTTGCCTATGGGTGGTGAAATATGCCCTGGGTTGATCCGAGGCGATAAAATCATTACTCGCATAAAATGGCTGAAAAGTCTGGCGCTGTTCAGTGTTACTGCCAAAGCCGACTACACTCTCAACTTCATAGACTTCATAATCCATGGGCCGGGTACGGTCTGGTAAAATATGATATTCGGCGTTGTTATCGTTGAGGTGTATACGATCCGCCCGTTTGGGAAACAGATTAATTGCCGGTGCGCAGTTTAGGAGAAAATTTTTCTCACTGAGACTGCTCTCTAAATCCGGGTCACTCTCATCAAGCAACAGGAATAACTCCAGTTGTTGATTGTCACAATCCCGTAGAATGGATTTTAGATTACTGAGTTCCACGAACATAAAGCGCTCAGGCAGGGCAAAGTACTCGGATAGAAACCGGTAGCCTTGGAAAGAACGCGGTCCATAGTTCAGTAACGACTCCTTCTCATCGAACCCCATTATTCTGATTGGCGATGCGTCTACTGTTGTTCGGTATGTCTCCGATTCCGGGGCACGACCAAGTATTTTCAGTGTGTGACCTGCGACGGCCTCAAAAGCACGCATGCCACTATCGCCACCACTGAAGAAGATTGGTAGTCGATCCAGGTCAAGATGATTAAAGGGGACATCACCAGTGGTCTTTAGTCTTAGTCGGATTGCGGCTCTGGTGCCTTGCTGCTTGCCAATCCCTGCCAGTGCTATCGATGCCGGTGTTGGCAGATAGTCGACACTTTGAATCTCAATCGGCCACAGGGTGACGTCCTGGGCTGTTCTGTAGATGCAGGCGGTATGACTGCCTTTGCCGATTCGACTGCGCATTGTTGAGTGTCGGGGCAGAAGAAATCCATCACACAGAGAGGGTTCCAGCATATCTGCTTGAAATTGCACCACCATCATCGATGGTGTTGGGCAGAGGTAGTGCGGAAAAACCCGCTCCATCAAGTGCTGGGTAAAACGTGGAAACTCCTCATCTAGTTTGAGCTGTATTCTGGCAGCAAGAAAGCTGAAGCCTTCCAACAGTCGTTCTACATAGGGGTCGGCGCATTCGAATTCGTCCAGAGTGAGGCGATTTGCGATTTTAGGGTAGGCTTGAGCAAACTCGGCCCCCATTTCACGCATGAACTGCAACTCTTGATTGTAGTATTTGAGCAGGCGCGGATCCATCGGCTTAATCCATGCCCGTGGAGTAGGCGTCGGAAAGTGTAACCCCGCCTTCTTCCAGGTCGATTTGGGTCTTGATCAGCAGATGTGAGGGGGTCGGTACAGCCCAGAGCTGTCCCTCAATCTCAAACATAAGACGGTTATGGCTCTCCTTGCCGCTATCTCTGATAGAACGTACTTTAACGGTGTGAGGCAATATGCGTGGTTCAAAATCCTGCACGGCTTGACGAACCATTCTCTCGAGCTTGCTTAGATCCAAGCCACTGACCAGATGTCCTGAGAGTTCATTCAGACCATAGTTGACTACAGAATGGGCAACTTCAGGATAGGCTTCAAGATCTTCAGTAGTCGCCAAATTCGTGGTGTTCATCAACCAGGCGAGGTCTCTTAAAACATATTGACGCAAACGACGCATGGAAATCACTCGCTTATCCTGTGACTCCTTGGTCTTGCCAGGCTCGTCATCTGCCAACCGGTCAAGCAACGACGGTTGTAACTGTTGCTGTTGATTATTAGCCATCAACTGAGTGGTTTCTCCGCCTCATTTATATTATTCAGTTGCGCTATCCGTAGCGGTTTGAAACTCTATTTCGCGAGTATTCAGAAGGGGGTATTCATCCTGATCCGAAGCCAGCATGCGTTGTCCCAATCCTATATAGACACCATCAGCAGGTGTCAGCCACTCGGTTTTGTGCGAGAGCTTCAGTGCTGTCTCTGTCTCATTTTCCGTTCCGGGATATCGGGCAGGTAGCAGTGCTACTGATTCACCTTCATTCTCAAATGTCAGGTGGGCCGGAGTCCAGACCATATCACGTAGATCCTCGGGAGGATCGATCGAAATCTTTTTGATGCGTTGCATCGGAATCCAGTAGTAGCGACCGTTTACTATAGCTTCAAACATCGGACCAATGCGTGTGTCGGCATCGGCTAACCAGTTAAAAGCTTGATCATCAAGGGTGCCAGGCGTTGCTGGCGCGAGTTCAAATGCCTGATTACGCAGATTTTCTGCTTGTGCATGCTCCCCTTTTCCTGAAAGCCTCAAGGCTTCAAGAAGAAAGGCAGTCCACTCAGGAGGATCACCGAAGATCAGTGGTGATTTTTCTCCGGAAAAGACCTCATTTCGAAAAAATTCACAATGAATTGCTTCACGGTATGTTTGCGCCATTGGCAGATTGAGTGGATCAAGGTCAGCTGCAACATCCAGCTGGCTCAGGGCTCTCTTCCATGCGCCGATTACGCATAATAACTGAAATAAAAACACCCGCAGTTTTGCGTTTGAGGGTTCTTTTCTTATCGCTTGTTGCAAGGCGTCCAGTGCAGCATCCAATTCGCCTTGTTTTAATAGTTCTTCTGCTTGCATTGTACGGGCCTATATATCGGTGCGCATCCGACTCAAACCAGATCTGATCTATTTGTCAGAAACAGTAATAATCAAGAGAAAATAACAAGTAGTCGTTCATACACCAACCACCTCCCCAAAGGGGAGGGATTGGATCAATATGATTGAGAAAAGCAGGGGACTACTCTTGGACGTTAGTCTCCAGATTCCAGGTTCGGTCGGTGGTAGATCCGGGCTTACCAGTATGATCAATAGGTGTGTACTCCCACTTGATCTTTCCGTAAGCGAAAGTGACTGTTTCCAGTGGTTTGGTTTCATCACCGGAACTGCCGCCAGGATTAACCGAAGTGACGATAACATCCTCCATGGTATATTTCATGAATGTGTGTTTGTCGCCACTTGCCAGACAACATTCAACTTCGAGCTTAGGGATATGCTCACCTTTGGCACACTTGATGTTTAGATCTGGGGTTGCATTATCAATGGTTTTTACAGCAACGAAGTTATCAAAATTAGCTCGACCACCGGTACGACCGCCAGTACCACTAGCCCCAGATGTGGGCTGAGAGACACCGTGACTATAGCTGAGTAGCTCACACCACTTTTCGTGTCCTTTATCGGTACTCTCACCATCTGCACCATCGATTTTCATAAAGAGATCAACTGCCATGATTTATTCCTCCAAAATGTAAATAACTTAGATATCAGCTCGCCTTTTCTGAAGGCAGCTTGGATACTAAACGTAGGGATACCGTCAAACCTTCCAACTGATAATGAGGTCGCAGGAAAAATTTAGACGTGTAATAGCCCGGGTTGCCTTCCACTTCAGACACAACCACTTCTGCCGCAGCTAGTGGTTTGCGTGCCTTGTCTTCCTCAGAGGCCGTCCCCGGGCTGGGTTCGACGTACTTCTGAATCCATTTATTGAGCCATTTTTCCATGTCGTCACGCTCTTTGAAGGAGCCTATCTTGTCGCGCACAATACATTTCAAATAGTGTGCGAAGCGGCAACTTGCGAACAGATAGGGCAATCGGGCAGCTAAATTTGCATTGGCTGTAGCATCTGGATCGTCATACTCCGCTGGATTTTGTAATGATTGCGCACCGATGAAGGCGGCAAAGTCGGAATTCTTACGATGCAGCAATGGCATAAAACCATTTTTAGCCAATTCCGCCTCACGGCGGTCAGAAATGGCGATTTCGGTTGGGCACTTCATATCCACCCCGCCATCATCGGTGGGAAAAGTGTGTGTAGGCAGACCCTCAACTGCACCACCGGACTCCACACCGCGAATACGGGTGGTCCAGCCATACATCTTAAAGGCCTTGTTAATATTCACGGCCATCGCATAGGCGGAGTTTGACCAGGTGTATTTATCGTGTTGAGCACCTTCGGTATCTTCTTCGAAGTCGAACTCCTCAACCGGATCAGTTTTTGCGCCATAGGGGAGGCGAGAGAGAAAACGTGGCATTGCCAGGCCAATGTATCTTGAATCCTCTGATTCTCTCAGGGAGCGCCAGGATGCGTATTCCGGTGTCTGGAAAATTTTGGTCAAGTCTCTTGGATTCGATAGCTCCTGCCAGGAGTCCATCTGCATCACTGTAGGTGCAGCGCCAGCTATAAATGGTGCATGAGCTGATGCAGCGACTTGAGACATACCGGTGAGTAGCTCAACATCCGGTGGCGTATTGTCAAAGTGATAATCGCCAACCAGGCAACCATAAGGTTCTCCACCGAACTGACCATACTCTTCTTCATAGACCTTCTTGAAGATTGGGCTTTGATCCCAGGCTGTGCCCTTGAACTTCTTCAAGGTTTTGCCCAGTTCCTTTTTAGAGATATTCATTACCCTGATCTTCAACATTTCATCGGTTTCGGTGTTGTTTACCAGGTGATGAAGACCGCGCCAGCTCCCTTCCAGTTTTTGAAAATCTTCATGGTGAAGGATCAGGTTGACCTGTTCCGTCAGTTTCTTGTCGATCTCTGCGATGATGCCTTCGATGGTCTCCACCGCATCATCTGAGATGGTGCTGCTCTCTTTGAGTACCGTCTCAGCGAGCGTCTGTACCGCACTGACCACAGCTTCCTTGGTGCGCTCGGTTTTCGGTTTGAATTCCTGTTGCAGCAGTGCTGAAAATTCATCCGGGGCTACACTCTCAGTTGCCGCGCCGCCAGTTGCTTGTTGAGTATCTGATTCAGCCATGCCTTACTCCTCTGCCTTGGAATCGTCTGATGATGCTTCGTCAGGATTGGGTGATGAGGCAAGGGATTGAAGCAGTGAGGAGTCATTCAACGCCTTGGCAATCAACTCTTCTGCACCCGATTTGCCATCCATATAGGTCAACAGATTTGCAAGCTGGGTACGGGCATCAAGCAATTGACGCAGTGCACCAACCTTTTTGGCAACTGCAGCTGGAGAGAAGTCATCCATACTGTCGAAAGTGATATCGACATTGATGTTACCTTCACCTGTCAACGTATTAGGAACCCTGAAGGCAGTGCGAGGCTTCATGGCTTTGAGTCTTTCATCAAAATTGTCTACGTCGATTTCAAGCATCTTTCGATCGGCGATAGGAGGCAGTGCCTCTTCGGGTTTACCCGAGAGGTCCGCCATAACGCCCATAATAAAGGGCAACTGGATCTGTTTTTCAGCGCCGTAGAGCTCCACGTCATACTCTATCTGTACTCTGGGGGCTCGGTTTCGGGCTACGAACTTCTGGCTGCTCTCTTTTGCCACGGTCTACCTCTCTATAATATTCTCAGTAACTTATTTGTATGGTTCTTCTTTAGTAGGGCTTATGCCCGAATCCTCGATCTACCTATCCTCCTGCTTCCACAGGAAATCGAAATGGGACGATCCACCAGGTGCTAGATCCTGAACAATTTCGTAAAAGTCCATTTTCACCAATCGCTTCGCTCGGTCGAGTAGGAGTGGTATAGGACTGGATGGTTCGTTTTTCTCATAGTATTGAGTGATGCGTTCCAATGTCTTGATTACATCATCTCGACTGCTAATGGTGCCTGGCGCTGTATTTTGAACCTGTGCTGCACCTGTGGCAGTTGAATCTCCTGAATTCTCTGCAGAATCAGAGATCGACTCCAGGCCACAACGTTGGGCTACTTCATCACCAATTTGTTGCAATAATTTGGTCAGGGCACTGAGATCAGGAGCTTGGTCTATGCCAACCAGTTCGTTGAGACGGGCTTCAATCGCAGAGACCGATTCAGATGCCGCGTTGATAAGATTCAGAGTATTCTGATTCTCTTCATCTGGAGACTCGCGGAAGGCGGCATCTATCTGGTCAAGTGAGGGTTCCTGTTGATCTGTTTCTGAGGCTTGCAGATTACCACTAGCGACCTGAATGTCTCTGTAACTGAATTTTCCCATCACGGTTGATGCAACCACAGGGATCTTATTGATGGCAGCCAGGTAGACAAATGAATCACATATGTTAATCAGAGTATTGATTCTGATTGTGGGATCGTTGTTGTCATCAGGATCGAGTTGAGGATGAACACTCTCCCAATAGTTATCCATGTACCCTTTTATAAGTGCCAATCCATTTGACAGGCCTTCAAAGCCATCAGTATGTATCAATGCCCGGGTTAAATGGATCGCGGCCCGCAGGTCTTTGCTTTGCCCAACAATCTGTAGTGACTTGTTTTTAAGTTCGCGCCAATCCGGCTCTTCGGCGGGTATAATGGTATCGCCGAACTGCTGCTCTTCTTTGCCTTCAGCAGCCCGTTCCATCTCTCCGAAAAGGGGGTCATATTCCAGGTCAGGACCAGCCGGAGCCTCTTCAGATACAGCGCTGAGCAGTTGTTCAAGGTCAAGTTTTCCGGTCAAGCCTGCATCCCCCTTAGGGCTGTACAACGAATTAGCTTTAAAAACGAAGCTGAGTTGAAGTCAAAAGTAAACATACCTGTAAATACTGTTTTGGTTATTTAAACCCAACACATTCCAAATTGGTCAGGCGGGTTGGTTTTGTATTGTTACCCTTTCAATGGGTAGGTTTAGCACAAAACCCTTGTACTTGATACTACACGATAAATAAGTAAACGGTAGTGAAATAGTACCACTTGATACTGGTGATACCCCCCCTTCTGATTGCATTCAAATTCAGGCATGTATCCTATGTTTCCTTTTTACCTGTAACTGGACTACTTCAAAGTTGTGGGTACCAGGGCAGCTTGACCAGATTACTACGGCGACTGCCAATGATTGGGACAAGTCCAAGGTCTAGAATTGCCGCAAGCTGTGATTCCTTAAAGAGGTGCTCAGTACAGGGTTGTAAGTAAGTTTCACTCTCTGAGCGATAGGCAAAAGCAGGGCAATCGGTCAGCGAGGAGGCATCTTGGGGATTAGTCGACCTATTGTATATGGCTAATACAATCGCCAATGCATAGGACGGGCATCCCCAAAGCAGGTCGGCTGCTGACCATTTCTGACCCAGTTCTTCGAAACTGAAGGCATCAACCGGGTCGTACTCTTTTCCATAGGGTAAACGCATTAGCATTCGTGGTAATACAAGGCTGACCCGATTAGCAATCTGAGTACTTTGGAATGCAGTCCATTCCGCTAAATCGTCAGTATCGGATTCTTCGGTAGGGATAAACCCATTATCAGCACCTGCGAAGAGCAGGGCATCAAGAGATTCTGCAATCTGACCAAGTTTCTCTAAAAGATAGATATCCTTCGAGATGGGGGTGATTTGTTTATCACATATTAGAATAAGCTTCTCTTCTGATGAAGGTCGATCACTGAAACGTCCTTGCAGAGACTTATATAAATCTGTTTGAACAATATCCAGATTCTGTTGTGAATAGATGTCCCAGGTTTCGTAGTCAAGGTTGAGAACATACATCTCATCAAGGTCATCCGACTCGAGGTTACGAAGTAACCAGTCGAGACCACGCCAGTGAGATTCCAGTGCTTGAAAGTCGGGGTGATGGAGAACAGTTCTTACCAGCTCAGCGACAGATTCGTGCAGATTGGGTTGTTCTGGATTCAGATCGTTCTGCACATGCCCATTTTTTTGTAATGAATCATCTACCAGTCTACCGACTATGGATTCAATCAACGCACTTTTTCCTTGGGAAACTGAACTATTCCCAGGCGAACTGCTCAATGAACCTTCACCTAATAACCTGGATAAGGTTTGCTGGTTCGACTCTTTGTTGTCGGCTGATGGCTGATTCTGATCAGAGATTTCCTGCGAAGGACTCTGGTTTGATCTGTCTATATCGGCATCCAGCAAAGACAACTGTTTATATAGCTGGTCAGGATGGAAGTCTTCAAGGCTATCGAAGGTTAGAAGAAGTGGTTCGTTGAGCCCAGCCAAATCGATTCTCAATGAAGGGTTCAACTGGCTAAAAAAGGATTCAAAGTTGTTTTGATCTATATGGTGTAAAGCAACTTTTGGATTACCGAGGAGGTTACCACTATCCTGGGCTCCAGCAAAACATCCCAAAACTACAAAGGTGAGATGTAGATCTCCAGACCTGTTGCTGGTCTGATTATCGGCCTGTTTTCCCAATTCTATTGAAAAGTTCAACCGTTGCGACATGTCGATTTTATCCTTTTTATCATGTTGCCGGGTACTTACCTGATCCTGTCACAAAGCAGAAGCCTGAGGCAACTATTTTATGCATGTGAAATAGTACCTTGATGATTTCATTGACCATATGGTCTCTGACACACATACTCTAAATCAAATAGATACAAGTACCATCTCGCTGTTTCCTCTTGTTGGAAATGGGTGAATGCAGATGGACAGCACACATGAATTGGTGTTGCTGACTAGAAAGCGATTTTTTCTTTGCTATGATTAGCTGAACCGGGTAGGAGTGTTGAATGGCGTTTACACAGAGTAACCGGCAGATAAAGATAAAAACCCCACTGGGTCCTGATGAGCTCTTGATTCTTCGTATGGAGGCTAGAGAAGGGCTTGGGCGTCTGTTTGAATTCACCGTTGATTTATTGAGTGATAACGAGGAGGTCGCACATGACGATCTACTCGGAAAACAGATGACTGTCGAACTGGATCTGGTGGATGGTGGAAAGCGTTATTTCAATGGATTCGTCAGCCAATTCACACAAATCGGCCATATCGCCTTTTTTGCCCATTATCGCGCAACATTACGGCCCTGGTTCTGGTTTCTAACCCGCACCTCAGACTGTCGTATCTTTCAGAACAAAAAGGTACCCGACATAATCAAGGAGGTATTCCAAGACAACGGCTTTGCCGACTTCGAGGATAATACCACTGGCTCATACCGGGAATGGGATTATTGTGTTCAGTATAGGGAGACTGACTTTAATTTCCTGAGTCGTCTTATGGAACAAGAGGGCATCTATTACTATTTTGCCCATGTTTCTGGCAAGCATACTTTGGTTTTATGTGATAGCTACAGTTCACACAGCCCATTGGAAGCTTATGCGGAAATACCCTATGTGCCGCCCAGTGAACAAGGCAGTACACGCTGGAAAGATTATATTCATGCCTGGAAATTCACTAAAACTGTGCAACCGGGTAGTTTTGCCCACACCGACTACGATTTTACCAAGCCAAAATCCGATCTTGCTGCTAATGCTCCACTCCCCAGAAGTCACCCCCACGCAGAGTACGAGATCTTTGACTATCCTGGCGAGTATGCTGAGACGAGTGACGGCGATACCTATGCCCGCCATCGTATTGAAGAGATACAGAGTGGTCATGAAGTACTTGAAGGTGAGGGTATTACCAGGGGAGTCTGTACCGGTGGTCTGTTCACCATGACTGAGCATCCACGGGGAGATCAGAACCGGGAATATCTGATTACAGAGAGTACCTGTATTTTACATTCTGATGCTTTTGAATCTGTTCCTGACATCGCAGAAGAGCCCGTGTTTACCTGTGATTTTAAATGTTGTGACAGCAAGGAGAGTTTTCGCAGTGTTAGAACTACAGCTAAACCCATAGTACAGGGACCCCAGACTGCAGTGGTAGTTGGTAAAGCTGGTGAAGAGATCTATACCGACGAGTATGGCCGTGTGAAGCTTCAGTTTCATTGGGATCGCTATGGAGCGAGTGATGAGAACAGCTCCTGCTGGGTGAGGGTTGCTCAGGTGTGGGCGGGTAAGAACTGGGGAGCTATGCACATCCCGCGAATTGGGCAGGAAGTGGTGGTTGATTTTCTGGAAGGCGATCCAGATCGCCCGATCGTTACTGGGCGTGTCTACAATGACGATCAGATGCCTCCCTATGCCTTGCCTGAAAACATGACCCAAAGCGGTATCAAAAGCCGCAGCAGTAAGGGGGGATCTGGCGAGAACTTCAATGAGATACGCTTTGAAGACAAGAAGGGCAGTGAGCAGGTCTATGTTCATGCTGAAAAGAACCAGGACAATGTGGTTGAAAATGACGAGACCACAAGTGTTGGACATGACAGAAGTGAGACTGTTGGAAATGATGAAACCATCAGCATTGGTCATGATCGAACAGAGACGGTTGGAAATAACGAAAACATTACCATCGGTGTGAATCGAACAGAGCAGGTGGGTAGTAATGAAACTGTTTCTATAGGCAGCAACCGCACGGTAAATATCGGCAGTAACAAGAGTGAGACTGTCGGCATTAATAAGACAGAAACTATTGGAGCTGCCAAAGCGCTCACCATTGGTGCCGGACTTCAGGTGACTGTTGGTGCCGGAATGAATCAAACTGTTGGTGCCTCTAAGGCGATGCAAGTTGCATCGAGCCTGTCAGAAACAATTGGCAAAAACTGCAGTGTCAGCATCGGCGAAAGCAGATCAACGGCTATTGGTGATGATGATAACCTCACTGTAGGTAAAAACCTGGTGATTGATGCAGGAGACTCGGTGGTTATCAAAACAGGCAAGGCGTCTATTACCATGAAGAAGGATGGCACCATTGCCATAGAAGGTAAGAACATTACGGTGAAAGGTTCTGGATTGATCAATGTGAAGGCTAGTAAGAATGTGATTATGAAAGGTAAGAAGATTCTGCAGAATTGATCCATTGCTCTGTAATGCAATGCGTGGGGAACTAAGAGTGAACGATTCAAAGATTGATAAAATAGAAGGCAATGCTGAGCGAGCTCAGTTACTTGACGGGGTGGTGATCGGAGTATTGGTCGGCCTGGATCGGGAAAATAATCCGCTTGTCGCCTTTCCTGGAAATCCACAAGAAGATTGCGTTAGTGCCAAGACAACCTTACTGTTTTCCGAGGATGACCTGGGAAAGGAGGTTGCCCTGTTGTTCGAAAATGGCAATCCACAACGCCCAATTATCATTGGAAGGTTGCAGCATCCTCGTCCTATTGGAGAAAAACCCCAAACATCCAGCGCTGAGCTTGATGGAGAGAAATTGGTTTTTTCAGCTGATCGTGAGATCGTGCTGAAATGCGGTAAATCAAGTATTACTTTAACCAAAGCGGGGAAAATCATACTCAGGGGTGCATCAATATTCAGTCGCTCATCTGGTGTAAATCGCATTAAAGGCGGATCGGTCCAGATCAATTGAATTCCACGAGAGATCAACAGGTCAGCACGCTATCATGATTCTCGACAATATCGTCTCTCAACATGCCGAAGAGGCAGCGTTTCTATGGTTGCTTAGAGACTCATCTGTATCAGCCCCCCACTACCAGCTCAGTGACCTCTCTGAGCTTGAGTCCCGTATCGACGCCCATCTTGATGGATTACGTGTGGCAGGTGAGACAGGGTGGGTTCATTGTCAAGAGCAGCTGAATCATTCAGAAAGCGGTGAGGTGTTTACAGCAGCATATATAGCACTAGATGGTGCCTTGGTTGATGGTTTGAACAAGGTTTTGGAGGTGGTTCATGGGGAGCCGACTACCATTCGAGGTCTGATATCAGCACTCGGTTGGGTAGAAAAATCTAAATTACAAGGACATGTCGTTAACTGGTTAAAGTCTGATACCCCACTCTTAAGGCTGATTGGTCTTAGTGCATGTGCGATACAGCGGGTTGATTGTGGTGCTTATTTGAACAAGGCGTTGGATGATGATGATGCCGGTGTGCGGGCTCGTGCATTACGATCGATTGGTGAGATCAGGCGTCAGGAGATGAATCAATCGCTCCGTGAGCATATGCATGAAGAGGATGAAACCTGTCGTTTTTGGTCAGTCTGGTCTGCCGCAATGATGGGCGATGAAGAGGGAACTGCACAGCTGGTTAATTTTGCTGAAGCGGATTCAACATTTCTACAACCAGCGCTAGAGCTGCTTATGCGCCGCATGGATAATGCCTCAGCTGTCTCCCTTTTAAGAACACTCAGCCAAAACCAGTCAGTAGAGAGGGCGGTGGTACAGGCAAGCGGCTATTTTGGTGATTCGGCCTCAGTTCCCTGGTTGATCGAAAAGATGAAAAGCCCTGATTTGTCCCGGGTGGCTGGAGAAGCATTCAGTCTGATTACGGGGTTGGATCTTGCCTACCATGATCTGGAATCCGAACCACCGGAAGATTTTCAAGCAGGTCCATCAGAGAGCCCTGAGGATGATGAGGTTGATCTCGATCAGGATGAGGATCTGCCATGGCCTGACATTCAGAGCATCATGCAGTGGTGGAGTCTACATCAGGCCGATTTTCCTACCGGTGTTCGGAGGTTATGCGGGAAGTCAGTCAAACGGGCACAGTGCCTAGATATACTGCAGGATGGATTTCAACGACAACGCCAGGCAGCAGCAATGGAGTTGGCGATGTTTGATCAGCAACAGCCCCTGTTCAATACATCTGCCACGGCACAGCGTCAGTCTGAGCTTATTAACCTGGCACCTTCATAGGCTGACGAGGTAGCGCTATGGCATTCTGGATGCCCCTGATTATTCTAGGACTGGCAACTCTAAATGGCATTCTGGCGCTGAATGGTTTTAAGCAACACCAGACCTGGAGCCATCCTGCTGTCAAGGCCCGTCTCAGAGTTACCGGGATTATGTTTTTAGTCAGTCTGTTTTTATTTGTCTATCTGTAGAGGTTTTTATGTGTGAATCACCCTCACCTGCACGAACAAACCGTCCTGTAGCCAGTGGTACAAATCCCGATACACCTCATGCTGGATTTACTACAGCCCAACCTGCTGGAGGGACAATACCTCAGGGGGGACCGCACCTATCCGGATGGCCAAGACAACTAACCTGGGGTGACTTTAGAGATATTCAAAGTCGTCCACAGGGTGAATCAGAAGACGCAAGAATTTCCATGGGTTTCCGCCCTGGTCGCTTGAGCGTTGTAGAAGAAGGTGGTCAACATAGACTGGGAGATGTGGAATTTCGTATGGTTTTAAATGGAAGGGGAAGCTGGGTTGTCGCATCAGCAAAGAGCGATGATTTGTTGAATCATGAGCAGGGGCATTATGACATAGTCGGTCTCTGTTATCGGGATCTAGTCAATGAAGCCAGACGTTTGAGAGAGCGTTCCCGCAATCGTTTAATAAGGGCTGTCAGCAGGGTAATGAGAGCGCATGATCAAAGAGCAGATACCCTGACCAGGCAATACGACTCTGCAGAGGAGACTGATCATGGACAGAACAGTACTCGTCAACAGGCCTGGTTGCAGCAGATACTTACCTGCCGCACAAGCGGTGCTCAGCTGACACCACCTGCATAAAGCAGAATAAAGATCAATCGTCTGAAAACCATTCAGGCACTTAATAATAGACCTGAGCCATACAAATTGTCGATCAAACAGGTAGGGTGGGGCCATGCCCACCAATATCGAACAGCGATGTTCCCATAAATCCAGGTTTTTACTGAGTGATATATTGAACGGTTATACTTGGTTCGAACTTGAGGTTGGACTATCTTAATCAGAATGCAATCAGAATAATTAAGGTGCTTCCGATTCATGAATTGATCAGGGGTTTTTGAGCTTCAAAAAATAGATTTACTAATAAGAATCAGAATGTCAGCTCTGCAAAAGTAGTCAATATAAGTTATGTAAGGAAGAAATGAGGGGAGATATGAGAACTACACGCTATATTGCTTTGGTATTGGGAGCTTGCCTTTCCCAGTTCACACTTGCAGCTGAAACAAATCTTGGTAGCTATGGACAAACCCAGCTTCAGCAGGATACCGGAGACTCTGTTCAGAGAACCTGTATAGGGTTTGTGATGTCTGGTGCACTGCCAGGTACAATACCCCTCTTCGATACTTGTAGTGCAATGGTACAGACGGCTAATGAGTTAACTGATGTAGGATCGATCGATAGCAGTCTTGGACTAAGTGCTGACGAACTGGCAGATGCTCTTCAACAGATTGCCTCAGAAGAGTACACAGCTACTGGTACCATGGCCAATGAGATTGCGGGGGGACGTATAGACCCTGTTATTTCACGTCTCAGTGCTCTACGCGGTGGGGCGCGGGGATTCTCCATCTCTGGACTCAATATCAATAATAGTGAAATAGCTCATTCAAACAGACCGACCAGACAGCTGATAGGATCTGGTGCCGGCGACGCTTTATTGGAAAACGCACTAAGTGGTTTTGCTACGATCAATGCCGGTACAGGTGATAAAGAGAGTAGCGACAGTTCAGGCGCGTTTGACTACGATAACTACCGACTGACTGCTGGCATAGACTACAGGCTCAGTAATAATTTAGTTTTTGGCGGTGCTCTTAGCTACAACCGAATCGACACAGAGTTCGATAATAGTGCCTCGGTTTCTGGCGGCAGTGTGGAAACTGATGGTTGGGGAGGAGCACTCTACGGAAGCTATTATCAGGATCAATATTACCTGGACAGCATGATCAGCTATGCCACTTCAGACTATGATCTTGAACGTAACATCAACATACCTTCCAATACTGCAGTTGCATCCATCAGTGAATCTGCTAAAGCCAGTACCGACAGTAGTGATTATTCATTCAGCATTGGTGGTGGTTACTCGATCAGCCAGGGTTCTGTATCTTTCGGTCCTTATGGTCGTGCAACTTACATGCGGGTCGATATCGACAGTTACCAGGAAGAGGGTGCTGATACTTCTGGACTTAATTATAATGTTGACGATCAGGAGTGGACTTCATTAACTTCAGTTTTAGGCGCGGAGTTTTCCTATGCGATCAGCCGCCAACAGATGGTGATAATTCCCCAAGCCAGACTGGGTTGGGTGCATCAGTTTGAAAACGACCAAACTGAAGTGACTGCTACTTATGTAAATGATCCCCGCAACAATCAATTTCGAGTACTGACCGGCGAGCCTGATAGAAACTATTTTGAGTTGAATTTGAGTGTCTCTTCTGTACTCCAGGATGGACTCCAGATTTTTGCCAATTATGATACATTGCTCGGGCTGGAGGATTTGACTGACCACCAATTTACAGTTGGTGGAAGATTGGAATTCTAATAACCCGGGGTTTGATCAGCAATTCTCTGAATCAGGATTTCCTTAAGGCATTTGTCATTCGATAGATGCCTGGATCAGAGTCAGGTATTTCGATTACAGGCGCTATTTTTCGGTAGAAGGCAGGTGAGTTTGCCATGCCAACGATTGCATATCCGTAGCCTTTTAACCACATGTCCTGTAGACAGTGCTTTGCCAGGGTAAGGCCAATGCCATTTCCTCTCGCTTCCTTCACTACGCCGATAGGTCCAAAGTAACCTAATGCTGTGGCGTCATAACATACAAAACCGAGCAGAGAGTTGTCTTGTTGTGCAATGAAGCAGGAGCAGGGTGTATTGACCAGAGCAGATTCTATTTCGCTGAGCCAAACATCAGGGAAATGGTTTTGAGCCCAGTTGATGAGCATGCGTCGATCAGTGCCGATAGGTTTACGTACTGTGATCTCTTGATTGTTTTCGTTCAGTGATAGCGGATGTAAATTCATATCATAGAGCTTGATAAGTAGATCATTATTTGCCATTGCATGAGTCTCAGATTAATTCTTGATTGAATGCTCGAGAAGCAGTAATTTCTCTATTTCTTAACCCGGCACCTTATTAGGCTGGCATGCTTCGGCTGAAGACAACATACTTAGTCGCCGGGTTAATAATAAGGTACCGGGTAAATAAGTGCCGGGATAATTGTGTTTGTACAAGGCATTTCATAGAGAACCCCTGATAAATTAATAATCCTGTGTGTCGTATGTTGAATATGTCTTACAAAAGTAGAAATACTTCACCAGTCACCTAGCGATTAATGGATGGATTAGTGTTAACAGGCCCTAGTCAAAAATATTTAAAGGCAGCTGTTTTTTAAAGTCTACGAAGGATGGGAACGTTGAGTGATCAAGGCGAAATACGAAGCGAAACTATAACTGCAGAAATTCGTATGGGTAAAGAAAACATACACTTTTCTGCGGATATATCCAATGAATCGGTGCATATCTACGATTTACTCCCATTTTTTCAGAATATTACCAATAAGGTAATTGAAATTGGGATCAAAGAAGCCGAAGAGCAGGGCAAGACAATCTCTTGCAGGAAAGGGTGTGACGCCTGCTGTTATCAGTTGATACCAATCAGTAGAGCTGAGGGCTTCAATTTGCTAAATCTGATAGATGCAATGCCCTCCGATCAACAGCACGATGTAAAGAGACGCTTCAATGACAATATGAACGCTTTGAAAGAGGCTGGGATTCTTGAGTTGATGGAGCAGGCTATCAATAGTAATGATCGAAAGCAGTTGAGAGAGATTGGTGTCTTGTACTTCAATCTAAAGCTACCCTGTCCATTTTTAGTTGAACAGTCCTGCGGTATCCATCAGGATCGCCCCCTGAGTTGCCGAGAGTTTCTGGTTGTCTCTGATTCGGTTCATTGCTCAGATCCTACCCCTGATAATGTGGAGGGAGTTGTGTTGCCTAAGCGGATTTCACCCATTGTGTATGGAATGAGTCGCGAGTACGAAGAGGGAGGAAGGGGGTTTTTACCGCTAATACAATTATTGGACAAGGCCGATAAATTGCGATCAGATCATGTTTGCGAGCCTGCAACTGACCTGATTAAGCTGTTTCTACAGAATCTTGCCGAACCATGAATGATAGTGGAACTTAAAACATTTCCTGACTACCCTCAATGATCTGAGCTTGAATTACAGAGCTGAGAAAATGAATCAATCCAAATATCTGCCTAGGAGAATACCGCTCGGTGAGGTTTTAAGGATATTCAAAGAGGTTATATGCTTTTCCCTTAGCATTCTTTGCGTCTTTGCGAGAGTTTTAAAATTGATGAACTTCAGTCGCTCCAGGTGTCAGGTTATATGCCTAAAAAAATACTCGCGCAAAGCCGCCAAGCACGCAAAGTATTACCTGATTATCCTCAGTGATCACTACCTTTGACAGTTGCCCGTCAAAGACGGGCAACTGTTTGGATCAGAACTCGGTACGGAAACCGACACTGATGGTATGAGAGGTCCAGTCGCTGTGAGCCAGGATGGTACCGTAATCGATGAATCCAACCATACCGTTCTTGAACTGGGCTGAAGTGCCGATTCTCAAGCGCAGATAATCCCGGTCAGGATCGTCGGTCTCGATCTGAATTGCCTGACCGTTTGGATCGCCGACGAAATGGGCACTGATGACCTGGGAGTCATCCTCAAATTCGTGCAACCAGTCGAGGCGGGCATAGGGGATCAAGACGCCCCAGTCAGTGCCCTGGGTATAAGAGACTCTGCCACCCAGCTTCAGGGTCAACCAGGTCTGGTCCGTATCATCGATCCGGGTTGCCCAGCCACCACCATCAGCGGTTGGATCTGAGGTCTCTTCGGTGAAGCCATCCACATCGGACTTGATGTACTCCAGATCGGCACGGGGACCAAAGGTCCAGCCAGCACGATTGAAGTCATAGCCTGAGCCGATGAAGAAGCTGACCATATCGCCATCGTAGTCAGCGCTTAGGTTCTGGTTAACATCGGCCAGTCCGTCGAGCTGGTAGATGATGCTGCGACTTTGATCGAAGTTATTGGCGCCGTAGCCGAGAGAGAAATCGATAAAGTAGTTCTGCTCAGCGTAGTAGGTGCCGTAGAGGTTGAGGCTGTAGCCCTGGGTGTCGATCTCAGCGACATCGTCTTCCAGTTCAGTATTGGTATCGACATAACCGACAGCACCACCAAGGATGAAGTTATTGGTGATGCGGTAGTCGACCCCCATGGTAATCCCATAGGTATCGAAATCGAGGCCAGCCTCAAGATCGGTTTCATCCTTGCTGCCGGTGGAGATATCACCGGTGATGAAGACCCCGAGACGACTCTCCATGAGCGGGTTATCGCCACTGGCACCAGCGCCATGGCGGCCTTTATAGGCCTGGGCAATGGTATCGATGGAGAGGTTCTTGTCATCGATAAGCAGATCGAGTCCACGGAAGGAGAGACCTCTGGCTCCGGCTCGCAGTGCAGCGATACGAGAGCCCAGATTGCGGATCTGGGCTTCGCCACCCTGGCGGGAAGATCGATTAGCCTTGGTAGCGGACTCAGGGGTGACCTGACGCAGGGCGGAGCCGGTATTGGCATCGCCTCCGATAGCCGCACCGACGACATCATTACAATCCTCCTGCATACGATCACTGATGCGACCGCTGGGACAGGCCTCGCCGATAACCTTACTGGTTGAAATTACGTTTGGATTTCCTCCAGTGTAGGGACTAAGGAGATCAGCTACAGGATTGTCTGAAGTTGGTGTCGCAGCAGTGCCGGCAAGCGACACAGTGGTTGTTGTGGTATCTGTGGTGACAATCAGGTTCCCGGTCACATCCCCAGTAGATTGAGGAGAAAAAACCACCTGGATTTGGCAACTACTACCACTCACTAGCTGAGAGGGGCAATCATTGGTTTGGGTAAAGTCTCCCTCAGTAGAGATGGATTGTACCTGTATGGTTACATCACTCATATTCTCCAGAGTGACGGTTTGAGGGTCACTGGATGTCCCCGTATCAGATTGAGGGAAAGTGACACTTGAGGGTGATACTGAAGTTGCCACAGCAGCAGCTGATACCGACAGGACTACAGTATGCTGTATAGCACCAGATTGATTGGAGCCGCTTATCGCCAATGTTCCATTTATGGTCCCTGAATTATCAGGTGTCACACTAACCTCTACTGAACAGCTTTCACCATTAGTTAGTGATGCCGGGCAGTCGTTGGTTTGTTCAAAAGGTGCAGAAGCAGAAATAGAACTGATGGTTAGTGGTGCATTTCCTGAATTCGATATTGGAACAGATATGGTTTCACTCTGAAAATTAACAGTAACAGATCCGAAATCTATCTCTGTAGTGGATACGGAAACCTCACCAAGCAGACCGACACCAGTAAGGGGTGCGGTGAAGTTAAAGACTCTTGCTGCAACTGCAGGTGGGCGCACAGCCGGATCCAGTGCTGGATCATCACCCACTATGATCAAATCACCTGTGAGTGTCCCAGATGTTTGTGGCGAAAAAGTAACATCGACGGTGCATGAACTTAGAGGCGGCATTGAACCGGTGCAGTTTGTTGTGTAATCAAAATCACCAGTTGCACTGATTGAAGATAGCAGCACAGATTGGAAAGAACTGTCGTTTATCAGTGTTAGGGTTTGTGGTTCGCTGGTGGAACCGACATCAACACTACCTAAGTTAAGATTACTCGGTGAAATGCCTAGATAGGCAAATGCATTGCCAGAGCTTAGCAAGAACAGCGGGATGAGAAATGAAAAAAGTCCTTTAAACCTTCTAATGGACGACATCACTGCAGGGCAGGTATGAAGCATGATTGCACTCTCCTGGCGCTAAATTTTTTATCAGTTTAATTTTTTCGCCATGTTATCTGTCCGAAAAGCACTTGTCGATTTCTTAAAATTTTTAAAACACCTTGTATAATAAGGTTTTATCTAATTCTCAGTAGCTTATGTGAGTAATTTATAGTTCAGGATTAATCGTGAAAGAGTTGGTTTTAAATCGACAGAAGATGCATGGGCATAGAGAGCTGTTGATATGTAAGCGCGGATGACCTGCTATTGCAGGGTATATTCATATCAGCTTGAAAAAGCCATCAATTCGTAATTGCACAGATCGAGCAGAACAGTTGCCCGTCAAAGACGGGCAACTGTTTGGATCAGAACTCGGTACGGAAACCGACACTGATGGTATGAGAGGTCCAGTCGCTGTGAGCCAGGATGGTACCGTAATCGATGAATCCAACCATACCGTTCTTGAACTGGGCTGAAGTGCCGATTCTCAAGCGCAGATAATCCCGGTCAGGATCGTCGGTCTCGATCTGAATTGCCTGACCGTTTGGATCGCCGACGAAATGGGCACTGATGACCTGGGAGTCATCCTCAAATTCGTGCAACCAGTCGAGGCGGGCATAGGGGATCAAGACGCCCCAGTCAGTGCCCTGGGTATAAGAGACTCTGCCACCCAGCTTCAGGGTCAACCAGGTCTGGTCCGTATCATCGATCCGGGTTGCCCAGCCACCACCATCAGCGGTTGGATCTGAGGTCTCTTCGGTGAAGCCATCCACATCGGACTTGATGTACTCCAGATCGGCACGGGGACCAAAGGTCCAGCCAGCACGATTGAAGTCATAGCCTGAGCCGATGAAGAAGCTGACCATATCGCCATCGTAGTCAGCGCTTAGGTTCTGGTTAACATCGGCCAGTCCGTCGAGCTGGTAGATGATGCTGCGACTTTGATCGAAGTTATTGGCGCCGTAGCCGAGAGAGAAATCGATAAAGTAGTTCTGCTCAGCGTAGTAGGTGCCGTAGAGGTTGAGGCTGTAGCCCTGGGTGTCGATCTCAGCGACATCGTCTTCCAGTTCAGTATTGGTATCGACATAACCGACAGCACCACCAAGGATGAAGTTATTGGTGATGCGGTAGTCGACCCCCATGGTAATCCCATAGGTATCGAAATCGAGGCCAGCCTCAAGATCGGTTTCATCCTTGCTGCCGGTGGAGATATCACCGGTGATGAAGACCCCGAGACGACTCTCCATGAGCGGGTTATCGCCACTGGCACCAGCGCCATGGCGGCCTTTATAGGCCTGGGCAATGGTATCGATGGAGAGGTTCTTGTCATCGATAAGCAGATCGAGTCCACGGAAGGAGAGACCTCTGGCTCCGGCTCGCAGTGCAGCGATACGAGAGCCCAGATTGCGGATCTGGGCTTCGCCACCCTGGCGGGAAGATCGATTAGCCTTGGTAGCGGACTCAGGGGTGACCTGACGCAGGGCGGAGCCGGTATTGGCATCGCCTCCGATAGCCGCACCGACGACATCATTACAATCCTCCTGCATACGATCACTGATGCGACCGCTGGGACAGGCCTCGCCGATAACCTCACTGGCTGAAATTACATTTGGATTATCACCGGTGTAGGGGCTGAGCAGATCGGCTACAGGATTATCCGAAGGTGCC
This sequence comes from Candidatus Thiodiazotropha sp. DIVDIV, assembly GCA_040506275.1. GTDB lineage: Bacteria > Pseudomonadota > Gammaproteobacteria > Chromatiales > Chromatiaceae > Thiodiazotropha. Next base: position 816,918 of record JBEVXD010000001.1, read on the forward strand.
GGTGTCGGATCGTCAGCTGTACCGGAAAGTACAATCCTGGAAATACCTTCATTGGTATCTAAAACCAGAGCGCCAGAAGAGGACCCTGTTGATTGCGGAGTAAAGACCACCTGGATGTCACAGCTACTCCCAGCGGCAAGTTCTGTTCCACAGTCATTACTTTGCGTGAAATCACCTTCAGTTGAAATACCATTAATAGTTAATGGTGCACTGCCTTGATTGGTGAGGGTAACGACTTGAGGATCGCTGCTTGTATCAACAGAGGAATCGGGAAAGGTTACTTCGGTTTCAGAGGTAACCAAATCAGCTACTGTTCCAATCACGATCAGAGGAACTGTCTCTATCAGGTTGTGGGTGCCATCGAATCCATTGATCTCTAAAGATCCGCTGAGTTCTCCTGCTGCTGTAGGCGAAGCCGAGACAGAAATGGTGCAGCTGCTTCCTGGGCTCAGAGAGGCAGGACAGTCATTTGATTCCGAAAAATCTCCAGTAACCGCAATGACTAAATCACTCAGTGTAGTCGTGCCCTGATTAGTAACAGTTACCGTTTGGTCAGCGCTGCTGTTTCCAACAGGGGTTTCAGAGTAATCCAGGCTGGTAGGGGTTACATCAATTTGAGTAACGATAGCTTCCAGGCCGACAGCTGTCAGGGGTGTGGTCGCGGTGGTTCCCCCCTGTGCTGCTGTACCACTAGCTGTCAGCGAACCAGCTATGTCACCAAACGACGTGGGAGAGACGTTGACCATTATCGTACAACTGCTAGTGGCTGCCAGGGAGAGTGGACAATCATTGGTTTGACCAAAAGGAGCAGTCGCGCCGATAGCCTCAATGGTTACAGGAGCATTACCTGAGTTTGTCAATGATACAGGGACAGATGTGCTTGTGGTGCCGATATTTACAGATCCGAGATCCAAATTATTACTGCCCAGGATCAGATCACCCCGTATGCCAGTACCACTCAGTGCAACTGTGGGATTTATTGGAAGGTAACTTGCACCAAGCACTATCGACCGATCAAATCCTGTAATATTGATTGATCCTGCCCGATTGCCTGTTGTAGTTGGTGTGAATGTGGCTGTAATTGTACAGCTTGTCAACTCATCGAGCAGCATGGGCGATATAGGGCAATTATGGGTGATGGTGTAATCACCGGTTGCCACTATGGATGTGAATTCAATAGCAGAGGTGGTGTTGGTGTTGTTGAAGGTTACCGTCATTGGCGTGCTGGTAACGCCAACGCCTACATTTCCAAAGTCGAGTGAAGTTGGCGCTATTGAATAGATGGCAAAAGCACCAACAGAATAGAATGACAGTAGAGTGGCTGATAGATATCTTAGCCATGTTAAAGACAACTTGCGTGACGCTTCCGCTTTACCAAAGTAAAACATTAAGACTCTCCCCGGTTTGTAATTATTTAATCTATTCGCACTATTAACTCTGAGCCTACCTATTAAGGTGCCGGGTTAATAACTGCATTCAGTCAGCTCCCGCACTCTTGTGGTAGCGCTGGGAGTTAGTTGATCGTAAAAAGCGCTTTGTTTTTCTATTTTCTGCAACAAGTCAATCCCCATCAAGGAAAGGTGATTCCAGTTTCAAATGCGCTGTCTTATAAGTTGGTTAGAAAATTAGTCAACTCGCGTCAATGATTACTTCTGTATAGTCAAGTTAACGATTAAACAACGATTGACCTGACAACTGAATATGATGTATCAAAGCATATACAGTCATCAGGTCAATCATATCAAGTATTGTCTGATTATCCCTGAGGTATGAAGAAAAATTCCCCGGCCTCATGCCCCCCATGTTTAATTGGCGCATATTCCGGTATCTGATCGATGCCGAATTTCGATGCGGTCTGCTGAACCTCTTTCGCTAGGCCTCGAAATAATTTATACGCTTCCAAAACTGAATTGTTGTCTTGTAGTGTTTTAAGGAAGGATTTGGCAAATACAGAGTGTTTGCCACCGCCCTGATCCAGTACCGGTTTGAGTCCGCCTGAGGTGAGCACGGTGCGGGAGCGTGTCTTGGCCATAACTTTCAACCATTTTGTTTTGACCTTCTCAGACATGCCGGAATCCAATCTGGCCATAGACGACCTGGTCAGAGACCCTGAGTAGCAGGAATCCGCTACTACCAGGATATGTTTGGCGGACATTGCGTTGAGAATATCGGTAATGGCAATGTTGGATATCCAGTTGGCAGTGCTGTTCGGCTCAGCATCTACCGGTAGCCAATATCCACGCAGGTTAACCCGATCGAGTTCGCCATGACCTGCATAGTAGATCAGGAGATTGTCATTTTCAGTTAACTCCTCACGCAACTTGTTCAGTGCTGACAGCATATCGTAACGGGTCGCATCCATCAGCACTGTGGTTTTGAAACCATATTTATCACGCAGCAGATCTGCAGTCTGACGGGCGTCATTACTGGCGCTTTGCAGATTAGGGAAATGTCCGTATTGGTTGTTTCCGATTACTAAGGCATGATACTGACCAAAATCTACCTGACCAACGAGTCGCTTGGTTGCAGCGAGAGGATCGAATGGCTTATCAGGTACGATTTCAGGTTGAGTAACATTTCGCATCTTGGGAATCAGCAGAAACTCCAGGCTGGTATGCTGTCCCTTTTTGTCGACTGCAACCATCTTTACCGGGGTCTGATCATTTTCAACCTTTACTCGTGTTGAGAAAATTCCGAGAGGATCAGGTGATTGAGTTTGATCGTTGACTGTAAATGAGAGTAGTCCAGCAGGGGCTGATACCTTACCAGTAACCAGACGCTCCTTGGAAGCGGAACGTAGGCGAACACTAGGCACACCCCTGGTCAATGCGATTGGTGGGTCAATGATTTCGATGGTTGGGCCAGTTATTGAAGCAGTCTGGCGTTGACTACGGATATCTGCAAGTTGAGTTCTATATCGAAGCGCTTCAGCCTGGTAACGATCGATTTTAACTTGCTGCTCTTGAATCTCAGTTAAATAAGCCTGCTCGGAGTCTCTAAGTTTTTTAAGCTCATGCTCCTTTCGAGCAGCAGAGGTTTTGCTGGCAACCAGCTCTCTTTGAGTCTGACTCAGTAGTTTCTGTTGTCGAGCCAAGTCTGGATTCAGTTGGCTCAACTGCTCCTGGCTTAGGTCAAGTTGCTGCTGGGAAGATTGCAGTTTCTGTTTCAGCTCTGTGATCTCTTGTTCACGAGCGGCGATGTTTCCCTTAAGTGAAGAACTTTCAGAGATTCTATCCTGCTCAAGGTTCTGCAGGCGTTGCTGGTACTGATTTAACTCCTGTCTCAGTTTAGATACTGCAACCCCTTGTTCCCCCATAGCACTCTCTTTGATTTCTGTATCACGCAGCAGTTGTGCAACCTCTTTCTCTAGATTGATGGTTCTGTTGGTTGCTTCCAGAAGTGATTTTTGTGTCTCCTGAAGCTGACTGCGTTGTGCCTGAAGCTTGGGTTGGTTTTGATCGATATTCTGATTAGCTTTTAAAAGCTCTGTCTGAGCAAGGTCATACTTCTGTTTTAATGCGGTGACCTGGCTGGTCTGGGTACTCAACTCCTCCTGTAAGAGTTTCTTCTCCTGAGCAGAGAGCTGTAAGGCATCATTCATCTCCTGACGTTGAGAACTGAGACTGGATTCTAACTCCTGTATCGCCAACTGTTGTGACTTAACAGCTTGTTGTTGGTTTGCCAGTTTGGTTCGGAGTTGGTCAAGTTCCTGGCTATTATCAGGGTTAGGTGAAGGTCTGGTGGTCAAAACTGTGCGGGAATCGATCTCGCTCCTCAGGTTGAGCATTCGGTTCTCAGCTTGCGTCAGTTTAGTGCGCTGTGACTTTAATTGCCCTTTGGTAGCTTTCAACTGCTTACGTAACCGATTTGCTTCGGCCTTTTGTTGTTGCCGCTCCTGTTTCAGAAGTCGCAGTTCACTCCGTTCAGCTTTGGAAATTTCGACTGAGGAGGAAAACTGTAGATTATCATTTTCCAGACCTGAGGCTTTCCGGTACCAATTCAGAGCTTGAGCCAGATCCTTATCCACCCCATAACCCTTCTCGTATAGGAATCCCAGATTGATGCGTGCACGAGAATTGCCTTGAGCTGCCGCCTTCTGATACCAGGCAGCAGCTGTTTTATAATCAGGCTGGATACCTAAACCCTTCTCATATATCTCACCGACATAGTTTTGAGCTTCAGCGTCTCCCTCTTGGGCCTGAGGTAGCCATACCCTCAAGGAAGTTCGATAGTCAGCTCTATCGAAGGCTACATATTCACCACCACGGATCTCGCACTCAGAAGCGGTGGTTTTGACCGGTCTCCTAGGTGAGACATAGGTCATATTTGAACCCAACTTGCGCACTTGTCCAGGTAGTAGGCAATCTATGATTAGTAATTTGTCAGGATCGCCTCCGATTTTGGACAGATTTTGAGCTGATTCTGTCTTGGTCTCTTGAGACTGGCAGCCGGAAAGGCCAAGCCATACGGTGATCAGCGCAGTGACAACCACGGTCAGGGGGCTAAATCGAGGTGTTTGATTCATGGTGGGAAGCTGTAACATGTTATTTTCCATACAACGGTTTCTTACTTTCTCAACTAAGGATAGACAAATTGTATGATACTGAAAACGCTATAACGTCCCCACTATGACATATTCACTAAATTTGTGCGTTGCAGCATTACTGTTCACGATAGCCTGTTCGTCCCCTAGTGCGCGATTTGACCAGCAGGCTTCGGCTTTAGGCTTGGATAAACAAGAACTAATGGGAGAAGTTTATTCCCATACGGTCTACAAAAACAGTCCAGTTCAAGACACATCTGAGTTACATGTCTACTTGGGCGGTGATGGAACTCCCTGGATTGATAGGAAGATCATCGCTTGGGATCCTACCCCCAGGAACCCTGTGGGTCTTCGCCTGATGGCTCTGGATGATGCGCCCAGTATCTACCTGGGACGCCCCTGCTATCATGGAAGCTCAGGTAGTTCTGCCTGTTCACCGATACTCTGGACATACGAACGATACTCGAAAACGGTGACAGAAAGTATGTCGTCAGTGTTACAAAAGATTGTGGATCAAGGGGCGTATCGTGAGCTGGTTCTCATTGGATTCAGCGGGGGAGGGGGTATTGCAATGTTTCTCGCAGCTGAATTTCCCCAGACAAGGCAGGTTGTAACTTTAGCTGGCAATCTGGACACCGAGGCCTGGACCCGACTGCATGATTATGACGAGTTGATTGGATCCGAAAATCCAAAGAGTATGCCGCCATTGCGCGAGGAGATTCAGCAATACCATCTGGCTGGTGAAAAGGATGACAATATCCCACCCTGGATGATCGAAGCAGCTATACAGACACAGAGAAGCAGCCAATTTATCACTTTTGAGGAGTTTACCCACGCTTGCTGCTGGGAAAAGATCTGGAAGCGCATGTTGAATTGTCTGCATGATTCCTGTGAGTGGAACAAGCAGGGCAGCATCATTGCTGTTGAGAATTGACGCTCGGCATCAAGTTTATGTCATCTAGATAAGCTTAAAATGTCTGTTGGAGATCCAGCAGGCCTTGGTGATCAGGCAACTTTTCCAATCCTTTGGCAAGTAACATCTCTGCTTGTTGCAGATCACCGGACTTTAGCTGCTGTTGAATCTCGTTTACCAGTTCATTACCCAGAATGGCCAAACCTTCTCTGGCCTGTTTGTTGCTGACATGCATCGAAAGTATCTGTTGATAGGCGTCGTATGCACTGCTGCCTGAGGGCTCGAAATGACGCCCCACAAGCCCATGGACTTCCGCAACTTCAAGAAGATTTTCGATATGTTCCCGACGTTCACCTTCGAGGGTTGACGTATCCTCAAGAATGATTTCAGGTTGACCCTCCCCCTGACGAAAGAACAGAGATGACGCAATCACAATAGGGATTATCAGACCTGCTGCCAGACTAAGAGGGAGGAACCATTTTGAACGGGTGTCATCTCGGCCTTTGCGGGGGCCAGACATCTCCTGGAGAAATTGAGTAGCGTTGATGGTGCGTTTTTCGCGTTCAAACTCAAGACCATGGGATATAGCTTGCCAGACCTCTTTGGAAAGCTCTTTTGGACGTTCAGTTTTTAAACCAAGATCTCTGGCATAAGTCGCTGGCTTACGTTTAAATGGGTGGCTGCCTGCCAATAGCTCATAGGCCACGACTGCAAGACCATAAACGTCATCCCGTGGGTCGGGCATGCCATATTCAAGCATCTCACAACTGGCATAGGTTGGGGTAAGTGCGCCCAAAGAGCCTGGATCAAAGATGGTGGCATCCTCCACCACACGGTCTGACCCCTTAGCGGCACGAGCGATACCGAAGTCCACCACTTTGACCACGTTTTTCGAGGTCAAAAAAACATTACCCGGTTTGAAATCAGAATGGACAATCTTTTCTGAGTGCGCGTAAGCCAATGCACGGCTCATCTGCTCGATAATCGAGAGTGCTTCATTAGCCGGCAGTGTTCCTGGACGCAGACGCCTGATTAGGTGATCCAGCGGCTCTCCTTCCAGCAGTTCCATAGTCATAAAAACATTTGGGCCATCCCTGTCAAAGTCATAAACGGTGACAATGTTGGGGTGGGCCAGCAGTTGGGCCTTTTTAGTCTCCCTTTGAAGTGCAATAAAAGAGTCTGGATTGGCCTGGAAATCTTTGGAGAGCACCTTAACAGCGATATATGGGTCTCGGTCCATGGCTTCGACCTTGCGCATATCCTGTGCTTTGTAGACGACACCCATACCGCCGCGTCCTAGCATCTCTTCGAGTACAAAACGGTTTTTCAGTACAGATCCAACCTGTAATACTTCAGAAGTGCCATTGCTCAACTCTTCGGTAATCGCAGTATAGGTTTGAGATGCAGTACGTGCTTGATCAGTGGTGGGGCTGGTGGACTCACCCTGTTGGCGAAGTTCCGGCGAAGTGGTCTCTGCCAGCCGGGTTGCTTCATCAGGGGGTAGGGGACTGTTTTCTTTGGTATCCATAATCCACCATGGTTTTATAGGGCCCAAGAAACCCAAATTTATTCATAGATTGGCATGCAGTGATTAGCCTTCCTGACACCGGATAGATTGGCTGCCGGTATCGACGCCATCTGTCAGGTATCCCACTACATCGACAACCTTAAGTAAATCGGAGGTTTCGAGCCTGTAAAGAGTACCTAAAAATGTGTAATGAAGCACGTAACATCAGGAATTAAGCTAATCAGTCTTCACATAGTCTTGAGGTTAGAGGGATAAGGTGCTTAGTTGGCCAACCGCCCCGTACACCACCGAAAATCGATTAAAACTGTAAGGTCGTTGATTCAGGGGTTAAAATGAAGGTATGCGACTACCCGATTATCATGGTGGCAGTATTGTCAATCTTATGGCTTCCATCCAACAAGGTTTGGGGGGGCGTTCTCATCCGTATGTGCAACACAGATTACTACCTTCTGATCAGGTAAGTCAGTATCGCCAAGTGCTTCTCTGGGTTATTGATGGTTTGGGTTTGAATTATCTACAGGCCCATGCTCAGGCAGTAAACCTGAATGCCAATCTTTTAGGTGGTATGACATCTGTCTATCCACCGACTACCGCATCAGCAATAACCACCTTTCTTACCGGTGAAGCGCCGCAACAACACGGTTTGACAGGCTGGCATGTCTATTTCCGGGAGTTAGGTGCCGTTCTTGCCATACTTCCCGGTAAACCTCGTTACGGAGGGGTTTCACTGGGTCAAGCAGGCGTGGATCTGAATAGACTTTTGAATAACTCGCCGTTCAGCGATCGCGTTCCTGGTGAAACGGCTATGTTTGTACCATCGATAATTGCAGGTAGTGATTTTAACCGTTGCCATCTTGGCAATTCCCGGATGGTGATCCATAAAGATCTTTCTGAGTTGCAAGGAAATATAGTCCAGCTGCTTCGAGAGGGGGCGCATCAATATCTGTTCGCCTACTGGCCTGAGTTAGACACTATCGGACATCGTGAAGGTATCTGGAGTGAATCTGCAAGAGGTCATTTACTTGAACTCGACCAATGTTTTGGTGAAATTCTGCAGAAGTGTCGTGATACCCAAACATTGATTATTGTTTGTGCCGATCATGGCCAGATCGACAGTCAGCCTGAAAATCGGCTGACATTGGATGATCATCCACTGTTGGCAGAGACACTTTCAATTCCACTCTGTGGTGAACCAAGATCTGCATACTGTTATCTCAGACCAGATATGACAGATACTTTTGATCAGTATGTATTAAAAAATCTATCAAATGAGATGAAGTTATATTCGTCACGTGATTTGATCGAGCAGGGGTGGTACGGTTTAGGAGAACCCCATCCTCAGCTTAACAATCGAATTGGTGACCGGGTATTGTTAATGAATGAGGGATATACACTGAATGACTGGCTAGCACAGGAAAAACCCTACCAGCTGATTGGTGTTCATGGTGGGTTGAGTGATGATGAGCTGTTGGTTCCATTGATTGTGGCAAAGTGTTGAACATCGTTTTCAGGGTATCTCAAAGGAACCTCTGAACAAGTCGTGGACAGACGTCTTGCCGCCAAATTAGGCCGCTTCTGCTGTGCGGATCTTCACAAAAACTGGGCTATTATGTGCGATCCATATCTTGAATCGCCCCATTTTGTTCAACCTAGACTCGTTCGGGGTCTCTTTAACATAATGACTGTCGGATTTCTTTACACCTCATGCCATATTTTACTTCAATAATAGTTCATAACTTTCTTAAAAGCTGAATAAATAAAAAAGTGGCTCAAGTTGTGCTTTAACTTTTTACAGATGGCGATATGCGTAAAATAAACACTGTTTGGATAGTGTTATTCGCCGGTTTTTGTTAAGGATGACTTGAGAATGAACTGCAAAAAAACGACTCGACACTATATTGCCTGTATGGCAAAAATAATATTCCTCGCCTTATGTACATTTTCGAACGGGGTAAGCGCACAATCTGCCCAGGACGATAATTCGGTGCATGTCCCTGAAGAGGAGCGTACCAATCTTTGGCATTGGGTGTTCCTGGACGCCACTAATCAAACTTTAAAGTTAACCAATGAGCTTCAATGCTTGGCTCTGAATATCTATTTTGAAGCACGCAGCGAATCGGTTGAAGGTCAACATGCAGTCGGGCATGTGGTTATGAACCGTGTGGCTCACAGAGGCTTTCCAAACTCTATCTGTGACGTGGTTAAACAGGGTGGTGAAGAACGTCGTAACCGATGTCAGTTTTCATGGTGGTGTGACGGTCGCTCCGATGAACCCGCTAATCGCAGGGCTTGGTTGAAATCACTGGAATTGGCCTATGATGTATATTTGGGGCGAGTTAACGATCCAACACGCGGTGCACTCTGGTATCACGCTGAATATGTATCACCGACTTGGAGTAAAGCGTTAACTATGGTGACAAAGATTGGGCAACATCTTTTCTATCAGAGTAGAAAGCAACCAACCTATGCTATGAATAACAAGCCCTCTTTTAAATCGCCTTCAAATACAAATAAAAACTTATAGTATGAAGTAACGGCATCTACTGTTCATTTCCGTTGAGCATTAGTAAAGAAAGCCAGTTAAGTGTTGATTACAATCAAATGGTTGTCCCAGCTTCTCTCTGTAGGCTTGATGGTGTCTGAAAGGGTTAGTGTTTTGTCAATTTGGGTCAATCCGCCTGTGCCATCACTGACCATAAAACCATTCCCGGATTGCCCCACACCACAGGCATCTGACTGTTCATGATACCCAAGATAGTCGCCCTGAATAGACCAGTAGGTGACTAGGCCCCCTCGGGGTGATGAAACCGCAAAACTTTGACAGTCCCGACTGAACACGATACTGCCGCAATAGTTACGAAGACGCTGCTGTATCTTTTCGGGTGCACGCAGGAGTTGTAATTCGCTATTACGTCGATGCAGGGCTATCAGCGGTGGAAGTTGATCGGACCTGCCTTGGTACTGCATGGCAATCGCAACAGTATTGTCATCTGCGACATCGATATGGCGAATACTGAGTTGGTGCAAATTTCCAGGTGGTTCAACCTTCTCGATCAGGCGGCCACTATTAAAGTCAAGATAGGATAGATTGGGACGCATTTCATCCAGATTCAGTTTTATACGGGGCAGATCGGGATGAGTGAGGATTCCTCCATTGGCAACTACAATGGTTGTCTGATCATTCAAAAGTTTTATCTCGTGTGGACCTATACCCTGGGTTTGTATCTCTGAGATGCGCTGATACTTTTGATTTGTCTGATAGACACCGATTACACCCTTTCCAGATTCGAAATGGTTTTCAGTGCAGAGTAGATATTCACCATCAGGGGTAAACATACCGTGACCATAAAAGTGGTAACCTGCGGGAGCGTCAATTTTCCACAGAACTTCACCAGAATTCAGATCAACTACCCAGACATATGAGCCGGGACGTCGTGAAAAGATTGCTGCAATTCCGGTGTTGCAATCGACACTGATTCCATGACCCCGGGCGGGGAGCAACCATCTGTAAATAGTTTCTCCTGTCGTGTTGGAGAGATTCGCATAGTATTGACCAGATCTATCCCGTTCACAGGTGAGAAATCGTGAGTCTCTATCTAAAGTGCGACAGTAGATAGGTTCTGATATAAATAAACCTGCTGTGATTGCGAGAAACGCTCTTCTGTTAATCCCCATCGAGACTATTAAACCCCAGTGATAATCCAAGTTCTGTTGTTAATTCAGTCGCAACTATTCGTTTTATATTGGATAGATGTCGACGAAATTCGAGAATGTGTTCACGTTGAGTTGCGTCAGTAACGGCTGACTTTAAAGGCATCGTGATATATGAAAGGGTCTGTTTTGCCTGTTGATACTCATGATCTATTCTCCGCTCCAAATCAGGAGTCAGCTTGGCTGCAAAAGCAAAAATATATAACTGTCTGGTAGCCTGTAGGTTGTAGTGCAATGCAGTGATCGCCATCTGACTGCGCCAGCCTTCGGCCTGTTTGCCCCGTGCCTTACTGATAGATTTACCGAGAGGTCTGTCCAGTTTCTGGGTAACCATAAATTCCAATTGTGTGTATAGACTGTTTAGAAGCCGATTGGCCAATGCCTGCTCAGTTTCAAAAATTAGATTATGGGGGCCAGGATTAAGGATAAAATCAACATAGGGCGATTTACCTTTGGTCCAGTCGTCAATTATTCCCACTGACATGGTGCTTAAGTTTTTACCAATTTCACGGATAACCCTGCACTGTTTTTCAGTAATCGGCTTTTGATCAAATAATATTCGCTCAAGGGCAGGAAAGCCCTGTACAGCAACGCTCTTTTCCGATATTTCAAATCCTCCCTCTGATGACATGGATTCTTTCAGTAGACGCGTCAGGTGTTTGGATACTGTACCGCGCTTGTCCGGCCACAATTCAAAACGGTATTCACGGGAGAGGTACTGAATTGGTCCAAAGCGGATATGTTGTATCGATTGCCATGCACTAAAAGCTTCTCTGTAGTGGGATCGGCTATTGTTCAAGGAGCTTGTGTCGGCTTTTTTACAGAGCTTATTGACTGAGTGATTTAGATTGTTGGTCGTTTCCAACAATTTTTGATAACCCGCAAGAATATGTTCATTGGCAAGTGATTCGAACTCATAACCATAGAGTGACGTAGATAGAGCCAGTCCTATTAGAACCTGTGGGTAGCTTTTTAGTAATGCTTTGAATCGATTCACTTCTATATACTCTCAAGAAACAGCAACAACTGTTTGCGTTGTTGTTTAGTCAAGGCAATTACTGCATCCCTAGCAGCCTGAGCTTCGCCCCCATGCCAAAGTACCGCTTGCAAAAGAGTACTTGCGCGCCCGTCGTGCAGGTATTGAGTATGGCCACTCACATGGGGGGTTAATCCGATTCCCCATAATGGTGGAGTACGCCATTCTTGCCCGCTAGCCCGACCCTCCGGGCGATGATCTGCCAAACCCTCACCCATATCATGCAGTAGCAGATCTGTGTAAGGATGGATCTCTTGGCGCTGATTGTTGAATTCAACTTCAAATGAAGCGATATGACACGCTGAGCAACCAGACTGATTGAATAAGGAACTTCCTGCTTGCACATCAGGGTCATCCCAGTTTCTTCTTGGGGGTGGTGCAAGTTGTTGCAGATAAAATTTAACACTCTGTGTGACTGCTAAGGGGGCTTCCAGGTTATCGTACTGCTGACTGTTGCCATCTATTGCATGGCGGCAGTCAGTCTGCCTATTGGTACAATCACCATAACCCTCGGGGTAGAGGTGCGTAGAAATGCCAATATCGGTAAAAAAAGCTGATTGTGACTGCTCATTAATGCTAGGGGATCCCGATTTCAGACCAAATTTACCCGCTACTACCTTATTGAATTCCCGACTCCACACCCAATTAACTTTGCCTGAAATACCATCATCATTCTCATCCTCTTCGTCAGACATGGCTTGTAGTGAATTTTCATCAATAGCCTCAAGCAGACCAAGACCCACTAATTGAGGCGCGACTCGTGGTGAAATCCGAGTGTTTAAATCCAGCTTGCCATAGTTGAGATTATTGAGTTGATAAATAGGTTTACGAAGTACTACCACCTCACCATCAAAGAGGGTTACTGCTGTCTCCAGATAAGTGATTTGGAGTTTGAACTCACTGTCATGCGTAGCGATGGCAAAGTTTTGTAGTTGTGTTCCGTATACAGGTTCAGGAATGTTATTGATTCTATTTTCAGCCAAATGTTGCTTATGAGCCTCACTCTTGGCGGGTATATCAACCTTGATAACCAAAGATTTAGATGGGGCATTTGACTGCTCAAATGGTTTTCCTCGGCCGTTATTCGGGTGGCAAGCTAAGCAGGAGCGGGCATTGTAAAGTGGCCCTAGCCCATCTGTTGCTTGAGTGGAGGCAGGTGCTGAAACCCAAATCCGCTTAAAAAGTGCCTTACCAATAGAGAATTCGACTCTTTGCTCACTATTCAGTCCACTTATAGAATGAGTGAAAGCATGCTGACTTATATCGATCTCATGTTGATTGGCCATGACTGGGGAATTGATCAAAAGAAAACAGAAAAATGTGATGAAAGAATGATTGATTAGTGTTGTGTGACGCTTCATAACAGATGCTCATATCGCTGGTCTGTGAGTGTCATCATGAAGGCAATCAACGCATTTATACGTTTGTTGCTCAGAGCTGGGCCGGTCTCCAGTTCTTTTATTGAGATATTCTTATCGACTTCCGGTTTGAGCCATAACGCGCCTGTCTCAGGGTTAATCTGTCTTGAACTGCTTTTTGTGTTGTATTTATTGTAAAAAAGAATAACAGTTTTCAAATCCTTAAAAACACCATTGTGCATATAGGGTCCAGTTATCGCCACATTACGTAGGGTAGGCACTTTGAATTTACCTGACTGGGCCTTGTCGTGAACAGCAGGGTTCGCAAACAGCCCTTCATCTTTAAGGTCGACAGGTAATCCATTGGCTTTTCGTCCAGCAATATTGGTCGGTACACCAATGTTGTGATACTCGTAATTTGTGAAAGTCTCCCCTTTACTTTCAGGTAACTTCTGTAACTGATGGCAGAGATTACAGTTGGTGAATTGTTGAGAGAAGAATAGGGTCATCCCCAACTCCTCCTGCTTGGTCATTCTATATTCACCCCGTAAATAGCGGTCGTATTTGCTATCAAATGGTGAGAAATAATCTGTCTTTTCAAATGCGGCAATAGACTTTGTCATGGCATCGTAGGCGCTCTCTGCTTCTTCGAAGACCTGAGTACCAAACAAGTTTGTGAAAGCAGTGACATAGTTGCTATTCTCCATCAATCTTGCGACCACACTGGCCTTGTCAGGCATACCCATCTCAATAGGATTGAGGGGAGGTCCGCCAGCCTGTCCTTGTAAATCTTTTTCCCTGCCATCGAGAAACTGTCCACCAATGTATTTCCCTTGTGCATTTTTGTGAAAATCTGGTGAATATGCTGCATAGGCAACTGATGGTGCGTTTCTGTCACCCAGTGATCTACCGTCATCACCGAGTGAGAAGGCCTTGTCACTGAGATTTTGTCGCGGGTCAGAAAAACCGCTTTCAGGGAGATGGCAACTTGAACAGGATTGACTCCGGTTAAAAGAGAGATTGACGTCAAAATAGAGCGCTTTTCCCAGCGCTTCGATGCTGTTATAGGTTGCTTCATCTGCCTGGCTTGTGCTGTTCCCAAGCAATACGGTAATTATAAGGAGCTTACAGAGATTCATTGAACTGCCTGGATTACTGAATTCATTGTTGGGCATCAGCTGCTTCAGTTAGTAGTAACAGCAACAGCTGACGTCAAATTGGATTTATCTCATTTCACTTTATGGGGTTCATCCAAACTGTCCGATCCCTCGAAGGCAATAGAACCAAGATCTAAAACACTGACAGCCTTTTCGATGAGATGGGTTTGTTTAATCAGAGCGTCAATAGCTGCCTGTACCACAGCATTTCCTTTTGGATTGTCTTCTCCAATCAGCTGATCATAGGCAACGCCTTGTTTGGCGCTATCTACCAGAACCTGCATTTTTGCCAAGGTGTCCAGTAAATGAGAGCGTAATGCCTTATCTGTTGCCGGGTCCTTATCCGCAACCAGATCAGAGAGGCTAGGACCGCTGAGTAGAGTGCCATCTAGCTGGGTATAGTGCCCGGTATAGACGTTGTGTATGCCTTTAGCATCATTGAAGTGCGACCAATGGGTGTTGTCACTGAAGCAATCGTGTTCCTCTTCAGGATCATGGAGAATCAAACCAAGTTTCATTCGTTCACCTGCTAATTCACCATAGGAGAGACTACCCATACCAGTAAAAATGGTTGCAAGATTTTGTTTCAGAACCCCTTCAGTAACGGCTTTTCTGGCAGCACCATTTTCTGACCATTGTTCCACCATCCAGGAGAGGTCATCGACTAAAAGGTCAGTTACAGCTTTAAGATAGGCTGCCCGACGATCACAATTACCCATGGTACAGTGGTTGATGTCGTAATCACTGGCAGGACGTGCTCCGGCGCCTGGCCCAGTTCCATTCAGGTCTTGTCCCCAAAGTAGAAACTCGATTGCGTGGTAACCGGTAGCAACATTAGCTTCCACCTCATCAATTTCATGTAGCTGTTCAGAGAGGATATCCTTTGAGATATTGGTGGTATCAATTAAGCGGCCAGATAATTTCAACTTTGGATTGGCAATGATATTTGCCGTGTAATAAGGGTTTTCATCCGATTCATCTCCATAGCTTGAATCGACATAGTCAATAAGTCCTTCGTCCAAAGGCCATGCATTAACTTTACCTTCCCAGTTATCTACGATGGCATTCCCAAAACGATACACCTCAGTTTGCTGGTAGGGGTGACGTGCACTGATCCAACTATTTTTAGCTGTTTGTAGATTCGCTTCAGTAGGATTTTCAATTAATCTGTCTATCTCTTTTTTAAGTGATTTTGCTGTGATCAAAGCATCGCTATACATCGAATGTGCGAGTACTGCGTAGTGATCTAATACCTGCTGCTGTGTGGTGGCTGCTGAGAGGCTGCTATTAAGGGATAAACCCATGATGATATAGATAATCTGTTTCATGCCTGATGATCTCCTTAGACTTAAGACGATTGGATCGAAGTAGTGGAAGGGAATTCATCTGCATGACCGTCAAAACTTAATAAAAAATGCATGACGCAGAGTCGGATGTGAGCTGAAATTACAGCTTCTGTATCCATGATAGAACGTATTATTGGAGTAGTGGAGAGCGTGAGTGCTTGATTATTCATAGCATTACCCAGGTTGTTGATTCATTTAGGGTGTGGCTTGCAATCAGCTGGCTGACCCGCATTGGTTATTTAGTCAGGATTAGTTTTCCTTGTCGTGTGATCTGTAATCTATAGATTTCGCCGCGATGCTCTATCTCTATTCGTTGTTGATTACGAAAAAGGTCACAGCTGTGAATTCTGGAGTGGGTTTTGACAGTTAATTGACCTTTTTCCCTATCCAGTTGAGGTTCATCTTTCATATTCAATTAACTGCCAAACAGAGTCCCGAAATACAATAGAGTAAGTATCATAATGATAATCATTATCATTCGCAACAATTATTTTTATATTGGGTCTGGAGTTTTCTATCGACAATGTTGAGCAATGGTGACCAGTGCCCGTTCAATACGGTCATCCCAATCGCAAGCACAGGAGAGGCGTAGGAAGTTTTGGTATTTACCCGTTGCTGAGAAAATTGGTCCCGGCGCGATACTGATTCCTTTCGATAAGAGTTGCTGTGCTATGTGGAAGCTGTCCTGCTCGCCTGGTAACTCCAACCAAATTACGAATCCGCCTTGGGGACGGGTGATTCGTGTATCTTCTGGAAATAGCCGTTCAACTGTTTTGGTCATACGTTCTACAGCCCGTGCATATTCACTACGGATTTTACGTAGATGGCGCTCGTACTGACCATTTTCCAATAATTCAGCAACGGCAAGTTGAGGTAGTGTCGGCGTTGCCAGGTTGGTGACAAATTTCAAATACTCAACCTGCTGTTGATATTTTCCCGGTGCAATCCAACCTACTCTGAGACCTGGTGAAAGGGTTTTAGAAATGGAGGAGCAGTGTAGGACGTCGCCATGATTATCGTAGCTTTTACAAACAGTGGGTCTTCTCTGACTAAAACCAAGGTCTCCATAAACATCATCTTCAATCAGTGGGATTTTGAATGAATTGAGTAGCGCTACTAATTTGCGCTTTTGCGAGTCGCTCATGCAATAACCCAAAGGGTTACTGTAGTTGGCGACTAAGATACAGGCTTTTACCGGCCACTGTTCCAACGCCAACTGCAGTGCAGGTAGAGAGATGCCTTCACTGGGATGGGTGGGAATTTCCAAGGCCTTCAAGCCCAGTGAGTCTATGACCTGAAGCAGGCCATAAAAAGTTGGAGACTCTATCGCGACAATATCCCCAGGTGATGTGGTAGCGCGAAGGGCCAGGGTAAGTGCCTCCTGGCAACCATTTGTAATTATAATTTCATCTGCATGTACCCTGCATCCAATCTCAGCCATACGTCGTGAAATCTGTCGACGTAACTCAGGAACGCCTGGTGGAAACTCATATCCTGCATTACGTTTTCGTTGTAGGCGATTTGCATTGGCCATCGCTTTTTCGACCTGCCGGGTTGGAAGAAAGCAGGGGGCAGGCACAGCAGCACCGAGCTGGATCATATCGGGCTCATTGGATGCTTTGACTAGTTGTAGCGCCAATGCCTGTCCGGTAACCGGGCAGGGGCGGCTTTTCGGAGTGGAGATCTCAGGCTCTTCGCTATTAGGTGTTGCTCGGGCACGAACATAAAAACCTGAACGGGACCGGGCTTCAATGAAGCCATCATCCTCAAGCTTTCGGTAGACCGCCACACTGGTTGCAGTACTGATCCGATGTTGTTGACTGAACTTCCTTACCCCAGGCAGGCGATCTCCCGTCTGGTACATGCCTAGTGTGATCTGTTCTGCGAGTTGCGAGGCGAGTTGTTGGTACAGATAGAGCATCTTCTAACCACCACAGTTACTTGTGTTAGAGATAGGTACAGTTTTGTATTTAGATCAAACTGTACCGCTACAATATATATATTATGACTCTGTACTGCTTTTAGGCAATAGACTAAATTCTGTTGAGTAAACATCAGGGAGAACAACATGAACCAATCGGTCTATATCGTGGACGCCTTCACACGTCGCCCTTATCAGGGAAATCCAGCAGCAGTCTGTATTCTGGATCAGCCTGCAGAGAAAACCTGGATGCAATCTGTCGCAACAGAAATGAATCTGTCAGACACTGCATTTCTGCTCCCAAAAGAGTCTGGAGTATGGGATTTGCGCTGGTTTACCCCAAAGGTCGAAGTGATGCTATGTGGTCATGCGACACTCGCATCGGCCCATATACTTTGGGATGAGCTGGGTGTTGAGCATGAGTCACTCAATTTTCATAGTGCCAGTGGTTTATTGGTTGCCACTCGACAGAAAGAGAGAATTCTTCTCGATTTTCCTATTGATCAGCTTAGTGAAATCTCCATTGATCCAATTCTGGTCGAGGCACTAGGTGAAAATCCACAAGCTGTTTTTCGAGGACGGGAGGATCTACTGGTAGTGTTTAACACAGCAAATCAGGTACGAGCACTTAATCCTGATCAAGCTGAATTAGGGAAAATAAGCTGTCGTGGTGTGATAGCAACGGCACCAGGGAATGAGTCAGGTATTGACTTCATATCACGTTTTTTTGCGCCGGCTCTTGGTATCCCTGAAGACCCAGTTACTGGGTCTGCGCACTGTACGCTAGCTCGGTATTGGGGGGAGCAACTAGATAAAAATGAACTGCAAGCATATCAAGCCTCTGCACGGGGAGGTGAAATCGGAATTCGCTTGAATGGAAAACGGGTCACCATTCTTGGAGAGGCGGTAACAATCATGGCAGGAGTGCTCTATGTCTAATCAGAGCATATGTTGGATTAATGGTGAGTTGGTTTCAAACAGTGAAGCGAAAGTCTCAATATATGACCATGGTTTTCTGTATGGCGACGGAATATTTGAAGGGATTCGCTTTTTTAATCGGAGCCCATTCAAACTGCATGAACATCTTCAACGTTTACGCTATTCAGCTCAGGCCATTGCCCTTGAGCTCCAGTACAGTTTAGAAGAGATCAGTCAGGCTATAGATGATGTCATTGCTAAATTTCCTGAAGATTCGGGTTATCTGAGGTTGGTAGCAACACGAGGTGTAGGGCCCTTGGGATTAGATCCAAAGGGATGCAGACAACCGGGTCTGTTTATCATGGCAGATCGTCTGGAGATGATCAGTGAATCGACTAGGTCAGCAGGTGCAAGATTGATCATTGCATCGATAAGACGGCTCCCCATAGATGGTCTAGATCCTCGCATTAAAAGTCTCAACTACCTGAATCAAGTTCTGGCTCGTATTGAAGCAAATCACGCTGGTGTGGATGAAGCTATTTTACTTAATCAGGCGGGCAGGGTAGCTGAAGGGACGGCAGACAATCTATTTATAGTGACAGGAGGCAAGCTGTTGACCCCACCTGTTATTGAAGGTGCATTGGAAGGGGTTACCAGGAATTTGGTTATCTCTTTGGCGATGCAAGCAGGGATAACAACTGCTGAGTGCCCATTAGCGCCGTATGACCTGTATAACGCAGATGAGTGTTTTTTGACCGGCACAGGCGCTGAACTTATTCCCGTGTCAGAGGTTGATGGAAGACGCATCAACTCCTGTCCAGGGCCACTATTCACAGAACTGGAAAGACGATATCGCAAGCAAATATCTGGGGAAATAGTCATAAATAAAACTGCTTTTCAATAAGATCATTAGGGTGGGGCAGTGCCCCACCTGTGGTGTGCGATCCAGCTTTTAAGTCTGGTGCATTACAGAAAAAATTAGTAATAAAAAGATCAATTACAAGTTGCAAATGATAATTATTCGTATTAATATCAACCCTAAGACTTCTTGATTATTCATTGGGCAAACAACTTGTTGTCCTTTTCTAATTTATTTTAACGGCAAGCCAGCTTACGCCAGCCAGTCCGGTTTTTTTATACTGACTGGGGAAGCGTGAAATGCATTCTAAATGTTTTACTGTGGTTTGTGCTGAGAGTGGTAAGCCATCATCGATCTCGAATTCTACTGTAGTTGAGGAGATCTCGTCAGATCATGGGCTTGATAGAAGCCAAAATAGTCTAGTTATATCTGATCCTGATAGCGATAGAACCTCATTAGGCAGATATATAGGTAAAAAAAGCTTTAGGCATACGAGCAGTTCCATAGTTCTGCTACTGACTGGAACACTGCATGGCCTCCTGGGCATGGGGGCAGTCCAGGCAGAGGAGGGAGTATTTGGCAACCTGAGAATTGGTGCCATAGATGCTGAAGATGATGTTGGTAATAAAACTAAGGGATCAGCTTTTGGTGGCAAACTGGGTTACATCAGTCCAACTTGGAATGGGCTAAGTGGTGGTGCAACTTTCTACGCCACCAGTGAAATTCTTGATGATGAAAATGGTGATTTCTTCTCTTCAGAAAATGGTAGCTATGCCATACTGGGCGAAGCTTATGTGCAAGCTGACTTTGGTAATACCATGATGAAGTTGGGACGCTTTGAGCTTGATACACCACATGCCGATACAGACGATATCCGCATGGTACCTAATACGTTTCAAGGATTTCTAGTGAGTAATAATGATATTGTTGATACCACCTTATACCTGACACACCTAGATAAGTGGGCTGGTGTGGACGCTGATATACCAGAGCGTTTTCAGGAGATGAACAGTGATGATGGTATTACAGTAGCAGGTGCTGTATACGAAGGTGTTGAAAACCTGGCTCTACAGAGCTGGTACTATCATGGAAGTGCCTTTGCAAAGCTCGTCTACTTAGAGGCAGTGTATGAAACCGAGAGTTATAGTGGTGGTGTGCAGTTCAGTTCACAATCAGATGATAGTAGTGATGAATCAGGTCCTGATGGAGAGGCTTGGGGGGTAACAGCAAGTTACACACTAGCCAATATCACACTTTCAGCGGCTTATAATGGTGTTTCAGGAACAGTCATTAATGGTTTTGGCGGTGGACCCTACTTCACCTCGGCAGATGACCATACTATTGATGGTGTCGAAGATCAGAAAGCAACAGCTATTGGTGTTGAATTTGGTGGCATAGATGTTCTGACGGTCGGTGCACTGCATGTGGATTTCGATGAGGGTGCAAATGAAACGGACTACTATGCAATTTATGATTTTAACGATCAGTTAGCACTGGAGCTGATCTATACCGATATGTACGAGGATGGGGAGTTTGTGCGGTTGATGGCTAACTATGGATTTTGATTCTAAGGAACCTATGAGTAAATATAGGTAGGCAATTATTTCCCAAACCCCACGAAGTGCATTTTTTCACCCACTTCGTGGGATGGAAAATCGATACTGTAAAGTTAGACTCAAATTTAAGTTTAACCACTGATGCGAAAAACTGGAATAATAAATAATTATCATTGGGTCGAGGATCACAAAGCTTTGCTTTATGATCTCTTGAGTGAAATTAAGTCAGATGCATTTGTTGTAGAAGAACATGAATTTTAAGGGTTAATAGTAGTGCCATGATGTAGGGTGCGGTCTGCCGCACCATAATGTTGTGGATTCCTCATCCAGCTATTATTTAATTTCCATCAGCGACTGCTGAAAGAGATTGCATGGTTACCTGCTCATCAGTGGATTTGCAATTATACTTGGAGATGGTGTGGCGGGGCCACTCCCTAGATCTAGATCACTTAAAATCCATTTAGGACAGCAACGGGCATACGTCGGCTTGACGCGGTAATCAGATATCTAGCTGTCTATCAATTGGTTGGTGGTATCAATCAAAGCTATCTAAAAATAATATAATGGGTTAAAAATATCACTGTTCTTGAGCAATCCTTACTCATCTCTTCTTTCAACCAATTCCGGATCAGCCGTGATTTCCCGGTAGACTTCGATCCTTGATCCTTCCTCAACCACTGAGTCCAATTTGATGAGCTTACCGAAGATACCCACCTTTTGGCGTTCAAGATCAATCTCTGGAAACTGATCCAACAGACCGGAGTGAGTGATGGCTTCACGTACTGTGGAACCATCAGGAACCTCAAGCTTTAACCATAGCTGTTTGAATTTATCTGCGTAAGCGACGCCAACATTCATAGTGCTTACACTCCTCTAAAATGATTAAGATGACTCTAAAGGCATTTCAGCTGATGCTTGCAAAGCTGCTTTTCTCTCTGCCAGACTGCGATCCAACAGGCGCTTTAAAGCCAGAATAAAGCCTAAAACCAGAAAACCACCTGGTGGCAGTATGATTAGAAGAAAACCTTTATAGTCTTCAATTAATGTAAGTTCGATGAAATGTGCCCAACCACCCAGTAATTGAGCTGCATTATCGAACAATGTACCGCTCCCAAGTATTTCTCTGGTGGCACCCAGCAGTACTAGTGCAAATGTAAAGCCTGCACCCATCATTAAGCCATCGTACATGGATTTGAGCACTGTATTTCGTGATGCAAAAGATTCTGCTCGACCAAGAATCGCGCAGTTGGTAACAATCAAGGGGATAAACAATCCGAGTACTTTGTGCAGGTCATGTACCCAGGCATTCATTGACATATCAACCAGGGTAACCAATACAGCTATGATCAATACGAATACAGGGATACGAACCTGGGGTGTGATGATACCGCGAAGCATCGATATCAGCAGGCCTGAGGCGATCATAACTACAGTGGTTGCTAAACCCATTCCAAGACCATTGGTTGCTGTTCCGGTGACTGCGAGTAGTGGACACAGGCCCAATGCCTGAGCAAACACAATATTGTTGTCCCAGAGTCCATCTTTGGTGATACGTCTATATTCGTTACTCATATTCGGTTCACTCATCAACTGAAACACGTTTCAAAGAAATATCATCTGTATTGATAACTGGTGGTTTCAATAACTCATCTTTATGGGCGTCAAAAAATGTCAAGCCACCATGAATTGCAGTGACTACAGCACGAGGTGTTATTGTGGCTCCACTGAATTGATCAAATTGTCCGCCATCTTTCTTTACATGCCACTCCTGAGTGGTGGTGGTTTGCAGAGAGAGGTCGTTAAAACTAAAAATCCAATCATCCTTGGCGGTCTCTATTTTATCGCCCAGACCTGGGGTTTCGGCATGGGAGAGTACGCGTACTCCGAGTATTTCACCCTTAGCATTGACTCCCATGATGAGCCGAATATCACCAGCATAACCCTGTCCCACAACTTCATAAGCCAGAGCACTGACCTGCATACCCTGTAAACCACGATAAACCGTCAAGTGATGACCTTTGTCATCACTCATGCTTAACGGTTGATGCAGAAGATCACTGTTATAGTGTTGCGCCGGTATGACTTGATTCAATGATCGTAATAGATCCTCTTTTTGACGTGCCTTAATATCATCTTTGGTGGCAATGTTTCCTGCTACAAGAAGTGCTGTAGCAAGGGTTGAAAAGCCACCAAGTAGTACTGCCTGGTAACCGACCCGCTTACGATATGAGGGTTCTTGGGGGGTACTCATCTGATATCGGCTCCCTCGTCTACATAATTTAGCGGTTCGCCTTTCCTGTCACGACCGTAAATTCGCGGTTTGATATAGTGATCTATCAAAGGTGTGCAGGCATTCATTAGCATCACAGCGAATGCAACACCCTCTGGATATCCTGCCCAGGTACGTATTGCGTAGACCAGCAGTCCACAACCGACTCCAAACAGAATCTGACCACGGATAGAAACAGGCGATGTGACCAGATCGGTTGCGATGAAGAAGGCGCAAAGTATCGCAGCACCACTGAACAGATGAGTCAATGGTCCAACATAGCTTTCAGGATCAAGCAGGTGAAGGAGTGTGGAAAGTAAGGCCAGTGTGCCCAACATGGAGAGTGGAATATGCCAGGTTATAACCTTTTTGTAGATCAGAAAGAGGCCACCTAAAAGTAGCAGTAAGGCGGAGGTTTCACCCATGCTTCCAGCTGCATTTCCCCAGAACAGCTGCCATAAAGTTGAACCATCTGCTGCAGCATCCTGAACTGCTATACCCCGTCCAATCTCAGTTTTCAGATGACCTAAAGTAGTGGCGCTGCTCACCGCATCAATCGCATCGGAAGAGCCAAAGGTGATAGCCAGGCTATCCAGAAATCCAGGTGCTTGGGATGAAAAGAGTGGCGCTGGTTGATTGAAGAGGGTCATTTCCAAGGGAAAAGAGATCAACAATGCCACGCGTGCCACCATCGCGGGGTTGAACAGGTTTTGACCAATGCCGCCAAATACCTGCTTTGCGACAATAATTGCCAATAGTGCACCGACCAGGCCGATCCACCATGGTGCCCACGGCGGCAGCGTCATAGCTAGCAGCCAACCGGTTAACAGTGCAGAGCCATCCATTAAAAATATCTTGATCGGTTTGCCTGCGATTCGCAGGGCTATCGCTTCAGCTAACAGACAGCCCACCAAAGTGATTGCAAACAGAAATATTGCGGGCCAGCCAAACTGATAGAGGCCAAACAGAGTCGCAGGCAGCAAGCTGATCATAACTATGCCCATTGTGCGGCCAATACTGTTTTTCGCGTGGGCGTAGGGGCCGAAAATCTGTTTCTCTTCGATCATGACTCTGCTCCTGCAACTGCAGATTTTTCAGCCTCTCTCTTTTTCTTCGCTTCCATCTCCTTTTTACGTTTCATCATCGCTTCACGTTTGGCTTTCTTGATTCGCTCCATGCGCTCGCTTCTCGCTTCAGTAAGGCGCTTGGTCTCTATCTGTTTATGTTGAGAACGCTGTCTGGCGGCCAGTTCACCCTTGGCATAGTTGAAGTATTGAACCAGAGGAATATGAGAAGGGCAGACATAAGCACAGGAACCACATGCAATACAGTCCAGTAATCCCAGGTTAACCGAGGTGTCCAGGCTGCCACCACGTATATGGTTTGCCATTTCAAGTGGCACAAGTCCACATGGACAGGCATTGACACAACTTGCGCATCTAATACAGGGCATCTCATCTGTGGCTTGAACTTCTTCTGCAGACAGGGCAAGCAGACCGTTACTACCTTTAACGGCAGGAACCCTTGTGCTGGTTAAGGGTTGTCCCATCATAGGGCCTCCACTTACCAGACGTTCTGGGGTTCCAGAAAAACCTCCGCAGAAATCAACCAGATTGTCGAGCGGGGTGCCAATCAGTACATCCAGGTTTTTTGGCTGTTGAATAGCGCCACCGGTTACTGTCATGATTCTTGACAGCAACGGACGACCTAAAAAGATTGCATCATGTACTGCCCGTGCCGTAGCAACATTATGTACAACCACTCCAATATCTGCCGTGAGACCGCGAGCAGGGGTCTCTTTACCAATCAGGGTCTGTACCAGGTGCTTTTCTGAACCCATTGGATAGCGGGTAGGCAGTCCTACGACAGTGATCACGTCACTATCGGTAGCAGCCTCGCGAATCGAAGTCAGTGCTTCAGGTTTGTTGTTTTCAATAGCAAATAGAACATGATCCACGTCCAATGCATTTGCCATTAGTCTCACACCCTCAAGAACCTGTTGAGGTTGTTCACGCATCAAGCGATCATCGCAGGTCAGATAGGGCTCACACTCCGCACCGTTTATCACCAGTGTATGTAGCTGGTAGCGCTTACGCAGGTTAAGCTTTACCGCAGAGGGAAAAGTCGCGCCACCCATACCGACAATACCGGCACGGGCGACTCGATCTGCAATCTCCTCTGGGGTGAGAGAGAGTGGGTCATCAGATGGCTCCAGGGTATCGACCCATTCATCTTCTCCATCTGGCTTCAATGTTATCGTTCTTACCGACAGGCCTGAAGCGTGGTGCGCAGGATATCCACCTACACCCATGATACGCCCTGAGGTTGGGGCGTGAACTGGTGCGGATATAGCGCCTTGGTTGCGAGCCAGTAGTTGTCCCTTTTTGACCTCTTCCCCGCGTCTAACCAGAGGTTCTGCTGGAGCACCTATATGCTGCTGCAGGGGAATATGTAAAAGTGGTGGCAGTGGCAGTTTTTCTATTGTCTGACCAGCGCTGAGTTTTTTGTGATCATCAGGATGAACACCGCCTCTAATCTTAAATAGTTTAAACATGTTGGCAGTTGTCATGATCAGGCCACCTTGGCCGGTTCTGGCCAATACCATGTCTGTAGAGTCTTCTTGATCGGACGCATCTCAATACACTCTGTGGGACATACGTCATAGCATTTCTCACAACCTGTGCAGGCGTCAGCAAATACGGCATGTATCTGTTTGGGGCCACCTAAAATGGCATCGGTAGGGCAACGCTTGAAACACTTGGTGCAGCCGACGCAGAGATTCTCATGGACAAAAGCAACTACTGGTTCTTTCTCCTCAACTGAGGAGAGGTCTATGCTAACCCCCATTTTCTCTGCCAGGGCCTCTGCCAGTGCCTTGCCACCAGGAGGGCACATGGTGACCGCCGCTTCACCCTTGGTTACAGCCTCAGCCGCAGGTGTACAACCAGGGTAGCCACATTGGCCGCATTGAGAACCTGGAAGCAGTTCCTCGATCTCTTGCTGTAGTGGATTTCCCTCAACAGCAAGGTATTTTGATGCGATGCCCAGCATGGCGCCCATAGTAACGCCCAATGCGGTAAGTATGAGGATTGCAGAAACCATCATCGTTTCTCCTGGCTATCGTTTACGTTCGCAGTGAATAGCTTGATTCACTGAGATTGTTGATCGATATATATCAATCTGCTTTTTATTCATTAATTTCTCCATTTGAAAACCTCTCCTATGTATAGGGTCAATGACTGGTTAACCCAGCAAATCCCATAAAGGCCAGAGACATCAAACCAGCGACGACATAAGCAATTGGAGCACCGCTGAAAACTTGGGGAACATTAGCTAGCGCCAGGCGCTCACGTAGACCTGCAAACATCACCAATACCAATGTGAAGCCCAACGCAGAACCAAATCCATAGAGCAGACTCTCCAGAAAGCTGTTTTCCTGCTGGACATTCAACAAGGCAACACCGAGAACGGCGCAGTTTGTGGTTATCAACGGGAGGAATATGCCGAGTACCTGGTAGAGTGCTGGTGAAGTTTTACGTACCACCATCTCGGTGAACTGGACCACTACAGCAATTACCAGAATGAAGGTCAGTATCCTTAGAAATCCCAGATCCAGGGGCTGTAATACAAAGTGCTCCAGTAACCAGCTGGCGAAGGCGGCAAGGGTGAGTACAAAAGTTGTGGCCAAACCCATACCCAGAGCAGAATCAAGCTTGTTAGAGACTCCCATTAAGGGGCATAAACCAAGAAACTTGACCAACACTACGTTGTTGACCAAAGCCGTAGAAAGAATGATCAGTATATAGTTCATGAATAGCATCGCTTAGCTGTGATGACTATTACCCAACAAAAAATATGCCAATCATCACAATACTCAGATAATTAGATCCTATAAGCATGCAGTAGCGGCTTAGAGTCCTGTATTCAATGGATTATTCAAATAAGCACTATATTAGTGCGGGAATGCACTGAAAGGGATCACCTGGTGCTTTGTAAGCTTTGTTACAGATTGCAGCAGTATCTTTGTAGAGTTAGCGACAACGGGGGCTATCTAATGGTTCTCGCATCTCTATTTAACCATGGTATGGGTTTTGCAATAACCTCAACCAAGTTCAGTTTTTTACATTCGAATTAGGATGATCGCAGTTATGATCCAAAGAAAAATTAAATCTATTAACAGCGATGTTGTCGACAGGATCAATGACTTTCTTGCTTCACCTCCAGAAGGAACACCAGATGAAGTCCTGGAGGCATTCGGTAGTCTGGAGAGCAACCAGTTCTTACCGCCAAAGCTCTTTTTCGAATCAGTTGAACAGGCACCTATAGCTATATCAATCACTGATCCAACTGCACGAATCCTCTATGTAAATAGTGCGTTTGAGATACTAACCGGCTACACCCGAGAAGAGGTTATAGGCAAAAATGAGTCGGTACTCTCTAGTAAGTCTACGCCAGAATCAATTTATCAAGATCTTTGGGAGACTATTCATAGGAACGAGGTTTGGCACGGTACTTTGGTCAATCATCGAAAAAGCAGTGAGGAGTATCTGGCAGAATTAATCATTTCTCCGGTTAATAACAGTAAGGGCCAGACCGCATATTTTCTTGGGATGCATCGCGATATTACAGAGGTGCATCAACTGGAACAACGTTTAAAGTTCCAAAAAAATCTTACAGAAGCGGCATTGAATGCAGCGCCAATGGTAGTGGCTGTAGTCGCTGCAGATCGAAAAGTGCTTCTGGATAACCATGCTTACAAAGCCTTGCTGGGTGATTTCAGAGGGGTAGAACCATCAACCTTGTTCTTGAATGCTTTAGAACAACAGATTGGCTTCGATTTAGGCGAGGTTTGCCAAGTTGGAAATGGCTTCACGAATGTGGATGTGAGGCTGGATCCACCGGGGGGAGCAAGTCCGAGATGGTTCTCGTGTTCAGGTGTGCACCTGCCTGAGTTGGATGAAGCGGCGCATCACTATTTCAAGCAACAGGAAGAGACTCGATGTTGTCTGTTGCTGATTGCCAATGAAGTCACCAGCAGTCGTAATCGTATTCAGGAAGCCCGACTCAATATGATTCGGGCCAATATGGCGGAACAGCAGATGGTGCAAACCATGCGTGAAGCGATCTCCGGAGCCATATTTAAAATTCAAGCCCCATTGAATGTCATCAAGGCTGCATTGGGTATGCCCGCTGCCAGCCAAGAGGGTATGGGGATGCGCATAGTCTTGCAGCAAGCCTTGAAAAGTGGCGATGAGGCGATGGAGAGTCTGCACGAAGCATTACCCAGTCCAGTGATGGAACAGGAGAGCTTAGTAAACATCAATGAACTACTGCATGAGGTATTGAAACTCTCCACTGAAAGTCTTCTGTCTGCGAGTATTGTTGTGGATTGGAGACCTGCGCCCGTAATACCTGCAGTATCCGGTCGTATCAATTCACTTCGTGGTCTATTCAAGTATCTAATTGATAATGCGATTAAAGCGGTCATAGAGGCAAAGCAGGATTACCGGGAAATACGTATCCAGACAAGTGTTGAAAATCATGAGCTGGTAATAGAAATAATGGATAACGGATTAGGTGTGCCTAAGACACAACGCTTGAAAGTATTTGAACCATTCTTTTGTGGGTGGGAACAGCCAAAAGAGCATGCAGGTATGGGACTGACCATGTCTCAGGAAATTGTCATTGGGCATGGAGGCAGTATGGAAATTGATTCTGAGTTTTACGGCGGATGTCGTGTCTTTGTAAGGCTTCCGGTTTGTGGACTGGAGGATAAGTCTTAATGAGTTCGACAGATACACCGATGGATACTTCAGTTCCGATGAATAACAGTGCTGTTTTGGAATCAGAATTGGAGAGTCTATATCAAGTCAGCCAGGTATTGAGTCGATCTCTTGATTTTAGAGAGACACTGACTGAGGTTCTTAGTCAGCTGAGTGACACAGCAAAACTGAGACATGGCATGATCTGTCTACTGGATGATTCCAGCGGAGAATTGCTTGTGACTGCCTTGCACGAAAATCCTGCACCTTTCAATACTGTTCGTTACAAGCCAGGTGAAGGGGTTGTTGGTGCAATCATGGCTAGTGGTGAGCCACTGGTTGTAAGGCGCATATCAGATGAAGATCGTTTTCTTGACCGATTAGGTGTCTATGATCCTGAATTGCCATTTATTGGCGTTCCTATTCTGATCGGGGAGAGAACTGCAGGCATACTGGCAGCACAACCACTAGGCAGTATAAGTCTGCTTAAAATACATGAACGCTTTTTGCAAATGGTTGGCAACCTGATTGGTCAGAGTGTTCGACTTGCCAAAAAGGTGGAAGACGAGCAGTTGGCTCTTAAAAATGAGCGGGACTCTTTACGCCGTAAAGTTCGTGGTGAACATGGCTTTTCAAATATGGTTGGTCATACGCCAAGCATGCGTATTATTTTTGAACAGGTTCGCCAGGTCGCTAAATGGAACACTACTGTCTTGGTTCGCGGGGAATCAGGAACAGGTAAAGAGCTGATTGCTAATGCCATTCACTATAATTCGACTAGAAGTAACGGACCATTTATAAAACTTAATTGTGCCGCATTACCTGACACTCTGCTGGAGTCAGAACTGTTTGGACATGAAAAGGGAGCATTTACCGGTGCGGTTAATCAACGTAAGGGACGCTTCGAACAGGCTCATGGAGGCACCATATTTCTTGATGAAATCGGAGAAATCAGTCCTGCATTCCAGGCAAAATTACTTCGTGTGCTACAAGAAGGTGAATTTGAACGTGTTGGTGGTGGTAAAACTCATGTCGTGGATGTTCGAGTCGTAGCGGCAACAAATAAAGACTTGGAATCTGGAGTACAGGAAGGCAGCTTCCGGGAAGATCTATACTATCGGCTCAATGTTATGCCTATACAGATGCCGGCGCTTCGTGATCGTAAAGAGGACATTAACGATCTGGCCCAATTTCTGGTTACGAAGATCTCCAAAAACCAGGGTCGTGAATTGTCGATTAATGATGGTGCCATCAGAATGCTGATGCATCATGACTGGCCAGGAAATGTTCGTGAATTGGAAAACTGTCTGGAACGTGCTGCTGTTATGAGTGGTGAAGGGCAGATCGATGAAAAAGCAGTTAACCTCAGTGGTTTGAAGCCACTATCTGAGCAGGGCTACACACCAGTTCCTGCCAACAACAAGATTGATATAGATGACCCGGATCTTGATGAGCGTGAACGGGTTATTGCAGCATTGGAGCAGGCTGGTTGGGTTCAGGCTAAGGCTGCAAGATTGCTAGGTATGACCCCAAGGCAGATTGGGTATCGAATTCAGACCTTGAATATAAAAGTTCGTCAGATGTGAACTAGCCTGAATGTTTTATTCGGGCGTCTACTTTACGATCAGGTGAAAGCAGTGTCGCTTGTCATACAGAGCCCATTGAACGCTCTGTCTACAATCCGACAGAATTCATTTACAAACAAGATAATACTAATAATAACAATAAGTTAAATAATAATAAAAACTAGGCACGCAGATTGCATCATCCCTTCCATACGTAAATAACAACCTCATTGCGTCGCTATTGGGAGGCCGGATGATGGAATTAAAAGTAATTGGTCAAACAGCAGATACTTCAGCTGAAAGTGGGTGCAGTTCATCCGGTTGCGGCGGTAGCAGCGATCAATTGTCGCATCTACCCGAGCATATCAGGGACAAGGTTCACAACCACCCCTGTTACTCTGAAGAGGCACATCACCATTTTGCCCGTATGCATGTCGCTGTTGCTCCGGCCTGTAATATTCAGTGCCACTACTGTAACCGAAAATATGATTGTGCAAACGAATCACGACCCGGTGTTGTATCAGAGTTGTTGACCCCTGACCAGGCTGTAAAAAAGGTTATGGCAGTCGCAGCCAATATCCCGCAAATGACCGTTTTGGGTATTGCCGGTCCTGGTGATCCTTTGGCAAATCCTGAGCGTACATTTGATACTTTTCGTCAACTGACCGAAAAGGCTCCTGATATCAAGCTTTGCGTTTCTACTAATGGTCTGACACTGCCTGACCAGGTAGAAGAGTTGTGCAAACACAATATCGATCATGTAACCATTACCATCAACTGTGTGGACCCTGATGTCGGTGCAAAGATATATCCATGGATCTTCTGGAACAATCGTCGTATCAAAGGACGAAAAGGCGCGAAAATCTTAATCGAGCAGCAACAGAGGGGCCTGCAGATGCTTACAGATCGAGGCATTCTGGTTAAGGTCAACTCGGTGATGATTCCTGGTGTCAATGACGAACACCTGGAAGAGGTGAGTAGAGTCGTCAAAGAGAAGGGCGCGTTTCTGCACAATGTCATGCCACTGATCGCTGAAGCCGAACACGGTACTTTTTATGGTGTTATGGGACAGCGAGGCCCAACCCACGATGAACTTCAGGGTCTGCAAGACAAGTGTGCTGGCGATATGAATATGATGCGCCACTGCCGTCAATGTCGAGCAGATGCTGTGGGCATGCTTGGAGAAGACCGTGGGGATGAGTTCACCTTGGATAAGGTTGAACTGATGGATGTTGATTATGAAGAGGCAATGATTAAACGTGCCGATTATCAAGCTGAAATCGAAGCCAAGCTTGAAGCACAAAAGCAAACTGCAAATGAGACTTTTATCCCACTCACTGCCTTAACGACACGCAAAAAAGAGACACGTCCAGTACTGATGGCAGTAGCTACCAGTGGCGGTGGTGTCATCAATCAGCATTTCGGTCATGCCAAAGAGTTTCTTGTGTATGAAGCCTCAACCACGGATGTTCGCTTCATTGGTCATAGAAAAGTAGATCTCTATTGCTCTGGCGGCGACACCTGTGGTGATGCTGAGACCACTTTGCAGAAAATAATTCGTGTTCTTGACGGGTGTGAAGCGGTGCTCTGTTCAAAAATAGGTTATGAGCCATGGGAGATGCTGGAAGAGTCTGGCATCCAACCAAATGGCGAACATGCCATGGAGCCGATTGAAGATGCGGTAGCCAAGGTCTATGCAGAGATGGCTGAAAATGGCCAACTTGATAAACCCAGTCAGGTCGGAAAGTTACAGGCCGGAGCCTGAGGAGTAAGCCATGTCATTCGAAATTATTGAAAGCTGTGTTAACTGCTGGGCATGCGAACCGCTTTGTCCAAGTAAAGCCATATTCGAGGCCAGGCCACACTTCAAGATTGATTCCAAGAAGTGTACTGAGTGTGATGGAGATTTTTCTGATCCTCAATGTGTCAGTATCTGCCCAATCGAAGGGGCAATTCTCGATCCCTTTTCTGAACCAGCCAACCCGCCAGGATCACTTACCGGTATTCCGCCAGAGCGGTTGACAGAAGTCATGGCCGAGATCCAGTCACGCTAAGGAGATGCTCCCATGTTTGCTAAACAAACTACCTTACAGCCAGTGATCACTGATTCAGTAAAACCCTATTCTCATTTGATGAGATTTGTACGTACACATTTCACCCGGCCAGCTGATTCTCTGCAACCCAGGGGCTTTGGAGTTCCTGATCGCCTGTGGCGACGTCAATCCGCGCTGATTATGAGCATGCAAGAGACAAGGAAAGATGACTGAACTGGTTTTTTATGAAAAACCAGGCTGCATCGGTAATCAACAACAGAAAGCCATTCTGCGTAAGTTGGGGATTACTTTAGAGGTCCGGGATATTCTGAGTGAACCTTGGACGTACGATAGTTTACGTCCATTTTTTGAAAACAAGCCTGTACCTAACTGGTTCAATGACAGCGCACCTCAAGTCAAGAATGGTGAGATTAGTTTAAATCAGCTTGATGAAGTTGCAGCACTTGATTTGATGGTTAGTAATCCAATATTGATTAAGCGCCCTCTGATGAGCTGCCATTCACTCAGGCAATCAGGCTTCACACCTGGATCCGTACTCGATTATCTTGGAGTCAGCTTTGATGACGATAAAGATCTACAAAGCTGTCCAATGGCGTCTATGGAAAAACAAGCCTGTGAGGCACCACCGTGAGTAATCAAATCGATGTATCCCGTCACAGAGAGGCCGTCGAATTCGCAGACGATGTGTATTGGATTGGAGCTCTCGACCCCTCTTTGAGAACATTTGATATCATACTCAGTACGGCTAACGGAACCAGCTATAACTCATATCTGGTCAAGGGAGAGGATGGCGTAGCTATCATTGACACAGTCAAAGAGAACTTTAGTGATGAGTTCTTTGCCCGGTTAGAGTCTGAGGTGGATTATACAGAGATCAAAGCGATCATTCTTAATCACCTTGAACCCGATCACACCGGGGCTCTACCTGAATTAATGCGTCGTGCTCCACAAGCAAAACTATATATCTCACAACGTGCCACCTCGATGCTTAAAGCATTGCTTAAGCCTACAAGTGATGACACTTTCGAATACACCACAGTAACAACAGATGATCGTATCTCTCTCGGTGATCGAACTCTACGTTTTCTTCATACACCGTTCTTACATTGGCCAGACACCCAATGTACCTACCTCGAAGAGGAGGGGGTGCTGTTCTCAGGGGATGTGTTCGGTTGCCACTACTGTGATAAACGATTGTTCAACGATCTGGTAGGTGATTTTCGTTTCTCTTTTGACTATTACTACGCGCATATCATGCGACCGTTCAAAAATCATGTCATGGATGCGTTGAAATTGATCGAACCGCTCAAAATCAAACAGATTGCGCCTACCCACGGACCGATTCTAAGAGAGCGTCCACGACGATATGTTACGCACTACCGTGAACTTTCGACTTCCAGTCTATCAAGGGAAATCGGGGTAGATCGGCAGTCACTGGTTATCTTCTACATGAGTTCCTACGGAAACACCGCCAGGATGGCAGAAGAGATCAATGAAGGGGCAGCATCTATTGAAGGGGTCAGAGTCTCCCTGTACGACCTTGAAGGAGGAGAGATAGGTCCCTTTGTCAATTTGATAGAAGAGGCTGATGCGCTGCTATTTGGTTCTCCCACCATCAATGGTGATGCAGTTAAACCTGTTTGGGATCTTCTTTCATCTCTGGTAGTGGTTAATCTTAAAGGCAAACTGGGTGGTGCTTTTGGTTCATTTGGTTGGAGTGGCGAAGCGGTTCCAATGATAGAAGATAGAATGCGTGGCTTGAAAATGCGCATTCCACAGCAGGGTTTAAGAATAAAATTGATTCCCACCGAAGAAGAGTTAGTGGAGTGCCGAGCGTTTGGTAAAGCCATCGCTGAGGAAATGGTAGGAAAAAAACAGAACAAAGGCGTGATTGATTTAGCCGATCTGGCTTGATCCGAAATAGTTTTAACTTTATGCAATAGGTGAATTGAAATGGCAAAAGCGAAAATCACATTTGAAGATATTGAACAGACAGTCAATGTTCCTGCAGGTACAAGAGTTATTGAAGTCTCCGAAAAAATTGGCGCCGGTATCATTTATGGATGCCGGGAAGGGGATTGCGGAACTTGCATGATGCATGTTGAAGATGGATGGAACAACCTGACAGAACCTTCAGTATTGGAGGAGAAAGTTCTTAAGGAGAACATGGCCGGGCGTCACGATCGTCTTGCTTGTCAGGCGCAGATCCTTGGAGATTGTTGCGTAAAACCTGCCTGATCATAAATTCTTAGGAGTTGAAGAGATGCCTCTGATTACATTTAGCAATCCTGAATACAAAGACAAAACAGTCTATGCGGTTGCCGGTAGTTTTACCGAAACTGTGCTAAAGATTGCAAAAACCAACAAGATCCCTATTAAATTCGATTGTGGAGACGGTGACTGTGGAAGTTGTGTTATTCGTGTCCAGTATATCGGTGATAAACAGCCCATGGGTTACCATCTCGAAGAGAAAGAGAAAAAGGTACTTAGAGAGTTGGGCAAACTCAGCAAGGAAGAGATGGAAAAAATGATTGTCGATGACTTGCCAAGTGAGTGGCGGCTGGCCTGCCAGTTTATTCCCAGGGATGAGGACGTAGTTGTCGAATTTGAGGCTCTATGATGTCTCAACCTGTTCCGGAGAGTGATGGTGTAGCGCAATGTTACACTAGACTGATCGGAGCAACTGCGCGCCAGGAAAACTCTGTTGAGGAGATTCTGGCGCGTATTCTCGCTTCCTGGTCGTTCGGTCACAGTGCGTTACCTCAATGGTTGGGGCTTGGGGAACTGGAATTCAGACGGCTTATACAAACCCACTTCCCTCGAATACAACCACAATCTCTGCTAGGTTTCGACCATTCTCCAATGTGCGATAATAACGAGGAGATGGATGATCTGCGTAAACTGATCCTCAACAATAGTACCCATCAAAGCCAATCTGAACACTGGTTGGCTGAAATTTTGGTATTTGGTTGTTTGGGTAGCGATCATCTATGGCAAGATTTAGGGCTTTGGAGCCGGGCCGACCTATCTAAACTGATGAGTGATCACTTCACGCCTTTGGCTGAATTGAACACTAAGAATATGAAGTGGAAAAAGTTTCTCTATAAACGTTTATGTGAAACTGAAGGTATATATACTTGTCGTGCGCCCAGCTGCGAAGCTTGCGCAGATTATGTAAACTGCTTTGCGCCAGAAGAATAACAATCCATATATACCAGCCTGTTTATAATTAGTACTCCTGCATAGGCTGGCACGGAGATAGTACCATCAGATGCAAGAGAACAAAAAAAGCATTGACAATAACCTTGCACAGCGTGCGCACTCAGCTTACCTCGGTTTGGCTATAGGTGATGCCCTGGGAGCCACGACAGAATTTCTTACTCCTAATGAAATTAAGACCCAATATGGTGTACACGACAGCATCAAAGGCGGGGGATGGTTGCATCTCAAGCCAGGACAGGTCACTGATGATACAGAGATGAGCCTGGCCTTGGGCGATGCCCTGGTGAAAAGTGGAGGCGTCAGCGCTAAATCTGTTGCACAGGCATTTAGTGAATGGATGCGAGGAAAGCCAATCGATATTGGTAATACAGTAAGAAGAGGCATAATCCAATTCCGCAATACCGGCAATCCATGGGTTGAAGAGAACGAATATGATGCCGGAAACGGCGCCTGTATGCGTTGCTTACCTATTGCAATCCTCTA
Source organism: Candidatus Thiodiazotropha sp. DIVDIV (assembly GCA_040506275.1). GTDB lineage: Bacteria > Pseudomonadota > Gammaproteobacteria > Chromatiales > Chromatiaceae > Thiodiazotropha. The sequence goes on from JBEVXD010000001.1 coordinate 853,119, forward strand.
CTGCAATAGTCCGATTGATACGCTTGTGGTCGCTTCTCGAACACAAGCCCATATCACCCATAACAATCCCTTGTCTGACGCAGGAACTGAGGCGGTTCTGGAAATGTGTGTTGCCGTCATGAAGGGTAATGGTAAAGCTACGCTGAGGCAAATAGCTGACCGCCTGGTGGTGCAACATAGTGAATTTCGTTTCGATAAGAAGCGAATTGAAAACCCCAGTGGATATATTGTCGATACTTTGCAGGTGGTATTTCAAGCCCTGTTTAACAATGATGATTTTGAAACAACTCTAATCGACGTAGTCAATCGAGGTGGCGATGCTGATACAACAGGTGCTATTGCTGGTATGATTGCAGGCGCTTTTTATGGTCCAAGTCAGATACCGGAGAGATGGATAAAGCGCATAGATAAAAACATCATACGGCATTGTAAAAACCAGACTCAGGAGTTGTTGAAACTTACAACTGATCATCCTGAAATCTCAAGCTAACAGACGGATAGATCCGTACTGCTCAACTATTTGTACCGCACTATATTTTTAGCAGGATTGAATAGTAACTACCGGTGCAGACCATGTGAAATATTTGGAAATAACCAAGTTTAATAACCAGATCAATTAAATTAGAAACCATTTGTATTTATTAACAAGAAATTAAGAGTGAAATCCATCTCTACTCATGAGAACTGCAAGTCAACGTGTGTATAGAACTGGAATTTAAGTATTAATAAAACAAGAAAATAGTTGTCGATATTTTTTACACCATGAAGAATATTTGACGACAATCCAGAATATATAAGTAACTTTTTCAAGAAGTAACCTAATGTTGGCATACAGGTTGCTACATTGGGATTCCAGAAGCTATGGCACTTGTTGAGGTTATTCATACTGACTACTAACGGCCAAATGTCTATTCTGGAGTAGAAGTAAATGAACGACCATTCTGTAAAAAGCAATAAGCACTTGATGTGCTCTACCAGTAGCCTTATCAGCAGATATGCTGTTGAATATTCCTATAACTCTATACAAAATGATGTAGGTACTAGATGCAAAAGCGCCACAATCGATCGCTTTAAGATCTGCTCGCTTACCAATAAAACAGGAATGGGAAGGCATTTGATTTGGCTGTAAGCAGGTTAAAATTTACCTAGGTGATTCACTCCTCGAATGGGCTTTATCTATATACAACCCTGACAACTACACAGTTACAGATTGTTTCAAACTCATCATATCCAGCTTATAAATTGACCATAGGCTTAGAATCATTAAGGTGACAGATCACCTAAATGGCTGTAGGCAAGTGCTACTACTTTAGGTTTGATCAATTTATTAAGTTGCTTTTGCGGAAAATCCAACACCTGGCTGCCATCGTGGTAGAGAATCACAACCTCGAAAAGATCACCATCAACCGCTTTTTGTGCAATATTATCGGGACTGACCACAACCCGGCCTAATTTCCGCTCTGTAGGCCAATTAACGTCACCATAAGCGTGATAGACCAGTTCAGAGCAGACAATCTTATTAGTGCTCTGTGTATCAAAGCTGAAATCATATGCTTTGCCTACCTGTCGTAATGCCTGAAGGATCACTCTACGTCGCTGCTCCTGGTTCAGATTGTTTTGACGTAACACTGCCAGATCATCTACATTCATAAAATGCTGGAGGGTGTTCATCTCGACACCAGAGCGCAAGGCTTCAACTACTCCGCGTCCACGACGTATCTGGGAGTGATAAGGCTTTACAACTGGGTGATGCCAGATATCCAATTCACGCAGTTCAGATTCGCTGCCGATCCAGACAGCGGCATGCCCCCAGTGACCAGGGATAAAGGAGTCGGTCAGGCGAAAAGGGGTTTTTTCAAGAAGAACATCCCCCGCCCGGAGTTCACGGATTACTTGCTTATGAATCTCAGGTCGTTTGTCGAGCTTACCACGACGTGATTCGACTAGGCCGATGACATTTCCAAAGATCATGCTTGATAAACTGATCCCCTCATTCTGAATCGTGTATAAGGTATCCACTGATGTGGTACCAATTAGATCAAACAGGTTACCTGCATAATTCAGTGGTCTGATTTTTCGTACCATTGAATAAGATGGGCTCTGTTCAACTAGAGTAGCCAGATAGCGTTGACTATCATGGCCAGACTCTGACAGATATGAAGCATGCTTTTCATACCATATCAAGCCGCGCCTGACACGAGCACGATTTACTGCCGAGGTAAACGAAGCAGCAACCTTTCTGAGCTCACCTTTAGGTACAAGATATGCGGAGTCTCCTTCATTGATATGATTCCGCAAAAACAGATCATCCTGATAAAGTGCAACGGCTGTGAGATAGTTATCATAGAGCGTTAATGCTGCAGATAGGGACATAGTAATGCCGAGTGCATGCACCCTTGCCTGTAGTGGATCTTCTGGAATTGGTTCATCAAGCCAACATTCGTGCAGGGTTGCAACATACCACAGCAGTTTACGTTGATTGATTAGTTCTGCTGCTCCAGCACTGAGCAGCCGCATATCTGACCCAAGAAGTGGTTGTTTAGAGCGCTGTTTCTCCTTGACTTGAGATAGGAATATGATCGATTCTGAGCGTAAACTGAGCGCCTCTTCAGTGAGTGCTTGGAATGCAGTAATTTTTTCTTCCATGGACTCTGATGAATAGCGTATCTTATCCTGAGTGTCGCAGACTGGCAGGGTGAATGGGTTTGCTTCAGCAAGGCCGCTAAAGCTGTAAGCAATACTCAAGCATGAAAAAAATACCAGCTTGGTAGTGAAACTTTGCCAATTGGCGCAATTGATCAAAAATCTATTCATATCAATAAAAAAATAGTTAGTCCAATATGGAAATAAATGCTTAAGCATTGAACTTAAAGGAAATATTATGGCAGTTTGCTGATCCACATATGGTTATAAACCCGCATTATACGCCAATCCAATATTTCAGCCCCACTCCTTCTCGACAACTATGCACTATATCTCCCAAAACCTTGCACAACTGGTCATATATCACTTTCAGACGCTTTTCGGTATAAACACCACATGCTATTTGCAGTCCAATCGTTGTGGGTCAGAATTTTATAGTCTGACATAGGTCTTTACTTCACATTTCTTGGTCGAAATTCGAAGGTTATTCAGGCCGATTCCTCAGTCAAACCTATGCGGATGGTATTATGCATCAGGACCCGACTACTATAGAACCAATAATTGAAATTACAGAAAGTGATTCCTAATGACTATATCCAATAGTGATTCTGTCTATAAAACACCTGAATCAGAACTCTTGAAAGATGAGATCCTTCCCCAGCCCTTTGTCAGGGGGAAATTGACTTATAGAAAGCTACTATTCTTTGCGTGGCTTGCAATTTTCTATCTGATTGCCACAATTCCAGCGATAAGTATCTCATTTATGAGTGGCATTGAGCCCGAGAATGAGTTCTATGTAATTTTAGGTAATGTATTTAATTTATTAGATAGTGCGATAAACATCTACCTGTTACTTATGTTTAAACAGTTACTCAATCTTAGATTGGAAACCCACACAGCTGATCGATACATCACTATTTTAATAGTGCTTTCTCTCATCATGGCAGTGCTAAATATATTTATACCTGCAGGTGCGGAAGAGTTTAATCTAATCTCAATCAGCTTTTTTGTATTGTTGGTTCCGATGGGTGTTGTCTCCATTCTGTTTGGATTACGTTTATTGAAGTTAAAGTCTGACTATAACTATCTGAAGCTCTTCTCCTGGAGTAACATAATCATGGGAGGCTTGTTAGCTTCCGTCGTGCTATTTATATTGGCACTGCCTGTCGGTCTGGTTTCCAGTTTTGCTATGGCAATGATATTCTTTACAGCCGCACGTGAACGCAAACAGAGTGATAGTGATAGCTCATCAGGAATCGGGAGTTAGCGTTACTATCTTCTATTTATCTATTCCAGTGAAGTAGGGTGCGGCCTGCCGCACCACAAAGGGTAGGAAATATACTGAAGACCTGTTTAATCGTGTTTTAGTTTTTTCTTATCACCCATAAATTTGATTACTCTTTTAGTAATCAAGGCTCCGGATCTTTTGTTAATTTCGATGACCTACAGCAGGGTAGTGCCCCATTTATAACATCACTCAAAGATAGGGGAAGATTACGGGGTAGGAAGACAAACCAGCTTGGTTTGTAAAACATTGTGAGTATCTTGGGTGCAAGACTTAACAGATAGACGACTAATCGTCTATTCTGGGTTGATGACAACCTCACTCTAAAGATATGGAATCATAATATGAATAAATATGGTGCTGAATTTATTGGTACGTTCTGGCTGGTTCTGGGGGGATGTGGTAGCGCCGTAATTGCAGCTGCGTTTCCGGAAGTTGGTATTGGTCTACTGGGTGTCTCTTTAGCCTTTGGCCTAACCGTTCTGACCATGGCATACGCTATTGGTCATATCTCTGGGTGCCACTTGAATCCGGCAGTTTCCGTTGGCTTGTGGGCAGGTAAACGTTTTCCGGCTAAAGAGCTCCTTCCCTACATAGTTGCCCAGGTCTCAGGTGGTATTGTTGCTGGCGGTGTATTGTATCTCATTGCCAGTGGCAAGGCTGGGTTTGATTTGGCTGGTGGTTTTGCCTCTAATGGCTACGGTGAACACTCTCCTGGGGGGTATAGTTTACAGGCTGCACTCGTAGCTGAAGTTGTTATGACGATGATGTTCCTCATCGTTATCCTCGGTGCAACTGATAAACGAGCCCCACAGGGTTTTGCGCCAATAGCAATTGGATTGTGCTTGACACTTATACATTTGATCAGCATTCCGGTCACAAATACCTCTGTCAATCCAGCTCGTAGTACTGGTGTTGCTCTGTTTGCAGGAGATTGGGCTATTTCACAACTTTGGCTGTTTTGGGTTGCTCCAGTTATTGGTGGCGTGTTAGGCGCAATGATTTACAGGTTTATTGGCTCAACTCAAGATGAGTAATAAATAGGGAATATCCGACAAATACTGGATCGAGCATGTGGCCAGGTGAAATGCATTGGAGTAACCCGTTATTGCGAAGCTAATCAGGGCAGTGGCGGGACATTTCTTACCCCACACACCAAGTCATGAAATGATAAATATAGCTATCCGTATCCAGCCTGTCACTTACAAATGGGTGTTTTTAAGATGGGCAGCCAGAGCGCTATCCATTGTCTGTATATGTAACTCAAACCAATCGGGCAATTGCTCACAAATATAAGCGCGGGCCATGGTGGTTGAGCCGGCTGTAACACGTTTACCGAATCGTGCCAGATCTCCCAATATACGCTGGTGATCTGAAATATGTTCGGAAGTTGCGGGAAAGCTAGATTTTTCCATCAGCTGCTGTTCACTGTCAAAATGAGATTTGGTATGTTCAGACAGGGTTTGAAAAAGTAATATAAACTCCTCTTTTTCCGCATCTGCCATTTGATTTACCAGATGAACAAACTCTAAGTGAGTATCATCCATCTGTGGTAAATCGAGTACAAAACGTTGATCGAAGCCATCAATCAGCATTTGCGTTTACCTCTGCAGATGTCTCTGGATTTGCTTTTTGGTAGTCGATCATTTTTACGATTTTCCGAGCAATATACTGTGTAAAGTCATCTATATTCTCGTAGTCATACTCGATTGCAAGGGATGTAATCTCTTTCATCAGTTCTCGCAGTTTTACAATTTCTGTCAATTCACGGCCGCATGTAAGACAGACGGTGCCGTTGTCACGGCAGGCGTTTTTTCCTTGGCAGGGTGTGAAGCGGGACATCTTTTACTTATATTCCTCTGAAATATGGCTAATAACTAACAAGTCACTTCATTTTCAAGTTTTGAATCTTCGTTATCTTGCTTTAGCTGAACAGCAGATTCTTCACCCAAAAAGGTTGCGATGTCAGCCTCTATTATTTCAATATTCATTTTTTTGCAAAAGCGACGCTCTTTTTCATTTGGTTCTGGGATTAGGGCCCAACCTGCAGGTTGATCAGCAGCATAAATGATATCAGAGAGAACCATCCGTTCAGTATCCCTGGTCATTCTTATGCCAAGAAACAGATACTGTTTACCTTTCCTATACGTTTTAAGGTAGCTTGGCAATGCAAATCCGCCCATCAATTCGGTTATGTAATCGACATAATCAGCATCTGATGCGATATAGGTCGCATCTGGAAGTGGGCTGCCCATGGGTTTAAATAGAATTGGCAGTGATGGGTCCGCTTCAGATTGATCAATCTCTTTTTCAGAGTACTTCTCACCGTCATAGTGATGGATTCGAAAGCGGTAATCAGTACCACCAACCCTGGAGATGCCACGAACCAATGTGTGTGGTGTATTGCTGTAACTTTGTTGTAGTTGTGTGTCACGATTAATATCAACAACATAGCGAGGTTTTACTGACTCCAACCAGGCATGCAGAGGTGATTGGGTCCATGATTGCTTCCCGTAGGTCTCATCTAGAAAACGGTTGACGGCCGAACGACCACGCTTCAATTCTACATCCATGGCAGCTCGTGCAAACTCATACATCAGCCTCGGTGCCATAGGACGACCGTTGTTCATTGCTAGTATCAGGCTGTCACTATCTGCAGGAATGGCATCACCTGTTTCAATATTGACAGACCCATTGAGTACACCCGCACCAAGGTAGGGCACTATCTGACCAGATGCTATGCCAGCTTTTAGTTCCGATATTTGCTTCTCGACCATGCTTTTCCCCCAAATAAATTTAAGTATTTGTAGGTAATCTGCAAGACACAGGCCAAACATTATTAAAAAACATCTGTCATTGAAGATAGGTGTGGATTATTAACTAAGCCACATATTAAGTAATTATTTAAGTAATCATAGTAAGTAATTATATTTATTAGAATTTATATATAATAATTAAGAATTAATGAGTCTTAAAATGAATTCACAAACTATTCACAAGGATTATTCATATGCGCATTTCAATTCATTCAGTAAAACAGTTTCGAGATGAGATGTAGGTTTTGCTACAAAAATAAGGACATCTAATAGAACGCTCTGTCTGAGAACTCATGACAGCAGGTGCTTTTAATCCATTTAGATAGTTGAATTCACGAAAAAGAGACTTGGCATGAAATGTGTAAATACTTGAACTTCTACTAATCAACTAAGAGTGTCATTTCAATGCAGGAATCAGATTTTCGCGAAGTTGCAGATGAATTTATTCACCTTGCTAACGATTTAAGTGAGGAGTGGGCTATGCCGTTTCTAAGTGCTGCGTTTATGTACGCCGCTGCGTGGTATAATACCAACTTCTTTTTTGAGTCTGATGGTGCTTCGGAGAATCAGCAAGCAGCAGTTGATTACTACTGCGAACAATATCGGAAGATGTTGATGGAATGCATGCACGATTTTTCCACACCTGGTGGGTAATCGATCATTATTACTCATTGTTCAATTGGGTTTAAAGATATGAAACTTCAGACAGCTATAGAAGCTCCCCATCCTGCAGCATTGTGGGCGGAAACTGCACCACTTGACCCTCTGCAAGTCGACTGCGTTACTGCAGTAATGCTGAAAATTCTCGATAATAAATGCAAAATGGGAGCAGAAGAACAGATGGCCATGATTGCTATCTACACTGTCATAAAGGAGAGGAGGGGATTGTTTTTCGAACCCTCTATTCACCAGGAGATCGATTCGGCTTTACAAGCTGATTCTCAAATCTCAATAGATCAAATCCATGATTTACGGCTTTATGCAGAAAAGACAATTCCAAAGCCGATTATGAAACACTTCAAAAGCTATCTGCGTGACTCACTATATGGCATCTGAAACTTGGCCTATATTTTATTAAAGAGCCATTGAACGAGCTATGGATCAATTCCCGGCTGCCTATGAATCGTTCTTCAATATAAGAACTCATACGCGTTACCGGGGCAATTAGAAAACCTGGGCTTCTTTTAGTTTCTTAGTTCAACATTTCTATAAGATACTAATATTTACTCTGTACACCCCGCCAATAACCAGAAATTCATTTTCACCTCTTAAACTATCGGGAAGTAAGCCGGGAAAGTAGAGAAGTTTTACAAAAGGAATTTCTGATTGCAGTATGTAGTCGCCAAATTCATCAGCTCTTTCTCTATCATTAGTAAATGAATTGAGATTATTCAGTAATAGTATGCATTCTTGCTTAGTTAGCTGATGCAGAATTTCATGCTCCTTGATGTGATTGATCCCTCTATAGAGCTTCAGGCGAGATGTTGTTGAATAGAGTCGTTCAATTTCATACTGGCAATAGGTATAGAGCAGGTCAAGCTGAGCTTCCAATCCATTAGTGTTATATAGACCCTGTGCGCGATCACTAAGATACCGAAAATAGTGTTCTGTTGAGTAATCACCAAGTGGTCCGCGGTGATTTCGTGGCAGTAATCCGAAACGCGACTCTACCCAACTTTTCAGAACAGCAGCTTCTTTACCATCCGGATCAAACATCCAACCGCGCAGAATACGCAAATAATCAGCTTTCTCTCGTTTGTGGTGAGACTGCTGTGCATCGAATCCAGCTTCATCCAAATTATCGAGCAAAAAGCTGGATCGCATATAGTCCATAAAGTGGATTGCCCGCTGCTTAACATCTTGAACATTTTCCAAATGATCAAAAAGATCAGCATGAAGGTCAGTTACACCATCAATTAAAATCCTAACAGGATGTTCCTGAAAGGTCAGACTACCAAGGATTACTGCCGGAAGGTTGCATCTGTTGATTGGCAGGCGTGCATAGGTGGGTAGATAAGTACGTTTTGACACTGATTGTTTGTTTTCATCCATACATTTGCTGGGTGATTGTCGTGAACCTGACCTCATTTGTAGAGCTGTAATTATTATTAATCATAAATAAATCAATATGTTATTCGGTTTTTCATTATTTGGCACGCCGATTGCAAAACTCTAGTCGTCCACGTGACCACAAACGACATTAGTCACTACTGATTCAACAATAGTAAGGAGATCCAACATGGCATTGCGTCAATGTGCAATCTACGGTAAAGGCGGCATCGGCAAGTCTACCACGACCCAGAATCTGGTCGCAGGTTTAGCCGAGCTCGGTAAAAAAGTCATGATCGTCGGTTGCGATCCCAAAGCGGATTCCACCCGCCTGATTCTGCACTCTAAAGCACAGAATACCATCATGGAAATGGCCGCTGAAGCCGGTACCGTCGAGGACCTGGAGCTGGAAGATGTACTGAAGGCTGGTTATGGCGATATCAAATGTGTTGAGTCTGGTGGTCCTGAGCCAGGTGTTGGTTGTGCTGGTCGCGGCGTAATCACCGCTATCAACTTTCTCGAAGAGGAAGGTGCCTACGAAGAAGATCTCGATTTCGTATTCTATGATGTACTCGGCGACGTGGTATGTGGTGGTTTCGCTATGCCTATTCGTGAGAATAAGGCTCAAGAGATCTACATCGTTTGCTCCGGCGAGATGATGGCTATGTATGCTGCCAACAACATCTCTAAGGGAATCGTGAAATACGCTAACTCTGGTGGCGTACGTTTGGCTGGCCTGATCTGTAACAGCCGTAATACTGCTCGTGAAGACGAGCTTATTATGGAGCTGGCCCGTCAGCTTGGCACACAGATGATCCACTTTGTTCCTCGTGACAATGTGGTACAGCGTGCTGAGATTCGTCGTATGACCGTTATCGAATACGACCCTAAGGCCAAGCAAGCACAAGAGTATCGCGATCTCGCCACGAAGATCATCGACAACAAAATGTTCGTGATCCCCACACCGATCACCATGGATGCTCTTGAAGATCTGCTGATGGATTTCGGTCTCATGGATGAAGAAGACGAGAGTATCGTCGGCCAGACCGCCGCAGCAGAAGCTTAAGTCATTCGGATTACACCGGCCTTTCGAGGCCGGTATCCATAGATCATTTTTTTCATAGCCTGTGCATCCACAGATTAGTGGTGGCAGGTGAAGGAGAATTTTATGTCAGATTTGACACGCGAAGAGACAGAGTCCCTCATTCAAGAGGTGCTGGAAGTCTATCCTGAAAATGCTAAGAAGGACCGTGCAAAGCATCTCACGGTAAATGACCAAGAAGTAGAGCAATCAAAGAAGTGCATCACCTCAAACCGTAAGTCACTTCCTGGTGTAATGACCATTCGTGGTTGTGCCTACGCAGGTTCAAAAGGTGTGGTTTGGGGCCCAATCAAGGATATGATCCACATCTCTCATGGTCCAGTAGGCTGCGGTCAGTACTCACGTGCTGGACGTCGTAACTACTATGTTGGTACAACGGGTATCAATACTTTCGGTACCATGAACTTTACCTCAGATTTTCAGGAAAAGGATATCGTATTTGGCGGTGACAAAAAGCTGTCCAATATCATGACTGAGATTGAAGCTCTGTTCCCACTGAATAAGGGCATAACCATACAGTCAGAGTGTCCGATCGGTCTGATTGGTGATGACATCGAGGCCGTTGCCAAGAAAACTACTGCTGACATTGAGAAACCTGTTGTTCCAGTTCGTTGTGAAGGTTTTCGCGGTGTTTCCCAGTCTTTAGGACATCATATCGCTAATGACGCAGTCCGTGACTGGGTACTGCATAATCGTGATGGAGACAACAGTTTTGAGAGCACCGATTACGATGTAACCATTATTGGTGACTACAACATCGGTGGTGATGCCTGGTCTTCAAGGACTTTGCTGGAAGAGATGGGTCTGCGTGTTATTGCTCAGTGGTCTGGTGACGGCACCCTGGCTGAGATGGAGAATACTCCCAAAGCTAAACTGAATCTGCTTCACTGCTATCGTTCTATGAACTACATCTCTCGCCACATGGAAGAGAAATATGGTATTCCCTGGATGGAGTACAACTTTTTCGGTCCTACCAAGATCGAGGAAGCACTGCGTAAGATTGCTGCCTTCTTCGATGAGACCATCCAGGCAAATGCTGAAAAGGTTATCGAGAAGTACAAAGCTGAATATGAAGCGGTTATTGCTAAGTATCGCCCACGTCTCGAAGGTAAGAGAGTCATGCTCTACGTCGGTGGTCTGCGTCCTCGCCACATCATTGGCGCTTATGAAGACCTAGGTATGGAAGTAGTTGGTACAGGTTATGAATTTGCTCATAACGATGACTACGACCGCACTATCAAGGAGATGGGCAATGCGACCCTGATATATGACGATGTTACCGGTTACGAGTTTGAAGAGTTTGTTAAGAAGGTCAAACCTGACCTGATCGGTTCAGGCATCAAGGAAAAATACATCTTCCAGAAGATGGGTATCCCTTTCCGTCAGATGCACTCCTGGGATTATTCTGGTCCTTACCACGGCTATGACGGCTTTGCCATCTTTGCCCGTGACATGGATATGACTTTGAATAACCCATGCTGGAACAAGATTAAGGCACCCTGGTTGAAGGGTGAGGAAGATGCCGAAGCCGCTACGGCTGGCGCTTAACGGAAATCGTCCGGCGGTCTTTTTATTAAGACCGTCGGAAACGAACGACCAGATACAAACTTAACCAACTGCTTGTCCACAGATTAGTGGCGCAGTAGGAGAAATATCATGAGCCAAGTTGTCGATGACATTAAACCCAGTTATCCCTTGTTTCGTACTGACGAATACATTGAGACACTAAAAAACAAACAGGAAGCTTTTGAAGAGAAGCATCCTAACGAAAAGATTCAGGAAGTTTTCCAGTGGACAACCACTGAAGAGTACAAAGAGCTAAACTTCAATCGTTCAGCCCTGACTGTAAACCCAGCTAAGGCATGCCAACCACTTGGTGCAGTGCTTTGTGCCCTTGGTTTTGAAAAGACCTTGCCATATGTGCATGGTTCACAGGGTTGTGTAGCTTATTTCCGTACCTACTTTAACCGTCATTTTAAAGAGCCTGTAGCTTGTGTTTCCGACTCAATGACTGAAGATGCGGCAGTATTCGGTGGACAGAAAAACATGTTTGCTGGACTGGAAAATGCCAAAGCACTCTACAAGCCAGAGATGATTGCTGTCTCTACTACTTGTATGGCTGAGGTTATCGGTGATGACCTGAATGCCTTCATTGGTAATGCCAAGAAGGAAGGCCATATCGAACAGGAATTTCCAACACCTTTTGCACATACGCCAAGTTTTGTGGGCTCCCACACAACCGGTTGGGATAACATGTTTGAAGGTATTCAGCGTTATTTCACGCTGAACTACATGGAAGATAAAGAAGTTGGTAGTAATGGCAAGATCAATATCGTGCCTGGTTTCGAGACCTATCTTGGTAACTATCGTGTAATGAAGCGCATGATGGAAGAGATGGATGTCGATTATAGCCTGCTGTGTGATCCTACAGACGTACTTGATACACCCGCAGACGGTGAATTCCGTATGTATGATGGCGGCACAACGATCGATGAAGTGAAAGATGCGCCGAATGCTATCGATACGCTATATCTGCAGCCTTGGCAGTCAGTAAAAAGCCGTAAATTCACCAAAAATACCTGGAAACACCCTGCGACTGATATTGCCATCCCAATGGGACTGGAAGCCACAGATGAATTCCTGATGAAGGTATCTGAACTTACCGGTAAGCCAATATCTGAGTCTCTGACCCGTGAGCGCGGTGTTCTGGTTGACATGATGACCGATAGCCATGCTTGGTTACATGGCAAGAAGTTTGGAATCTACGGTGATGCTGACTTCGTTATGGGTATGGCCAAGTTTCTGCTTGAGTTAGGTGCTGAACCTACCCAGGTTCTCTGTAACCATGCTAACAAGCGTTGGAAAAAGGCGATGGAAAAGATCTTGGCTGACTCTCCTTATGGGCAGAACAGCGAAGTTCATATCGGTAAGGATCTGTGGCATTTCCGCTCACTGATGTTCACCAATAAGCCCGATTTCATGATCGGCAACTCTTATGGCAAGTTCATCCAGCGCGATACCTTGCACAAGGGTAAAGAGCATGAGGTACCTCTGATTCGTATCGGTTTTCCGATCTTTGATCGCCACCACATGCATCGTGATACTACCTTGGGTTACGAAGGTGGCATATATATGTTGAAGATGTTGGTTAACTCTGTACTAGAGCGTCTTGATGAAGAGACTCGCGGTATGGGTACCACAGACTACAACTACGATCTGGTACGTTAGTACTCCTTAGCTAGTACGAGTTTTGAGTGTTGCCTTCTGAGTTGTCATGCGGCGGGTACAAGCCCGCCGCTCAACTCTGGACTGATATTCAGATACTCTATTTGATGAATGAAGTGAGGTAACCAACGTGCCTAATGTAATGATACGTGTGAAAGATAATGGCGCACTTTTATTCTACATCGCAAAGAAAGACCAGGAAGATGAAATCGCGAAAGTAGAGAAAGACAGCGAAACCGAGTGGGGCGGGGAGGTCGAGTTGACAGATGGTACAAAGTACTACATCGACCCGATCAGTCCACCCCCATCTTTTCCTACGACCCTACGATTTAAACGTGCCGAATAGTTGTAATTAGGAGATTGTCATGGCTTTTCAGATTGTACGAGATATTTGTACCGCATGTGGTGATTGTGAACCAGTTTGTCCTACTCAGTCGATTGTACCCTTCAAAGGGGTATACAAAATCGAGGAAGAGACCTGTACTGAATGCGACGGTGACCACGATCTTCCTCAGTGTCTTGATGTCTGTATGGAAGATGACTGCATTATTCAAGTTTAAACAGTCATAGATCATCAGTATATTGCCGCGAGCACATGGAAATTACTGCGTATAACTGCAGATATATGATCTTAAAAGTCTTATATATGCATTACAGTGATTAGTGTCATTCGCGGCTTATTTATGGTCCTTCAGGGACGATGGACCGCAATGAAATAAGTGGATTATACCATCTACGAGAAATATAGGAGTGATATATGAGCGCTTCACCCATCTCCGAGGAGATTGCATTACGTATCGGACTGGCTGCGAGAGAGCTACCGGATACAGATCCAGCTCGTTTACTTCGTGTTCTCGGTGACGCCATCGGCCTTCCTCCGACAGCTAAAAAACTGTCTTCACTCAAGGTTAAAGAGCTTAAGTCAGCTGCAGATGGTGAATTATCAGATTGTGATAATGCTGCGATTAAATCAGCGCTAGCTTACCTTAAGGGTGAGCACGATGTCACAAGCGAACCTCTACCTGAGATTGAGGAATATCAGGAAGGGGATATGCCTAACAGTATTAGAGTTGCATTTGCCTCCAATAAGTCATCCATGCTGGATGGCCATTTTGGATCCTGCCGTCGATTCCTCATCTATCAAATCTCTTCGGATGCAAGCCGGTTAGTTGATATAAGAACTGTCGACCAAAGTGCAGAGGTCGATGATAAGAATGCCTATCGCGTAACCTTTATAGAAGATTGCCAGTTGTTGTTTGTAGGCTCTATTGGCGGGCCAGCTGCAGCCAAGGTTGTTAGAGCGAATGTCCACCCTATAAAAAAACCTCAAGCAGGCCCAATTAGTGATGAAATAGCATCACTACAAAGTGCGATTGGCAATGATGCGTCACCATGGCTGGCGAAAGTGATGGGGCAGGATCCAGAAGAGCGGATTCGTTTTGAGCAGGAACTTGAGGCATGATTACTCAAACACAAGTAGAGAACATTGGTAACTTGTTAACACAAGGAGTATTTGATGAATCAACCATTGTTGATCTACGTAAGCAGTTTCCAGATATACATTTCACATACTGTATGGATGACGATGTTATTGCTGCATCGCCTCTACATGAGTCAGAAACCTTCAATCTCTACTTGATCGATAGTCGCAATCACTGCCTCAGTTTTACTCAGGATTTGGATGTAGCTACGGGTATTGTGGTAGCAGAGATAGAAGAAGCGTGACAGTTGAATTAATGGCACAGGATAATGTAGGTATACCTACGGCTGATTGCAGCACTTGTCCACATCGTGATGACAGGTTGAAAACTGGTAGATGTAATCCCGGTGACATCTGTGTACGCGTAATGAGTGGACGTCAGATTGAGCGATTCTTTAAAGCAAATCCTGATCTGGCAGAAGCCTATGCCGGCGATGAGTTCTGGGAACGACGAGCAATAGCAGCCCGCTACTTATCGCAACAGCGCTTGCTACAGATGCTTGATGATCCCGATGAAGTAGTCCGCAGAGTACTGGCATATCGAATTCCAATTGAAGAACTTCAACCTTTGATTAATGATCAAGATAGAGAAGTCAGGATCACAGTCGCTGACAGACTACCCAACGCACTTCTTGAAAAGATGGTTAAGGATGACGATTACATGGTCAGACATACAGTAGCAAAACGTCTTCTGCCAGGTAGGTTATTTCGGATGATTCTTGATAAAGACCGGGATGTCCGAAAAACTGTTGCCAGTCGCCTTCCGGTCGAAAGTATTGGCTTAATGATGAACGACCCTGAACCAGAAGTGCGCTTGGTAGTTGCTGAACGTCATGACAAAGCTGGTCTTGGTCAATTGTTGTCTGATAGCGATTGGCGTGTCCGGTTAGTTGCCTGTCAACGCGCGCCACTAAATCAGCTTTCTCAAATGCTTGACGATGAAGATGATGACGTAAGACGTGTCGCAGAATTAAGGCTTTCAGAACAACAGGATTAATTCGAATGCATCCATTTGCTAAATATATTCAGATACTAGGGAAGGGGAAAAATGGTATGCGCCCTCTGTCACGAGATGAGGCGTACGAGGCAATGAACATGATTGCCTGTTACGATGTAGAGCCGGAACAGATCGGTGCATTTTTGATGCTGATGCGTGTCAAGGAGGAGACTGCAGATGAAGTTGCAGGATTTACGCAAGCACTTAAAGAGAGCCTGCCTATTGGTAATCAAGCTCCTACACCATCCATAGATTGGGCAGCCTATGCAGGTAAAAAACGACAACTACCCTGGTTTTTACTTGCTGCACTGATTTTGTCAAAACGTGGTTATCCTGTGTTTATGCATGGGATGAGTCGTAGTGATGATCGAGTATATGTCCCAGAAGCACTGGATGCCCTGGATATGTCGACTGCAAACTCTATACAAGAGGCTCAAAAGCAACTCGATGATCATGGGTTTTCATACTTACCAATCAGCAAGCTATCGCCTCTTGCATCTCAATTGATTGCAACACGTGACCTTTTTGGATTACGTCCACCCCTACATACCGTAGTTAGAATGTTAAACCCCTTGTCTGCACCACTCAGTCTTATGGGAGTGTTCCACCCAAACTTTGCAGCAATACATCAACAGGCTGCACTTATGCTTGAACAACCAAATTCCATGATTTGCAAAGGAGAGGGTGGTGAGTTTGAACGAATACCCGACCGTGCAGTAGAACTCAATGGTGTAACAGACGGAAACGGGTGGTTGGAGACTTGGCCCTATCGAGTAAAGCCTGGTCTTCAGATCAAACAAGAGCGCCTCAATCTTAACCACTTCAGATCGGTATGGGATGGTGAAGCTGAAGATGCTTATGGAGAGTTAGCTGTAACCGGTACACTTGCATTAGTTATCAGATCGCTTGGGCTGGCCGAGACAGCGAAAGAAGCACATGAAGCTGCAGATTCCTGGTGGCGGGAAAGGCATCATATCTTTGTAGCTCAGGAGGCTGTGTAATGAGTGCCCCGTTAGCAAAACCTGAAGAACTTGCCATGCTTTGTCTCTCTTATGATATAACCAATGATGATATCGGAGGATTGTCTAAGGAGGTCAATAAATTGATGCCTGATCTTAATTTTGCCCATGTTGTTACACGAGGTAACTGGTATCGATTGGGTGGTGTTGTAGATTCAAAGTATCAACCTATCTCCCAGAATATTGCTCAGTGGGCAGAAACCACTTCTGATGGTGATATAGATAATCTTATCACTGAGTATATTGACGCAGGCTATTTTGCTACTCGTTTAGCTGGAAGAACACACTATTTCACAGCATCTCATGGGGATGCACCAGAACAATTTGTACAGTTGGAAATTGAAGAACTTCAAGAGGTATTGGATAGACCATTAGTGGAGAGAGATTGGTTTCCCGAAAGCCTTGAGGAGTTTCTCGATCCACTGGATTATCCCCGTCTCGAGCCTGAACCGATCAGTAGTGCTTATTTGCAATTTCGGCGTATTACTCCCATAGAAGGTTTAGTAACAGAGAAAGCAAAGGAAAACCGCTCGATTAAAAATCTAAAGCGGTTTTTCACTGATTGGCAGGTAAGCAGTGCTGGTGCACAGAATGTCTTTTGTAAGCATTGGATGCTAGCCCTAAGAGAGTATCAGGGCAGTGATGGTGAGTTTCAACTCAGTGCCAAACCGTACAGTACTTTTCAGGGAAATCAGACAATTGCCAGATTAACCGGTTCTCCACATGGATCAGAACTGGCAAATGCTATTCATGGGTATGACCGTCAGGCCGGATATCCATTTGCCTGGTTCTTTAATATGTTAAGTAGCAAATCAGATAACTATGCGCTAGCAGATGCTGTTTTAAAAGATCAAATGGGAGCATTTGACTACCTGCCTCCCAGAGATTTACAAGTACTTCGGGAGTGGGAATTAAATCCCTACGGAGTATAGAGATAATCTCTTGAAGGATAAGGCACTCATATTAATCCGGCATCTTAATAGGTAGGTGATACTCCTGATCTATTCAGAAGTCATAAGTTAAAATATCATTGACACGACGGCAGATCTCTTTGCCGTATTCAGTCCATTGACCTTCACCCCAGTAGCGATAACAACTGGTTTGAGAAGAGAGTAGGTGAAATAGTGCATTGCGATAACGTGTATCACTGCTTAAGATCTTGGGTTCAATAATTTTTTTATAAAAGTGCGCACTTGCTTCATCCATTGGTTTAAGAACCTGTTCATATCCCTTTACCCAAGACAAGTCATTAGTCCAGCTACCTCCTTCCATATGAAACCCATGATCTTCCTTGGAAAGCTCATTGATAACTAGTTCAAGTTTTTCAGGGCCATCCCCTGGCTGCATGCAGTCCCAAATTCTTTTTTGAAAAATTGGCTGGATTTCCGGGAAATCATTTTCAGATATTCCATATGCATTTAAATGTTCTAAATACTCAGTAACATTTATAGCGGGTGTATTAGTCCAGGAACTTTCAGCTGAGACTTCTCTGTATTTGGGTGGGAACTCATTCATCATGACTCCACCATTTTCTCCATCAGCGATTTGTGTTACCAAAGGTGGGATCTGTTTTCCAGCAAGGGTTTGCCGATTTAGACTACGTGCTTCATAGGCTGGTTGCATTTGCGCAACAAGCTTTGTATCAGAGCCCTGGGTTTTGACTATCGCAGTAATTGAAGCAGTTTCACCGGAAGCGTTTTTGCAAATCAATCTATGTGGTATATGAGGTTGTTTTGGGTTCAAACCATCTTCAAGTTGCTCCACAGTGTGTTCCTGTACCAATACCCATTTATAACCGCAATCGTTTAGCGTTTTAACAAACTCGTATGCTATATCTGGGTGATTTGGTAGCGCCATTTCAGAAGGAGAAAAACCACGTACTCTGGACAAGGCATCAAATCCAAATATAGCTGCGAAATGGTTTTGCCAAGCGCGAACATGCAGTCGATAGTCTTGAACAGGTGTGGATGGTGCAACAGAATGACCCCATGGTGCACCTAGCCATTCTACACAATGAAGGTAGTTGTCATCGCAAGTGATTCTTTTAAGACTATCAATGACATCATCCAATCCCATTTTACGTAATCCGTGAAACAGGGTTCCAGAATATTCGAGCATTACCCTGGGATTATGACCCGCATTGACCAATCCCGGTATAATTTCACCCATTCTCTTGTAACACCAGTGAAATACACTTGCATTGTGATTGTCACCGATATCAGGGTGTTCCAACATATGCTGAAGGTTACTGATGATTTCTGCGGTTTTAAGATCATTACCACCAGCAGGTATTAGTGGTTGATGCATATGAAGAGCAATGGAATAAGCACTGCGTATGCTAGAAAAGTCAATATTACTTTGATCTAAAAAAACAGGCTGATTCTTTAGTTTATTCTGAATGTTTGATATCTCATCCTCAATGCCAGAAATATTAGGTACATTATCGATGTATTCAGCTATTGAGGACATTTATTGTTCTCCAGGCGGTCTGACCACCTATGAGTGTCGTATAATATTGTAAATATTTATATAGTTTTGACAGGGAATGTTCCATGAATAGTCGTAATTCATGCCAGTTATAATGAGTTCTCTAAATCGGTCAGGATAGTCATACCAAAGTCCGATTGCGTCTTGCATCGCAGAATCAATAGCAAAAGGTTCATTTTCATAAAAAACATCACTATTTCAGGCATGTTGCTGACAATGTGCCAAATACAGTATCAGCAAGACCACTTACAGACCTGACAATTGGAACTGTGCCGTATCTAAGCGCTATCATTTGTGTCAAGCCGCAAGGCTCGAACATAGAAACTCTTTAAATAGACTTTAATCTTATAAATAGTTTACTATTCAAATATCATATTAATTGATACTAATAATATAATATTCATAAAAATCATAGTATTATATGATGAAGTTTATGACATTTATCATATTTATTTAAACCTATTATCCACACTATGCTATCTATATGTCACTATGTTCTAGTAGAGAAATTGTGCTGTAATAAACAGAACTCTTATATTGAACAGTCAATATATGAAAGAGAGAATTAGCGGTTTTTTAATGCTTACTAAAGTATCGCCTCCTAACCTGAATAATAATTAAGAAATCTGGTAGTAAATTGAAATGAGTCGGTTACTTTGGCCTAAAAAAACAATATCTTTTTATAATCCTAAAGCAGAAAGTGTTTCTCTTGTTATCGACAGTTTGGATATTTGTTGGTCGATGAAGCCGAATGATCGTGGTTATTGGTCTATAAAGCCTTCTCTACCATTCAAAGACTTCAAAAATTTATCCTACCATTTTCGTGTAGAAGAAAATGGAAAGATAAGGAAGATTACTGATCCAACAGCTAGAAGGTTGGGGATGTTCAATAAAAATTGTGAATCTTATTTTGCTGACCTGAATTATCAATTCCGAAATAGATACTTTTATACAACACCATTTCACAAAATTGTTATATATGAGACTCATCTACCAGCGCTGACACGCCACGCCAGTGCAAAACTCCCTGTGCCTCGTTACAAGGGAACATATCTCGGTCCATCATCTGAGTTTATCCTTGAATATCTTCAAAATCTTAGTGTTGCAGTAGAATTTCTTCCTTTACATTATAATGATGAAGAGCTGGGAAAAGACTGGGGATATTATTCAAAAAACTATCATTCAATGAGGGTAGATTTCGCGGTAAATAAAGATACTGTTAACAATGAAGTGATGCAACTGGTTGACAGTTTACACGGAAAAAAAATCCCCGTTATCCTTGATGTCGTCTTTAACCATGGTGCTGAACTATGGGTTAAGGCATGGGGTGAGGATATTGTATATCGCCAACTAGATAACGGAGACTATTGTAATGGTTCAGGGTGTGGCGAAACTATAAATACAGAGCACTCTCACATTAGACAAACGATAATCGATTCTCTACTCTATCTGGTAAACCAATACAGATTCGATGGATTCCGTTTCGACTTGGGAGCACTGCATGATATTGAAACCATGCTTGAGATTGATAAAAAATTACCTAACAGAATCTACCTAATATCCGAGCCTTGGGCTCTATCAGGTAGTAAGTGGGGTAAAGGAGAGATGAGCAGCGTATTCGCTAAAACGCGCTGGGCAATATGGAATGATGACTTTCGTGAATCAGGTAAGACCTTCATTAAGGGTAAAGGTGATCATCATAATCGTGATCTATTGATGCGAGGGATAGTAGGAAGTCATGTTGATGATGGTGGATGGGCCTTAAGACCGCAACAGTGTATTAACTATATTTCATGTCACGATGGGAAAACTCTCAATGATCTTGTTAAGGGTGATAAGCAGAGGGTTTTTCTCGCAATCTTTCTAGTATTGACTTCCCAAGGTATCCCCATGCTTGGTGAGGGTAGTGAAATGCTCTATTCCAAACAAGGACATGATAATAGCTACGATTGCCCAGATCTAAACCAGCTTAACTGGGACGATGCTCAAAAACACAGCGATCTAGTAAAAGCTGTCGCCAGGCTGATTGCATTGAGAAAACAGTTCAGTCATTTCCGATATAGAGGCCATTTAAAGGTAAATGACAAAAAGAAGAGTGATTGGAATATTGATTGGATCTATCCAACGGGTTTCCCTCATAACGATAATGTAAATGCAATCGGTTACCTTCTAAGACGACCAAGTGGATTGATTAATTGGAATAGAGATCAGCATACGCTACTGATCTTAATGAACGGAAGTCACAGTGGTGTTAACTTCCAGCTACCTAAAGGGAAATGGAAGGTATTAGTAGATGGCTTTCATATAAAAACTGATATCAATGGTATCAGTATCACTCCTCCAGCCAAGAATCATTATCATCTGCATCCAGGTACCTGTGCGATGCTGACCCCAAATTAGTACTTTTTAAAATCTTGCAGCACCAATCCAGTGCAATAAGAAGAAAATTTGTCATTTAATTTGTGGCTCTACAGGCAATATGCTTTCTGAGGTCATCTACAAACAGAACAAAATGTAGGGTTTGCAACAAAAGAATATTCTATATAAGTATATATAAAACAATTAGATACGTTATGGCATATCGATTGCATAAGGTTATGTAACAAACCTTTTGGAGTCATGGCCCTAACATGAAACAGAAAGAGATCGCTGCGCTTCTTGATGAACCGGCCTGTGCCCACAACAAGAAGTCGAAATCTGGTTGTGCAAAGCCGAAACCTGGTGCAACAGCAGGTGGGTGTGCGTTCGATGGTGCGCAAATCGCGCTACTACCGATCGCTGATGTTGCCCATATTGTTCATGGATCAATTGCCTGTGCAGGAAGCTCATGGGACAACCGTGGCACTCGATCGAGTGGTTCACGTCTTTTTCGAATTGGTATGACAACCGACCTAACAGAGCAGGATGTGATTATGGGGCGTGGTGAAAAACGCCTCTTTCATGCCATAAAGCAAGCTGTAGAAAGTTATTCACCATCAGCAGTTTTCGTCTACAACACCTGTGTTCCTGCACTGGTGGGTGATGATGTGGAAGCAATTTGTAAAGCTTCTGAGGCTCGTTGGGGAACTCCTGTCGTACCCGTGGATGCAGCAGGATTTTATGGAACTAAAAACCTGGGAAATCGCATTGCCGGCGAATCAATGGTAAAGCATGTTTGTGGTACCAGAGAACCGGATCCACTGCCTGAAGATGCAGTTAGAGAGGGAATTAAGGTTCACGATGTTGCACTAATTGGCGAATATAATATTGCTGGAGAACTCTGGCATGTGTTGCCACTGCTCGATGAACTGGGACTGCGTGTGCTGTGCACACTTTCTGGTGACGCCCGCTACCGTGAGGTGCAAACAATGCACCGTTCTACAGCAAACATGATGGTCTGCTCAAAGGCAATGATCAATGTGGCTCGTAAGCTCCAGGATGCTTTTGATACTCCATGGTTTGAAGGTAGTTTTTATGGTGTACGTGATGTCTCTCAAGCGTTACGGGACTTTGCCCGACTGATTGATGATGATGACCTTAGCCAAAGAACAGAAGCTTTGATTGCTCGTGAAGAGGCTAAAATCGATGCTCAACTTGAGCCTTGGCGGGAAAAGTTACGTGGTCGTAGAGTCTTGCTCTACACCGGCGGTGTCAAGTCCTGGTCCGTAATTGCCGCACTACAGGATCTCGGCATGGATGTCGTTGCTACAGGTACCAAGAAGTCCACTGAAGAAGATAAAGCCCGTATCAAAGAGCTGATGGGTGAGGATGCGGTTATGTTGGAAGAAGGAAATCCCCGAGCATTAATCAATATCGTACATGACAAGAGTGTGGATGTATTGATTGCAGGTGGTCGCAATATGTATACCGCATTAAAGGCGCGTATTCCCTTTCTGGATATCAATCAGGAGCGTGAGTTTGGATATGCTGGCTATCAGGGGATGGTCGAATTGGCGCGTCAACTGGTGCTGACTATTGAAAGTCCGGTTTGGTCACAGGTACGTACGCCCGCCCCATGGTTATCATCAATCTCCTCTCAAGAGAGCAATCCAAGTCAGGAGGCCAAATCATGACCGAGATTATTAAACGTAACAAAGCTCTCTCGGTGAGCCCTTTAAAGGCAAGCCAGACCCTTGGTGCAGCTTTGGCATTTCTAGGTTTTCGTCGTGCTATACCAATGTTGCATGGATCTCAGGGTTGCACAGCATTCGGCAAGGTCTTTTTTGTACGCCACTTTCGCGAACCCATTCCTCTTCAGACTACAGCAATGGATCAGGTCACAACCATTATGGGTTCAGAGGATAGTGTGGTTGAAGGACTCAAAACGATTGCAGAAAAAAACCAGCCTTCATTGTTAGGTGTGCCAACTACAGGACTCTCTGAGACACAGGGTAGCGATGTACGAATGGCGGTGAAGATGTTCCGTGATCAACATCCAAAATTCAACAATATTCCTGTGGTACCAGTATCCACACCAGACTATAGCGGTTGTCTTGAAACTGGATTCGCCAAAGCTGTTGAGGCAATCATAAAGACCATCGTCCCCTCTGCCGAAGATGCCAATACATCTCCTGAGCGTAGGCAAAGGCAAGTGAATGTATTAGTTGGCCCATCCCTGACTCCAGGCGACCTGGAAGAGTTGAAAGAGATCATTGAATCATTCAATTTGCGGCCAGTGGTAATACCGGATTTATCCGATTCATTGGATGGGCATTTAGGTGAAGATGATTTTTCACCATTAACTATTGGTGGAACCGATACCTCAGAGCTCTTGAACCTGGGAGATGCCAAGGCAACGTTGGTCATCGGAAATTCCCTGAACAAAGCTGCTGACATGTTACATGATTTAACCGGGGTACCCGATTATCGATTTGGACATCTCATGGGGCTGGAGGCTGTAGATTCTTTTATCGACACACTGCACCAAATTTCTGATGAATCTGTTCCTGCAAAACTAGAACGTCAACGCGCTCAGTTACAAGATGCAATGCTGGACTGTCACTTCATGCTAGGCATGTCACGTTTCGCTTTAGCAGCCGACCCTGATCACCTAGTGGCATTGAGTCAGATGTTAGCGGGAGTTGGGGCAGAAACTGTGGCCGCTGTTGCACCAGTGAATGCACCATCATTGAAATCAGTTGCTTCTGAAAAGGTCAAGATTGGTGACCTGGAAGACTTGGAAAAACTGGCAAAAGAGGGTGGGGCAGAGATACTCATTACCAATTCACATGGTACAGAGAGTGCTCAGCGATTAGGAATTCCTCTGCTACGTGCCGGTTTTCCTCAATACGATTTCCTGGGTGGCTATCAAAAGACATGGGTAGGGTACCGAGGTAGTCGCCAAACACTCTTTGATTTAGCCAACATCATGCTCACTTTGGAAAAAGGAGAGATCTCTCCCTATCGTTCCATCTACGCACAAAAGAGAGACTACCGGGAGGTGGCACATGAGCATAACAAGACGGTTGCAACTCGTGGGCTGCACCACTGAGGATAAGTGGATGGCAACTGCTCTTAAAGTTGCATTTGCCACCAGTGATATGAAGCGGGTGGATCAGCACTTCGGCGCTGCGCAATCATTCGCTATATATGCCCTGGATCAGGACAAAGTATGTTTTGTTGAGGCAGTCGAGTTCGGCATGCTGGATATGGATGGTAATGAAGACAAATTAGTTGCCAAGATTAATGCCCTAGAAGGATGCATTGCGGTATATAGCCAAGCCGTTGGCGCGTCAGCAATCAATCAATTGAAAGTGAAAGGCATTCAGCCGGTAAAGATTTCACCAGGGGCCTCTATCTCCTCACTGCTTGAAGCATTGCAGCAAGAACTTCGTGATGGACCAGGTAGTTGGCTGGCAAGGGCGATAAAGAACACCGTTCCTGTTGACCCTTCTCGTTTCGACGAAATGGAACAGGAAGGCTGGGAGGAGTAGGTCATGCCAACTGAGGAAATGATTGAAGAGCCAGGCCGGGTGGTTGAGGTTGAGGGTGAAAAAATTTGGGTGGAAACAGAAGCGAGAAGCGGATGCTCACACTGTTCGAGTCAAGGCTGTACAACTGCGGTAGTCGCCCGTCTTTTCGGGGTACAGAGAAACAGGCTAAAGCTGGACAATTCGATGCAGGCGAAAGCCGGTGACCAAGTGGTTATTGGTGTCCCAGGACGGTTGATTGCAAGGGCCTCAACTCTGGCCTATCTCGTCCCCCTGATTTTCATGCTGGCCACTACCATATTTGGCAGTTTATTTGGAATCAGTGACAGCTTGCAGAGCCTCTTTGCTTTGGCAGGTTTGCTGATAGGACTGATGGGGATTCGCTGGTATACAAAAACGGATATTTCACGGCAAGCACATGGGCCTCAGCTGCTAAAAGTTGTAGAAAATGGTTACAAGCATGTCGTATTCCCGAAACATTTGAGGAGTTAAACTGATGAACGAGGCAGTAATGGTGATTAGCGAAGATGATCCGGTCCTGGAGACCGATTTTGCCAATGAAATGGTGCGCCAGATGCGCGCTATCGATACCTATGGTACTTATGATGAGTGGCATGTTTCGAAGATACTGGAGGCTTTTGTCCTGACAAAAGAGAAGAAACGGGAGATTCCGGTTATTGGTGATCCGGATGAGATAACCATGGCTAGAGTAAAAGCTTTCTATAACGCCATCTCCGCCATGATCGAGAAAGAGTGTGGCCTGATGGCGGTACCCCTGATGAACCTGAGTCATGAGGGTTTTGGCCGGGCACTCATTACTGTAGGTAAATTGGTGGTTATGGATAAAACCCTGAGGGATGTACATCGATTTGGTTTTGCCTCGCTTTCAAAAATGAAGGATGAAGCAGACAAACTGCTTTCTGTGGCAATAGAGATTATTGGTCAAAATCCCAAAGTTGCTGGAATGTAAGGAGGGAAGGATGACTGAGGAAGAACTCAAAGCCATGCTCAAGGCAACCAAAAGAGCAAAACGCATCGCATCAGAAAAAGCCGGTGAGCTTCACGACCTTGTGGAAGACCGCTTACCTGCGGCTTACGAAGAGATCCCAGAGATTGCACAAGCCACTTATGATGCATGTCAGGCCTGGGCAAAGGCAGAAGCCGCCTACAAGGCAGCAGCAGAAACGAATTGAGGTATTAAGAGATGTCGATGATTACGGGTTTGACGCGAGGTGGTGAGGAGTACACACCTGCCTTCGTTATGGATATCAATCAGCAGAACTGTATTGGTTGTGGCAGATGCTTCAAGGTCTGTCCTAGAGATGTGTTTGATCTTGTTGAACGTGAAGATGTTGATGGTCTTCTGGATGAAGATGATGATTACGATGACGATGATTATGGGGATGACGATGATGATGGTTTTTCAGATGACACCGCGATGGTAATGAGTCTGAAAAACAACCTGGATTGTATCGGCTGTGGTTCTTGTGCGCGCATCTGTCCTAAAAGCTGTTTTACACATGAACCTCAGACTGCTGCTGCATAATCTGAATCAACGGCAGGAGTAGCAAGATGCCTAAACCAAAAAAACATGTCTTTGTCTGTGTACAAGACCGCCCGTTGGGGCACCCAAGACCCTCATGCAGCCAAAAAAAGTGTGCCGAGGTTGCTGAGGAGTTCTTCTGGCACTTACAAGAGCGTCAACTCTTTGATCAGGTACAAGTCACCACTACAGGTTGTCTTGGGCCTTGCAGTGAAGGGCCCTCTGTACTGGTCTATCCGGAAGGTGTGATGTATGGCGGCGTATCCAAAGTAGATGTAGCAGACATATACGATAAACACCTTCAGAATGACCAGCCAGTAGAGAGGCTAAAGGTAGCCAAGGAGTTCTGGGATTGAATCAGGATTCGAGTAGATCAGGGCGTCTGTCTAATGTAGTCCGATTTGTCAGTAATGAGGTTCACTTTGGCTTTGATATAGAGCCGGAGGCAAATGCTCAACTACAAAAAGCGGCATCCCTGATCTCCTCGAGAGAGGCATCTTCAGAAGCACTCAAACAGGCAGAACAAATTGCGCCAGAACAGATCGAAGTACTCATTGCACGATATAAGTTACACTTCTATCAAGGAGAAACTGAGATAGCAGAGGAGTTGGCGTTAAAAGCTCTAAAACTTGCTGCGGAGCAGGGTGGTTTTAGCCAGGACTGGTCCCAGCTTCAGCCTCAAACAGCAGATTGGAATGATCCTCGCGCTCCGGGACGGTTTTACCTCTATAGTCTCAAGGCACTTGCCTTTATCCGATTACGTCAAAAGGACCTGGACAAAGCAAAATCGATATTGAACGCACTTGCCCGACTTGATCCTTTTGATCAAGTCGGTGCAGATGTTATTCGTGACCTGTTAGATGCTATTAACACTGAACCTACCGATTAAGGTGCCGGGTTAGTATTACTGAGGAAGAAAACGATGGATGAATCAGTTGCGGTTCGTTTTTATAAAATAGAAGAACTTGCCAACAATGTACATCAACGTCTGTACGATGAGATTTCTAAACTTGGGTTCTCTGAATCTGAAGTTACCCTGAAATCACCAGAAGAGGCGAGCTACCGACTTGAGCGGGATCCCTCAAACAGTGAGTTCAGTCTGGTTGGTGATTGGCTTAATGAGCAGGGCAGTAAGCTCGGAACTCTGCTGTTTCATGCTGACGGTACCTTTTTTGTGGAACATGATGTTGTTAAACCCCATCCTACTAAATCTGATTGGTTTGTTGAGGCGGTTAACGCATGGGGAAAAGGTGGTGTAATCAGGGCCGAAGCCAGACTTCTCGCTGTACCTAAATAATTCGAACTAAATTAACCAGACAAAGACTACTAGCCATGGACCACCGGGTCATTCTCTATCATAAGCAAGCAACCAGTGCGCGAACACTATTCCTCATGTTTGGAGGCCAGACAGTTTGTGCATTTGAACCCTTACCCAATCTCTCTACTGTTGTATCAACCCGGCCAGATACGGTATTTCACCCCACCGCGATCCTGAACGACACCGAAAAGCAGTTAGGCCTGCAAACCGATACATTGATATATGAAAGTGAATTTCGTCAAACAGTCGAAGTGCCTGAAGGGAACATCGAGATATTGCTGGCGAATATCAGCACCATGGATCCACCCTTTGATATCGCCGAAAAGGCTAATGCAAAATTCATCGACCTCACCCAGGCAAGAGGGTTACCTGCGGTTGAACTAGAGTTGTTACGCTCTGCTTATGAGCTGATTCTTGGTGGTTAAAGAGAATCACTGTTTTCAGTTGATCTATTCGAATCTACATTTTATAAGTACAGAAGATACTCTATTAACCCGGCGACTAAGTATGGGGCATGTAAATATAACACCTAAATCAGAATGAAAGTAACCTCAAAGGTATTTGTCTACGGCACCCTGAAAAGAACCCAGGTAAATCACCAGCTACTGAATAGTGCCACCTATCTCGGACTTTTCAATACCCAGCCGTACTACAAAATGTTCCACCTGGGAGGCTATCCTGGTGTGGTCAAAGGGGGCAGCACCTCCATACAAGGTGAAGTCTATCAGGTGGATGTTCTGTCAATGAACAAACTTGATAGGCTTGAGGGCTATCCACATGCTTACACCAGAGAACTCATTCAGACTCCCTGGGGTAATGCATGGATCTACCTCTATCGAGGCAGCATAGAGGGTAGGACAGCTATCCCAACCGGCGTCTGGCATGATAACGTTTACTGGCGCCGCTGGTCGAGATAGCTACTATCAAATCCTGAATGACCGATAGAGCGAAACGATTTGCTCACTATTCAGAATCATCTGTCTCAATTTTTGATGTAGTGAGTTCTTCAGGCCAACATCCTGTAGGCGGTCCAAGATTCATCTTTTTGTCTTCAAAACGTACCAGATAAAGCGCTCTATCTGGTGCCTCTTCCAAGTGGCCAGTTTCAATAATTACCCCTTTGGTACCGGGTTCAGCCAATAGAGCATCCTGAGGAATATCAGGTATACCACCATCATTATAGATATGGCTGGCTGCAAAAATCATATCACCGGGACTAAGTTGTTCGAGTGTCATGTCATCTTCCATTGTCGTGTTTATTACCTAAGTCTGATTTCGTGATTGTCGCCTATGTGACATACATTTAATGAATTAAAGTGTTAAAACCTTTAAAAACAATAAGTAAGCTGCATATGATTAGCATGGCACAGGCTTTGCAAACTACTTGAAAACGAAAGATGCAAGAGACTTGCCACGGAGATAACGACCATGCTCACACTGACCGAAAGTGCTCAAAAGGCGATCAGCCGATTCATTCAAGGTTCGGAAACCCCTGTTGGAGGATTACGAATTTCAGTTACCGGAGGTGGTTGCTCTGGACTGCAATACGGTATGGCACTTGAAGAGAGTGCTAGTGATGAAGACACCGTAATCGAAGTCGAGCAATTGAAAATCTTTGTCGATCCTCTCAGTGCACCGATGCTTAATGGGGTCACTGTAGACTTTCTCGATAGCATGGATGGAAGTGGTTTTAAATTCGAAAATCCAAACGCTACCAACAGTTGTGGTTGCGGCAACTCATTTTCCGCTTAATCATTTAGGAGTAAAGATATGTGGGACTATTCTGAAAAGGTTCAAGAGCATTTCTTTAGCCCAAGAAATGCAGGTGCAGTCGAGAATGCTAACGCTGTTGGTGATGTTGGTTCTCTCTCATGTGGTGATGCCTTGCGATTGACATTAAATGTCGATCCTGAGAGCGAGGTGATTCTCAATGCTGGGTTTCAAACTTTTGGTTGTGGTTCTGCCATTGCGTCAAGCTCTGCTTTAACAGAAATTATTAAAGGCATGAAGATTGATGATGCCCTGAGTGTTAGTAATCAGGATATCGCTGACTATCTTGATGGTCTGCCACCGGAAAAAATGCACTGCTCTGTCATGGGGCGTGAAGCGTTACAGGCAGCAGTAGCCAACTATCGAGGCGAAGAGTGGAAGGACGACCATGAAGAGGGCGCACTAATCTGCAAATGTTTCGCGATTGATGAAGTGATGATCGAGGATACGATACGCGCTAATAATCTACGCACCGTAGAAGAGGTGACTAACTACACCAAAGCTGGTGGTGGATGTTCTGCTTGCCATGAAGGCATAGAAGATGTCTTGGGTCGTATCCTGGCAGAAAAAGGTGAAACCTTCGATCCGAATGCTGTGGCCGGAGAGATCAAAAAACCAAAATCAGGACTAACAAACCTGCAGCGTATGAAACGTATCGAAGAGCTTCTGGATGAGATTCGTCCTAACCTTCAGCGTGATCATGGTGATGTGGAACTAATCGAAGTCGACGGCAAATATATCTATGTCAAGATGACCGGCGCTTGTGCTGGCTGTCAGATGGCAGCAACCACCTTGGGTGGTATACAGCAACATCTAGCAGAAGGTCTGGGTGAATTCATTCAAGTCTTGCCTTCTGAAGAGTTGGCTCGTCGTGCAGCAATGGAGAGTTAATCATGGTTGAAGGTATCTATCTGGATAACAATGCCACAACTATGGTGGCCCCAGAAGTAGTTGAGGAGATGCTTCCCTACTTCACAGAGCAGTTCGGCAACCCATCGTCTTTACATCAGTTCGGTAATAAGGTTGGACGAGCTTTGAAGAAAGCACGCAAGCAGGTACAGAATCTGCTGGGTGCTGAACATGATTCGGAAATCATATTCACCTCCTGTGGTACAGAATCTGATTCAACGGCCATTCTGTCAGCCCTTAAAGCTCAGCCAGATCGTAAAGAGATTATCACGACAGTAGTTGAACATCCTGCTGTGTTGACCCTCTGTGAGCATCTTGAGAAAGAGGGCTATACCGTCCACTATCTCAAAGTAGACAGCAAAGGTCGTCTTAATATTAAAGAGTACTATAAGCTTCTCTCAGACAATGTAGCCATTGTTTCAGTGATGTGGGCTAATAATGAGAGTGGTACGCTCTTTCCAGTAGAAGAGATGGCTGAGTTGGCGCGTCAAGCTGGCGTTCTGTTCCACACTGACGCAGTACAAGCAGTGGGCAAACTGCCAATCAATTTGAAAGAGACTTGCATCGACATGCTTTCACTATCAGGACATAAGTTACATGCACCTAAAGGGATAGGCGTGCTCTATCTACGAAGGGGTGTACGTTACCGTCCACTTCTTAGAGGTGGCCACCAGGAAAGAGGGCGTAGGGCAGGTACAGAAAATGCTGCCTCTGTTGTTGCTCTAGGTAAGGCTTGCGAGATGGCAATGGAATCGATGGAGTATGAAAAATCCTCCGTTAAAGCCATGCGAGATCGTCTCGAACAGGGTATCCTGGAAAAGGTCAGTCACTGTTTTGTTACTGGTGATCCCAATAACCGGTTACCCAATACCTGTAATATCGCTTTCGAGTACATTGAGGGTGAAGCAATTCTGCTTCTTCTGAATAAACTAGGTATTGCTGCTTCAAGTGGATCTGCCTGTACTTCTGGTTCCCTTGAGCCATCCCACGTCATGCGTGCAATGGATATCCCATTTACCGCAGCGCATGGATCAGTGCGCTTATCCCTTTCGCGCTACAACAGCATGGAAGAAGTAGAGCGTGTGATCGAATCGATACCTCCGATTATCGAGCAACTACGTAAACTCTCCCCTTACTGGAGTGGAAATGGCCCTGTGGAAGAACCCGAAAAGGCCTTTGCACCCAATTACGCTTGATTGTCACTACTGTTTTCTTCTCCCTATTTTTAACCGCAGCTTTGCTGCGGTTTTTTTATGTGAGACTATTAGAGAGCAACCCATAAGATGTACAAAATATAGCATGCTAGCAATTTACATCTGAGAAGATAGTCTAATCGCGCTTTCACAAGGAGAAGTTTGTATGTCACCAGTACATGAATCTCGCCGAAAATTTCTTTTGGATTCCGCTACTGCAGCCTCAGGGCTCTTTCTTGGTGGCATTTATAGCATTGGAAATGCAGGTTCAGCGACACAGCTGGGGAAGGTGATTGGACCAGGAAAAGGTAAAAACCCATCAACTGGTGATGATCTCTATTTTATCGGAATCTATGACCTGGATGATACTGACGGTAAAGTTAGGACGATTAGTAATATCGGTTTTTTTGGCCATGGCATCACTCCTCACCCTATACATGCAGAGCGAGCTGTCGTATTCGAAAAGCATGGAAAGGGTTGTTGTGAAATAGATCTAAGCAAAGCCAAGGTGTTACGTAAGATCGAAACTATTGCCGAACGCCAGTTTTATGGACATGGTGCTTTCAGCCCTGATGGACATTTTTTATATGCCGCGGAGACAGTGGTGCAAGATGGGAGTATGCGCGGTGTTGTTGCGGTACGTGACGGACAAAGCTTTGAATTACTTGGTGATTTCCCCAGCTACGGTTTGGCACCACATGATTGTCACCTCATTGATGGTGGCGAGACACTGGTATTCAGTAATGGAGGGGGGGTATTTGCAAGTGATGACTATGCCTCAGTGACTTATGTGGGCACGAAAGACCGTGCGCTTAAACGGCGGGTGACGATAAGTGACCCTGGATTGAATGCAGGTCACATCGCAATCAGCAGCTCTGGTCAACTGGCCATCGTCTCGGCACCAAGAGATGGTATTGAGAAAAAGAGCATGGACTGGCGGGGTAATATCAGCTTCTATGACCCGCAGAAAGATCAGCTAAGATTGGCAGATGATCCCATTCGCTCAAAGATGGTCGGAGAGACATTAAGCGTTGCAATTCACGAACCTAGCATGATTGTTGGTGCTACCAATCCTACAGGTAATTTAGTCACTTTCTGGGATTTTGCTTCCGGTAAACTGGTGAAAGCTATTGAAGGTCAATATCGCTCTCCCAGAGGGATCTCATTGACCTTGGATCAACGCTATTTTGTACTGACTTATGATAAGTCAACTCACTTGATCCTGTTGGATGCAGAGACTTTTGAACCTGTTGAGTCCAGTTATTTACCGGTCTCGTATATGGCAGGATCACACAACCTGGTTTATGGTTCTGCGTAGGCAATTTTTTTGTGAAACTAAGCAATCTTAGGTAGCTTATAAATTGATTCAACGGTTAGCGAGAATAATTTTGGATACCCTAGCTGACCTCACATTATATATTTCTGATTATAATAAAAACCTCGTCAAGCCTAAACGGCCTATTTAGCAGAGGTAGTTAATCTGAAATACATACTTGGCTAAGTGCAGTTTCCCTCACAACTCAATACACGGAAGCGAAGTGCATCCACCAATTGAATGTCCTTTGTACAATTTAGGACTTACCTGAAAATCTTTTACCCGAATATACGATGTCGTACTTTGTAGTAATTTACCTAATCGTTTCGATCTAATACATCTTTGTCGCATACCCTACAATTCGTTCTCAACCGACATTAATCCTAACAATCGATCATCTATAACCCACTAATAAACCAGCAAAATTTTTCATGGCACAGTGATTGCTATTACTCCTGTTAACAAGGAGACAGTCATGCAGCATAAGCCAACAACAGCCACAATCAACGATACTACCTTGAGGGATGGGGAGCAGTCTGCCGGGGTCTCCTTTACCCTGCATGAGAAGCTTGCCATTGCCAGATCATTGGATGAGTTGGGTGTGCCTGAGCTTGAGGTTGGGATTCCCGCCATGGGCGATGAGGAACGGGATGCTATACGTGCAGTGGCCTCTACTGTCGATAACGCCCGTTTGATGGTCTGGGGCCGCATGCACAGTGAGGATATCAAACACTGCCGTGATCTGGGTGTACAGATGGTTGATCTCTCCATGCCGGTCTCAGATCAACAGATTAGTAAAAAACTGGGTCGCTCCCGTGATTGGGTACTTGAGCAGATTGCGCCTTGTATCAATGAGGCCCTCAATCTTGGCCTTGAAGTCTGTGTTGGCGGTGAGGACTCCTCACGAGCTGATCCTGAGTTTCTTTGGCAGGTGGTTGAAACAGCAGAGCGAGCAGGAGCGCGCCGTTTTCGCTTTGCAGATACCGTAGGCATTATGGAACCCTTTAAGGTATTTGAGGCAATCCGTGATCTGCGTGCTATTTCTGACATAGAGATTGAGATGCATGCCCATGATGATCTGGGTCTTGCAACCGCTAACACCCTAGCTGCTATTCGAGGTGGAGCAACCCACGCCAACACAACGGTACATGGACTTGGTGAACGTGCCGGAAATGCACCACTTGAAGAGGTGGTGATGGGATTGCGTCGTTTCCATGATCAAGGGCATGAGATCGATATGACCCGCTACTCCTCACTTTCTGAACTGGTTGAATTTGCCTCAGGCAGGAATGTCGGGTGGCAAAAGAGTCTGGTTGGGGCTGGTGTCTTCACCCATGAAGCAGGTATTCATGTTGATGGTCTGATGAAAGACAAACTTAACTACCAGGGAGTTGATCCAGCTGACTTGGGCCGAGATCATCAATTTGTGTTGGGTAAGCATTCTGGCAGTCACGCAGTAATACAAGCCTATGCCGACATGGGTATGGCACTGAGCCGGGAACAAGCTGAATCGCTGTTACTACGGGTTCGACTTCATGCCATGCAGAACAAAAGACCACCTGCATCACATGATTTACGACGCTTTTATCTGGAAATCAACAAGGAGTCTCAGGAATGGATTCGTCAATGATGAACAGTGAAGTCATTGCAGAAGTAGAGACACCCATCAAGTCAAAATCAGTTTGGAAGATGGTGGGTGAGGATATAAGTTGTGTATTTGAGCGCGACCCGGCAGCACGCACACGAATTGAAATTATGACCACCTATCCAGGGGTCCACGCCATCATGTTATATCGCATGGCTAATCGGCTGTGGGGTAGAGGCTGGCGCTATCTGCCACGGTTGATCTCATATATTGGTCGAATTTGGACCAGCATCGATATTCATCCAGGTGCCACAATCGGTAATCGGTTCTTTATTGATCATGGCGCCGGCGTGGTAATTGGAGAGACAGCTGTAGTGGGTAATGATGTGACACTCTATCACGGTGTCACCCTTGGTGGTGTTTCATGGAACAAGGGTAAACGTCATCCCACCTTAGGGGATCGTGTCGTGGTTGGCGCCGGTGCCAAGATCCTTGGTCCGATTGAGATCGGAGAAGAGGTCAGGGTAGGTGCCAATTCTGTCGTTGTTTCAGAGGTGCCTTCAAATAAGACCGTAGTCGGGATACCCGCCAAAGTTGTTCAGTCGAGTCAAACAAGCAATGAACATGGCATCGACCTGAATCATCATTTAATACCTGATCCAGTGGCTGAGGCCATCAACTGTCTACTGGAACGTATACGCATATTAGAGGGAGAAGTCGGTGTTTACGGATGCTTACCTGGTGGTGAAAAGCCTGAGGACGAATGCCGCAAATGCGATGCCAAGTTGGTTTGCGAACCCGTAAAACCTGAAACAGCAGTAACGGAGTAACAGCAATGACTGTGGATCTTCTCGATTTTGATAGTGAAGACCTCTATTTCGATGAAGCCTTAAATTCAGAGGCGAAGGCGTATCTTGAAAGCGCTGCGGAAAATTATGGTGATGCCAAATCAGAAACTGATCTTCTAAGGGCCTATTTTCTGGAACCTGAACATCCGATGATTCTGGTTGCTCTCTATCGCTATTTCTACTATCAGCACCGTTTGAACGAAGCATTAATTGTTGCAGAACGAGTATTGGTGGTGATTGCCAAACGTCTAGAACTACCATCAGACTGGCGCGATCTGTCTGAAGGACGTTTAGGTAGTGGGGTAATGATTTCAATGACACTAATCCGCTTCTATATGTTAGCGCTTAAAGGAGCTGGATTTTTGGAACTACGCTTGGGTAACTATGATTCTGCCCTGGAGCGTCTAGAGAAGGTTGCAGAGCTTGATTCTAAAGATCGTCTTGGTGCTCAAGCTCTGCTGGAAGTTGTCCGTAAGGCACTGGTCAATCAACCCGACTCTGTGTCGGCGTAACATCAATAACAGGAGCTGAATTATGAGCGATAGTGAATTCGATCTGGATATGGATGAACTCAGCAGTGCTGAGGATTTCCTCGAATATTTTGATATTAAATTCGAACCATCGGTTGTTCATGTTAACCGCTTGCATATTTTGCAAAGGTTTCATGACTATCTGGATGGCATTGATCAAATGCCTGAGAGTGATGAGGAAAAATATGCTCTATATGCGGGTATGTTAAAAAGCGCTTACAGTGACTTTATAGAGTCAGATGCAGTAACTGAGAAAGTCTTTAAAGTTTTCCATATGCATGAACCGGTTACAGTCAAAGTGCCGCTTATGGATCTTAGCCAGCAGGTAGATAGTTTTGCGACCAAAATTTGAATATGGTGAAGCAGTCCGCGTTGTTCGGAATCTGCGTAATGATGGCACATATCCTGGTGAGCCAACCGGACGGATGTTAGTCCGCCGGGGCAGTGTAGGATTTGTGCGAGATGTAGGTACCTTTCTGCAGGACCAGTTGATCTATCATGTAGACTTTATTGATCAAGATCGCCGTGTTGGTTGCCGGGAACAGGAACTACAACTCGAGAGTGATCCTTGGATTCCTACACGTTTCGAATTCAGAGATAAGATAACACCCAAAATACCATTAGGTATGGAAGGTGAAATTATTGCACAACCGGGTGATGAGGGTGAGATCGAAAAGGCTTTGAGGGATTATCCTGATGGGCCGGCTTATCATGCTCGCTTCAATGGCAGGACGCTGCTGGTGCCTGAGAAAGCATTGGAATTTCTACATCCCGAAAATGAGGAGGATGCATGAATTTGGCTGAGAAAAATTCAGATACTTCGCCGGTATTCAATTACCACATGCTTCGCAACGCGTTGAGCAAATATCAAAAGAATCTATCGCAACTCAATCCTGAAGAAAATGAAGCTGTTTATAATAGTGCTACAAAAAGTTTTGATCTTGAATCTCTAGTCATCTCTTCAAATGAAGCAGAGGAACTGGTTATTTCTGACCAACAACTTGAGAAGTCAATCCAGGAAGTTGCTTCACGATATGAGTCTCACACCGATTTTGTAGCAGACCTGGAAAGCAATGGACTTGATGTAGATGGCTTACGTAGTGCCCTCTATCGAGAATTGATGTTTGACAGTATTATGCAATTGGTTGCCTCTCGAGGTGCAGATATAAATGAACTTGATATTCATCTCTTTTATGAGATGCATCATGATCGATTTCAAACGCCCGAGACCCGTGTAGCTCGACACATCCTGATCACAATCAATCCCGACTTTCCAGAAAACACTCGACAAGCAGCCTATAGTCGAATGGAAGAACTGATTAAAAAGCTAGGTGGTCGGGTTAATCGCTTTGATCAATTTGCCAAACGCTATTCTGAGTGCCCGACCGCAATGGAAGGAGGGAAGTTGGGTGATATCTCAAGGGGACAACTGTATGAGTCATTGGATGCAGAGCTATTCAATATGCAACAGGATGAAATCAGCCCAATTATAGAATCTGATATGGGCCTACACATTCTCTATTGTGAAAAGATCAAACAGGCTAAACGAGTTCCACTATCCAAAGCAGCACCACGAATACGGGAAATTCTAACTGAACGTCAACGTCGAAACTGTCAGAAGTCTTGGCTGAATAGTTTGCAACCCAACCATCAAGCCTGATTAACGAAGTGGAATTCAATGACTGATAGCAAGAAACACTGTTCGTTCTGTGGTGAAGAGCAAGCACCAGAAATCCCTCTGATTGCAGGGATAGAAGGTCATATATGCGAGGAGTGTGTACGCTTGGCAGCACAAGTAGTTGCCAGCTGGGGAAGAAGACGCTCGGCAAGTAAACCCTTTGAAAACATGCTCAAACCGACTCAACTCAAAGAGCAGTTGGATCGCTATGTCGTGGGGCAGGAGTTAGCAAAAGAGACACTCGCTGTTGCTGTCTATAATCACTATAAACGGCTTAGCATGGAGAATAGTGACATGCACATGCCGGTCAATAGTGATCAGGATGTGGAGATAGAGAAATCGAATATTCTTTTGCTGGGCCCATCAGGTACCGGTAAAACTCTGTTAGCCAGCACGCTGGCGCGAGTTGTTGGTGTTCCCTTTGTGATTGCTGACGCAACAACGCTCACCCAGGCTGGTTATGTGGGTGAAGACGTCGAAAGTATTCTTGTGCGTCTTCTAGATAGTGCTGATGGCAATAGAGAGCTTGCAGAATGGGGTATTATATATATTGATGAAATAGATAAACTAGCTCGGTCCAGCGAATCTTCTCATGGCACGAGGGATGTGTCTGGTGAAGGCGTGCAACAGGCACTGTTAAAGCTCGTTGAAGGCACTAGGGTAAAGCTTGGGCAAAAAGGACGTAAAGAGAGTGCTGATGATGTTTTTGTTGATACACGAAATATACTATTTATTGCTGGCGGTGCATTCTCAGGTCTGGAACGTCTGCTCGAGAAACGGATGAATAAGGATAAAGGTGGGATTGGATTTCATGTCGATCCCAGTGATTCTAATCAGGCTTATGATCAGCTTCGTCTGTTTGAGGAAGTACAATCAGAAGATTTGCGTCACTTCGGCTTGATCCCAGAATTTATTGGACGTTTCCCTGTTATTACAGCCCTTCATAATCTTGATGAGAATGCATTAGTGCAGATTTTGACTCAGCCACGTAATGCATTGAAACGCCAGTATCAGAGACTGTTTGAGTTTGAAGGCGTGAAACTTGATTTTACAGATGATGCACTGATCGCTATTGCCAGACAGGCTCTGGAACGCGGTACCGGTGCAAGAGGGTTGCGCGGCGTGATGGAAGGATTACTGCGAAAGGTAATGTATGAGATGCCATCGATTCAGGGTGCAAGCCATTGTCAGGTTGATGAGAAACATGTCATCCAGGATATACCTGTTGTCATTTCATGTAAAAATGAAACAGAAAACCTTCAGACAGGATAATACTTAAATATTTCAGATATTTTGAATCTTATTCATTAGTTTTACAGTATATATGCTGTGCACTATGATCAAACATGACTCACTGAAATAAGTGATTCCATGACTGGTGCCACAAACTGTTGAATAGGAAGACCTG
This sequence comes from Candidatus Thiodiazotropha sp. DIVDIV, assembly GCA_040506275.1. GTDB lineage: Bacteria > Pseudomonadota > Gammaproteobacteria > Chromatiales > Chromatiaceae > Thiodiazotropha. The sequence goes on from JBEVXD010000001.1 coordinate 892,228, forward strand.
ATGAATATTCAAGCCGGTGTTAGCTTAAGTCTCTCTCTATTGCCACTATTGGCATTTTCTCAGTCGACCACAAAAGTCGATGTGTTACCTATCGAAAGCTGGGAAGAGGTTAGTTTTAAAGGTAATACAGTCTATAGCGCCAGTAAAGACAGTGATCAAGAGCCGAGTCTGGTGGCGATCAGTGAAGGCACTGCGTCTGCTTTGGCAAAGCGAATCAAAATTAACCTGGATGAGACGCCTTATCTAAATTGGCGCTGGCGAATAGAGCATATTTTAAATAATCCGGATGAGCAGACCAAAGAGGGGGATGACTATCCCGCCAGGATATATGTGGTTAAAGAGGGCGGTTGGGCTCCCTGGAGAACACGCTCGTTGAATTATGTCTGGTCAAGCAACCAGGCAGTTGGAACTGTCTGGCCTAGCGCATATACAGACCAATCTATGATGATTTCAGTAAGTTCTGGCAACAGTAACGCTGGGCAGTGGCAATCTGAGCGGCGCGATATAAAACAGGATTTTAGAACATTTTTTGGAGAGGATGTTACAGAGATTGACGTTGTTGCGATCATGACCGATACGGATAACACTGATTCCACAGCGACTGCTTGGTATAGTGATATCTATTTCTCGTCAGACTGACTCATAGTGCCGTACCTATGAGGGTCTAATATTTTAATACGGCTACTCCGCCTTAAACACGATAAAATTGGGGTGGAAGGTATACCAGGCAAACCAGAAAGAGGTCACAGAAGGTAGAAGCTGCTTTTGTCCATCGTAAATACTGGCTGTTTGATTTTCCTTGTCAAAGTGAATACTGATTGTTTTGCTTCCTATAATATCTTCAATAATATCCTCAAACTTTGATAGTTCAATAAATGGATACGCTTTATAAATTCCATCCATTTCCACACCCAAAACACGCTCTTTTGGATGATAGCCTTTTGAGCGAAAGGCCACAGGAAAGTAGAGTTGATGACTTGCCTCATAACCTTGGTATGGAGAGTTTTGGTAATTTCGTGAATACCCGGTTTCATCTGATAGAACCAATGTCTCGGGATATTGTCTTTGCCAATCCATCCAACTGGTATGCTTTAGGGGTATCTGAACCAGATGATCTCCTTTGTATTGACCACTTATGCTTTGCTTCATGATTTGAGACCAGAGAGATTCACTGTGACGGTCATAGAGCAGAACATCACTGTTATAGAGTAATCCTGAAACACCAAATGTTAATGTCTGTTTATCGATCATGGCTTCAAATGCCATTCCTGTACCGCACAATGGACAGAATGTAATAACCACAGGCTCATCGTCAAAAACATCATTTACTATCTCATGCCAATTTAGTATGGAAATGGGGTAGGCTTTCGCTACCCCATTTCTTACTACACCTAATATACGATCATCAGGAGTTAGAAAATCGGCTTCGTCAGAAGAGACAAATTCTGGTTGATCTATTGCAGGTATACCGTCACGGGGTGGTCCCCCGGATAATACCTCTGATACTTTAATTGATGCACTTGAGAGGTCAAAACCATTTTTATAAATATCTGCTGTAAAGCTGACGTCACTCAAAACAAGGGAGAATAATCCGCTTATGAGTAGAAGTGTCCTGGAAAGAGTGTTCCTCATGATGTACCCATTAACTTATTGGGCAAAAACTAGATTTGCAACATTCATACTGACAAGATCATGAATCAGATCAACATCGACTTCAGGTTGAAGATCACTTGCAGATCCACGCCGACCGGTGGGACAAATCCACCATTGATTATTACTTTTTTCTACAACTGCTTCACTACCGCAGTTGGGGCAATAGACAGGGTCACCAGATTGGTGATCTCTACGTAACGCAATGGTTGGCCCACAAAGCAGACACTCCTGCAAGGGGATACCCAGATCAGAATGCCCAATTATTGGAAAGAACTTACCACTGCGACCCAGCTCGAGGAAAACATGACCAAAATTGCCATCAAATTGGGTGTGAAGATTGAATTTGATTACCTTTAGAGCTTTCTCTGGAGATAATCCGCGTCGGTAGGGGCGGGTACTTGTCATGGCATCAAATGCGTCACAAATAGATACTATCCGTGAGTCGCTACTAATATTTTCATCATCCAGGCCATCAGGGTATCCTGCGCCATCAGGACGCTCATGATGCTGGAGAATTGCAGTTTCAATAAGAGGAGCCAGAGGGTGTCCAGCAATGATACGTACGCCGATAGACGGATGAGTCTTTACTAAATCATATTCACTTTCTGTAAGTCGAGTTGGCTTTTTTAGTACGACATCAGCTATGCCGACTTTTCCGAGATCATGTAAAAAGCCTGCTAGTGTAATTCTTGCAACATCCGCTTTATCCATACCCAGGGCCATCGAGAGTAACCGGCAATATTGTGAGACCCGCCAAAGATGTCCTCCAGAATAGGGGTCTCTGGCTTCAACCACCCATGCCATGTTGAGTAGCGACTGCCATAATGGCTCAAGAACTTGTGGGTTGGGAAACTGTAGATTGTTTTTTTCAAACCAATAACTGCTTGATACGGGTAGAAGGCTGATCATGGGGCAGGACCTCTGTGTTCAGTACAGTATTGGTCGTCAGTCTAAAAATATGTAATTATTTGATATTTCTATAGATATTCAACTCTGACGACAAAATTTATGAGTCTTATCTCACTACCTATACGTCATCAAGTAAGAGTTGGATTCAATAAATTTATACTGATTTCACCCAGCTCGACAGAGTCAGCGGCTGATTTCCGCTTTTCTATTCAGACGATGCAAGCGATGTGTCCGTGCGTAACTTTCTGGTAGTTGAAGACAGTAGTAGTGTGCTGCTGAGATATCCTTGCTGATATGTTCATGATATTTTGCCAGTCGCTCTATGGCATAGGGGCAACCGCTATCTGCCAACTCCTTCCATAGGGTATTTGCACTCCTCCTATCCCCATTTTTTTGCAAGAGAATAGCTAGAAGTCTTTTACTCTGTTCATCTAGCCGGGATCTTCTATCCATTAAGATGGTACAAGCCCTAAATGAATCATGTTCAGCCATCCAGCGGGCCAATCCAAACAAATCAGTTCTATATTTTTCGGGATTTTCGATTGCGTTGGCAAGTTGGGTGTGGGCTGCAACCAGGGAAACAATATCACTTCGATTATGGTCCACAACTTTTATCAAGTTTTCACAACGACCTCGTTGTAGGTAATCGAACCAGGCTGCAGGCGCCTCAGAACCTGGTAGATCATCGAGACGCCTAAAACCCAGTAACCGATTCTCCAAGCTAGTAAGGCGACAGTCAGGCCAACTCTTACGGAAGAGCCGTCTTGTCGGGTGTAGCAGATCGAGATGGGGAAGCTGATCTAATTGCTGTGTCTGCGACTGCATGCGGTAGCGACTGATAAGCAATGGCAGGTCATAGCTTTTACCGTTGTAACTAACAAGACGCTGATCGGCTTGAAGGGCATTTTCAAACTGGTAGAGCATTTCAGGTTCACTCGAAAAACGAGTGATTAACAATTGGGTTAGCTGAATAGACGATGCTTCCAGCCATGCAAATCCAATCAAAAAAGCCAGCGTTCCACTACCGCCGGAAAGCCCTGTGGTTTCAGTATCGATATAGACATTTGTTAATCTGTACTCTTCGTCATCACCAGGTAGCTTTGGATGGGGTTGCAGTGTATTCAGTTTGATCCGACCAAGCCTTGATGACAACGGAATTTGTTTGCGAATAACAATTAATCCATTATCTATCAGTTTACCCTGTAAACGCTTTGCGAGTGCAGTTTCCGGCGTTTTGCTACTATTTGATGGTGACTCTTGTCTGCCAACCCTACGAGGTATTTTTAGACGTTTATGCTGATCAGATAAGACAGCAGAGGCATTGCGACTCCCAGCCTGAGTCTGAAGCTGATTCAGTTTGGATTTAAGGTTCATGGCTGTATAGCAACCTTAGCAGTAATAGTGCAGATTCCTTGGGTGATTCCAGTTGTGCCTCATCGCCAGGCAGAATGGGGCCAATACATCCAGGGCATCCTTGAGCGCACTCACATGATTCAATCAGTGCTCTAGCATCAGTCACAATTATTGAGCGAAGATTATAAAGCGGAGAGGTAATACCGATTCCTCCGGGATAGTTGTCATAGAGAAATAGGGTAGGAGTGAATTGAGCTAATTCAGAAGGATTTAGGTTTTTTCCTGAGTGATCACTGAGTTGACCTCGGCCACTATTTTCTAAAGTTGCATGCCACCGGGCATCACCATCCCCAACTGCACGGCCGATATCACGACTTTCTGAAAGCGTGCGCATTGTTGCGATGATATGCATCGCATAACCGGCACCTAAAAAACCCTCAAGCGCTGCCTGTCGAGTCTCAAAGGCTTCATCTAACGATCCAGGATTAACCTGCCACCAAACTGCCGTGGTATGCATCTCCTGGTCGGGCAGATCGATCTTTCCATAACCAATGTTTTCATGGGTGTAGTAGCGGATCTTTTTATAGCCGGCCACTCGTGTGACCAAATGAACCTCTCCCTGTGTAACACTGAAACGATCAGCTGTCTCAGTTTCGAAACTTTCCAGAATCTTCAACCGTGTGTAGTCTATTGCGTCAGTGTAATAGTCTGCTCTGGTTTGGGTTACAATGGCTTTTCGACCTTCCCAATCCAATCTTTCCACTTGATATGGCATTGATTGGATCATATAGATTGCACCTTCATATAAAGTCATCGGAGCAGAATTGTAATCGACTTCAGCAATCACCCGCTTTTCACCGGCGGTTGTATCGATCACAACAAAATTGCCTTCGGCTACCGAACGAAGACTGACGTTGTTGGCTGGATAGCTGTCGGTCATCCAGTGCCATTGGCTGCCTTCCCGGTGGAGTACACCATGCTCTTCCAGATAAGCAAGCATTTCAGATAGATCCTGATTGCCGAATGACTCTCCCTCGTTGAATGGCAATTCAAATGCCGCACAACGTATATGATCAAGCAGAATGAGCAATTGATCAGGGTCTATACGGGCCTGTTCGGGCGATGCCCCGAGAAAAAAATCCGGATTTCGGATGATATATTGATCCAGAGCCAGGCTACTGGCAACCAACACGCCAATTGCAGTTCGTTGTCGTCGGCCTGCTCGGCCTAATCGTTGCCATGTACCGGCTATGGTTCCTGGATAGCCATTTAGGATAGAGAGGTCCAATGATCCAATATCCACCCCCAGTTCAAGAGCAGAGGTAGAAACCACACAATCGATTTCTCCACGACGAAGACGCTTTTCCATTGACCTGCGTTCGGTAGGTAGATATCCACCACGATAGGCAATAACCCGGGCTGGATATCGTGGGTCGTGGTCGAAGGTGTCCTTCAGATATTTGGTTAGAACCTCGACCATCAGTCTGGACTGAGCGAAAACAATACTTTGAAGTTTATTTTTTACCGCCATTTTGGCGATGCGGGTACTCTGGGAACGGGCAGAAGCACGAATACCCAAATCTGGGTTAACCACAGGTGGATTCCAAAGTAGCAGATGTCTGGCACCCTGTGGAGCACCGCTATCAGTGATGGCAGTTACCTGATGTTGAATCAACTCACTTGCCAGTTCCGCTGGATTAGCAATGGTGGCGGAACAGAGTATGAACTGGGGGCTCGATCCATAAAATTTACAGACCCTTTGTAGTCGGCGCATTAGATTAGCTACATGGGAACCAAATACACCACGGTAAGTATGCATCTCATCGATAACCACAAAACGCAGGTTTTCGAAAAACTTCGCCCATTTAGTATGGTGGGGCAAAATGCCCTGATGCAGCATATCCGGGTTTGAAACCACGATATCACCACGAGTTCTCACAGCCTTACGTGCATCTCCCGGGGTATCACCGTCGAATGTGAAGGCACGAATACCAAGCTCTGCCGCTCTGTTTAGTTCGTTGAGTTCAGCAACCTGGTCCTGGGCCAAAGCTTTAGTTGGAAAAAGATAGAGGGACTTAGTTTGATTAACTAAAGTGGCTTGAATAACCGGCAGGTTATAGCAGAGGGTTTTACCCGAAGCAGTGGGTGTCACCACTACGGTATGCTTCCTTGCAAGAATGCTATTCCAGGCTGCTGTCTGGTGTGAATAGAGTTGTTCAATACCCCGTCCCAACAAGGCATTAACCAGTCGGGGGTCCAATTCATCGGGTAGTGGAGTGTATCGCCCGGATCTTGCTGGGACGGTCAATTCACCTGTAATCCTGCCTGCATAGCGTTCTCGCAGCTGATCTGCGAATTGATCGGCTGTATATGGCGCCTCAGCTGAGTGTGAAGCGTAAAGTGACTCGGCAGGTCTATTCATCGGATTTGTTCTCTAACTGTTCTCTAGTCTAGAATAGAGAACAACCGGAGAACAAATCAAGTCTAAAAATGAATTTAACCCGTAGACAGCAACAGATTTACGATATTCTGCGTTCTGATTCAGATTTTTCAACGCAGCCTCCCACCTATGATGAACTGTGCGCAAGATTAGGCCTTAGCTCACGGGGATCTCTGCATAAGCACATAAAAGCGTTAATAGAAGCCGGGCTGATAGAGCCCATGGCGGGCAGACAACGAGGGATTCGCTTATCTAAATCTGCAAGTTCGGAGGAGGGTATTCCGTTTCTCGGTCGTATTGCCGCTGGTCAGCCAATCGAAGCGATCCCACAATTGGACAAGATAGATGTACCTGAAAACATGCTGAGTTCGAAACAAAGTTATGTTTTAGAAGTTACCGGGGATTCAATGATTGATGATGGAATATTTGATGGAGATTATGTTGTTATTGAGAAATCAGACAGGGCGAATAATGGCGATGTTGTGGTCGTTTTGATTAACAATGAAGAGGCTACTCTGAAGCGCATTGAGCAGCTCCAAGATAAAATAATCCTTCATCCAGCAAACTCGAATATGTCTGAAATGGTGTATACACCTGACGAAGTGATAATTCAGGGCATCCTTATAGGATTGTTGAGATATTACCGATAACTTATTGATTAATCTATTAATATATTGCGCTTATTCCTGCTGGCTGGTATCAATGATAACCAAGCAGGTAAGGGCGGAGCCCGAAGGCCCCCCCGATACTGGCTTATCTGGCTGAAATCAGATTCAGTGGAAATCCGCCGCCTCCGAGCAGATTTGCACCACCGCCGCCTAACAGACTGGACAGATGAGATAGAGGGTTGAACATATCCAAGCCCCCACCGATCTTATCATTACCCGGTCCACCGGAAATATCATCGCAGCCTCTACCACCTTTGATGTTGTCATCGCCACATCCACCTGAGATGGTGTCATTGCCTCTTCCGCCTCTGATGCGATCATCTCCGTGGCCGCCCCAAATGTTATCATCTCCCCGGCCACCACGAATATTATCGTTGCCACAACCACCAGAGATCATATCATCGCCTCTGCCACCACTGATGCGGTCATTACCACCGCCACCCCAGATTGAATCATCGCCTTTACCGCCGCGAATGCAGTCATCGCCTGCGCCGCCAACGATTGTGTCATTACCTCTGCCACCACTGATGCGATCGTTACCTGCACCGCCCCAGATGGAATCATTACCGTTGCCGCCACGAATACAGTCATCGCCATTACCACCAATGATGGTATCGTTACCATTGCCACCACTAATTTTATCGTTGCCATCACCTCCGATAAGTGTTTCATCACCGGACCCACCACGAAGGGTGTCATTTCCATTACCGCCATTAATGGTTACATTGTTCGCAGGACCGCAAAGTTGCTGACCTGTCATGGTGATACGGTCGTTACCATTGCCTCCGCGAATTTCAAGATTTTGTGCCTCTTCAGCGGTGAAGTGGTAACTCTCTTTGCCATTTACACAAACATCAACAGAACCGTCAAAGTTAGTATGAGCGTTGATTTTGTCATTACCATTTCCAGCATCAAGTACAGTTTTGTCGCAACCACGTGTTACTGAAGTATCATTGTTAGGGTTTGGGCATCCACATTGAGTGGCATTCATTGATGTCATTTTACTTTCTCCATGTAAAAGAACCTATAAAGTAATGAGAAATCCTGTTTACCTGAACGGAATTACTCACAACTTATTCAACAGGAGAGAAGTGATGTACGCTAGCTATGAATTACCCTAGCTAGGGTTAGTATGTATATTAAATGGCCGAAATTTGTTGTGGACAAGCCAATATATGGAGGTCAGGTCATATGCTTATTCTGAGTGGACTTCTTCTGTAGCCGAATCCAAAGAGACAGATTTTGGCAATTTATCCAGCAAACTCATACCACCAGCTGTAATACCTACCAGATACTCACTATCTCGATATGACAAGACTACAACACGTTCACGTGAGCCGACAGGAAGAGTTAACAGTAGATTGATTCGGTCAACACCATTTTGACTGGTGTGGAAACCCTTTAACGCTTTGATAAATAGCCAGGCGAGGGCGATAACCACTACTAACGCCATTAGTGTAAAAAGAACTTCTTGTACGTAATCTTCCATATTTATATTGTAGATTCTTCCGGATAGCGGGTTAAATCCTCTCCTGGTGGTACTAATGACTGAGAATTATCATCGTCATCGACCTGATCTTTTGAGATTTGCTCTCTTACCTGCTTTGCCCACAGTATCACCTCAGCCATGACATCAAACAAATCGCTGGGTATGATATCCCCCTCGTTAGCATCTGAATAGAGTGTACGAGCCAATTCTACATTTCGTAAAATCGGAACATGAGACTCTTCTGCTGCTTCGCGCATAGCTCTTGCTACAAGGTCTTCACCCTTGGCTGCTATTTTTGGAACTGGAGTTTTATCTCGATCATAGTCAAGAGCAATAGCTAAATGAGTTGGGTTAACCAAAATCACATTGGCTGACCTGGCGGCTTCAGATGCACTTTGCTGGGACCATTCCTGATGCGCTTGTCTGCGTTGCTGTTTGATCATGGGGTCGCCTTCGTTTTCTTTGTGCTCCTGCTTGATATCCCTCATGCTCATTCGTAACTTTTTGATATACGAATAACGTTGATAACCTGCGTCTAGTATCGCAATAAACGAAAAGATGCCAACTGACCAGATCAAAAGACTCAATAGCATACCCCAGAATGTCGATCCAATCATTGATGTCATACCTTGTGGTAGTTTAATAAGATCAGGTAGTGAGGTGATAAGGATAAAATAGCCAATTACAAAAAGTAGTGCAGTCTTAGCAATGGATTTGAATACCTCTACAAGGTTGTCCATGCTGAACATCTTTTTTAAACCAGATGCAGGATTAAGATGATCCATTTTGGGCTTAACTTTTTCAAAAGTTATTACAGGACCGGCTTGAAGAAACTCAACCAGTGTACCTATAATGGCAGCTGGAATGATCAACAAAGCGGTTAACTCTAATAGAGTGTAATAAGATTCCATTCCTATTTGGTTCAGCAGATAGAAGAAGTCACTCGATTGTCCCGCATTTAAAAGTGTTATAGAAACCAAAGCGGACATACGATCTATGATGTAAAAAAGACTCGCACCGAGTAATACGATCCAGAGAATCATAACGCCTGTGCTGGATATATCCTTGCTTTTTGATACATCGCCTTTTTTTCGTGCGTCCTTGAGTTTTTTAGGTGTAGGCTTCTCAGTCTTGTCACCACTATCATTTTTATCCGCCATAGATGCTTCCGATGCATTAATTTGGTACTACAAATCACTTAATATTTTATTACTATATGGAGCTTGTTTGATTTCGGATTAGGATACCGTGTCCATTGGTATAAGGGAATATATCTAAGTCGAATAATCATACTGTTTATAATTAAATATCGTTTGATGACTGGATCTATAAAAACATAAATTAATAACATTGTTTAGTTACGCATTGGATAATTTGAATGCAAGTCTATCCATTGCGCGTCAATATTACGTCATTTAATTATTATATTCTGTATATGTAAGATTTGTGGGCATTTTCTTAGACCAATTGTGGTATAATTCCTATGTCATTGATGATGTAATTATGATTGAATTGCTTTCCGAAGTGAGTGCAAATAGCAAAAAGATTATAAATGGTGGATGGTCGAATGCCATGTATTTTATTTTGCTGGTAGCATCGATAATGAAATATCGACGACTGTGTGATGCTCTTCTCACTACAGAAAAAACAGGTATGAAATCTGTCACGTTGTAGTAATGTTTAGTACTTAATATCACCTGCCTTAGCAAACAGGATTTGGTGACTAGGATGACCGCGTCAAAGGAAGGAATATGAGACATGATGTCTTTAGAGTTTTGGCTATATTTATGGCTATAACTTCAGTAAATACCGCTAGCAGTTCTTCTAACCTGTTTCCAAATAACGCTGTTGTCTCAAACAGTCTGGAATTCCATCTTCCTGTAGGATATCTGGAGTCAAATTTTCTGGAATCCTCTCCTATCGAATCTCAACATTTGGAACTATATGATAAACAGGATGCTGAGATGTCAGTCAATTCTGACACCATTTCAAATAAGATAAATAGCGAAATAAGAAAAGAAGAAAATATCAATTCAACACTATCCTACGATCAAAGAGTCAAGTATTCAGTACCAAATCACCAGTTTGTAGAAGATATTTTTATTGTTTCTGAAGAGTATAATATTGACCCACTTCTACTACATGCAATTGCTGAAGCCGAGTCGTCCTTTAACGCTAAAGCAGTATCAAAAGCTGGTGCACAAGGTCTTATGCAGGTAATGCCAGATACTGCTAGACGTTTTGGAATGCAGAATCCAGATTATGAGTTATTCAATCCAATCAGCAATCTAAGAGTTAGCTCAAATTATATTCGAGCTTTACATAAGTTATTTGGAAATAATATTCCTTTAATACTTGCCGCTTACAATGCGGGTGAAAATGCAGTGATTAGATATGGTTACAATATTCCACCATACAAAGAGACAGAAAACTACGTAGATAAAGTAATGAAGCGCTACCTTGAATTAAAAGAAAAGTCGTATCAGTTATAATCATAAGATATAGAATTATATAATGAGTATACAAGCATTTCTACAATCAGAAAAAGAGACAAGCGGAGGTATTCTATCCAATGTTAGTGATCTTTTTCTTGCAGTAGGAATTGTAGCGATTATTGCATTGATGGTGTTGCCACTGCCGTTAATTGTTCTTGATTCATTAGTTGCAATTAATATTGTTGTTGGCTTGTTATTGGTATTGATGGGAGTGTATATAACATCACCATTACAATTTTCAGTATTTCCGAGTGTATTGTTAATCAGCACTTTATATAGACTTGCACTCTCTGTAGCGACGACACGAATGATTCTTCTACATGGTGATGCGGGACATATTATTGATACTTTTGGCAATATGGTTGCAGGTGGAAATATTGTTGTTGGACTGGTTGTCTTTTTGATTATCACACTTGTACAGTTTATTGTAATTGCAAAGGGGGCAGAGAGAGTCGCCGAAGTCGCAGCAAGATTTACTCTGGATGCAATGCCAGGAAAGCAATTGTCAATTGATTCTGACCTTAGATCTGGATTGCTTGATAAAGATGAAGCAAAGCGTAAACGTAGAGAGATAGAGTTGGAGAGTAAGCTACATGGCAGTATGGATGGTGCCATGAAATTTGTAAAAGGTGATGCCATTGCAGGAATTGTTATTATTATAATAAATCTGATTGGTGGTCTCGCTATAGGTGTTTTGCAGTTGGATATGGAAATGAGTGCAGCAATGGCAAAGTACTCTATTTTAACTGTAGGTGACGGTATGGTTGCACAAATTCCTGCGCTGCTTGGTGCTATGTCTGCTGGTCTTATTGTGACAAGAGCAACTGACGAGGAGTCTGACAGACACCTTGGAGATTCAATTCAGAAGCAGTTGACCGCAATACCTAGAGTTTCATTGGTTGCAGGTGGCTTGTGTATCCTACTTGCACTAGTTCCAGGGTTTCCCAGTGGGGTGTTTATAGTAATAGGTCTTGTACTGCTTATCTCTGGTGCGTTACTTGTACCATTTTGGAAATCAAAGATTGAAAAAGTAACTAAGCCTACTTTTGAAGTGATCTTGAGTAGTAAAGAATCTACAGGTAGTAAGGAGAAAGTAGTTAATCCTATCTATGAAGTAAAACCTGCGGTACCACTACTTTTACAACTACCTAAAGAAATATCCGAAACTGATGAAAGTAATAACCTGATTTTTGAAATTGAAAATATTGTTAATGAATATCAGGTGGACATAGGTGTTCTTTTACCAAAAGTTAATATCCATTGGTATGGCGATATATCAATGGGTTGGAAACTATTAGCTTATGAAGTGCCTATAACGAGTAATAGCATAGGTACGCCAGAAGATTTATCAAATATACCTGAACAAATACGTAATGCACTACGTAAAAATATAACTCTTTTTCTTGGTTTGCAAGAAACGAGTACCATGTTGACTCAATTAACTGCTGATATACCAGATATAATAAAAGAAGTCCTTCGAATTGTACCAATGCAGTCATTAGCGACTATTTTAAGAAATTTGTTAGAGGAAGAAATTCCGATAAGGAATCTAAGAGGTATTCTGGAAGCGTTAATAGAGACAGGACAACATGAAAAAGATATAAATAATCTTACCGAATATTCTAGAATTGCTCTACGTAGACAGATTACCTATCGTTATGCACCAAATGGAGTACTGCACTCAGTCATACTCAGTCCAGAGCTTGAAGAGAAATTATTACAATCAATACGAGTAACCTCTGGTGTTGTACAAATGTCATTACAACCTCAAGAAGCTGAAAAAATAGTGAGTAGTATTATCTCTTCTTTAGAGAAAAACAATCCCGTTGCAATTATAACATCTGTTCAAATACGTCGACATGTTAGGAAAATGATTGAGAGTTTATCTTTCGAAACTCCCGTACTATCACACAATGAATTATTACCCACGATTAAAATAGATGTTCTGGATAGTATTACTGTACCCGATGTGCTGTTAGAAGCCGTCTAAATATACATATGGAATAGACTAAGTGATTTTAAATAAAAGAATTTGGTTACGTTATCTGGTATTTGTTAATTTAATGCTTATTACTAGCGTATGCTTCTCATCCTATACCCCGAATATGGATAAGAACATAACAATTATAGCCAGAGAGCAGCCTATTAATTTATTTCTACGTGAATTATTTGGTCAATTAGCTATACCTGTTGTTATAGATGGTTCTGTTACTGGTATGGTTAATGGAAGTTTTGAAAATACATCAGCAAAAAATATATTTAATGATCTTTCAAAATCATTTGGTCTCGTAAAGTATTATGATGGTGCCGTTCTATATATATATACCTCTAACAATATAACCAGAAGAATTATTCCAGTCTCTGGATCAATATCAAAAAGAATTGTACGTGCCGCACAAAAACTACAACTAACAGATACTAAAAATAGTATTCACAAGGCAGTTGAGGGTGGTTTAGTTGTGACAGGCACTAAAAGATTTATTGAACAAATTGATGAACTTGTGTACGCAGCAAAAATTGGTTTAAAGAACTATGAACCACCAGTAGGTTTTAAAGTATTCTATTTAAAGTACGCTTGGGCCCAAGATGTATCAATGACTTTTGCAGGTAAACAGGTTGTTATACCTGGCGTCGCTACTATTTTAAAACAATTACTTGAGGAATCACCACTGATTATACATTCAGGTGGTTCTCAAGAAAGTCTGATTAACCCAACAGTTCCAGGATTACGAGGTCAAGGACTTAACAGCATAGGTAATTCTGAACGAGTCGGTATTCCAGATAATAAAGATTTGATTTCAATTGAGTCACGACAACCCATATATAAACAAAACACCCTTCAACCTCAAAATGTATTAGCTAATCGTTCAAAAGTACGTATACAAGCAGATCCTAGATTAAACGCAATTATTATAAGAGACTCACCAGATCGTATGGCTAGATACAAATCTTTGATTGAGTCACTGGATATCGAACCACAAATGCTTGAAATTGAAGCAACGATTATTGATATAAACACTGACAAGTTAAAAGAGCTTGGTATAAATTGGCGATGGCAGAATAATGACGATGAAGTTCTATTTGGTAGTGGCAATGAAGATAGTGATACAGCACTGAATACAACGGGTACGATTACTCCATTTGGAAAAGGTGGGTTTATATCATTCGTGCTCGGTGACAATGCAAATTTCATTGGTAGAATTAATGCCTTAGAGTCTAATGGTGCTGCAAATATTGTCTCTAGACCTCATGTACTTACACTTTCTAATGTTGAAGCAATATTTGATACCAGTTCTACCTTTTTTGTAAGAATAGCTGGTAGGGAAGAAGTAGATCTCTTTAATGTGTCTGTAGGAACATCACTCAGAGTAACGCCTCATGTCTTTAAAGATAATGGTAAAGCTAAGATAAAATTGTTAGTAACCATTGAAGATGGACAACAGGTACCAGAAGCTGAGGTAGATAATATACCAGTGATAAGTAGATCTGCTATAAATACGCAGGCACTTATTGAAGCAGGTGAGAGTGTTCTAATTGGCGGTCTGGTTAGGGAAGTTACACGTGATAAAGAGAATAAGATACCTTTGCTTGGTGATATCCCCATAATGGGTAATTTATTTAAAACAACCAATAAGCAAAAAACGCGGATTGAAAGAATATTTTTAATTTCTCCTAAGCTTGCAGTACATAAGTTAACTGAAAGAAATAAAAGAAAACTTTCAAATAGTGACATTGAGATTGATGTGAAACATAAAGATAAAGAACTCAATAATGAAAAAGAAGTTATACGAGTAAATGACAAAGAAGTAAAAAAAGAATCATGGCAGATAGTTTTGGATTTGTAATTAGTATTACATTTATCTGTGAATAATATCTTGAGTAGTTATATCGTATGCAAACGGCTTCGGAAATAGAAATGATTGTTTTGACTGGCGAACAAGCTGGTGCCAGACGATTACTTGATAATAATACAACGTTTACGATTTCGGGAAATATGGATACCGATGTGGTTTTTAGGGATCCAAACATAGTTAATGAAAGAGTTAATCTTATAACAAAAGATAGTGAAGTATTCATACAAGTTTTATCTGGAAATATTGAAGTACAAGGAAAATTAGTTACTAGTGGTGATCTCGTAAAAGTACAAGAATATGCAAAAGTAAAGATAGGAGAAACGACTTTTTCATGTGCTAATAACTTAAATGCTTCCTGGAGAGATATTGTTGATTATGTGTCAAAATATGAGGTAAACAACAACTCAAACAATAAACTATCAGCTCTACGTAACCCATATTCATTAATATTACTATTTTTGCTCATAACTGCATTATCAGTAATTGTAGCTTATGTTTATTTCAATAAACAGAATGCAAATATTATTTCAACTATCTCCAGTAAGGAAATAGTATCAAGCTATTTAAATGAGCAAAATTATAAATCACTTTCTATTAATGAAAATGAAGCTGGTCAATTGATAATTGCAGGTTTTCTTATGACTAATAAAGAACTTTCAAACGTAGAGTCATATATAGACACTATCGACATTCCAATCTTACTTGATATATCGACTGGAGATCATCTAGCAGCAGAAGTAAGAGAGCTTTATCGTGTTCACGGAGTTGAAGCTGATGTTAAAGCTTTAAAATCTGATTCCGCAATAGTTACAACTATTGATCATGATAAAGAGAAACTAAAAGAATTACAGAATATTGCTCTCTTAGAAATACCAAGCTTGAAAGAATTAGATACTGAATACATTGAAAGTAAAAAAGAGATTGATACAACAGTTGATACTGCATATTTCGATAAAGAGGATAAGAGGATAACAATGGTAGTTGATGGTGTCCCTGCTTATGTTATGACCCGGGACAAGTCTAGATACTATGTAGGTGCAATACTACCAACAGGACACAAAATTGTATCAATATTGAACAAAGAAGTGAAACTTGAAAAAGGGGGAATTTATACAACATTAGAGTTCTAAATTCATTTTAAAATCATTATTATGAAATCTACACTATTAAGAGGATATTCCAATGACAATCAATAATAATTTACACGCTTCTATGAGTGCAGTCTCTCAAAACGATAGAGACTCTGCTGAAGGTAGTTGGTTTGAAGCAATGGCTGATGCATGGGGTAAAGCATTAGATAATCAAGCATCAAAAATAGAGACCTTATCTACAGAAATTGGTGATGAAGGTCAGGAAATGCCATCTCAAATAACTCGATTGACAGCTGAGTCATTAAAAATGACTTTTCTTTCAAATAGTTCACATACAGCACTTAGTAGTCTTGGTAGCTCACTAGAAACAATGGCACGTAAGCAATAGGAAATATAAGCTATGGATAATTCCTTTATAACGCCTATTAGTTCGCTAGAACCATCATATTTAAAACCTACTTCTCAACATGTTGAGATTGGATATGGTGTATCTTTAACTGATATATCTAGTTTTGAAAATAGTTTAAATAGTGCCAAAGTTAGTAATCTAGAATTGTCAAGAAGTTTGACACCATCTACTACTGAAAAAGCTGTTACAAAACCACTCGATTATATTAACAAGGAAGCTGAAGAAATTGTTAATTATGCAAAATCTGCTGTTGAAAGTGGTAATGAGTTAACACCCAGTGAGATAGTAATGCTAACTGCTCGAAGTCATGAGTTTATGTTTCATTGTCAGTTAACGTCCAATATAGCGAATAGAACCTCTGATGGTTTACAACAACTATTTAGACAACAGAGTTAAGAATGATAAGGAACATTGTCAGTTGTTTAGCATTAATTATATTCCTAACAGCTTGTTCTGAAGAATCTTTATATTCAGGATTAACAGAAAGAGAAGCAAACGAGATGATTTCATTACTCTCAAGCTCAGGTATCTATTCAAAAAAGATTAAGAATAATGATGAAAGATATTCTGTTTCTACTTCATATGAAAACTTTTCAGGAGCTATAAAAATACTCAAAACTAACGGATATCCAAAAAATAGATTTGAAAGTTTAGGTGATGTGTTTAAAAAAGAGGGTTTTGTATCATCACCACTGGAGGAAAGAGCGCGTTTAAATTATGCACAGTCACAAGAATTATCGCGAACTATAGAGAGTATAGATGGTGTTATACTTGCACGGGTTCACCTTGCAATTCCAAAAGACAATCAATTGGAATCCAAAGAAAAACCATCATCAGCTTCAGTTTTTATAAAACATAAGCGTGGGATAGATCTGACTGATAGGGAATCACAGATAAAAGCACTTTTTGTAAATAGTATAGAAGGTCTACCTTATGAAAATGTAACTGTTGCAATGTTCTCTTCTAATCCTATACCCACTGTTCAAATACGTAAGGAAGACAATAGAAAAACACTATTTCAACTGAATACTAAATATATTGACTATATAATATTGATTTTAGGAATACTTGTTCTAACTCTGACTATCTTCACAATATTATTAGTTATAAAAAATAAAAAACAGTCTTCTCATTTAAGAATAACTTCTACTGAATCTTAATTATGGATACTAACGTTGAATCTTACAGAAAATATAGAACTACTCTATATGGAATAGTCGATTATATATTATCCAATGAGAAATCAGTAACCGAGTTTGGTATTAGTTTGGAGTGGAAAGATTTAGAAGAAATACCAACCTGGTTGTTGTGGGAAAGAAATGCTATAAATCAACTTGTAATGACTGCAGGGACAATATTTCTGTTACCGTCAATTAAAATATGGATAGACTCAAAAAAGATAAGAGAAGTCAGTGATCTGGTAGGAGAAGAAGTCTTCAAATTTATTTTAGCAAATACCCATGTCAATAATCAAAAAGTCTCGTCTCTTAATATCACTAAAGTTTCAGATAATCTTTTGACTGCAGGTATTTCAGTCATATATTCATGTTATAGCATAAGGTTAAGGCCATGGTTAGCGCATACTCTACCTAAATCTAATGCTAAGGGTAAACTTGATCCGATATTAGCTAATGAGATATTAAAACACTCTTTGTTTGTATTAGAGAATACGACAAAGGACTTATCAATAAGTAATGATTTAGAATGAAATATTTAGTGATCTTAAATAGTGATATAGCAACTTGTGCTACAAACGACTATATAATTTCAGATGAAGATATCATCAAATTCGATTCAATGAGCGGTATTATAGAGATGATTACTGAAATAAAAAATAGTTGGGAAAGTAAGGTAGAAGATTCGACTAAAGCGGGCTACTTAAAAGGGTATGATGAAGGATTAAAAAAAGGACAACACGATTTAAATACTCAATTCCTTGAATATTTAAAAGATCTTACAGATAACATCATTGTAAATACTACTGACTCCGACGCTGACATTATCAATATGGCATGCGAGGTTACGAGAAAAATAGCAGAAGATCTTGATTCAAAAGATGTACTTACAAGTCTAGCAGTAACTGCAATTAAGAAATTAAAACAACATAAGGGAATAGAAGTAAAAGTAAGGCCAGAATATAGAAAAGTATTACAAGAAAAATTAGAAAGAATGAATATTAAAGATAATTATAATTATTCAACACTAGAAATTGTTTCTGATCCTTCGATGGGACATCTTGACTGTACTATTAAATCAGATTCTGGAGTCACTGTCGCTAGTTTCGATGAACAACTATTGCTCTTAAAGAAAAATATAGAAAGTAAATTATTAAATACATGACATTATTACTATTTTATCCATGCATAACATAGAAAAAAAAGAAGAACGATTTTCATCTGTCTTAAATGATATTGACACTTTGCATCGTAAAGGAAGAGTTGTTGAAGCTTATGGAACGTCTATCCGTGTATGTGGTATCAATGCAAAAATAGGTCAACAATGCCTAATCACAGATAAATACAATACATATCATCTTTTTGCAGATGTAGTAGGTATTTCTGGAGATAGTGCAATACTACTTCCATTAGGTAATCTCCACGGTATTGCTCAGGATTCAATCGTTACAGTTATCAATGAGCAATCATCTATAAAATTCTCCGAGGATTTAGTAGGCCGAATATTAGATGGTATGGGACAACCATTGGATCAGGAACCATTGCCTTTAAAGATGAATGAAGTACCATTATATAGAGATGCTCCGTCTCCTCTTAAGCGCTCTTTTATTGATAAACCACTAAATACTGGGGTCCGCTCAATAGACGGTTTATTAACACTTGGAATAGGACAGCGCACAGGTATATTTGCACCTGCAGGTGGTGGTAAATCAACACTATTATCTATGATAGCAAGGCATGCAAAAGCTGATGTTATTGTTATTGCTTTAATTGGAGAAAGAGGAAGAGAAGTCGGTGAATTTATTGAGCATACCTTAACGAAGGAGGGGCTCAAACGTTCAGTTTTGGTCGTCTCTACGTCAGATAGACCTGCAATGGAAAGGTTGAGAGCTGCATATACAGCGACATCTATAGCTGAAGGTTTTCGCTCTTCCGGAAAGAATGTCCTTCTATTAATGGATTCTGTGACCCGATTTGCCAGAGCTCTACGTGAAATTGGTTTATCCGTAGGTGAACCACCAGTGAGAAGAGGTTTCCCCTCATCAGTATTTGCAGAATTACCAAAATTATTTGAGCGGTCTGGAAATGATAGCAAAGGAACTATGACTGCATTTTATACTGTATTAGTAGAAGATGAAGAAAGTAACGATCCAATTGCAGAGGAAGTTAGATCATTACTAGATGGTCATATAGTTCTTACACGTAAACTAGCTCAAGAGAATCATTATCCAGCAATCGACATACTCAAAAGTACAAGCAGACTGTTAAATCAAATAACTACCGAATCACATCGATCAAACATCGCTAAATTGAGATCTCTATTATCAAAATATAGTGAGATAGAATTTCTTGTACAGGTAGGTGAATATGAAAAGGGTAGCGATACTCAAGCAGATGAAGCAATTAAAAACATCACTAAAATATTAAATTACTTAAAACAGGATTGCGATTCATACTGTGATATAGATGATTCATTAGATCAACTTAATCGGATTCTTGAAGATAATAACAACTGATATGGATATTGTAAAATTAACTAAGCTTAAAAAGTTACAAGTTATAAGAGTAAGAACCCAAGAACGATTATTGACAATAGATAAAAAAGCTTATGTGGATGCTTGTAATAATTTAGAAAAAAGAAATACAACTATACAGAATATTCAGAATGAGAAAGAAGCTCTAAATATATATATCAGTACTAATTATGTAAAAGAATCACCAACACATAGAGAAAGAGTACATATCCGTAGATTCTGGTTAGACTATGATCTTGAAATGCATGAGTATTACCATGAACAAGAACTCAACAAAAAAAATGAAGCAGAAATATCATATTTACAAAGAAAAAAAATATGGAATAAAGAAAAACAAAAATCAACACTTCTAACTAAAAAATTGTCAAAATGCAAATTACTATATACTGCAGTCCTTGAGAATAAAGAAGATGAGATTTCACAAGAAGATAGTTTTAAACATGGAGCGTTCAAATGACATCTATATCAAGTAAATACGAACAGACAAGTTCCTCATTGTTAAAACCTAATCATACACAATCTAATCATGAAATATTAGAGTTCGAATCTTTGGTTAAGAAACGTAAGGATGCCCATGAAAATGGTGTTTATGATGACAATAAAGATACGATAAATTATAACGAGCATCAAACAATAACACTATTTAATGATGAATTATTAGATTACTCATCTTTTAGTCAGAAAGATGACTCAATTCCAATAATAGATAACAACAGTTATGCAGTAACCTGTCCAATCAATAATTTGTTAAGTATTACTGAATTAAACCAAGTACCAGTTACTACTGTTAATATTGATGAATTATCGTCGAATTTCGAAAAGATAATTAATAGTGTTAATAAAACAATTAATAATTCATGGCAATTCACTCTTACTGATAAATTATTAGATTCAAATCTATCTGTGAATATAAAAAAGGTATCTGATACTAGTTTAATACTGTCATGTAACGTTGATAACAGTAGAATGCGTACAAACTTAAATGAACTGAATGACAGACTTATCAAGAAAGGATGGAGTGTTGTATGTGACGGTAAGTCATCTAACTATAGAGTTGAATTACTCAACAATAAAAAATACTGAACAGTAGTTATGTCCATTATTTCAAATACATTACATAGCCATAATGCTAATCAACTTCTATCAACGTCTCTAAAAAGTTATGTTGAACATACAAGTTCAGTTAATATTAAGAATTCAGTCAGATATAATAATATACAGTCGGCAACCAACAATAAAATAATAGATAATAACCAGTCCATTACAAAAGTTAACGCAAATACAGTAAAAACTAGCTGTGTAAACAACTTAAACCTTTCAACAGTTCACCTGGATAAAATAAAAACATTATCTACTTCATTGAATTCAACCTGTAAAGCCTCTAGTTCAATATCTTTAGATAATAACGACTTTAGTCAGGTAACACCTGATAAATATAGGTATAGTGATACTGAAGAAGTCTGTGCTTTATCCGCTGATCATTATCAAACTGATCTTATTACCAGTCTTCATAACTACCTTCAAAATAATAATAATTGTAAATCATATGTAATTTTTACATTTTTTGAATATATTCAAAAAACCAAATTGATAAATAAACAAAGTATAACAGCTATCCCGTTTCTCGATGGTAAACCGGACAGATCAGTCATAGATATCTCTATTATTCGAAGGGATGGTGCTATAGATAGATATAATCTACCTACTTATTTTCATATAGGTGGCTATAAGTATACAAAAGATTGGCTTAACCTTGAGTATATATCAACTACATATAAATCATTATCACTTCATAAATTAAAGTTTGATTATGGCCATATTTCATTAAATGGTTATTGTTTGGAATATAACCTCATGGATGGTGAATTAATCACAAGCAACACAAATATTAAATTACACATACCTGGGTTATCTAAAATATGGAAATAGATAGTACCTGTAACATAGATGGTAATGTAAATAATCTACCATATGATTTAGTTGATAATTACGACCGAGTTGTAATATTGGATATTTCATTAGATAGGATTGTTTGGATTTCAAACATGTTTAAAGAGACATTTCATTTTCTTAAGGTAGGACAAAATTCATCATCATTATGTAATGCAATATCAAATAATAGAAGACAAACATCAACCATAAAAAGTGCTATTTTTGACTCTTACTCTAACAACAAAAACAAATCCATTATAAAATGCTCGCCATATGAAATTGAAATTATCAAAGTAGAATCTAATACTATTGTGGTTAGACTTAACAATTATGATAATACATTGCTGGCAAATTCTAGATATCTCGAAGACCGTGAAAAACTACTTTTTACATCAAGAAGTATTACGGTAAGTGAAATGGCATCTACCCTGGCTCATGAAATAAACCAACCTATAGGTACAATTAATAACTTACTATTTGGTTTAAAATCAAGGTTATCAAAAAATGACAATATTGAACATGATGTCATTTTGGCAATAGATAAATCTTTAGAACAAGTAAAATTCACTTCAAGTATTGTATCAAGAATAAGGGATTACACTCAAACCAGACAACCTAAACTTTCTGCAGTAAGAGTAAAAGCACTAATCGAGAAATGTGTATCTCTAATGGACTGGGAAATGAGAAACACTAATGTTGATATAAGTCAGAGCGTTAGTTTGTGCAACACCACTGTTTATGGAGATGAACTAATGCTACAACAAGTCATAATTAATCTAATAAGAAATGGAATTGATTCGAACAATGAATCTCAAAATAATAATTTAATCGCTATTAATGCAGTTATGATTGATGACTATATTCAAATTTCTATACAAGACAATGGAAAAGGTATGACTGATCAAGAGGCTGATAATATTTTTATCCCCTTTGCATCTAAAAAATCATCAGGTATGGGTATTGGATTGAACATATGTCGATCATTCATTGAGTTACACAAGGGAAAGCTCTGGCTATCAACAAATGAGGATGCAGGATGTACTTCTCATATACTGTTACCTCTAATGGACTAGGTCATATATTATGAATCAACCACTTATATATATAGTTGACGACAACAAGGAATTCAGGGATTCAACTTCATGGGTGCTTGAAGGTGAAGGTTATAGTGTAGTTAAATTCAAAGATCCAGTTCAAGCACTCCATAAAATTGAATTATTGAAGACATTTCACAATAGTTGTTGTCTGTTGGATATTAGAATGCCTAGTATGAGTGGACTTCAATTCCATGAAAAATTAATCTCTAAAAATATTCTCATACCAATAATTTATATGACTGGGCATGGTGATGTCCCTCTAGCTGTTGAAGCAATGTCAAAAGGGGCAATTACTTTTTTAGAAAAACCTCTAGATTACAACATTTTAAATTCTGCATTAGATAGTGCTATTAAAGTATCTAATCAGGTCAATCATAATCTAGACAAACAAATTAGCACAGAGATTGATCAAGTATATAAAACACGACTTACTACTCTAACAAAGAGAGAAAATGAGGTTCTGAGTGAAATCGTTGAAGGGAAAATGAACAAAGTTATTGCTCTCGACTTAGGTATAAGCGTAAAAACCGTCGAATTACACAGATCTAGAGTTATGTCAAAAATGCATGCAAAGACAGCAGCTGATTTAGTTAAAATGGTCATAACCAAAAAAATTGACCAATAAAAGTTTATTGACAATGTCTACAACTAACAATATTAATGAGTCAATGAGTGAAGAACTATCAAAAAGTATATATATTGATAGTGATGTCTACTGGTTCACTGCTAACTCAAAATTTGGCACAATAGATATCGGAATTCGTCGTAATACCATTTATGATAAATCAAATAGCTTTTATAAATTTACCATTTTAGAAATGGTTAAGACACTGAGTCGTGAAGAAAAGCTCATAAGAGTAGTTGAGGAGTGGTTAAAAACCGGCCTAAACATAAATCCATGTACCGAAGAGCATAGCAGTCATGACTACACAATGACTCTATATTCTGACTCAAAACAAATAGATAATAATCATGGACAGATAAAATTAGCGTTCTCTGAAGATGTTTTATCTTTATTGCCATTTCCAACAGAGATTATTAACGAAAATATAATAATCAAAACTAGTTTCACTGGTGTTAGACTAACACTATCAAATAATACAATCAGTTCAAGGTGTGTTGAATCACTGAAACCTGGTTGTATTTTACTGATACCTGATTCTTTTTTAACACCATGGTACCTAAAGGTTATAGTAAACAATCACAATGTCGATAATTTATTCGCAACAATCGAAGGAGATATCAGCAAAATTTATCTACATAATAGTACCGTAGAAAATAAAAATGAAATCTCAGAAGATAAAATCGCCCAAGAAACAGAAGAGACATATTTAAAAATAGTTACAGATAATGATATAGATATACCATTTGATATTATAAAAGGGTGGAATCAAGAAGGGGAAGTACTACTCACTAAACCACTAAATAACTACAAAATCTCAGTATACAAAGACAACTTAGTAGTTGCTACTGGTCATCTTTTATCAATTACAAATGGCTATGGTATATTCATAGATACAATATAGATTAGTTACATGGATTTAACACAATTCTCACCATCTTCAGCACTTATAACTGTTGTAATTCTTGCTTTAGCACCATTCGTAGCCGTAATGATTACATCATTTACTAAAATTGTAGTGGTTCTTAGTCTTTTAAGAAATGCATTAGGTCTACAACAAGTACCTCCAAATTTAATTATCAATGGTCTTGCTCTAGTTTTGTCAATTTATGTAATGTATCCAGTTACAAAACAAATGCATAATGATATTTCTAATATTGAGAATCCTTTAAAAGATACAAGTACAATTTTGGAGGTTATGAATCACTCTAAAGAGCCTATGAGAGAATTTCTTACTAAACATGCAAATATCAAAGAACGTGAATTTTTTCTCTCATCTATAAGACGTATGATGAAGGATTCAGATGATCATGTAGATGATTTGCGAGCTGATGATTTTATAGTTCTAATACCTGCATTTACAATAAGTGAACTAACCAGTGCATTCCAAATTGGATTTCTTATTTTTCTACCGTTCATAGTTATAGACCTGGTTATTGCAAATGTTCTTATGGCAATGGGTATGATGATGCTTTCACCTACAGTGATTTCGTTACCTTTTAAACTACTGTTATTCGTATTAGTTGATGGGTGGGCAAAACTCGCACATGGCTTAGTACTCTCATACCTATAAAGCTTGTGTACGACCAAGAGATAATAAAAATAACACAACAAGCCCTTTGGTTTGTTATTGTATTAGCTGGGCCACCTGTTATCGTAGCAGCTCTCGTTGGTATTTTTATCGCATTCATTCAGGCTGCAACGCAACTACAGGAGCAAACATTCCAATATGCTGCAAAATTTTTTGCTATAGTAGTTACAATTTTCATTACCGCATCCCTTGCTGGTAGTACTTTGTATCATTTTACAGATCGTCTTTTTACAGACTTCCCGATTTTAGTAAAATAGATAGTAATAGCATGGATGGCTTTGATATTCTTCAATACCTTTCAGAGCATGCTTTAACTATAAGTTTAGCCTCTACTCGTATAGCGATTATTTTTTTTATTCTTCCATTATTTACTTCTGAATTAATTCCAGCACTGGTAAGAAACGCAATATTTTTATCATTAGCATTAATTACCATTATAATACAGCCATCAATCGAGTTAGGTTCTTTAAATACATCCACTTGGATCATACTTTTTGCCAAAGAGGCTGTAATTGGTATCGCTATAGGTGTTCTTTTTGGTATCTATTTATGGGCATTCGAAACAGCAGGCCAGATTATCGATAATCAAATAGGCGCTTCAATCGCTCAAGTACAAGACCCACTAACAGGATCTCAAACAACCTTAATTGGCTCTTTTCTCGCAAGATTGGCTAACTATATTTTTGTAACATCAGGAGGGTTGTTGATATTAAATAATATTATATTCGAAAGCTACACCATTTGGCCTATTCACGAACAATTACCTGATTTAGTCAATGCAGGTATCACCGTATTAGGATCTGAATTTTATTACTATTTTAAACTCACACTATTAGTCGCATCCCCTATGATTGTTGTTGTTTTAATTATTGATAGCATGATGGGACTTGTAAATCGGTATGCACAACAATTTAATGTTTTCTTCTTATCGATGTCATTGAAGATGTTGGCCGCTATCGTAATGCTTTTTTTAACATTAACCTCACTAATTCACCTCTTAATAGATGAATTGTATTCTCATTCAGATAAAGTACCGACAATCTTGAAAGGATTATATGGAGGGTAGGGGACTAGTAGGTAAAAAAGTTAACAAACAAATAGTAAATCTTATCGTGTCGTATTAAAAGAATATTGGGATTGGATATGCCCTAGACGACTTAAACTATCACCCTGTAGCGTATCCAGAAAAGTATTCAATAGCTCTTCAGGGGGTTTATCAGCCATCCAGGCATCAACAAATCCACCAATTGCACTACGTGATTTACTAGAGAGTGAACCATCCAACGGATCCTCAATATCTGCTGATAGTTTCGTGCAATAGAGTTGCTTAGCTTTTGGATTCGAAGAAATTAACAGTATCAATTCTGATGCTGCATTGTGAAAACCTTGAACGGGTAGAGGTGTTCTACCAGAAGGCTGCGCGTACCAGGTAAATATATACTCGATAGGCCCTAAGCTTCTGGTTTGTCCAAATAAACTATTGCCATTATGAGATTCTGAACCCCAAGCACTTAATCTACCTGAGGGAAGACGACCAGTCAGGATGGAATTGACAAGAGTTTCAGTAATCAACTGTTTTGACTCCTGGTCGCCATTTTTACCGACCATACAGAGCATTTTCAGAAATGCGGGATAGAGTTCATCTCCGAGGCCGACGCAGAGTTTTTCCATCAGCGCAATTCTTTGATCCAGATTGTCCAGCATTTTACAGCCACTGACCAAACGTTGTGCTGCACCCTGCCAATCAGGCTGATCGCTGAGTCGGAATTCTGGCATTATGGCATGAAGATTGAGGTGTATTAGGATTTAGAACGTTGATGTATCACCAATACAGGAGAGGATACTTTTACTCATTTGCTCAATGGTACTACTGCTATCGAAACATGCTGATACTGTAATTGACTGTGAAGCATCGGTTGCATTATCGGTAAACCAGTCAGCATTTTGTGAGGCTCCACGTGCACTTGTGCTAGTGCTGCTGTTTAATTGAGATGCAGCGGCATTAGATAAGTTGTTGATTTGGTTAATAGTGGACATAAATACCTCTCCATGTAATTCATGGGTAATACTAATCTCTAAAAACTCATTTTAAAATAGGTGATAACCCGTAGGTAGGGGCAGCTAGGGTGGTACAAATCTAACCCCAGAAAATGTTTAACTTATTGATAATAAAGAGTTATTAATGGATCCTTGAATGATGTGTTGAGGACTAGAGTGGTTTTGAAGATGTCTACCCAGAAATTTGACTAAGAATCCTTATTATCTTAATTATTTGCTTAGTGGAGTGTCATCCGACTCTGTTCTCACTTTTCAAATAAAGTCACCATATTAAATCATCAGGAACCTGGTATTCTGCATAGGGGTCATCCTCTGACGTTGGCTGTTCGTCAGTCAGGTCTATAACCAGACTGGGATTACGCAGCCGAATTTTTTCTGATATATCTTTTGGAACCAACTCAAAAACCCCATTACAATTAACTATTACAAGTTTATTTGAGCTGATCATTTTGTGTGTCTCAGTAGACACATACATCTGTTTGACCTTCCCCTTATTATTGAAATAAAAAGGAATGTCATCTTCTTTGTTGCTACGAGGGTGACGATGATTATCTACTAACTGTTTGATCTGTACGGCAATTTCACGCTGTTTGCGAGCTTCTTCACGCCGAAGGTTAAGTTCACGGTCTTTCGCAGCTTTCTCCAGCTGTTTCTGCTTCTCAGCGCTCGGAGCGGCTGTCTCTTTCTTGTTTCGTTGCTGGCGAGTCTGTTTGCGAATATCTTTACTAGCTTTGTTAGCCTTGTTTTTATCAATCAATCCAGCTTTCAGCAGTTGATCTTGGAGTGTATTTCCCACGTTATCTAGCCTCGTTTCGGATTCTCAATTTCTTTGTGGAGGAGGGTACTTTGTTTTAGTTTAAAAAGCCCTAGGTCGACACTCTGCAGTAAAACCAGACCACTTCCACTTTTAGTGAAAATTATACTTCTTTAATAATCAGTTACCAACAGGACTCTCGATCTACCGGTGGTAGGTTTAAATCAAATAGCGATAGTTTGCAAAATC